>DFLH01000066.1:0-71778 GCA_002373695.1 Verrucomicrobia bacterium UBA3624
TCTTTGCCGGCACGCGTGCCGCGTCCCGGAGACCCCCACAAACTATATTTCCCCTGTCCCGCTTTTAAAGAGAATATGGTACAATAGCATGGATTCGGCAGGGCAGGGGTCGTTCGACGGTGCGTTCCGGACAGACCTACGGCTGATGAATCTTCAATGGAAGCATAGGAGGAAAAATGAAACGAATAGGCATATCATTGTTTGCCGCGTTAATGGCGACGGTCTGTTTTGCAAATACGGCTGACGTTCTGCAGCAGGCGTGGCTGAAGGGAACGACGGACAAGGCGCCCGTCTTCTACGAGCCGGGCGAGACGATGGCCTTCACCATCGAGCCGCAGGGGATCGAAGGCAAAATGCCGGAAGGCAAATACTTCCTCAATTGGGAGCGGACTGGCGACGACGGCGTTTCCGAAAAGGGACGGGAACCTTTCACCGGCAAGCCGTTCACGTACAAGACGAGCATCGCTAAGCCTGGCTTCGTGCGGCTCTACGCCGTTGTCGAAGATGCCGACGGGAAGCCTTTCAAGAAGAAGCCGCCTGAGTTCAAAGGCGATCCTTCTACGCCGGAAGGAAAGCGGGCGCTCAAGAGGCTCAAGAATAAAAAACTGACCGTATTCTTCGACGGCGGCGCGGGAGCCGCCATCGACACCCTGCGCCAGGCAGCGCCGGAACCGGCTGACTTCGACGCGTTCTGGGCGCGGCAGAAAGCCGAACTCGCGAAGGTTCCGTTCAACGCCAGGCGCGTGGAGGCGAAGTGCTGTAACAAGGATGTCTGCCTCTACGCTCTTTCCGTCGATTGCACCGGCGGGATGCCCATGACCGGCTACCTTTCGATTCCAAAGGCGGCGGAATCGGGGAAGAAATACGGCATCAAAATACAGGCCTGCGGCTACGGCTACCACGACTACGGGCCGATCGCTCCGAAAAATCCGGAAGCCGACGCCATCCGTCTCTATCTCGACACGCATGGAGTCCTTCTTCCGGAATTCGGCGGGACAAGCGAGTACTACAAGGCCCACGGCGAAAAGATAAGATCGAACGGCTACACGTACGCCTTCGATCCGCAGCAGAACTCGAATCCCGAAACGGCGTATTTCCGCGGCATGATTCTGCGCATGATGCGCGCAATACAGTACGCGAAGTCGTTGCCGGAGTGGAACGGGAAAGACCTGCACGTGTACGGTGGCAGCCAAGGCGGCGCGTTCGCGATCTGGGCCGCAGGCTGCGGCGAGGGCGTGACGAGCATCCGGAGTTCCATAACCGGATTCTGCGACGTTGGGGCGGAGCTCGCGGGACGTCTGCGCGGCCCCTGGCCGCGCATCAAGTACGTCGAGGCTCTCGGATACTTCGATCCCGTGAACTTCGCGAAGCGCATTCCTGCCTCGTGCTACGTCGATATCGCGCGCGCCGGGCTTGGCGATTATACGTGCCAGCCTTCGGGACTCGCGATTCTGTGGAACACCCTCAAATGTCCGAAGCGGATCGTCTGGGTGCAGGGGTCTGAACATGGCTACGTTCCGCCGGAATACGAAGGGCGCGATACAGTCCGCAGCCAGGATGCCGGAAACGCCGAGAGTGGGATGGACAGGTGAAAATTCCGAAGATCGGGATGTTCGGCCGTGTCGCGATCGCGATTGTGGCAGGCGTTTTGTTTGGACTTGTCTTTGCCCGCGCTGGCGGAGCGGGAGACGTCGGGCTCAGGGTGTTCAAGACGTTCAACGTCCTCTTCGCGCAGGTGCTGAAGTTCATCGTCCCGCTGCTGATTCTCGGGCTTGTCACGCCCGCCATCGCCAACGCGGGGAAGGGCGCTGGAAAGTTGCTTCTGTTCGTGATGGGCGTTTCGTACCTTTCGACCTGCGCGGCCTCCATGTTCGCGTATTTCGCGGCTGGGGAGCTTTTGCCGCTCTACGTCGCGAAGGGCGCGGTCGCGGCGGCCGCAGAGTCGACGAAGATCGTCCCTTACGTCGACATCAAGATTCCGCCGGTGTGCGACGTGCTGACGGCGCTTGCGCTGTCCTTCATGACGGGTGTAGGCATTGTGGCCGTCAACGCGTTGTCCGTCAAACGCTTCGCGGACGAGTTCGCGGCGATTGTCACGCTCGCGATAAAGGAGGTCGTGATACCGGGACTCCCCGTCTACATCATGACGATGATTTGCGAAATGACGGCGACGGGCAGGATCGGCGCGATGGCGGGCACGATGGTGCGGGTCATCGGAACGGGATGGGCGCTCACCATCGTATTCCTCGTCCTCATGTACGCGGTCGCCGGCGCGCTCGCGGGGAGAAATCCGCTCCGGCTTCTTTGGAATATGCTGCCCGCGTATCTCACCGGACTTTCCATCGCGTCGTCGTCCGCCGTGATCCCCGTCACGCTCCAGTGCTGCGAGAAAAACGGCGTGTCGAGGGACATGAGGGATTTCGTCGTTCCGCTCTGCGCCAACGTGCACATGGTCGGCAGCGCCATAAAGATGATTGCGTCTACGCTTGCGGTCGTGATCATCTTCGACGTCGAGACGACGACGGCGCAGTTCGTCCATTTCACCGCCATGTTCGCGCTGGCGGCAGTCGCGGCGCCGGGAGTCATGTGCGGAGTCCTCATGGCGTCTGTCGGATTCCTGGACTCCATCCTTGGACTCTCATCCGACCAGGTCGCGGTGATGATGACGTTCTACATGGCGCTCGACGGATACGGTCCAGCCGCTAACGTCACGGGAGACGGCGCGATCGCAATCGTCGCCGATCGCTTTTTCGGAACCGTGAAACGATAGATGTACATGAAAAAGATACTGTCTATTTGCTCGCTGATCGCCGTCGCTCTTGCGACCGGCGCCGGCGCGGCGGAGCCGACGAAGATGAAGGCGATACTGACCGTTCCGCATGAATTCGACATGCTGGTGAAGTCCGGGCATATCCAAGGTCTCGCCTGCTCCGAGAAGGGCATCTACCTCTCGCACCAGGCGGGGCTTGCGAAGATCGGCTGGGATGGAAAGCTGGTGAAGCATATCGACGCGCCCTCACACCTTGGCGGAATCGCCTGCGCGAACGGGCGCATCTACGGCGCATTCAACATCCGCAGGCGTGCGGACATGAAAGACGGCATGCCGGGGCTTCTCCGCGTATGGGACGAGGACTTGAACCTCTTATCCGAAAAGGCGCTCCCGGAGACGGGCGGCGCCGTCGGCGTGCTGGGCGACACGATTTATTACGCCGTAGGCGGCGACAAGACTCCGCATCGCGAGTGCAGAGTGAAGCGGCTTGGGCTTGATCTCTCCGACCGCGGCAATCAGGCGTTCGATTTCGGCTACGACATCAAGTATGGAATTCAGGCGATGGCGACTGACGGCAAGTCGCTCGTGTGCGCGAACTACGGGGGCGTTTCGCTCGCCAATCCGGAATTGACGTCGCTCAAGAAACTGAAAGGTCCGTCGTTCGCGGAAGGTCTTGCGCTAGTGCCGAAGTCTGTCGCGAAACGCGATACGCCCGTGTTCATGGCAGTGCGCGCCCTCGGGGGCAACATGCAGGGGTGGCGCAAGGATCCCGTGAACAATCCTCCGCGCCTGCGCCTCGAGTTCTACGAGTTCGACGGCGAGACGTTCAAAAACATAACGGAGGTAGTTTCAAAACCCGGTAGGGGCACGCGTCTCGCGTGCCCGCGGTCGCGCGGGACGCGCGACCCTGCCAAATGCGCGGGAGGTTTTGCAATTGCCTCGGAAGAAAATACAGAATCTGGTAGGGACGGCGCCCCGCCGCCGTCCGCGTCCGACGAAGACGGTGAAATCGTTGCTGCGGACGGTGCTTCGCCGCGCAGAACTCTGGACTTCTCTGGATGCTTTCCCTCCGACAAAATCAAGACAATCGCGCTCGTCATGCCGGCCAGCGTCCAGAGCAAGGCGAGGTTCGACAGCGGCAAGGCCGCGCTGGAGGCGGCGGGGTACAAGGTGAAGGTCATGCCGAGGCTCAATTTCGAGAAGGTGGCTTTGGTCGAAGATCGCGTGGCCGATTTCGAGCAGGCGTGGATGGATCCCGAGGTGGATCTGGTGCTCTGCGCGCGCGGCGGACGCGGCTCGGAGGATTTGCTGGACAAAATCGACTGGGCGAAACTTCGCGCGCGTCCGCAACGCGTGCTCGGCTCGAGCAATATAACGATGCTGCTGAACGCGATGCTCAAGGAAAAGGCGGGGCGTCCGTTCTCGGGTCCGCTGCTCAGCCAGTTCCTGTACGCGAAGCGTCCGGCCTTCGACTGGATGGCAAAGGCGTTCGCGGAAGACGTGCCGATGCCGGACGTGAAGTTGCGTGCGCTTCGTCCCGGCGCGTGTTCCGGCCCGGCGTGCGGCGGACACATCGCGCTCGTTTTGAAGGGGGTCCAGACGGGCTGGGCGGCAGATGCGAAGGGGCGGATCGTGTTTCTCGAAACGAGCGTCTGCGAACCGTCCGCCGCGCGCGGGATTCTGGACGAACTCGTGTCCAGCGGCTACTTCAAGGAATGTGCCGGAGTGGTGTTCGGCGACATGGCGGCCGGCGGACCGAACAAGACCAGACTTTCCGGAAAGGCGGCCAAGGCGGCGAAAGCCGAGATGGCGCGTGTCAAGAAGGACTTCGCGGCAAGGATGTCCTGTCCCGTATATGAAGGCTATCCGTACGGACACGTCCCGGTCAGCTACGCGATAGATTTTCTCCGCGTGAAGACGATCGGCGCGGATGGAGTCCTCAGGCAGTGACGGGGAATTCGTGGTGAAGGATGCAGTTTCAGACAAAAGACGCAGGCTCGATCCGCCGCCGTTCACGGTAGGACGGCACAACGCCGCAAGTCTGTCGAAGCAGATGTCCGACGGACTTCGCGAGGCGATCGCCTCCGGCTTCTACAAGGCGGGAGACGTCCTGCCTACGATTCTCGAATGGTCGAAGATGCTCGGCGTCTCGATTCGCGTTCAAGAGGCCGCAGTCGCCACGCTCGCCCGGGAAGGGCTCATCACCGTGCAAAAGTGCTTCGGATGCGTCGTAAACGCGCGGCGTCAGAGCGTGTGGAACGGAAGGGTGCTGGTCGTCGTTCCGGACGGCGACCATGTCTATTACCAGAACGTTCTCGTCGGAAAGATACGTTCGCGCGCCGTCGAAGAGGGATACATGTTCTCTCAGGTGACGGTTTTCAGAAAGGAAAACGGACGCTACGATTTCAAGCAGCTCGCGCACGAACTCAAGTCGCGTCCCGACTTCACGCTGCTCGTCGAGAACCGTCTGGAGATAGAGAGGCTTCTTTCCAAGGCGTCCGTTCCATTTGGAGTGTTCGGACGGGACAGATGTGCTCTTCCCGGATGCGTCGCCAATTTCCGGCGCGACAACAACGCCGCCGTTTCTGACATCGTCGCGCATTGCGAAAGGGCCGGCGTCAGGCGAATACTGCAGGTCACGAAGGAGACTGGCGGACATTTCGACGCCGTGCCGCAGCTCCGCAGGTCCGGTTTCGAGGCCGAAGAGTGGCAGACTCCGGTCGCGTTCGAGTACGGACGCGCCGAAGGAACCGAACGTGGCGCGTTTGACGCGTTTAGCCGGCGCTTCGCGGAAGAAGGGCGCGGGTGGCTTCCCGATCTTTTGATATTCACCGACGACTTTGTCGCGAGGGGAGCGCTCGTCTCGATTCTGATGGAGGGCGTGGCGATCCCGGGGGACGTCAAGGTTGTTTCGCTTGCGAACAAGGGGCTAGGTCCGGTGTATCCCGTTACGCTTACGCGCGTGGAGAACGATCCCGCCAGGCATGGCGAGATGCTCGCCGAGGCTGTTGCGAGATTTCTCGTGGGGCGCAAGGTGCGCGACGGGAATCTCGCCCCTGAATACATCATAGGGGAGTCTTTCCCGTGAGGTGGCGTGTTTAGCATTGCGTTCGCGCCCGGAAAATTGTAGAATACCCCAAACCACGAAGGAAAGGTTTGATATGCAGATGACAATTTTGGCGAAAAGGACGTTCGTTGCAGCGGCGGTTTGCGCCTGCGTGACGTTGTTCCCCGCGTTCGCACAGGAGGAAGGGGAAGCGAAACCTGCGGGAGAAGCCGAAGAAACGGCTCCTGCGGCAGAGGAAGGCTTGCCACAGGCCAAGAAGGAGAAGTTCTTCTACCCGCTGCTCCGCTGCCGACTTGTCGACGGATGCTCCGTTAGCGTGCAGAAGCCGCGCACGACGGAATGGGTGAAGGCGGAAGAGGGGCGTTACTATCCTCTTGGATCGTCGATTCGCGTTGAAGCGGGCGAGGCCGGGGCGTGTCGCGCCGAGTTCGCCTTTGGCGAGAAGGCCGTATTGGTCGCTACCAACACGGTCGAGTTCGCTACGAAGGAGATTGCGATAGGCGAAGCCTCCCGGAACGTGCTGCTTGGAAACGGGATGATCAGGCTCGATCTGCCCAGGACGCTTCCCGACGGCATGTTCTCCGTGAGTGCGCCGTTCTTCTCATGCAGCAACCTGGCAGGCGAAAGCGTGTTCGACTACAGGCCGTCTGGCGATGGCGACGAAGCGGTGGTCCGTTGCGTGACCGGTTCGATGGCGCTCGACGGACACCACTACAAGGTGGAGCGCATGGGTGCGGCCAATCAGGTACGCATCCGTTCCACGAGCGACAATCTGTTCACTTCCCTGCGTGGCGAGAGCGGCGATTGCCCCGTCATCCTCGACCAGGGATTGATCCGGCAGAAGAATTTCGAGACCGGAGAGGAGACGGACGTGCCCAAGACGCTTGCATTCTCCCTTTCTCCGCAGTGCGCGATCAAGATATTCCGGGCCAAATCCGAAATCGGAGGACGGATGGTCGTTTCCATGATGACCTTCAACCCTGCGGGAGAGATGCTGAACCGTTGCGTGTTCGCGGAGAACCGCGCGAACGTCAATTCGGGCGAGCTGGTAGTGAACACGGCGGTTCCGGATGCGGACAAGGAGAAGGCGAAAGCCGCCTCCGAAGAGTCCGAGGACGTTGAGAACGTCGATGGCGGCCCTGAAAACAAGGCCGATGGCGCCGAAGCGGGGAAAGGCGAGGAAAAGAAAAAGGACGAAGATTCCGACATTTAACATGGCCGCATGTGGTTCATTGCCTGCGTCATTGAAACAAAGAAGCAGAAAGACAGGAAAAAAGTGGTAATTCATCAATTCAACCGGCTCATTCGCAACAAGTGGATCTGGGGCGTCTTTGCGGTCGCCATTTCGGTCTTCTTCGCATTCGACTTTCTTTTCACGGGGCGGGAGGACGGTCGCTCTTCCGGCGCTGCTGGCATGCTTGGCGGGAAGGACGTTCCCTCCGACCAGTTCAGGGAGGTGGCGGAAGAGATTCGCGGGCTGGGGCGCCAACGCAACAATGGAATGCCTGTTGCCGAGGTGAACCGTCAGGCTTGGGAGACGCTGGCGGCGCTGTCCGTCGCAAAGGAAGCCCACCTTGTGGCGACGGACGACGACGTGCGCGAAACCATACGCCGCGATCCTTCTTTCCAGGAAGGCGGGACGTTCAACGGTGCGCGTTACCAGATGCTGCTCCGCGAAAACTATCTGACCCCTGAGCGTTTCGAGGCGTCGGTGCGTCGCAGCCTCACGATGGCCAAGCTGACGCGCGTGGTGCTGGGCGGAGCTGCATGGGTGTCGCCCATGGAGCTGGACGAGGCGATCAACGACTGGACGGACAAGTTCACCGTCCGCATCGCCACGTTTACAGACAGAAAATCCGCATCGGTCAAGCTTGACGACGCGGGACTCGAGGCATACTACAAGGACAACACGAACTCCATCGCGCTGCCTGACTGCGTCACGGTCAAGTACCTGAAGCTGGTGGCGGACACGCCTGCGCGCCTCGCCAAGTTCACGATCACCGACGACGAACTCCACGACCGTTACGATGCGACGTCCAGCCGCTTCGAAACGACCGGGACGAACGGCGTCACCGTCACAAAGACGTTTGAAGAGGTGAAGCCGATCCTCGAGAAGGAGCTGCAGCTGATCGCTTCGCTGGAGGCGTACCGCACGAACCTGCTTTTCCGCGTCTATCCGCAGGATGGTACGGCAGATGCCAAGACGGACATGCTGGCCAAGATCGCTGCGGAAGAGAAGTTGCAGGTCAAGACCTCTCCGCTTTTTGCGCCAGACGGGCGCGGATATGTCGCGGGTTTCATGTCCCGTCCTTCCGCTTTCGTGCCGGACTGCGCCGGTTTTGCGGACGCCGTCGCGGAGCTGGATCCGGAGAGTGCGGACTTGCGCTATGGCGTGGTGGCCGGTACGAACGCCGTATACCTGGTAGAGAGGGCGAGTTTCGTGAAGGCGCACGTGCCGTCGTTTGCGGAGGCGAAAGACGTCATCCGTCCGAAAGCCCTTGCCGCGGCGCGCGCAAAGGCGTTCAAGGAGTCAGTGGAGAAGCAGCGCGCCTTGGCTGCCGCAGAACTGGCCAAGGGCAAGCCGTTTGACGCAAAGCTCTTCGCCGACGCAAATGTCACCACCTCGATTACGTTCTCCGTGTCGAACATCCAGCGCGATTCGTTCGCGAACGCGATGACGATTGCCGCCCCTGTGATGAAACTGTCCAAGGGACAGATTTCGGACTTCATCGAAACGCCCATTGCAGGCCATGGCCTGCTCGTGCATGTGGAGAATCGCGTTCCTGGCGATGCGGCCTCAGCCCAGATGGTGCGTGCGCAGCTCCGTGACGATCTCGGCAGGTTCTCCGCCGGGACGCTTGCGTCCGAGTGGAGCGCCTGGAATCTTCAGCGGCTTGGTTTTACCACAACCGCCTCAACCTCCGTCGAGACAACCGATGAAGGTGCTTTGGAAGAAGATTGATCCGGCGGCAAAGCTGCCTGCATACGCCCATCCCGGAGATGCCGGGATGGACATATGCTCGATTGAGGAATTGACCTTGCCGCCCGGCGGACGGGTTCTGGTGCATACAGGGCTTGTGCTTCAACTTCCTCCTGGTGCAGAGGCCCAGGTGCGCCCGAGATCCGGTCTGGCCTTGAAGCATGGCGTGACAGTGCTCAATTCGCCTGGCACGATAGACGCAGGATACCGTGGCGAGGTGGGCGTGATCCTGGCCAATTTTGGACAGGAGCCGTTTTCGGTGGAGAAGGGGATGAAGATCGCCCAGATCGTCTTTGCGCGTGTCGAGCCCGTGGAAATAGAAGAGGTCCGGGAGACGGACGCCACGGAGCGCGGCACGGGCGGATTCGGGTCTACAGGTGTCTAGGTTATGGTATTGCCGATCGTCCATTACGGAAACAAGATCCTTCGCGAGAAGGCTCGTCCGGTCCCGGTTGTCACACCGGCGCTTGTCGTCCTTGCGCAGGACATGATCGAGACGATGCATCGTGCGAAAGGTGTTGGGCTGGCTGCAGAGCAGATCGGCCGGCTGGAGTCCGTATGTGTCATCGACGTTCCCGCTGAATGTGAAGAGGATGACGAAACGCGGGCTTTCAACGCGGCCGTGCCGATGCCGCTTGTGATGTTCAATCCTGTCGTCATTTCGACCGAGGGGTCGCAATGCGGCAAGGAGGGATGCTTGAGCTTTCCCAACCTTGGAGGGACTGTTACGCGGCCGGGCGTGGTGACATGCCAGTATCTGGATGTCCAGGGGATTCCCCAGATCGTCACGGTGAAGGGGTTTCTGGCGCGTGCGGTCATGCACGAGACCGACCATCTGAACGGGGTGCTCTACGTCGACCATCTTGGAGCGGTCGAAAAGCTGTCCATGGCCGGCAAGCTCAAGCGCATGGCGCAGAAAAATGGCGGCAACCTGTAGGATATGATAGTAAAACTGCTACTGGACGGCAAGCGCGAGGGAAAGGAGCTCGCGCCTGAGGACATTCGTGAACTGGTGGCTGGCTACACGCGTGGAGACGTGCCGGACTACCAGATGGCGGCGTTCGCGATGGCGGTCTGCTGCAAGGGCATGACGGATGCGGAGATGCTGGCGCTAACGGAGGCGATGCGCGATTCCGGAGAGTGCCTGTCGTGGCGCGACTTGCCATCTCCAACGGCAGACAAGCATTCCACCGGTGGTGTCGGCGACAAGCTTTCCCTCGTCGTACAGCCGCTGGCGGCGGCATGTGGCCTTGCGGTGCCGTCGTTGACCGGGCGTGGACTCGGTCTGACTGGCGGCACTGCTGACAAGATGGAGTCTATCCCCGGCTATGTGGCAGGCCTGTCGTTGGCAGACTACCGCAAGGTGGTGTCGGAGTGCGGTTGCTCCCTGACGGTGCAGACCGGCGAGATCGCGCCTGCGGACAAGAAGCTGTACGCGCTTCGCGATGTGACGGGAACGGTTCCGTCGATTCCACTGATTGTGGCGTCCATACTCTCGAAAAAGCTTGCAGAGGGCGCCGAGACGCTAGTGTTTGACGTGAAATGCGGCACGGGCGCGTTTATGCAAGCACGGCCGGAAGCCGTGTCCTTGGCGAGGGCGCTTGTGGCTGGTGCGCGTGGCGCAGGACGTAAAGCGGCGGCGCTCGTGACTGCGATGGACGAACCGCTTGGTTTCACCGTCGGCAACGCGCTGGAGGTGCAGGAGGCGCTGGAGGTGCTGAAGGGCCGGTCTGGTGCGCATGACGTGGCGAATCTCTCGGTGGAGCTTGCGGCCTGGATGGTGTCGCTTGCCAAGGGGATGCCTCTGGACGAGGCGAGGGACGTCTGCAGGGCAAGACTTGCCGACGGTTCGGCTTTGAAGCGCTTCGCCTGCATGGTGCGCCTGCATGGCGGTGATCTGGCGGCGTTCGAGAAGCGGCAGGGCGATGGTGCAATTCCGTTGGCGAGAGGCAGGGCCGTATCGCTGTCAAGTGGCTACGTCGCGTCGATAGATGCCGGGAAGGTGGCACAGGCGGCTTTTGAACTGGGGGCGGGACGAGGACAGTCGTCCGACTCGATAGATCCGTCTGCGGGCGTTCGTCTGCTCGTGGCGCACGGCGACAGGGTCTCAGCCGGACAGGCGGTGGCGGAGCTGTGTTCATCCATGCGTCCAGATCGCCTTGATGCCGCGGTGAAACTTGTAGAGTCCGCCGTTTCCGTTTCGGCGATGGCGCCTGCGCCAAAGCCGCTTGTGCTGGAGGTTGTGCAATGACCGTTCATGGCAAGCCGCTGACGAGACGCGAGCGGGAGAGAAAGATAAAGCAGATCTACCGCGACATGGAAGCGCAAAAGCGCGCTCTGGGATTGAGGGCGCCTGCAATCAAGCGAGGCCCGGTATTCTATTTCGTCGTGCTGATGGCTATGGTCATGATCGGCGGCGCTCTGATCCAGGCTGCAGGAAAGGGTGGCGGCAGGAAGATGCGTGATGGACGGCTAGTGAAGGCGGAGCGGAGCGTAGAGGCGCTTGCCGAAGCGCTAGGCAGGTACAAGTTCCATTGCGGAACGTACCCTACGGCTGAAGAGGGATTGGAGGCGTTGGCTTTGAAGCGGTCTGCGCGTCCTGGATGGATCGGCCCCTATATCCCGAAGATGCTGCCGGATCCGTGGAAACGGCCGTACGTTTACGAACCTGCGAACGACCCGCCGGTGGTGATGTCTCTCGGCCCGGATGGAGTACGCGGCACGGCAGACGACATCGCCCCCGACCCGGCCTTGTTCACGAAGCCGTTCCGCGATACGACATGGACGAACGATTGGGCGCCGTTCCAGTTGAGAGGCTACATAATAGTACCAGGTAAAAAGCAGTTGGAGTCCTCAAAATGACGCGAAATATCCTTTGGGCGGTTTGTACCGCGACGATGGCCGCAAGTGGCGGCATGGTTTCAAATGCCGCTCCGCGGGTGGTGGAAGATACGGCCCATCTCGAAGAACGTCAGGCTGAAGACGTCATCAACGACATCTGCCGCGGCCGTCCGGTCGTTCTTGTCGGCGGGCAGTTCCTTTCGGACAGGATGGTGGACTGGGCAGGTGAGCGCATTTCCAGCGCCGAGGCGCAGCGGCGTCTTGATGCCATTGAAATCGCCCATGAGGCGATCGGCCCTACGGCCGGTTTCTACGAAAAAGGATGGCGGCATGCGCTCGGGCCGCACACGTTGCCGGGAGGGATGGCAACTCTCGATGCGGACGGCGGATCGATCAAGATCGCGAGCGGCGGCGAGTTGTGGCAGTGGGACAACAATGCCTGCTATCCCGCCGGAGGCGTGTACGCGCCCGGCGAAACATTGTTCATCATGGAAGCGCGCAGCGATTACGAAGACGCCCAGGCGAGCATCGAACTGAACGATGCGGCCGGCGGACGCTGGTTCGCGACGGTCGACGTTGGCCTGGCGTGGCGTCGCTATGTGATTCCGCCCACTGCCTTCAAAGGGGACAGACCCTTCGTCCCGTCCAAGATCGTCCGTATCTGCCTGGGAGTATCCCAGCAGTACACGCCAAGGATGACGGACCGCAAATCCTCGTTTCACGTCCGCAGGGTGGGCTCGGCGCCCGCACCCGTGTCCGGCATTTCCCTGGGAAAGCTTCCATACGACCGTTTCCCTGCGGTGGAAGGCGTTTGGCCGCCGTACAAGGTCTACAGGTTGCCTGGCGAGCGCATAGGCATGTTCGACCGGCCTTGCGGAGAGGGGTATGGCAGAGGGGGGCCGTGGCGTCTGAAACGCGGTGCGACTCCTTCCGAATGGATTCTTCTGGAAAGGCGGCCCGGCAAGCCAGAACGGTGCATTGCCTGCTTTGGCTACGGCCGTGAAGAAGACCGGAATCGCCCGGACGTGCGGCGGCGCATCGCTGAAACGCGCGAACTGTTCGAACGCGGCACGATTCTCTTCGAGGGCGGAACGCGGCATTTCTCATACCGCCCCGGAGAGGAAGTCACGCTGGGCGCCAGCTGGCGGGGGCCGGCGCGCGATCTTGAGATCGTCGTGGAGAACGCCGCCGGCGAAAAGGTGTTTTCGCGCAAAGTCGCAGCTTCCGGCTTGACGGACAGGTACGAGACGGCATGGCTGCCCGCCGTCGCCGGATGCTACACCGTCCGGGTGGCGATGGCTGGCGACAGCATCCGGCATCAATTTGCGGTGGCCGCGCCGCATGTCTCGCCGAAAGACGAATTCGTCACCGTTCACGACGGGGATTTCTGGCTGAAAGGCGGGAAATGGTATGCCGTTGGCGTGAACTTCTGGCCCCGTTACAGTTTGGGCACCGAACCTGGCGACTACTGGAACTGCTGGCTGAAGGACGGATACTATACGCCATCCCTCATACAGCGAGACCTGGAACTTTTCGCGTCGCTTGGCGGGAACATGGTGTCGATACAGGCGTGTCCTCCGGGGCACGAACGCAACATGCTGGATTTCTTCCGGCGCTGCCGTGCCTTGGATATCCATGTGAACCTGTGGGCTCCTTGGTTCTCGCCCATGGCGTTTGACGGAAAACAGGCGGCCCGTCTGATCGCAGAAGCTGAAATCGCCGGCGATGCCACGGTCTTCGCCTTCGACATGATATGGGAACCGGGCAATTCGCTGTTCCGGGACGATGCGGCCCGAAGCCGTTTCGACGCCGAATGGCGCGAATGGATCGAAGTGAACTACGGAGATGTCGCGCGCGCGGAGAAGGATTGGGGCGTTCCATGCCGTCGCGATGCAAAGGGGATGGCGATCTCGCCTCCTACCGCATGGTTCGCGCAGGATGGCGCCTGGCGGCGGCAGATGGCGGCATACCGCCGGTTCATGGACAATGCAACATCGAAGCGCTGGAACGTTGCAACCTGGAAATTGCGCGCCCTTGCGCCGAATACGCTCGTCAGTTTCCGCCAAGGAAATACGCTGCCGCACGATTTTGCGCTTACGGGACCTGTCCGCCATCTGGATTTCGTCTGTCCGGAGGGATATTCCTATCCCAACACCCAGAAGGGCGAGGCTGCCATCGGCTGGACGACGCGATTCATAGACGCCTGGTCTGGCGGAAAACCCGTCATTTGGAGCGAATTCGGCTTCAATGCCTGGAATGAAGCGATAGATTGCGCCGATCCCGCCCTGTTCGCCGTTTCCACGTCCTATGCGGAGCGTTTCTACCGGACTGGGATTGCGGCAGGGGCGAACGGGACTTCGCCATGGTGGTGGCCCGGTGGTTTCAGGAAGGGGGAAAACAGCGACTACGGAATCGTAAATCCAGACGGCACGCTTCGTCCCATGGCCGAGCTTATGAAGAGGTATGCGCCGAGCGTCAAGAGGGCGAGAGACAAGCCGTCGCCGGACGTGTGGATCGATTTCGATCGCGACGCCCATGCCGGCGGCTATTGGGCGGCGGCGTTTGGCCAGGGTGCGGCGGCGTATGCCGATGCCGTGGCTGGCGGCCATATGCCCGGCGTCAGGATAGCGGGCATGGGAACGACGTCGGCGGACTGTCCGGGGCTGGCGTTGGGGGATGTGCCATGCGACGGGACGAATCCGCCAAAATTCCTTGACTCGGAGATCGACAGGATCGAGACATGTCAGCTCGCCTGTGGAGGGCGGCGGGTGAAAGTCGTGTTCGGCAATGTCGGTATGGCGGCGTGGCTGCCAGGCTCTTCGGGGGTTGGAGGCGTGGCGCTTGTCGCGCGCGATGCCAAAGGCCGCGAGGTCGCCCGGCGGATGCTGGCGCGGCGAGTGGAGAGGTTTGCCGCGACAGAGGAACTTGTTCTCGATGTTACGGCGGAAGGCGTCAAGTGCCGGCTCGAGGCGACCGGGAGGTTTCCGTTCGGTGCGGCTTTTGGGTTGCCGCGGAGGTAGGGTGGCACGTAGCAGAGTAGCAGAAAGCGTCGTCTCATCGGAATCGCTTCTCCCGCTTAAAATCCCGCTTGCGTTCCGCAAGCAGGGTATGATAGACTATCGGCGTTCTCCGAAAGGAGGGCGGACATAGTCCGGGAACTGATTGGGGGCGTCAAGCCACGCAAGAGGGCCGACATTCCCTTTACACCCTCGGACGCAGCAATTGAATTTGCAAACGCTGCAAAGCGATCGTCGCCTGAAACTTAGGAAATTTCAACGAATGACGGTACCTTGCAGAGGAAGCGCAATGCGCTTGCCTCTCATCGTATTTCATTCAAGGTTTCCTAAGACCTCAGGCGAGATACGAGCGGGAGGTTTTCCTTTTTGTTCCGATTGCCGAGCGGCGAAATGGTAGGGCGGTCGCCCGCGACCGCCGCCACGGTAGGATCACGCGTCCCCCGCGACCGCCGCCATGGTAGGGTCACGCGTCCCGCGTGACCGCAAAGAGAGGAGGAACGAAAATGAAGAGAGACAGATTGTTTGGAAACGCTATCATGCGCCTTGCGGCGAAAGCCACGAGGCAGAACATGGCGGATAGTTCGGTACATGGACGAATGATGTTAATGTCCATCATGCTGTGTGGCATGGGGCTGTTCGCAGAAACGCCTATAGTAACAGGTAATGCCTATGGCTATACCTGGACCTTCAAGCTTCTTGATGGGCGTTCTGCGGCAATTACTTCATGTTCGCCAGAACCGCATGGGGATTTGAAGATACCATCGGAGCTGAAATTGAATGAAGAAATTTGGAAAGACGGGGCGAAGATTGTCAGCGTCCCCGTATCAAGCGTTGAAGAAGGATCATTTGCCAATTGTACAAGACTCACTTCTGTTGAGTTTCCAAATTCGTCTAGCTTCTTCCACATCCGCGCCAATGCGTTTGATGGATGTAGTAACCTTGTAACCGTAACGATGCATTCTGGAGTGGCAAGTATAGGGGAACAGGCTTTTGCCAGTTGCGTAGGGATAAAAACTATTGAAGTCCCCAAAAGTCTGATGACGATAGGGGAAGGTGTGTTTTGGGGATGTTGTAACATTACTAACATGGTACTGCCCTTCGTAGGAACCAGTCGAGGTGGAGGAAGGTATGGCGATCCATTTGGCAGAATTTTCTCCAAAGGTCCATATACAGGTAACGGTAGATCAGCACCATATATTGGAGAAGAATATGACGGTAGTGTTCGCGTATACCAAACCGAGTATGCCTTCTATTACTTTAATATTCCTTCAGGATTGCAGTCTGTTACAATCACGGATGACACAGAATTGAAGAACGCATTCATGAACTGTAGTATGATAACAGAGATAAATTTGGCAAATACGATAACGAACATTTGTGGGGACGCCTTTAAAAATTGCACGGGCTTATCGCAAATAAAAATACCTAGTAGTGCTGTCGCTGTTTCGGGTTTCGACGGATGTACAGGACTAAGAGCGGTTCACACGGATGATTTGGCGGCATGGTCTAGTGCCGATTTTGATTCAGGGCCTTTGGTATATGCACATAATCTTTATTACAAAGGGGAATTGGTGCAGAATTTAGTCATTCCCGATGGAGTCGTCAACATAGGAACTTTTGCATTTAAAGATTGTACGAGCATACATAGTGTGACATTACCAAACTCATTGAAAAGCATAGGTTATGGGGCATTTAATTCGTGTGCGAATTTAAGTGGCGAAGTGAAAATCCCTGATAGCGTTACAAGTGTGAAAAATCGCGCATTTGCTGGATGTACCCGCCTCAATAGAGTTGATTGCGGAAATGGGGTTAAAAATCTTGGTGACAACAATTATCATGGCGGTGGTGAGGTGTTTGGTGGCTGCGTTAATCTTTCGACAGTAATACTGCCGAACAGCATATCGGTCCTTACACATGAGAGTGTAGCCGACTGCGGGATTGAGGAACTATTCATTCCGGACAGCGTAATTCAACTTGGTGGGCAAAGCCGGGGATGGATGTACCCTTTTAGAGGATGTTCGCGCTTACGTCGTGTTCGATTACCGCAATCTGCATGTGATATCCCATTAAAGACCTTATTTCCCGATAGTCCGATATCATCTGTGGAAGTGTCGTCGCAAGTCAAAATGTTGAAAGGCGGTATCTTTGCTGATTGCTCCACTTTGAAAGACGTGACAATACCGAGCAGCGTGACGAATATCAATTCCTCGGCATTTGGTGGTTGTGGTGGATTGTCGACGATATCAGTTGCGGAAGAGAATCGACACTATTCCTCAAAGGAAGGACTTTTGCTATCAAAAGACGGAAGGACTCTCATTCATGGCGTCAACGGTGATGTCAGGATTCCGGATGGGGTTACGGAAATCAACAACGACGCGTTCGGCTCGTGTGGTGGGCTTACTAGCATAACGATTCCTAGCAGCGTAACTTGCATTGGGTATTCGGCATTTTCCAAGTGCGAAGGATTGTCGGCGGTTCATATTTCTGATTTGTCCGCATGGTGCAGGATCAAATTTTATCCAGGCTCTAATCCGCTTGGTTATGCGCATAATCTATATCTCAATGGCACCTTACTTACGAAGTTGGATATACCTGATAGTATAGATGTCATTGGAGACTATACGTTTTATGGTTGTCGCTGCCTTACGAGCGTGACAATTCCAGACAGTGTAACAAGTATTGGACAATATGCGTTAAGTGGCTGTAACGGGTTAGAGAATTTATTCTTCTTGGGTGATGCTCCATCATATTACAACAACACTTTTCCAGGCGTCGGTACTGTTTATGTCCATCGCGGTTCGACGGGGTGGGGGGTGTCGATCCCTGGTCGGTGGCAAGGGATAAATATTAGATATGTCGGAGAGCCGTATTTCGAGATTAATAGTAACGGAACGCTTACGAAGGTTGATCTCAATGGCGCGACGGAGGTGGTGATTCCTGATAATGTGACAAGTATCGGAGATACTGCGTTCTTGAGTTGCAGTAATTTGACAGCCGTGACGATTGGCGCCAACGTACGAAGCATTGAAACGGATGCGTTCGTCGGCTGTAGCGAGATTAGAAGTGTGACAATCCCTCAAGCGGTGTGTTCATCTGGAATGTCGACAGTTTTCCCTTCTGCCTATCAATCCATAACCAATGTTGCCATATCCGAGGGGGTGACAACCCTTGAATATCGACTGTTTTATGGGTGTACGAACCTGGTGAGCGTGACGATGCCGAGTAGCGTGAGGCGTGTTGAGGCGGATGCGTTTCTCGGGTGCAACAAGCTTGCGGGGGTTTTCATTTCCGACCTTGCAGCATGGTGTGGTATTGAGTTTGTCATGGATAGTATTTACTCCTCAAATAATGCTGCAAATCCTCTGCGTTATGCCCATAATCTTTATCTCAATGGTTTGTTGATTTCGGATCTCGTCATCCCAGAGGGAGTGAAGAGCGTTAGCGATATGACGTTCTACAACTGCACAAACATCTTGAGCGTGACAATTCCGGAAGGGGTCACAAACATTGGAGAACGTGCGTTTTCGTACTGTAGCAGTCTTACCCGCGTGACCATATCCGACAGCGTGAAGAACATCGGACAGTATGCGTTCTTCCTTTGTGATAATCTGGAAGGCGTTTACATTACCGATCTGGCGGCATGGTGCGACATTGAGTTTGCATTTAATGACATGTATGGTGCAGCTTATTCGGCCAATCCTCTTGCCTATGCCCATAAACTCTATCTCAATGGAACATCGGCAGAAGAGATTGCTGTCCCCAATGGTGTTACACGTATTGGCGAATATGCGTTCTATAATTGCACAAACATTACCAGTGTGACGATCCCAGATAGCGTATCCAAGATTGGTAAACGAGCGTTTTATGGTTGCGTAGGTCTTGAAGATATGACGATCGGCGATGGAGTGAAAGATATAGGGGAACGAACGTTTTACAGATGCGAAAATCTTGACAGAGTGACGATCGGCAATGGCGTGACGAACATTGGGTATGAAGCGTTTGAACGTTGCAGCAAAATGAAGGCGGTTCACATAACTGATCTCGCGGCCTGGTGCAGAATTCGTTTTGACCGAGCGGCCGCTAATCCATTGTATGGATCGGAGAAGCTGTATCTTGACGGCAAGTTGATAACCAACCTGTCAATACCCGATGGTGTGACCACCATTGGCTCCTGGGCGTTTGAGCATTGCAAAGACATAACGAGCGTGACGATTCCAGATGGAGTGACGAGCGTCGGGAATTATGCGTTTTGCGATTGCCAGAATTTAAGGCAGGTAACAGTCCCTTCAAGCGTGACAAGGATTGGCACATTCGCGTTTGCTTCTGATTGGTGGGCTAATATTTACTTTAAGGGAACGCCGCCAGATGTTTTTGACTATGGAGGCCTCGACTCGACAGAATCGGTTGGATCATGCAATGGAATTTATTTGCCAGATTACAAGGCGGAATGGGAGTCTGTCGTAGATGCGGATGGGCGTTGGCATGGACTTGCGATGCGGCAAGATAATTCAACACCAGACCCCGATCCGGATCCATTGCCCGGTACGCCTGAGTTTACAATTGAAAACGGGACATTGATGGCGGTTGAACTCAACGAAGCGACGGAAATAGTCATTCCAGACGATGTGAAGTCTATTGGCAGGAGGGCTCTTTCCTTTGCCGAACTGGTGTCCGTGACCATTCCGGTAAGCGTGACGAACATCCATCCTTATGCTTTTGATAATTGCAGCGGGCTGATGTCAATCTCGGTGGCGGCGGGAAATCCGTACTACAAATCCGTAAACGGCCTTCTGCTCACCAAGGACGGCAAGACGCTAGTCCAAGGTGTCAATGGTGATGTTGTGATTCCCAATGGCGTGACATGCATTGGTGATTCCGCATTTTATGGATGCAACGGGTTGACGAGCGTGATAATTCCAAACGGAGTGACAAACATAGACGAGTATGCCTTTGGTGAATGTTACGAACTCGCGAGTGTGACGATTCCGGCATCTGTAACGACTATTGGCGAGTATGCTTTTGACGAATGTAGCGGATTGACGGACGTGGTGTTCCAGGGGAATGCGCCGATCTTTGGCGATGATGCGCTTTATCTTTCGTATGTCGAAGAGGATGATTCTTACTATGGCGTGAATCCAGAATGTGTCATTCATGTTGCCAGAAGTTCCACCGGTTGGGGCGTTGACATCCCTGGCACGTGGAATGGGATTCGGATCGAGTACATTGATTCTTCGAGTCCGACAATTGGCAAACCTCGATTCACTATTGTGGATGGCGAGTTGACGGATGTCGATCTCAACGGTGCGACGGAGGTGACGGTTCCCGATGGGGTGACGAGCATCAGGAATTATGCGTTCGAATTGTGTGAGAACTTGGTAAGCGTGGTAATCCCCAATGGTGTGACGAATATCGGCGATGGTGCATTCGATCGTTGCCATAAGCTTGTATCTGTCAAGTTGCCGCCGTCGTTGCGAAGTATTGGTAATTGGGCATTTAGCCGTACCGCCATCGAGTCAATTGACTTGCCGAACGGGCTGACGAGTCTTGGCGAGTACGCTTTTGCATATTCTGAACTGAAGAGCATAACGATCCCTTCCGGGATTACCGTTATTCCGTATGCGGCATTTTGCTGGTGTCCTTTGACGCACATAACCATTCCCGCATCGGTGACTTCCATCGACGATTGGGCGTTCGAATCGCCTTTTATCGAGCATGAATCCGTGCCTGTCGTATTCGGGGGCAATGCGCCGATTACGGTTAGCCCCAATGCGTTCGCGTACCATCGCTCCGATGGATTCACTGCATATGGCCATCGAGATTCGACGGGCTGGGGAGTTCCCATTCCTGGCACATGGAAAGGCATGAAGATCAGGCATATAGGTTCTCGCGAGGTCATATTTGACGCGAACGGAGGCAAGCCAGCCAAGCAGACACTGGAACAATTTGCGTCTGAAGCGTGGGATGTCGATGGGTTGCAACAACCATCTATGAATGGCGTGGCTTTTGGCGGCTGGTGGACGGCAAAGACTGGCGGAGAGAGGGTCGATCTTGATGGCGTTTGCACATTGAGTGGCGACACGACCCTCTATGCTCGGTGGCTTAAAACATACAAGGCGACAGCCAAGGATGGAATTGTCTATACGGATGAAAGCGAAGACATTGGGTCTTCGGTATCCGCTCTCAACGGCACGCGGCTCTATCTCGAGGCCGCCGACAAGAGCGACAAGAACATGGAGTTCGCCTACTGGTCATGCTCGCCCGCGACGGTCGAGCTTTGCGACGACTTCGATCTTCGCTCTCCGTATCTCGAATGCATCATGCCGGAGGCGAACGTAACGTTTACGGCCAACTATGCGTCCAAGCCGGGCTACGTGTGCGTATGCGTCTACGAGGTCAACGATACGGACAATGATGATGGCGAGCCGGAGGGGATTGAATGGTCGGCCGACGGGAAGTTCTGGCTTGCGGCGAACGACGGTTGGGCGTTCCCCGTGAAGTCCGGCAGGACAACGCTCAAGCTCCGCTCCACCGATCCGCGCTGGACCGTGCCGGCTAGCGCGACATGCACGGTGGAGAACGACAACACGGTTCTCGACGTTGACATCGCCGCGACGCGCGTGGCGGTCATCACGACGGATGTCCTTTTAGAACAGTCTGAGGCATCCGGCACGGTGACGATGAATCCGAAGAACGGGCAGGTGTTGTCCGGCAAGCCCGTGACGCTGACTGCCAAGCCTGGCAAGGATACGGTGTTCGCCTATTGGCTCGTCGATGGCGAGAAGGTCGGCTATACGTCCACGTTCAAGTATGCGCCGGATGTGGATTCCACGGCGGTTGCCGTCTTCCGGTTGAAGTCCGGGGTGGAAGATCCTGTTCTGGACGAGAGCGCCGTCGTGCCGTCGGCGAACGCGATGGTCGGCGTGGCGTTCAGCATGTCCGTTCCGCTGGACGATGCCGCGTACCCCGCCAAGTTCGCCGCAAGCAAGTTGCCTGCCGGTCTCAAGATCGATGCGGCAAGCGGCATGATAAGCGGCGTACCGACGAAGGCTGGCGACTATGCCGTGACGGTCACGGCGGCAGGCGGCGCGAATGGCAAGGCGAAGTCGTCCATGACATTGCCGATAACGATCAAGCCGCTGCCGGAATGGGCGCAGGGGACGTTTACAGGTTGTGCGACATCGTATGTCGAGGAAGACGACGAGGATGTCTCGGCGGATGCCGGCCTGGCGACGTTCACTGTCTCGACCGTGGGGAAGGTCAGCGGCAAGGTGTCGTTGTGCGGCACGAACTGGACGTTTTCGGCGACAAGCTACGACGCCGCCAGCACGACCGGCGCTGCGGACGAGGATCTGGATGGTGCCGAAGAGTTCGTCATAGCTGCCGAGATGAAGTCGGGCAAGATCGTAAAACCGCTGCGCCTCACGGTAACCCGGGCTGCACCGCCGCAGGACGATGGCGAGGTGTTGCAGAATGCCTCTGTCTGGGGCTGGACCACTTCTGGTATGGAGTCTTTCGAATTGTGTCGCACGATGTGGAAGGACAAGTCGACGGTTGCCGCGTCAAAGGCAGTTCTTGCCGCGTGGGAAGGTGTCTATACGCTTTCGCTTGGTTCCGCCGAAGACTATGGTTCGGGCTACCTTTCGCTCACGGTCGGCAAGGACGGCAACGTGAAGGCCACGGGCAAGCTTGCCGATGGCACGGGCGTTTCCGCCACGTCGCCGCTAATGTACGATGAAGAGAACGGCGGTTTCTTCGCGTACTTGTATGCGGCGCCGTCTGCGTACAAGGGCGGATGCCTGGCGCTGGCGGTCGGGTTCGACGCGGCGGGCGCGCGGGACGCGCGCCCCTACCAGCTGGCCCCAGTCATGTTCGAGCCGCAGTGGACAAGCCGCAATCCGCAAGCTACGGACGAGTACGGCGAAGGGTTCGACCGCATATTGGAATTTTCCGGTGCCTACTACGATAAGCTGAAGAAACTGAATGAATACTACGAGCAGATGCGTCTGTCACTTGACGACATGCCGACGCTTGCCTACACCTACAAGTCCACGTATTTGGACGACGATACCGGGCGGAAGGTGACGGAATCCTGGCTTGACGAAGCGGAGGCCGTCGATACCTTGTCGCAGGATGGGATTACGGTTGCCGTGGACGAGAAGGGCAAGATTGTTGTTGCGAAGGCCACCAAGCCAGTGCAAGACAGGGAGACGAAGGAGTGGTACTACGAGGGGGCCAACGACGGGGCGCTGACGCTCTCGTTCACGCAGGCGACTGGCATCTTCAAGGGCTCCTACACGTTCTGGTACGACTACGAGTCGGCATACGACGGTACGCGAGACAAGGAAACGATAGTACACACCTCAAAGAAGGTGAACTTCGAGGGCATCATGGTGCAGGGGGAAGAGTCGCTGCGAGGCTTCTACCTGTGGGACGCGACAGGCGTCTACGAGGACGAAAAGACAGGCAGGGAGAAGACTTACAGGTACAAGCAGTCGTACCCCGTGCTGTTCCACGAACCGTGATGCTGCATTTGCCGCCGCCGCAATCTTTTGGTATCATGTGGGGCGCAAATGAACAGTGAATCGACGAAAGCAGACGTTCGAGACGCGATGCGCGCGCATCGCCGGGGAATCGATCCAGACGAACGCGCCGAACGGTCGGCGGCGATCTGCGAATCAATCTGGGCGCGTCCGGACGTGCAGGCGGCTGTGGCCGCCAGGCGTCCGTTTGCGGTGTATCTGGCCAATAGCGACGAAATCGACCTTTCAGTTCTCATAGAGCGCCTTTGGGCGGAGGGCGTGACAGTGGCCGTTCCGTATTGGAAGGCCGAATCGAGAAGCTACCGCCTGGCGATCTACACCAACGCCACGACGCTCATCGAAGGGTTTCACCATATACAGGAACCGGCGGAGATATACGACATGGCGCCTGAAGATGTTGGCGTATGGATAGTGCCGGGCCTGGCGTTCACGCGTGACGGACGGAGGCTCGGCTACGGCGGCGGGTGGTACGACCGGTATCTTGCGATGGCGGCGCAGGATGCGCTTGCCATCGGCGTCGCATATCCGTTCCAGATGCTTGACGATCTGCCCACGGACGAACATGACCGGCGTGTCGCGCATGTCGTTACCGCGGAAGAAGAGGAATGAAGATGGAACGAGGCGAACTTGACGTGGATTTGGCGGAGGAGATCCGTTCGCGCGCGCTGGGCGACGGTTTCATGAAGATAGTGCAGACCGTGCGTCGCAACGGCAAGACCTTCCGCATATCCATGCGCCCTGTGGAAATCGGCGGCGAACGCAGGTTCCAGGCGGAGATGGTGGATGACGGGCGTACCCAAGTGAAGAATTTCGATGCGAACGGCGCCGCAGAGGGCATTGAAGAGATCATAGCGCAGAAGGGCGCGCGGGATCTCCACCTGATCACGGCCAAAGGCGATCTGCATGTGCGCGTCACGCGCAAAGGACATGTGATGGCAACCAGGTCTGCCGAAATGGACCGTGTCGCAAAGGTACAGCCGCACGACCGCGTGAAGAAGACGCCGTTGACCTCATTTGATTCCGCGGCGTTGCTGCGCGTGACGGGCCTGGCGGATGGCGAGGGGCGGGTTCGCGCCTCCATGCGCGGGAAATACGACCAGGTGAACGAGTTCCTGAAAGTGGTCGAAGACGTAGTCAAGAACGGAGGCGGCGCTGTTGAAGCCACGGGCGGGACGCCGGACGGCAAGGTGTTCACGGTGGTCGATTGCGGATGCGGAAAGGCATATCTGACGTTTGCGCTCTACTTCTTCCTCACGCAGGCCCTGAAGTTCCACGACGTGCGCATCGTCGGCGTCGACAGGCGCGAGGACGTGATCGGCTCCGCAAAGAAGATGGCAGAGCAGCTTGACGTCGCGGAATCGGTGCGGTTCGTCCAGTCCGACCTCTCAGGCTTCGACCTTTCGGCAGTTCAATTTCCATCCGGCAGCCCTTCGCGGGCGGATATGACTATTTCGCTGCACGCCTGCGATACGGCTACGGACGAGGCTCTTGCGAAGGGGGTGGAATGGAAAAGCCGTTTCATCATCTCGGCTCCATGCTGCCAGCACGAGCTGCAGAAGACTCTTGGACAGACCGGCGCCGACGTGGCCGCGTTCGCAGGCGTGCTCCGCCACGGAATCCTGCGCGAAAGACTGTGCGACATGCTGACAGACGCATTCCGTGCGATGATACTGCGCATTCTTGGATTCAAGACGCAGGTGGTGGAGTTCGTTTCTCCAGATGCCACGGCGCGCAACATACTGCTGCGCGCCGAGTTCGGCGTGAAGCCAGGGCAGGGCGGGGCGGTGTCGGATTACCTCAACCTGAGGGACTACTGGCGCGTGACGCCATGGCTGGAGACGCGTCTTGGAGAGATGCTTGAGAAACATCTCACGCGGTACCGGTGACATGGCATGCCCGTAGAAGATATCGTGGAAGGCAATGCGCATGGAACAGGACTTTGACGCATACTTCATGGCCATGGCGCTGCGCGAGGCCGAAAAGGCGGGTGCGGACGGTGAAGTGCCTACGGGGTGCGTGATCGTGGAACCGTCATGGCTGGACGCGCCTCCGGGCCATGATCCGGCATTTGACCCGAACCCTCTGACGGCCCGCATCCTGGGGCGCGCGCACAACCAGACGGAGGGGTTGCAGGACGCCACGGCGCATGCGGAGATGCTGGCCCTTTCGGCGGCATTTGCGGCAAAGGGCGCATGGCGGCTGACTGGAACCCGCCTGTACGTGACAAAAGAGCCATGCCCGATGTGTGCCGGAGCGATCGTTCTTGCGCGGATAGGAACGGTGGTGTGGGGGCTGGACGATCCAAAGCGCGGCGGCGGAACGACATTCGGCATATTCGACCATCCCGGCATCAACCACCATCCGGCGATCGTTCGCAGCATTATGGAGGAGCCGTGTCGCATGGTTCTCCAGTCGTTTTTTCGCGCCAGACGCGCGGCGGCGCATGTCAAGGCTGGCGAGTAGGACGCGCGGCTTCGATATCTCTTGCGATCTGTTCCTTTAGCGCATCGAGCGACGGGAACTTGATTTCGGGGCGAATGAACCTGAGGAATGAAACGGTCAAGGCCTGCGGAAGGGCAAGGCCGGTCGATGGATTGGCAAGATGGACCTCGAGTACCGGCGAAGGCCATGCGCGTTCGCCGAACGTTGGAGCGTACCCGTAGTTGGCGATCCCATGTCCGAGTTCCGTTGCGACTGCATAGACGCCGAAAGGCGGGCGCACGAGCCCGTCCGGGAGAATGACATTTATCGTCGGAAATCCAAGCGTTCTCCCGATTCCTTTGCCTGGCACGACCTTTCCCGCTACGGCATGGGGATGCCCCAGAAGCAGAGTGGCCTCTTCGATACGTCCGGACGCAAGCGCGGTTCTGATGCGCGTGGACGACACCGGAATGCCGTCATGCAGGACGAACGGCGCGGTCTCGACTTGGACGCCAAGGGCCCGCAATGTGTCGGCCGTGCCGGTGCCGTGCGCTCCGAACGTCCAGTTCGGGCCGCAGAATACTGTCTCCAGCCGAGGATATGTGGATTTGAGCCAGCCGGCGAAATCGGCAGGCGAACGCGCCGCGAACGACCTGGTGAATGGAATGGCCTTGACAGGATCGTTCACCCGTTCCGGCTTGCGTCCGAGAGCTTCGGCAATGGCTGAAAGACGCATTCCCTTGGACATGAGCAGCGGCGGCGCACGATCGGGCGCCAGGATGGCGGCCGGGTGAACGTCGAATGTCAACGCCGCATCGGCCTGGGCAAGGATACTCTGGTGCCCCAGGTGGACGCCATCGAAGAATCCGACTGCGAGATTCATCGTACGCGCACCTCGCTCATCGGTATTACGCGTTCGCGGCATCCTGGCGGATCCATCTTCATCAGTTCCATGAACCCGATCGCATCGTCGATGGAGTATGGGCCGCACCTGGTGCGACGAAGTTCTTCCAGCGAAGCGCCGCAGCCGAGGCTCTGTCCGATGTCGTGGGCCAGTACGCGGGGCTGGGCGCCTTTGGTGCAGACGAGCTCGAATGCGACATTTGGCGGGGAGAACTCCGTGACCGACAGGCGGAAAATGTGGACGAGATGCTCGGTGCGTTCGTTCTCTTCGGCTGTACGGACGATATCGTATGACGGATGGGCTGGCATCTTGACCACGCTGAACGCCGGAGTCTCCTGGAAGACGTCGCCGAGAAAATCCCTGCGCACAGCCTCGTCGAACCGCTCGCGGGTTATGGCATCGAACGGCTTTTCCTCGATAATTTCGCCATCCCGGTCGAACGTGTTCGTGGTGCGCCCCAGCCGGATGACGGCCGAATAAGTGCGGTCTCGCCCCATCAGATCGGCGGAGAGGCGCGTGCCGTTTCCGACGAGCAGGACAAGAAGTCCGGTCGCGTTAGGGTCGAGCGTGCCGCCATGGCCGACCTTTACAAGGTTGAAATGCCGTTTGACGGCCTTCACTACGTCGTGTGAAGAGATGTTGGCGGGCTTGTCGACAAGAAGGATGCCGTCAAGCTCCGCCAATCGTGCTATGGAATCGAGATTCGCCATGCGGCACAGTATACCATATCCTCGTCGCTCATACTGGCGATGCGCCGCACCCCGTTACGGAACCGACAGGCCTGGGATGGAAGAACATCGCTTCGGCGACGGGCCCGAAGCTTTGGCGATGTTCGGGGCATGGCCCGAGGCGTTCGAGCGCGGCGAGGTGCGCCGGGGTGGGATATCCCTTGTGGACGGCGAAACCGTAACCTGGATACTGCTTCTCCATCTCCAGGCAGTATGCGTCCCGCGCGGTCTTCGCCAGGATTGACGCGGCGGCTATGAACATGGATTTCGCATCGCCCTTGACGATGTTCCGGGAGGGGAATGGAAGCGAATTGACTGGCAGCCCGTCCACGAGGATCCTGAAATTCCGCGGTTCTCCGATCGATTCCGCAAGGGCTGATGCGGCACGGCGCATGGCCAGATGGGTTGCGCGCAATATGTTGAGCCGGTCGATCTCCAGCGCCGATGCGGAGGCGACCGCCCACGCGCATCCTGCCGTCTGCCTGATGACGGCCGCAAGCGTTTCGCGCTTGGCCGGCGACAGTTTCTTTGAATCGTTCATCTCCGACCATTTGGAGACGAGAAGCGTTTCGGCACGGTCGATTGGCAGGGATACGGCGGCTGCGAATACGGGACCCGCCAGCGGCCCGCGCCCCGCTTCGTCTATTCCCATGACGGCGGAACCGGCTTCGAACGTCTTTTCGAATTCAAGAGAAACCATGCAAGCCTCCCACCCTACTTCAGCCTGTCCATGAGATTCTTGTTGTATTTCCATCCCGGCTTGTCCAGCGGGCCGAAGATCTTGAAGTCGAAGAGCATCTTCGATAGATTGGCGAATGGCCATGTGATTGGCGTGGCGAGTTTCGCGAAGAAGCCGTCGTTTTTTGTGAACGTGACACGCGCGGCGAAGTCGAGGGCGTCTTTCGGGATGTCGTACGTGCCGGAGGCCTGTATCGAGAAGAATCCGCCATCAATGCGGATGTTAGAAGTGCCGAAGATGCCGTCCTTTATGGTGAAATCCATCGAGCCTCTTGACTGGTTGACGAGGGAGGCGATTCCGGGCACGTGATCGGCGAGAAAATCGGTGAGGCCGGCGAAGATTTTCATCTGCGCCAGATGCCCGTTCCTGCATTCGACGTGCCCATGCCCGTTGACCCGGTCTGCGAGGTTCGTCTGGAGCGGGCCGGAGATGGTGACGGAGCCGAATAGCTTGCCGTGCCGGTCGCCTATGTCGAAATCGAATATGTTCGCCAGGTCGTCAAGCGTCAAGTCGGAACCGTTTACCGTTACCGAGAAACTCGCCTTGTCCTGCTTGAAGCCGGGAATGGATATGCGTCCTTCGCCGGATATTGATCCTCCATGCGGAGGCGTTGCCCGCGCATCGGTGAATGTTACGTCCGTTCCGCGCACATGAAACGCAGTCGAAGCGGCGTGAAGCGGGATGGAGAAAAACGATCCGCGGTCGAAAGCCAGGGTACCGTCGATGTTGTTCGTCGCGGCATGCGCGGGATCTACGGCGAGGAGTCCCTTCAAGGTTATCAGCGGGGGCGTCTCCAGCACAAGGCAGTCCAGAGTGCCATCGTTCATGACATCCGCCACGGCAAGGGCGTTGGAGAGAGAAGTGGAGGAACGGACATCGAAGTTGACGTATCCTACATCGTTGGTGTTTTCGTATATGACGGTACCTGCCATCGAACGCCCGTCCGCTATGTTGGCGGCGATCGGGCCTACGACGATTCGCGCGTTCTGGAAGGTGTCGCGCACGAAGACGCGGATGTCTAGAAGCCCGTGCGCGTCCTTGAGCGGGACGTTGTTGTAGCGTCCGCCGGTTGGATGCAGATCGAGAAAGATGTGCAGGTCGTTGTTGCGGAGGTTGACGTCGAAGGCGCAGGTGGCGTCTACCGGCGGATCGACTTTTGTGAAGCTGTCGATGAAAGCGTAGGAGTTGGTTATGTCCAGCGCAACGAGGAGCGGCCTGATGTTGTGCTGGCGGGCCTGCCCGCGCACGATCCCGCGCACGAGCTGGGCATCGAGATCGAGGGAGCATTCGCCATCCAGCGCCATGAGGGTGTCCGAATCCGTCCACTGCAGGTGGATGCCCTTGGCGGTGATGCTGTCTGCAGTGACGGAGACGTGCGGAACCTCCACGAATTTCGGGGTGACGCCAAGTATGGCCGGGCGTATCATCTTCAAGCGGAATGGCGCGATGTCAGGGAGAGGGAATCGCAACGGTTCGTTCTTTTCCTGGAAATCGGGCGAGCCGGGGAACTCTATTGAATCCGGGATGTAGTAGCCGTCTCCCAGGCGCGGATATTTGAATGCGACAAGGGTTGCTCCTTTCAAGAGCGTCTCAGCAGACCACGGGAACGTGAAGAAGTTGAGTTCCAGGTCTACAATCCCTGCTTCCATCACCGGCGGCGCAACGGATTTTCGCCTGTCAAGCACACGCAGGTTCCGTATCTTCACGCCATACGCCAGGCGAAAAGAGGCCGATTCGGCGCTTACAAGCAGGTCCGAGGTAGATGCCGCCTCCGTCAGCCGCCGGAGAACAGATGCCGGAACCGGTTGCTCGAAGAAAGTGACTGCCACGAGAAACACAATGATCGCGAGCAGAAGGAAAACCAGCGAGAATCTCAAGATGCGCCAGAAGGTGTTCAAGATGCCGCCCATGTCCTATCGCCGTCCCGCCACCGATCCAATCTCAAAATGGCACCTCCTAGGAGAGTCGAACTCCTCTTCTCAGGATGAGAACCTGATGTCCTAGCCGATAGACGAAGGAGGCTACGCTTGGTGCACCCGGTGGGAGTCGAACCCACACACCTTGCGGCACTAGAACCTGAATCTAGCGTGTATGCCAATTTCACCACGGGTGCAACGGGGACGTATTATGCCATAATATGGGCTGGTAGTCAATAGGGTATTTGACGGAAAAGTGATTTGGCGTGCAATCCTCGTCAAGGCGCACGTGCTTAGGGCCTGCGGTCCGGTCCAATGCGGCAGTCAGTCTCGGAAATGCGGAAACGCGTGCAGGCCACTGACTGAAGGCGATTGTCGGGGAATAGCTTGATGTACGTTGTGCAGACGATCGTTCCATCGGGAAGAAGCTCCACCCCCGAGTAGCCCGTGTCGCCCGTCCAGCCGCCGTACTTCGTCCCGCTCCAGCTCTTCATCAGGTGGATGCGGTACTGGCCGGGGCGTCCGTTGCGCAGGTCGTCGTACGTGCCCACCCACGCGACGTACTGCCCGTACGTGCTGCTGCCGAGCGCGCGGTCGCGGAACGCCACCACCCATCGCCCGTCCGGGAGCTGGACGCCCTCGTGGCGATCGCCCGTCAGGCCCCAGCACGTGTCCTCGGGCCGAGTCCAGGTCTTGCCCTCGTCGCGGCTGAAGCACATCATGCTGCGCGCCGTGTGGCGGTTCTCGCGAATGAGGAGGCAGATCTCGTTCCCGTCCGGCGAGCGCAGCGCGAACGGCTCGCAGAGGTTCTTGTTCTCGGCCGTTGCCACGATGCGCGGCGCGCCCCACGTGAAGCCTCCGTCCTTCGTGACGCTCATCCACACGTCCTGGTCGTCGGTGGCACGGTCGGTCTTCACCTTGGGATCCTTGCGTACCTGCCCGAAGAGCGCGCTCGTGCCGTCCTTGAGCGTCAGGAAGCCCGTCGGCGGCATGCCGGCGGAGAGATGCGGCGCGGGCGGCGTCACCCGCCAGCTCTTCCCGTTGTCGCGGCTCATCAGGATGCCCAGCCCGCCGCCCGTCCCGGGCTGGCAGTTCGCGCTGAACACGCAGAGGTTCACACCCGAGCCGTCGGGGCGCGGCACGGTCTGGAGGGTGGGGCAGTTGCGGTGGAACTTGTACTGCGCGGGTAGAAGGTCGTCGATACGCGTCCACGTGCGCCCTCCGTCGTCCGAGCGCGCCGCCGGTCCGCACCCGCCGCCGTGCTTGAGAGTCCACACGCAGAAGAGCGTCTTGCCGTCTGGCGTGAGGAGCGTGGTGGGATGCCCCTGGTACGTGTCGGGCGTGCCCATCGCGATCACGGTCTGGCGGAAGGCGTCGCGCGTCAGGTCTACGACCGGAAGCTCGTCGCGGAACTTGTCTCCGTCGGACCGGCACGGCTCCGTCGCACCCGTCGCCAGCGCCGCGAGCGCGGAAAAGACCACGCCCGCAAAAAAACCGCGTCCGCTCAAAGGGCCTGTCATTCTCTGCTTCATCGTCGTAATTCCTTTCACGTTCTAGACTTCATGCTTCCGCCTCGGGAGGCATCATATCAAAAAGTCCCGAGGAACTGGTGCGCGAAATCACTTCGACGATTTCGCGCACGATCTGCCAATCTGCACACGACCGCGCCCATAACCGGAAAAGACCGCTGATTGCCATTTCCCTTTGACCGGAGCATGGCTGTTTGATAGAATGCCCGATGTTATTTTTTGGAAGACGCCAATGGATGTCATATATTTCCAGTCAAACCTCTCCGAGGGTAGCAGACGTGCTTTGGATGGAGTGCGCCGGTTCGCCGGACAGGCTGGATGGAACCTTACGGTGATCCATTACGCGATGGCGGCGAAGGTCGGCGATGACGCCGGACGCATCAACACCCCTGGCAGGATGAACGAGGTACTGGCAGGCCGCCGCCCCGACGGATGCATCGTGGAGGATAGCGCGGTCTGGCAGCGCATGTTCCCGATTGTAGAGAGGCATGGAGTACCGTGTGTCGTCTATGACGCCCAGTTCCCTGCCTCGCGGGAGGGGTGTTTCACGTGCGTCAACTGCGACAATGCGGCAGTTGTTGACGCGGTAGCAAGGGAACTCTTTACATTCAGGTTCAGCGATTACGCGTTCGTGCCGCACCACGAATCGTTGTGCTGGAGCAAGATGCGCGAGGATGCGTTCAGAAATGCGGTCGCCGGGCAGTTCGCGAATTTCCATGTCTACCGCAATCGTGACAGGAACGTCAATGTCGTGTCGGCAGGGCTTGTGGAATGGTTGAAGCGTCTGCCGCGGCCGTGCGGGCTGTTCGCCGTCAACGACCATACTGCGCTGCGAGTGCTTGAGGCTGCCAAGATTGCCGGCATTTCAGTGCCTTTCGACATGCCGGTGGTGAGTGTTGATGACGACAAGTCGAAATGCGAGACGATATCCCCATCGCTGACTAGCGTCCAGATTGACGTTGAAGGTGGTGGTTACGCCGCCGCCGAAGCGTTGTCAGAATGCATGGCAACTGGGAAACGGCAAGTGAAAGACCGCATGTTCGGCGTGGCGTATCTCATGCGCAGGGTTTCATCGTGCAGGATGCGGATTCCCGATTCCAAGATCCTGTCCGCGCTGGAAATCATCCGGCGTGACATCCATGCCGGGAATGGCATTGTCGCCGAAGATGTCGCGCACAAGATGAACATGCCGTTGCGAACGCTTCACAGGCGTTTCCTGAATGCCGTCGGACACACGCTCGGGCATGAAATACGCGAGATGCGGTTTGAAATGGCCAAACGGAAACTGGAGAGCACCTGCCTGCCCGTCGAAGCCGTCGCCGGATCTTGCGGCTACGATTCCGCCTCGACTCTCCGGAAACTCTTTGCGACGCGCCTGGGATGTTCCCCGGTCCGGTGGCGAAAATCCTTGAGACGGTAATTTCACTGGTTGCCTCAATTTCACCATGTGGCATGTTTTTCGCGTTTTTGATGGCATGTTTTTCGCGTTAATTGGAGTCCGCTTTGGTATACTGATGTTGAACCAACGCGCGGAGATTGCTTGGATATGGTTGCGACTGCCATCATTGCGGCGCTTGCGCTGCTCACTGATAATCCGAAGGGTCAGGCCTTTCCGGACGACGTTCGCCGTATTCGTACGGGGGCGACGGTCACATGGGACGAGAACGGATCCTGTGCGGGAGATGAGGAGATCCTCAAGACGCGCATCGAGGCGAAGACGCCCTTTCGCAGCCGCATCCTCAACGGACGGCTCTGCGGTGACGGCGACTGCTGCGTGTGGGGCGCGTGGAACGGCGCACGCAAGGTCGCGTTCACGATCGACCTCAGGGAGCCGTACCTGATTTCAAAAGTTACGCTATGGAGCGGCGAAAACCGGTCCTTACGCGGCATTGCGGGCTACACGGTGGCGCTGGGCACTGACGGCACGAACTTCACCGAGGTTGCGCGGCGCAGCGTGCCGGCTGATTTCGACGGCGGTTTTGGCAAGGACGTGCATCCCGTTCCGTTCGACTGCGCGCTGGAGAAGCCCGCCGTTTCCCGCTACGTGCGCATCCTGGTGGAACGCCATTCCGGACGCCGCCAGATGGTGCTTGGAGAAGTGGCCGTGTGGGGCGATCTGCCACCGGCGGATGCCGCCGCTCTTTCGCCCGAGAACAGCCGTCCTCTGGTGCCGTTGCGCGTGGACGGGTTCAGCTCCGGCGCGGCGGCGTTCGACTGGGACGGGTTCGCGGCGGCGGGCGACGTGAAGGCATGGCGGTTCTACACATCGGGGCGTCCGTTCGCAGATTCGAGAGAGGAAGGCGTGCGGCTCGTCGCGGAAACGAAGCCGAACGTGACCACGTGGACGGTCTATCCGCTCGTTCCGCATGTCACGAACCACTACGCGGTGGCGGCCGTCTATGCGAACGGCGAATACCATCAGGTGAAGAGCGTTCCACACGCGCCGATCGGCCCGTTGGAGGTGACGCGCTTCCGCGACATGCTCGGCATGAACTACTACTGGGGCGGCGGCGGCGCGAACGCGCGCGACATCCCCGGCGAATGGTACGGCGTGGCCGCCGACTTCCTCTCGAAGAGTCCGTTCCGCCGTCTGCGCTGGTGGATTTCTCCCGAATGGGCGTTGAAGAACTACATGCCGCGCCGTATCGAGGTGACTGGCGGATGCGGCGAACCTGACATCGCGCCGTCACGCAAATACGGCATCTACCTCCACGGCCTCGGAAACGAGCCGGAGCTGCGTCCGGGTTTCACTCCCGCCGACTGCGTGGAGAGCCACCGCAAGATTCGCGCCAAGTGGAAGGCCGCCGGCGCCGGGCCGGAACACGTGTTCTACGGACCGGTGGTCAACATCTTCTCGCGGGGGTTCGAGTATTTCAGGAAATACATCGAGGCCGGCGGCGCGGACTGCGTGGACGCGCTCGACTTCCACACCTACTGCGGCAGCACGCGCGACTTCACGTACCCCGACGGCTATCGCTCCGGCGCGCCGGAGGCCATCATTCCGGCCGTCGGACGCATCCGCGCCTACTTGAAGGAGAAGGGAATCGAGAAGCCGTTCACATGCAGCGAGTGGGGGTTCTCCGACACCACGACGGCAAACCCGCACATGGACGACCCCACGCCGCTCCGCAAGGCGCAGTACCTCGTGCGCGGCTGCATCATCCACCACCGCCTCGGCTTCCGCCGCCTCTTCCTGTATTCGTTCTACGACGAGGGCCGCGATCTCAACTACTCGGAACATTGTTTCGGCGTGGTGTCCCGCGACCTCCAGAAGAAACCCGCCTTCTACGCGCTGCAGACGATGGGCGACGTGCTGGGCGACGCGTTCGTAGAGTCCGACATGCAGGGGCTCGGCCCCGGCGACTTCGGGTACGTGTTCCGCAACGTGGACAAGCCCGGCCATGCCAGCGTCGTCTGGAACGGCGCCCGTGCGCGCAAGGGTGTGTTCAAGACGAAGCCTGGCGACGTGGAGATCGTGGACATGTTCGGCGTTCGGCGCACGGTAAAGACGAAGCCGGACGGCACGTTCCGCGCGAAGTTCGACGGCTCGCCCGTCTACTTCATCGGCTCCGATCCGGTCTCGTGCGTCTCGGCGGAGGACGTCGCCGCCGAGCCGAAGCAAAAGGCCACCAACAGGCTTGCCGTCACCGCCCCCTCGGTCGTGAACGTTTTCCGCGCGGACGACAAGCCGACCGTCGCTTTCACCGTCGACAACGCGGCGGGTGAAGAACGCGAACTCCAGCTCACGCTCGCGGACTTGTCCGGCAGGACGGTTCGGGAGGAACGGTCCTCCGTGGCCGGCGGCGAGAGCCGCACGTTCACGTTTCCCGTGGACATGAAAGGCTGTGCCCTTGACCGGTTCACGCTGTCGGTGGATTACGATGCGGACGGCGAGAGCGTATGCGAGCGGCGGAGCGTGTGGGTGCGCCAGCTCGGCGCGGCGGGGATTGCGACCGCCGTGGAGGAAGTTCGCTTCGCCAACCTCGACCATCCCGTCTGGCGCATCGGCAACGGTGAAATCGAGCTGACGGTCGATCCGGTGCAGGGCGGGCAGGTTCTTGAAATCTTCGAGAAGCGCGGCAACACGAACCAGCTCAGCGTCGACTACGACAAGCTGGGAGCGCTCGCCAGCGTCCCGTTCGCCTACTGCCTGTGGGACGAGGTGCGAGTGACGGACATGGAACGCGCGAAGTGGCCGTGGCCGAGCTTCAGGCGCGCGCGGGTCTACGCGGCGAAACCTGTCGACAACGGTCTTGCGCTTGAGGCCGAGGAGCGTGGGCTGAAGGTGAAGAAGACGCTATCTCTCGCCGGCGCGCACCTCTCCTTGCGCACGGAGGTGGCAAACGGTTCTGGTGGCGCGGCGAAGGTTCAATGGCACGTCCATCCAGAATACACGATCGCGGGCGCGGCCGATTCCTATCAGGACTACATGGTCATCCCCACGCCGAAGGGCGAGGACAAGCTGGTGTTCTGGTCTGGCCTCGGCGAACGCCGTTTGAACGAGGTGGCGGCTGGCTGGTGGCGCATGGTGGATCCCAAGGCGTCGTTCGAGATGCGTCAGACGTACGACCTGAAGTCGTTTGAGACGCCAAAGCTGTGGTTCGGCGTGGGTGCGTGGAACGTGGAATTGTACACGCCGGTGACGACGTTGGCGGCAGGTGAAAGCCTGCGTGCCGCCCTCGATTGGGATTTTGAACTAGTTGCAAAACCTGCCGTACATCCGGTAGGGACGGCACCCCGTGCCGTCCGTGGCGGTCGCGGGGCGACCGCCCTACCGGGTTTTGCGACCGGCTCTTTCATTCATGGAACTTGCAAAGGAGAAAAGAAATGAGAAAGTTGACGATTGCGTTGGCGTCGGTTGCCATGGCGTCCGTCCTGCCGGCGGGCGAGACAGGTTCGTGGACGTTGAAGAACACGAGCGACTACTATTCGGCGTTCGAAACCGCCTCCAGCTGGCGGGACGGATACGTGCCCACGAACGCCCACGACTCGCTCGTGTTCAACGCGACCTCGGATAACACGAACGACCGCAGCTGGTGGTATGGGTCGCAGAGCAAGGGTGCGATCTTCGGCAACGTGTCGCTGCCGGAGGCGTCGCAGGGGTTGCTGCTCGACGGGATAAGCGGCTACCGGCAGTATTGCCTGCGCACGGACGCCAACCGTTTCGGAGATTTCTATTCCTTCCTCGACGTCTCGGACTTCCTGGGATCTTTCGAGCTTGTGTCCGATGCGACGCTCCAGATCCGCGCAGGGGAGAGCGGCGCGACGCAACAGCTGCACGCGCTGAAGGTGAGCGGCAAGCCGACGCTTGACGTGGCGGGCGGCGTCGTCGAGCTGGGCAACCTTTCCGGCGAAGGCACGCTCGTCAAATCCGGCTCTGGCGAGTTGCGGCTTTCGGGCGTGACGGCCGCGCCGGGCGTACGCATACGCGCCGAGGAAGGCACGGTGACGCTAAAGGGCGTGCCGTCCGCGCCGTCGCCCGTCGCCGGCGCGGCGCTCCACATCGATGCCAGCCGTGCCGACACGATCACGGTGGAGAACGGCGTGGTGCAGGCTATAGCCGATACGCGCGGTTCGACGGCGGATGGCTATTGCGGGCTGACCAGGGACATAGGCCATCCGTCGCTCGCGGCCTGGGGCGACAAGCAATTGATAAACTTCGGATACTGCTATAGCGGCGAGAGTTCGGCGAACGCCGACCTGAAGGCGCGCTGGGGCGAATGCGGCAGCATGGTCTGCAATGAGACGATTACCGGCGTGAAGACCATGTTCGTAGCGTTTCGGTGGAATACCGACGGCAACAACGGCAATGCCGTCTTCCCTCTCAACGACGAGACCGGCTACGTCATGCGCAGCCCCGTGCCGCCGGAGAATTCGGCCAGAGGCACGAACGCCGTCATGTTGACCGACTGGAGCGCACGGCACCTTTTCATGTATCAGCAATACAATGACTCCTACCAGAGCTGGGCGCCTCAGTCGATCGTGACTGGCGACATCCGCCGTGACGGCGAGCCCGTCGTCTACAACCAGACGCCACGTGGATTCCGTGATGCGCTGGAATGCCTCTCGATCAACGTCAACACGAACGGCATGTCGAACTACGCCTTACCGTGGTTCAACTTCAAGTACGTGGCGCGCATGCAGAACCATGGCTACACGGGCGGCAGCCAGGTGGGCGAGATCCTCATCTACACGAACGCGCTCACGGATGCGGAGCAGAAGCAGAACATCGACTACCTGAAGGCCAAGTGGGGATGCGCGGAAGGATCGCGTTCGTGGCTTGCGGCATCGCTCGGTAGCCTGCACGGTGCCTCGTTCAACGTGCCGGACGGCGAGGCGGCGTATGTCAAGTCCATCGACACGCGTTCCGGCGCGTTCGTGAAGACGGGCGGCGGCACGCTCGCCGTGCGCCATCTGGAGGGGGACGGCGTCATTCGCGTGGAGGGCGGCGCGGTGGAGTTCGTCGGCGGCAAGGCGCCGACGGAATCTACTCTCGGATATTCTGACCCGAAGCCTGCGCCGGGCATCACGGCGCACTTCGACGCCGAGGCGTGGAACGATACCATGCTGTTCGATCCGGCGGGCGGTACGAACTTCATCCTGCGCTGGGACTCTCTCTCCAAGGACCACAGGATGGGCGAAAACTGTCTTGCGCTCATGGTGACCAACGCCACGCAGACGGCGTTCACGGGCATGAAGCCTTATTTGGTGGAAGGAGAAGACGGAAAGAAGTGGGTCGATTTCGGCGCGTTGACAGTATCATCCTCGCGGCGTGAGGACACGCCCACGTCCGGCTGGTTCCGCGTTACGCGCCTCGATAACATGAAGGACAAGAGCAGCAATCATCTGCGCGAGATGTTCTGGGTGTGGAAGACGCGCCCGGCGGCGGATGGCTCGAACCCGATTCTTTGCGGCGGCGCATCCCAGTATTGGCGCTATGCGAAACCAGGGAAGGGCGCGATGCTCAGTTCCTCCTCACCGTATTCGGGTGACGCGAACGACGCCGCATTCAAGAGCTTCCTCAACGCGCAGTGGGCCGTGGACGGAAGGCCCGTCGATCCGCTCGTCGAAAACTTCCCGGAAGACGTGCACGTGGTGCGCTTCTCGCTCGGCACGTCGCGCTACGTGAGCGGCATCGGCAACGAATGGGACTACGTCAAGGGCGGCTTCCAGCTGGGCGAGATACTGATGTATTCGCGCGAGCTGACGGACCGCGAGCGTGCGGAGACGGAGGCATACCTCCTGAAGAAGTGGAAAGGCGCGCAACATCCCAACTATGCCGGAGCGGCTCCGTCGGCCGCGCAGGTGGTCTACGCGTCCACGCCCGCACGCATCGCGGCGACGGAGGGAACGGTGCAGATTTCCTTCGTAGACGACGCGGCGCGTCCAACGCTCGACACGGCGGAGAAGACGGCCATCCATATCGACGCCTCCGACCTTTCGACGGTTGTCTACACAACGGACGCGAGCGGCTTCAAGCGCGTGTCGAAGATCGCCGATCCGCGCGGGAACGGGCTGTATGCGGCATCCCCCACGACATCAGGGCCCGGCTGGGGTTGTAAGACTCCTACGCTTCGCGTCGGCGCGCTCAACGGGCGCAATGTGCTCGACCTTGGCGAACATGGCTCTTCAGATGCCTCCTGCGTCCGCTGGTGGAATGGAAGCGGTACATACAGCATAGGAAACGAGACGGCCGCCTTGATCGTGTACGCGAATCGGGACGAAGGGTACTATGCCGATTCGTTCTCCACATTCGGCTACGGAAACAAGACATGGAACAACGGCGGCGCGAACGCCATCTTCGATCCGGATAACGCGGCAAGCCCGCAGGCAACGGCGGCAACGCTCTATCTGGACGGAGTGAAGCGCTCGAACACGGAAGGCGGGTATCCTTCCGGGTTCCACGTTCTCTACATGCAGAATGGGAGCGGTTGGGGCAACAACATCAGCGGCGTAGGACTCTACAACAACAACGGCGATGCAGGCGGCGGCATGCTGCTGGCGGAGATATACGTGTTCACGACCGCTCCGACCACTGCGGAACGCGACGAGGCGATCGCGTATCTGATGAAGAAGTGGGGAATCGGCGGACAGTCGTTCGCCGCACCGTCCGTGGGGTCGATCTCGGCGGCGGCAGGTGCGAAGGTGAAGCTGGGCACGACCGTGGCGGCCGCGTCGCTTTCGGGCGCGGGCACGGTGGAGGCGCCGTGCGTCTCGAACGTGATGTCGGTTGCGGCAGTCGTTGTCGCATCAGGCATGACTGAATGTCTGACGGTAGACGGCATGGTGTCGCTTGGCACGGGCGGAACTGCTGTGGTGACGTTCGCGGAGGGGGCTTCCGCTTCTATTGGCTTCTATCCGCTTCTGCGGGCGTCCTCGTTTGCGGATGGAACGGCAGGCGTGCTGAACGGCTGGACGGTTTCAAGCGAGAACGCCCCGTCAGACTTCAAGTCCCGTCTTGTTCTGCGGGATGGCGCGATATGTCTTGAGATCATTCCTTCCGGCGCGGTGTTGATCTTGCGGTAGGGTCGCGTGTCCCGCTTGGGCCGCGGGCGCGCGGGACGCGTGCCCCTGCCAGATGTGCTTCGGCGCGCAATCTGCCAACCTGTACGATTTGCGGATGAGCCTGTGTGCCTGGGAGGCCGCAGTATGGCCTTGACCGGGGGCAAGGTGTTTACTATACTGTCCGCACCGTGCGACGAGCCGGATGTGGAGTAGAAATGGTTCAAGGAAAGACCAATATGGTTATGCATGCGATTTTAGCAATCGTGGCGGTGGGCGTGTCGTCGCTGGTCGCAGGTGCGGCGGAGGACATCTTCCGGCCGGGGGAGTTTTTCGTCGGCGTCAACTATTGGGGGTCGAAGGGTGGCGTCCACATGTGGAACGCCAGGTATTGGGATGCTGCGGAGATAGAGCGGGATCTTGCTGCGCTTGCGAAGACGGGCGTTGAGGTCATGCGCGTGTTCCCCACCTGGCCCGACTTCCAGCCGATAGTCCAGGACAAGCGGTGGCAGGGAAGGAAGACCGAGTATCTGAACGAACTCACCGACCTGCCGGTCCACGATCCTCTTTGGCTGGAGCCGGGTGCCGTGGAACGGTTGAAATTCTTCTGCGATACTGCGCAGAAGAACAACATCAAGCTCATGGTGTCGCTCGTGACAGGCTGGATGTCCGGCAGGCTCTTTATGCCGCGTGTCGTCGAGAATCTGAACCTGATTTCCGATGCGGAAGCGTTGATGTGGGAGGGCAGGTTCGCGAGAGCAATGGTTCGGACCATGAAATACCATCCTGCGATCGTGGCGTGGGATCTGGGCAACGAGTGCAACTGCATGGGCAAGGCTGAATCGCCTGCGGAGGCGTGGAACTGGCTGAATACCGTTTCGTCCGCGATCAGGATGGAGGACTCCACGCGTCCGGTCGTCAGCGGCATGCACGGCCTGACTTCGAACATGGAAGGCGTTGGCGGCGATTCGCTGAACTGGAACCTGCAGATGCAGGGAGAACTGCTGGACGTGCTGACTCCGCATCCGTATCCGGCGCCATGGCGCATGGACGCCTGCCGCGGCCCGTTCAACGCGTTCAGGAACGCCATGCACCAGGTGTCCCAGTGCCTGTTTTTCGAGAGCGTGGCCGGCAAACCCGCGTTCCCGCAGGAGGTTGGGAGCTTCGGTCCCACCGTGGTGCCGGAGAGAATTGCCGCGCTTGGCTACCGCCAGGAGCTGTTTTCCTGCTGGCAGCATGGCATGAACGGATTCCTCTGGTGGTGCGCGTTCGACCAGACGCATTTGAAATATCCGCCGTTCTGCAACAATTCGATGGAGCGCGAGCTTGGAATCCTCCAGGCGGGGCCTGATCGCAAGGCCGGAGCGATAGCCGATGCAATGAGGGATTTCAAGGCGTTCAAGGACTCGCTGCCGTTCAAATCGCTTCCGCCGCGCCGGACGGATGCCGTGTGCCTGGTTTCCGAGTGCGAGCATTTCTACCACCAGTGCTACGGTGCGCTCATGCTGGCGAAGCAGGCTGGATTCGATGTCAGCTTCGTGGGCGCCGAGTCGCGAGCCCTGCCCGATTCGAATTTCTATATCGTTCCGTCGGGTGCCGGCTGGGAGACGTACACCCAGTTCGCATGGGAACGTGTTATAGACCGCGTGAAGGATGGCGCGACGCTGCTGGTGACGCGTGGCGGCGCGGCCGGCTACTCGCGTTGGCTGGAGGTCACCGGCCTTGAGCAGCAGATGTATCGCGAGGGACGGACGATCAAGTTCGCCATGGACGGAGTCGATCTTTTCGCCAATGACGGCTTCACGGCCATTCAGACGCCTAGGGCGTGCGATGTGATAGCCAGGGACGGGACTGAAAATCCGGTGGTTGCGCTGAAGCGGTACGGAAAGGGCAAGGTGATCGCCGTGAACTTCGATCTGGAAAAGGCTTCTGTCGCACGTTTGGCGCATGTGTTCGAAGGCAATTTCTCCGACGAACTCTGGCGTATCTACGCTTTCGCGGCCAAGGAAGCCGGCGTGAAGCGGGCCGTGACGCGCAGCGATCCACGCCTTGTCGTCACTGAACATCCCAGAGCCGACGGGACGCTGATAGCCTGCGCTCTCAACACGCGCGACGCCGATGTAGAAGTGCCTGTCTCTGTCAACGGCACGGTCGGCAAGGTCTGGAACGGTTCGTACGCGGGTGGCAAGTTGTCGATTCGCAAGAACGACGGGTGTATCTTTGAAGTTAAACAGCAATAGTTTTGGAGGCAACAATGAATCTGGAAGAACAGGTCAAGGCGATGCTTGACGCTTTGCGTCCCATGCTTCAGAGCGACGGGGGCGACCTTGAATTCGTTAAGATGGATGGCAAGGTCGTCACGCTCAAGCTGGTGGGGCATTGCGGCAGCTGCCCGTACGCGATGATGACTCTCAAGCAGGGAATCGAGTCCAAATTGCAGGAGCTCGATCCGGAACTGACGGTGGTGAGGGCGGAATGAAGACGATAAACGTTTCACTCGTGGGTGTAGGTGGCCAGGGAACGATCCTGACATCCGATCTTCTGGCGAGAACGGCCGCGTTGAGCGGCATGGACGTGAAGAAGAGCGAGATTCACGGCATGGCCCAACGCGGCGGCAGCGTGATCTCGTCCGTTCGTTTCGGCACCAGGGTGGACTCCCCGATCATACCAGAGGGGCAAAGCGACATCCTTGTGGCTTTCGACAGGCTGGAGGCGCTCCGGTGGGCGCATCTGCTGGCCAAGGACGGCAAGGTGCTCCTTAACAACGTGGATCTGGTGCCTGTTACGGTTTCAAGCGGTATCCAGCAGCCTGTTACCGACTTTGAGGCGCGGCTGGCCAAAGTGTTTCCTGACGCGCTTTGCATCGATGCGCTCTCGATTGCGGAGAAGCAGATAGGCAATGCGCGTACCATGAACATGGTAATCGCGGGCGCGCTTTCGGTTCTGGCCCCGTTCAAGGAGTCGGTCTGGCTCAAGGCCATGGCCGAGAGTTTTACCGGACGAAAGGCGAAGCTGCTCGGGCTAAACGAGCAGGCGTTTGCGCTAGGACGCGCGTCCGTTCCTGCCGCCGGACGCTAGAGGCATTTGGGCAAGTCCGCCATTTCGCGGCCGACGGACATGAAAGACTACGGAACAATCGACAACCTCGGGTTTGCGAGGGTGGATCTGGCCCGGCAACGGCGGCAAGGAGTGCCGGAGGTCGTCTACGGCGCAGGCAAGACGGCTGGCCAGATTGCCGCTATCCTCGCTTCTTTGCGCGACCATGGCCAGACGCCAGCCCTCGCCACGCGCATGGACGAAGATAAGGCGAAAGCCGTGGCGGATGCGCTTGGGGACGGTTTCGCCTACTTCCCTGAGGCACGGCTTGGTCGTCTGGGGACGCCTCGGGTTCCAGATGGCCATGGTACCATAGCGATCGCCGCCGCGGGGACCAGCGATCTAGGCGTGGCTGAAGAAGCGGCGCTTACCGCAGAGACGCTCGGCAACAAGGTGGTTCGCCTGTACGACGTGGGCGTTGCCGGGCTGCATCGGCTGCTCGGTTGCGTGGACGAGCTTTCGTCGGCCAGCGTGGTGGTGGCTGTTGCCGGCATGGAGGGGGCGCTTGCAAGCGTGGTGGGCGGGCTGGTTGATTGCCCTGTAATAGCCGTGCCGACTAGCGTTGGATACGGCGCCTCGTTCGGCGGCGTATCTGCATTGCTGTCAATGCTCAACTCCTGTGCCGCCGGAGTGTCGGTCGTGAATATCGACAATGGTTTCGGGGCCGGGTTTCTCGCGCACCGTATCAATCACATGGGAATCTGCAGATGAAAACATTGTACCTGGACTGTGGCATGGGCGCCGCCGGCGACATGCTGGCCGCCGCCCTGTTGGAGCTCATGCCAGATCCGGATGCCGCCTTGGCTCGCCTCAATTCTTTCGGCATTCCCGGCGTGGCGTATGCACGTGAAAAGATGTCCAGATGTGGTATTGCAGGAACGCATCTCGCAGTGACTGTGCATGGCGAGGAGGAAGGGAAGGGCCATCACCATGAGCACCACGGCCTGCATGACATCCTCCATCTTGTGGAACACCACTTGAATCTGCCAGACGCGATCAGACCGGACGTGGCGGCCGTCTATCGCCTGCTGGCCGATGCGGAGAGCCGTGCGCATGGATGTCCCGTGGATGAGATACATTTTCATGAAGTTGGGGCGCTTGATGCGGTTGCAGACATCGCGGCCGTCTGCTGGCTGATGTCGGAAATCGCACCGGACGAGGTCGTGGTTTCGCCTGTCCACGTCGGGAGCGGGACCGTGGAATGCGCACACGGCATCCTGCCCGTGCCTGCGCCGGCGACGGCGTTTCTTCTGGAGACGGCGCCAAGCTATTCCGACGGAAACGTGCAGTGCGAGCTGTGTACGCCGACAGGGGCTGCGCTTCTTCGCCATTTCGCAAGCCGTTTCGGGGCGCAACCTATGATGCGCGTGACTGCGATCGGCTACGGGGTGGGCAGGAAGGACATTCCAGGACGGGCCAACATTTTGAGGGCGGCCCTCGGAGAGAGCGTCGACGCCAGTTCCATGGACGAAGTGCTCGAGCTGTCGTGCAACATCGATGACATGACGGGCGAAGAGATGTCGTTTGCGTGCGAACGCATCTTCGCCGCTGGCGCGAAGGACGTGCTGACGCTTCCGGCCTGCATGAAAAAGGGTCGGTCCGGCATGTTGTTGCAGGTGCTGTGTTCGGAGACTGACGCTGCAGACGTAGTCGCGGCCATGTTCAGGCATACCACCACGATAGGCATTCGCGAGACGCGATGCCGCCGCTACGTGATGACGCGGAGAGAAGAGACGGTGGCGCTTCCCGATGGCACGGCGTTGCGCAAAAAGGTGTCGGAGGGGTTTGGCGTTCGCAGGGCAAAGATCGAACACGAGGATCTGGCCCGTGCCGCGCGCGCAAGCGGCAAGCCGTTGCGCGAGGTGGCTGATGCCGCCTCCACCCTGTAGTAGGTTGTGATAATGTCGAGCTAGATCAAGGATGTCTGCCGTCATGTTACATGTACTGGAGGTAGGCATGGGTTCTGTGCGGGTAGTTTCTTTGTGATATGTAAGTACGCGTTTGTTGAATCCTTGGTATTGCCGGTTTGTGTGAGTTGAGATATGTGAATGGACGGTCAAATTTTATTGTCGTTCATTTGCAATGTGTGGTGATCGGTGGGTCAAAAAGAACGATACGGTTAAAGCGTATCAAGGTAAACGAGAGATGGCCAGACTTGCGACGAGATGGAGAACCATGTAACGATGGAGGTTTTTGCTCACAGCAATGGCGAAGATGTGGCACAGTGGCAGCTCTTGCAAGATCATTGCAAGGGTGTTGCAGAGTTGTCTGAAGCTGGTGCCATGCGACAAAAAACTGACGCGTCTCATGTCTCCAGCCTTGCGTCTGGACAGATTGCAGCTCGATGGCGAGAGACGGGCGATAGACCTTTAATTGCCCATGTCGATCCGAATGATCAAAACCGAACGGAATCGCTGACAGAACATCTTCTAGCGGTTCAAGTTGAGGCGCAGAAATTTGGAAATCGATTTGGATGTGGTGAGATTGCGAAGTTCCTTGGTGGCATACATGATTTTGGCAAGGCGGCGCAAAATGTTCAGGATTATCTTTGGTCTGCCGCAGGAGAATGTTCCGAGGAGGAGACTGAAGAAGAGGTCAACGAGCAGAAGAACAGCCGTAAACGTGGACCTGATCATTCTTCGGCAGGTGGACAGTTCTCGGAAAGAGCCTTGTCCGGACTTGGTTTGCTTTTGGCATACGCCGTGACTGGACATCATGGCGGAATGCCTGATGGCATTTCGCCGAAAGCATCCTTGGAGAAACGATTGAAGAAAATGTTGCCAGATTGGGAGGTTACGGCGCATAAGGAACTTCCGGCAGGACTGTTTGAATATGACAGAGTGGCAATTTGTCGTGAAGCAACTCCATTTCTTTCGAATGGCGGAGGCTATTCTCTAGCCTTTCTGACGCGTATGTTGTTTTCGTGTCTTGTCGATGCGGATTTTATTACGACCGAACGTTTCATGAACAGGGAACGGGCCGATGAGCGCGAAAGTATAGCGGGGCGTGAATTTGCTTCGCTACAAGCGAGACTGGATGCTCATTTTGAAAAGCTCGCGGCAAAAGTTCTCGCGTCAGGTACGGCGGATTCTCCTGTAAATGTCATTCGCGAGGAAGTACGCGCTGATTGCGTTTCTGCCGCCTCTCTGCCGCCGGGTTTGTTCACGCTTACGGTTCCCACTGGAGGCGGAAAGACTCTTTCGTCTATGGCGTTTGCCCTCCGTCACGCTGCCGCGCATGGCCTTGACCGCGTCATCTATGTCATTCCCTACACCAGCATCATTGAGCAGAACGCCAAGGTGTTTCGCGATGTGTTCGGCTATGACATCGTATTGGAATATCATGGGAACGTAGACTACGAGGCAGGGGAGCCTCGAATGCGTTTCCTCGCTGAGAACTGGGACGCACCAATCATTGTCACGACGAGTGTCCAGTTCTTTGAATCTCTCCATGCAAATCGTGCTTCCTCTTGCCGGAAACTGCACAACCTGGCGCGTTCTGTCATTATTCTTGATGAGGCGCAGTCTTTGCCAATTGACCTCCTCAAACCATGTCTTCGCTCGTTGGATGAACTTGTATGTCGTTACGGTGCAAGCGTTGCCCTTTGCACGGCAACGCAACCGGCTGTTCTTGCGGGCCAGTTGGCCAAAGGCGGATTGACTGGCGGAACACTCGGGTGCCGAGAAATCATCCCGGCTGAACGACATTTGCACGAACGCCTGCGCCGTGTTGTGGCGGAGCGGTTACCCGGCAAGGTGTCAGATGCTGATTTGCTGGAATTGGCTGCGGAACATCCGTCGGCACTGGTTATTGTCAATACCCGTCGTCACGCGCGTGAAATGTTTGAATCCGCCCGCTCTCGTTTCCCAGATAGGACAGTTTTTCATCTTAGTGCGCAGATGTGTCCTCAACATCGAACGGAAATCCTGTCATGCGCAAAGCGGTTGCTTTGCTTGGGAAAACCATGTTTGCTTGTTTCGACTCAGCTCATCGAAGCGGGCGTGGACATTGATTTTCCCTGTGTTTTCCGTGAGATGGCGGGCGCGGATTCGCTCTCGCAGGCGGCTGGCCGTTGCAACAGAGAGGGGCGGCTGTCAGAGCCCGGACGCGTCTTCTTCTTTGAATCATCGGAAAAACATTCGCCGCCCGGATTCCTCGCAACAGCTGCCGCAAAGGGTAAAGAGGTCCTTTCGCTTGAGGAATTCCAAGACGATCTTTTGGCTCCAGAACTAGTTACTCGGTATTTTGAACTCCTTTATGACAGCCTAAAATCTAATCTCGACAGGTTGTCCGTCTTGTCAGATTTGATACCTTCTGCTCAGCCAAAAGATCATGATAGTTTCCTCGTTTACAAGTTCCGCACATTGGGCGAACGGTTTCGTCTGATTTCCGAGCCGTCGATTTCTGTGTTCATTCCTTATGGGAAGGAAGGTCGGCGCTTGTGCGAGGAACTGCGCAGCACTTATGCTACAGGTGAGCAAAGGGAACTTGCGCGGAAGTTACAGCGGTACGCCGTGAGTCTTCGTGGTCCTGAACCGCGTGATGAAGATGGGAATCTTATGGCGGAACTGGTTCATGACACTTGGTGGGTGTTGTCGAATGTTGAACAGTACTACGACAAAGACTTTGGGGTCTGTAAACAGGCCAAAACCGACTTGCTTAACGTCTAACAAGGAAAGGAACATCTATGGCAGTAAAACTTCACGTGTGGGGCGAATATGCGCTCTTCACTCGCCCCGAAATGAAAGTCGAAAGAGTTTCATACGAGGTCATGACACCATCCGCTGCGCGGAACATCCTTACGGCGATTTACTGGAAGCCGCAGATTCGCTGGGTGGTGGATCGCATACATGTGCTTAAGCCGATTGCATTCTCATCAGTTCGGCGTAACGAGGTTGCTTCCAAGGTTGTGGTACCGTCTGCTGCTGTCATGAGGGGTGAAGAACAGACGACGCTTGGGCTTTGCCCCGAGGATGATCGTCAGCAACGTGCTTCGCTGGTTCTGCGGAATGTCGGTTATGTCATTGAGGCGCACTTTGATGTTGTAGATCGGACGCTGGAAGCCGGAGGCCCGGAAATGCCAGAGGAAGTTTGTGCCGCAAAGCACATCTCAATTTTCAATCGCAGAGCCTTGGCGGGACAGTTTTTTCATCAACCGTATCTCGGATGCCGCGAGTTTCCTGCCCACTTCGCATTAATCGCCGAAGGCGAGCCGCTCCCACCATGCGAATTGCCGGATGACCAATGCAACAAAGATTTCGGCTGGATGTTCCACGATTTCATCTATCGTGAAGACAAGAAGGGGAAGGTCATCGAATCAAACAAAGGCCGTAAACTTACGGCAGAACCAAGGTTCTTCCATGCCAAAGCCGAAAATGGCGTCATACGCATCCCCGCCCTTGACGGAAAGGAGGTCGTGGCATGATTTTCACAAGGCTTTATGAATTGTATGGTCGACTTGAGCGTGATTCTGAATTCGATGAAGTTCTTCCTAGGCTAGGAACGAGCAAGCAGAAGATGTCGTTCATTGTGGTTTTGACGCCGGATGGAAAGTTATTTGACATTCAGGACGCGAGGATTCAGAAAATAATTCCGCCGACTAAAAAAGGAGGAAAGGAAAAGTCGGTCTTGGTACCACGAGATTTAATCGTGCCTGGGGGAGCCCATCCACCGGGGTCTGCGCCGACGCCACGCCTTCTTTGGGACAGCACGGCCTACATATTTGGGTGTTATCCAGATAAGGCGAAGAAGAAAGACAAGGATAAAGAAAAGGCTCGAAATGCCCTGTTCCCCTCATTCCGTGAACGGCACAACAAGTTCCGTGATGCAAATGGCCTTCGTGATCCTGGGCTTGACGCCGTCATTGCATTCCTCAATTCGTGGGCCCCAGAGAATATTTCTGATGATGTCCGGGAGAAGATCGAACGATTTGGAGATAACTTTGGTACATTTGCCATTCAGGGCAAAGTCGGATATGTGTATGAATCGCAGTGCATAAAAGAAGTAGCGTTACGCGAAACACAGGAAAATGATTCAAAAGCGCCACATGGAACGTGTCTAATTACGGGGGCATCAGACGAACCGCTTGTGGCAACGGTAGAAACTAAAGTCAAACTTGCCGGAACATCGGTTGGCGGTGGTGCTATTGCCTCTTTCAATGCCCCAGCCTATGAATCATACGGAAAAGAACAGACCTATAATGCTCCGCTTTCGGAAGCGGCCGCCTTCAAGGCGCACAATGCCTTAAACCTTCTGATTTCCGATCCTCGCTATCACTTCAAGTTGGCCGATACGACTGTTGTTTTCTGGACGGAGAAGAAGACGGAAACAGAAAACCTGCTTTCGTGGATCATCAACCCGCCGCAGAACAACGATACTTCCGCGATGAATCCAGCACTCGCACAACGCATCCAGAGTTTCTGGAAGATTGTCTCACAGGCTGGCGACCCCGATCTTACTGAACTCGGAGACGATGTTTCGACGCCGTTCTACATGCTCGGTATTGAACCGAACGCGGCACGTATCGTCATCCGGTTCTGGTTGGAAAGTTCGCTTGGTGATTTTATACTCAAGCTTCGGCGACACGCGCAGGACATGGCGATCCAGAAGATGTTCCCCAACGAGCCCGACCACATTCCGCTTTGGTTGTTACTCGCGCAGACCGCGCGTGATTCAAAGGGCGTGCCTCCTTTACTGGCCGGTTCGCTGCTACGTTCCATTCTGGAGGGGCGGCCATATCCGGAGTCGCTCTATCAGCTCACGCTCAACCGCGTCAACGTCGGTCACGACAAATACAAGGTCGGGGGCAAGGTTTCCTACCTGCAGGCATCAGTCATAAAGGCTTTTTTGACCAGAAACAAAAACAAGAAAGGACTCAGCATGGCCCTAAACAAAGAAAACAAAAATCCGGCCTATCTTCTCGGGCGCCTGTTTGCGACCTTAGAGATGACCCAAAACGATTCGTCCGGCGGCGTCAATGCCGGTGTGGGCGATAAGTTCTATAGTTCCGCATCTGCGACACCCAGAATCGTTTTCCCGACGATACTGGACATGTTCCGCAAATGGATCAAGAAACTGTCGTCCGATAAGCCCGGCTTGGCTGTTCTCCGTGAGAAGCTGGTCGGCGAGATTCTCGACGAGATCGATTCGACAAAGGGTTTTCCGAGCCAACTCCCGCTTGAAGATCGTGGTCTTTTCGCGCTGGGCTACTACCAGCAGATGCGCGCCTTCTTCACCAAGAAAACCGAGGCGGAATCTTCCGCCGACAACAACTAACCCCCAAGACAACGAAAGGACTCAACCATGTCACTTCAGAACCGCTACGAATTCGTCCTCCTCTTCGACGTGCAGGACGGCAACCCCAATGGCGATCCCGATGCCGGCAACCTGCCACGCGTCGACGCTGAGACAAACAATGGCCTCGTTACCGACGTGTGCCTCAAGCGCAAGGTCCGTAACTACGTCGGACTCGCCCAACAGGGCAAGCCTGGATACGACATCTACGTCGCGGAAAAGGCCGTTCTGACCCACCAGCAGAAGAAGGCCTATGACGCGCTAAGACTGGAAAACAAGCCCGAACACGCATCCGAGGCGAAGGCTTGGATGTGCCAGAACTTTTTCGACATTCGTGCCTTTGGCGCCGTCATGTCCCTCAAGGAGTACAACGCCGGACAGGTTCGTGGTCCGGTTCAGATGACCTTCGCCCGTTCGGTTGATCCAGTCCTGTCCTCGGAACATGCCATTACCCGTATGGCCGTTGCGACGGAGGCTGAGTCGAAAAACCAGAGCGGCGACAATCGCACGATGGGCCGCAAGTTCACGCTCCCTTACGCTCTCTACCGAGAACAGGGTTTTGTCAATCCGTTCTTTGCTGATCAGACGGGATTTTCGGAAGCCGATTTGGACATCTTCTGGGACGCGCTTGTCAAGATGTTCGACATCGATCGCTCTGCCGCGCGTGGCCTGATGGCAACGCGTAAGTTGATAATCTTCAAGCACGCAAGTAAACTTGGCAACGCCCCTGCGCATGTTCTCTTTGATGCTGTCAAAGTTGTTCGCAAGTCTGGCGTAGAGTTCTCGCGCAAGTTCACAGACTACGAGGTGACCATAGACCGCGCTGCGCTTCCTTCTGGCGTCGAAGTCATCGAGAAGTGACCCACAGGGAAAGGACTTCGGACTTGAGACATCTGACTTCAGAATACTGCTTCGCGCCAGCCTTGGACGCCCGAAGTCTGATGTCCGAAGTCCTTACCCCTCCTGGAAGTCAGAAGTCCGAAGTCTGAAGTCCTTCTCATCCAGGGAGCCCTCCCACCCCACAACCGCTATGCCGTGAAAGGAATCGCGCCATGACCTCTGCCATTGCCCCGTCCGGCGGTTTCCGGAAGATGTTCTCTTTCGGTTACACGTGCCTTGTCTATCACGCGACTACGCTGTTCTGCAAGCGCGTCTATCCGTGGAAGGAAGACCCGCTCGGCAAGACGAGCGGACAGATGATCGGCGCGGCGCGTTCGGCCCGGCAGAATATAGTGGAGGCTTCCTCTCGTGCCGGGACTTCCAAAGAGACGGAACTGAAACTTCTGGATGTCGCCAAGGGTAGCCTTGCGGAATTGGAGGGCGATTATGAGGCGTTCCTGATCGACGCCGGCGAAGCCATTTGGTCAACCGCCGACGAACGCTATCGCGCCGTTTACTCGCTGAAACTCGATCCGTTCGAGACCGGCGATGACGTTCTTCACGCTTTCAGCGTCTATCTGATTGAAATGAAGAAACGCTTTGCACCGTGGTTGGAAAGCGACGATCCGGTTGTCGCGGCCAATTCGATAATCGTTCTGATTGAGCGGGCGAAGGCTTTGTTGCACGGCCAGATACAGAAGACGATGGAAGGATTCGCCGCAGAGGGTGGCTTCCGCGAACGGCTGACGCGCCTACGCCTTGAACAGCGTGAGAATTGGCTGACGCAAAAGGCTAACGAACCTCCGCCGCCGGCATGTCCGGCTTGCGGCAAGCCGATGCGAAAGCGAATCGCCAAATCGGGGCCGGGCAAGGGAAAGGCGTTCTGGGGCTGCTCTGGCTATCCGGTTTGCAAGGCGATCAAGGAAATGGAAGGAGGGGCTACGTGTTGATGGCAAGGACTTCGGACTTAAGACTTCAGACTTCGAAAGATGGCTTCGTGCCGGTACTGGAAGTCCGGTGCCTGAAGTCCGACGTCCTCGCCCTCCAGGATGTCCTAAGTCTGATGCCCGAAGTCCTTCACACCGGAAGTCCGAAGTCCTAAGTCTGAAGTCCTAATCCCTATGTCAACCCTCCCGCCAGATGAATCGCCTGTGATGCTTTCCGCGCTGCAGCACTATCTGTTCTGTCCGCGGCAGTGCGCACTTATCCATGTGGAGGGTGCGTGGAGCGAGAACTTCCTCACGGCAGCCGGGCGGCAGCTGCACGAGCGCGTGGACCGGCGAGGCGGCGAGACGCGCCGGGATGTCCATCTGGCGACTGCGCTCCGCTTGACCTCGCAGCGACTTGGCCTGACAGGTATTGCGGACATGGTGGAGTTCCATCGGCAGGAAACATCGCAGGACGAAAGCGGACGAACTGTGGCCACCCGGTTGCCCGGACGGAGCGGATATTGGCGTCCGTTCCCAGTTGAGTACAAGCGCGGTGCGCCGAAATCCCATCGCGCCGACGAAGTGCAGCTTTGTGCCCAGGCATTGTGTCTGGAGGAGATGCTTGGCGTCTCGATTGCAGCCGGTGCCTTGTTCTACGGCGAGACGAGACGTCGAACGGATGTTGCGTTCGATTCCGAATTACGGACTCTGACAGAAGACGTCGCCAAGAAGGTGCAGGTGCTCATGCGTACAGGCGTGACGCCGCCCCCCATCTTGACAAAGGGATGTCGAGCTTGCTCGCTTGTCGACGTGTGCCGCCCAGGCGATGTGGACGGAAGGGAGTCCGCTCGCCGCTGGATCAATAACCAAATAGACGAGGCCTGCCTATGAAGAAGCTCCTCAATACGCTCTATGTGACAACACAGGACACCTATCTCCGCAAGGAGGGCGAAACGGTTGTGGTGGAAAAAGAGAAGCAGGTGCTTCTGCGGCTACCGATCCACACGTTGCAAGGAATTGTTACGTTCGGCAACGTGATGACGAGCCCGTTCCTGCTTAATCTCTGCGCGGAGCGCGGCGTATGCGTTTCGTTTATGTCGGAATCTGGACGTTTCCTTGCACGCGTGACGGGACCGGTATCGGGGAACGTGCTTTTGCGCTTGGCTCAGATGCGGGCGTATGAGGACAAGGACAAGAAGGGCGAGATTGCGCGCAGCTTTGTCATCGGCAAGTTGTTGAACGTGCGCAACGTCATTCTCCGACGTATGCGGGATCATGGAGAGTCCGACGCATTGCGCGACGCGGCAGAGAAACATGCGGATGTGGTACGGCGTGTCAGGGACTCTCCGCCGGATGCCGAACGCCTGCGCGGACTGGAAGGAGAGGCGGGTGCCGTTTATTTCGGTTGCTTCAACGAGCTACTTGTCACACAGAAAGAAGACTTTGCGATTACAGGGCGCAATCGTCGTCCGCCGACGGATCCCATGAACGCATTGCTTTCGTATCTTTACACGCTTCTTGCGCACGACTGCAGGGGTGCGTTGGAAGGCGTGGGGCTTGATCCGCAAATTGGTTTTCTCCACGAAGTACGGTCTGGGCGTCCTGGGCTTGCGTTGGACTTGATGGAGGAGTTCCGTGCCGTTCTGGCTGATCGAGTTGCGCTGTCGCTTGTGAATCTCCGCCAGGTGGGGCCGCGCGACTTCAAGACCACGGAGTCCGGCGCCGTTGAGATGAAAGAGGAGGCGCGGAAGACGATTCTCCAGACATGGCAGAAGAAAAAGCAGGAAACGATTCAGCATCCGTTTCTTGAAGAGCGCGTTCCGATCGGACTGCTGCCGCATCTGCAGGCATTGTTGTTGGCCCGTCATCTGCGGGGTGATCTTGACGCCTATCCGCCGTACATTCAGAAGTAGAGAGGGGATGTTATGCTCATGTTGGTCAGCTATGATGTAAATACGGTCAATGCGGCTGGGCGCAGGCGGCTGCGCCGTATCGCGAAAGTCTGCGAGGACTGGGGTGTTCGTGTCCAGAATTCCGTGTTTGAATGTACTGTAGACTGGGGCCAGTGGATTACGCTCAAGGCGCAGTTAGAGGCGATCTGTGAACCGACGGTCGATAGCTTGCGCTACTACAATCTTGGGAACAACTACAAGGAGAAGGTGGTGCATTACGGTGCTAAACCGACTGTCGATCCTACCGCCGACACCTTGATCGCTTAGCGCGAACCCTTGCCGCGAACCACAAGTACACAGGTTTCGTCTAGGACGTTCGCGGATTTAAAATGGCTCTTTGACAAGTGAAGAAAAATTATTTGCTATTTTTTGTGCATTAATGGCACAAAATCAGAGGGGAAATGGTATACTGTCAGCGTTGAAAACCTTCTGCAAACCTTCTGCAAGGCTTCAGCAAGCAGAAAACTAACAATTTTCTGCGGTCGCCCGCCATGCGCGGGCGCGAATTGAAACTTAATTTGTGGTAATTATGCACACGCGCGATAGCACGTCGCCCGCCATGCGCGGGCGCGAATTGAAACAAGGTGATCACGTCGCACGGCACGAAGGAGACCGGCGTCGCCCGCCATGCGCGGGCGCGAATTGAAACTCCTGTTGTTAGATTGTCTGTGTCGGCGGATCGCCGTCGCCCGCCATGCGCGGGCGCGAATTGAAACTTGTTGATGAGCTGCGGGTCGGCGTTGACCCGGGTCGCCCGCCATGCGCGGGCGCGAATTGAAACCCATGTCTAAATACTTCCTTCGCGTTGATTACATGTCGCCCGCCATGCGCGGGCGCGAATTGAAACAAGGGAGGTGTAGAGATTCTTACGAAGAATCCTGTCGCCCGCCATGCGCGGGCGCGAATTGAAACTGCCGAGCAGAAAGAGGCAGATTGTCAAAATCAGGTCGCCCGCCATGCGCGGGCGCGAATTGAAACATGAACCCGTTTTATAGTGCTTCGCGCGGTGCTGTCGCCCGCCATGCGCGGGCGCGAATTGAAACACGCGCAGCGGCTCCAGGAACTTCACCAGGATGAGTCGCCCGCCATGCGCGGGCGCGAATTGAAACCGTGTCGACTCTGCAGCGCTCATACACGCGCACGTCGCCCGCCATGCGCGGGCGCGAATTGAAACCGGCGAGCCATGTGCGGATAGGCTTGTCGATGTCGTCGCCCGCCATGCGCGGGCGCGAATTGAAACCGTAAAATACTGCGAAAGGTGCCAAACGTCAAGGTCGCCCGCCATGCGCGGGCGCGAATTGAAACAAGCGCTTCGTCGCGCAGGTCTACACCGGCGAGTCGCCCGCCATGCGCGGGCGCGAATTGAAACATCTTGAACAGCAATCACGCGGTCAACCGGCGGGGTCGCCCGCCATGCGCGGGCGCGAATTGAAACTTGCCACATATTGGGCACAATAACGAGCCACGCCGTCGCCCGCCATGCGCGGGCGCGAATTGAAACGCCGCCTTCGCAACGGTCTTGAGTATCGCCGCGTCGCCCGCCATGCGCGGGCGCGAATTGAAACCTTTTCAAGGACGGCTTGTTCGCCAATACCATTGTCGCCCGCCATGCGCGGGCGCGAATTGAAACCGGTGGTTCCTCGCCCGATATTGCCCCTGTTTCTCGTCGCCCGCCATGCGCGGGCGCGAATTGAAACGTGCGCGTGGTTGATCGGCTCTGCGATCTTAAGTCGCCCGCCATGCGCGGGCGCGAATTGAAACAGTGTCAAAATAACCAATCTCGTACAAGGCGTAAGTCGCCCGCCATGCGCGGGCGCGAATTGAAACCACTGATACTACCACTCCGCAAGGCAATCTTGGTCGCCCGCCATGCGCGGGCGCGAATTGAAACTTACGCTTGTTGCAGAGGATGCACTTGCCACACGTCGCCCGCCATGCGCGGGCGCGAATTGAAACGCACCCTTTGTCATGGTTACGCTGACGTCATTGGGTCGCCCGCCATGCGCGGGCGCGAATTGAAACCAGGCATATTAGGCCAGTATGACAGTGACGATTGTCGCCCGCCATGCGCGGGCGCGAATTGAAACTATCAATTTCGCCGTCAATGGCGTTGAGCGCGTGTCGCCCGCCATGCGCGGGCGCGAATTGAAACCCCTTGTCTATCTCTATCCCAATGACGCGCACGGTCGCCCGCCATGCGCGGGCGCGAATTGAAACAGCCGTGTTGCACCCTCTCGGGCTTGCGGGCTGTGTCGCCCGCCATGCGCGGGCGCGAATTGAAACGTACACAAAATCGCCCAAGACCAAAAAACGGGATGTCGCCCGCCATGCGCGGGCGCGAATTGAAACTTATTTCTCCCAATTTCGCCAATATGCAAATATAAGTCGCCCGCCATGCGCGGGCGCGAATTGAAACATCATGTTGGAAATCATCGAATGTGTGGCCGTGGTCGCCCGCCATGCGCGGGCGCGAATTGAAACGACAGGCTGACGGGTACGAGGGCGAAATCCTGCGGTCGCCCGCCATGCGCGGGCGCGAATTGAAACTCCCACGACGCGCCCGCGCCTATCCACGACCAGCGTCGCCCGCCATGCGCGGGCGCGAATTGAAACACGCCGTATCAAGCATTTTATGCAATATCCACATGGTCGCCCGCCATGCGCGGGCGCGAATTGAAACCCAATCGTTGGGCACGACTGCTTTTGTGGTGATGTCGCCCGCCATGCGCGGGCGCGAATTGAAACCTCTTGTCTATCTCTATCCCAATGACGCGCACGCGTCGCCCGCCATGCGCGGGCGCGAATTGAAACGCCTCGTCGAGGTGCCGCCCGGCTGCGTCAAAGTCGCCCGCCATGCGCGGGCGCGAATTGAAACTTAGAAAGGTTTTCGTTATGTCTGCCGCCGCTATGTCGCCCGCCATGCGCGGGCGCGAATTGAAACAAGGCTCTGGGTCAATGTGAACATTTCGAGCGGTCGTCCGCCATGCGCGGGCGCGAATTGAAACAAGGCGGTGGAGGTGAGCCTGAAGGCGACGATGTCGTCCGCCATGCGCGGGCGCGAATTGAAACCGCGAGAACGGCGACGGCAGCGTTTCGACGACCGTCGCCCGCCATGCGCGGGCGCGAATTGAAACGTGCGGAGAATGACAAGTATTATGCCCAGAACTCCGTCGCCCGCCATGCGCGGGCGCGAATTGAAACCATACGGCGAACCACTCGCCGGTCGTCGTGTCGTCGCCCGCCATGCGCGGGCGCGAATTGAAACTAAGTTGCAGAGGTATTATTATGTCGCTAAGAAGGTTGGCGACAAGTTTGGTATTGATGTTGATAAGGCAGTTGTTGAGATTGGTGCTTCCCTTCGTGACAATTTCCCCTCTTGGTCTAGTATCTTTTCTGCTCGTAACCAATCTGAAGCCTACAAGAACTTTGTTGAAGTTGTCGAGCGTAAGTCCCGTGAATGGGCTAAGCGTCAGTCTTCCATGGATGCTCGCCAGAAAGAGAAGGAGCATCGGTTGCACAATGGCCGTAAATTTCGTATGCTCTTAGGTCTTCCCGACCCCAAATGAGAGGTGTTTATGAGCGATGATGATTATAAGGATACAATAGCCGATTGTCTTGACGATATCTCTTGCTATCTTGAACGGATTTCTCGTCATACTTTCTGGCTTTCCCTTGGTGTGCGTCTTGCTTTCCTTCTCGGTCTTTTCTATTTCCTTCTCGGTTGTGTTGTCGTCGCCTTTGTGTATTTTAAGTTCTTTTAACATTGTTTCCTATTGGATAACACGTTATGCGTCATGTCGCCCGCCACGCGCGGGCGTGAATTGAAACAGCGATACTCGGGTGCCCGAGGCAACTGAACAAGTGTCGCCCGCCGTGACGCCGCAGAGGCCCGGAGCCCCCCGGAGCTTTTCAGGTAAAGGTGCAACGAACACGAACGGAACTTACCCTAACGAGAACATCACGTAAACGCAGCGGCGCATGGATGTACGGCATTATGCTTAGGGCGAGGCAGTTCTTCATGGCCCAGGCCGCACCTTCCGACCCCACTGCAAGCGTTTCGCAGAGGGCTTTCCTTAATTTCCAATCTTGATTTTCTTTCCCATCTTACTCAGGTTTACAGTGTTCAGCCGGTGACGCATACGCAATCGTATGCTATAATGATAGGCACCATGTCTTTGTTCAGAAATATTGGATTATGTCGGCGCACGTTCCCGGAAACGCTGGTTGCGGCCATTGTTTTGTCATCCCTGTCGGCGACGGCGGAAGTCAGGCGCATCTTCAGGGCGGAAAGATTCTTGCGTGGGGACGAGAACGTCAGGAACGTCCAGCCCATCGACAAGGCTTCCTGGATATGGGCGGACGAACCGCCTGCCTGGGCTGCCGCCTGCATCGGACAGAAAGCGAAGAAATGCTGCGATGTGCTGGAGCCGCGTTTCTTCAGGTTCAAAAAAACCTTCGTCGCGCAGGGCGAGCCGCTTCGCTTCGACGTGAGCGCCGACGAGCGGTTCGTGCTGTTTCTCGACGGGCGCGAGATAGCGCGCGGGCCGCATCGCGGCATGCCGGACCACTGGTTCTACCAGACGTATGAAATCCCGCTTGAAGGCGGCGAACATGTCCTTGAGGCCGTGGTGTGGCAGCTCGGCGCGCACGCGCCGCTGGCACAGCTGTCGTGGCGCGGAGGCTTCATCCTCAAGGCCGAGGGGCCGTACGATGCCCAGCTGACGACGGGAAAGGCCGAATGGCGCGTGGCGAAGCTTTCCGGCACCAGGATGACCGGACAGGGCGAGAGCCGCGCGTGGGGAGTCGGCAGCGAGTGCGCGGTCGCGGGCACTTCCTTCTACGAGGAGCGCCCCGGAGAGTCGGCCTACAGCCCGGCCGCGGTCGTGCGTCCGGCGTTCAACGACAACGCGTGGGGGCTCCGGATAGAGGGCTGGATGCTCTTCCCTACGGCGATCCCGGACCAGATGAGAGAGCGGAGGACGCCCGGCGCGTTCAAGGCGGCGAGGAACGACGCGTTCGAAAAGACGCCGTTCTCCGCCGGAGATGCAGACCATCCGCAGGTGGAGCGGCTGAACGAACTGCTGTCCAAGGGGCGTCCGCTCGCCATTCCGCCGCACACGTCCCTGCGCGCCATATGGGATCTCGGCAACTACTATTGCGCCTATCCGGAGCTGGTCGTGGCCGGCGGCGCCGGGGCCGAGATACGCTGGAAGTGGACGGAGTCGCTGCTGAACGGCAAGGGCAGGAAGGGAGACCGTTCGGCGTTCGCGGGCAAGTCGGCAGGAACGCCGTTCGGCGACCGTTTCTTCCCCGACGGCCGGCGGCGCGGGTTCTTCACGTCGCCGTGGTGGCGCTGCGGCCGCTGGTGCCAGCTCGAAATCAAGACTGGCGACGCGCCGGTGGAGCTGACTTCGCTTTCGATCGTCGAAACGCGCTATCCGGCCGAGCCGGAGGCGTTCTTCGAGTGCGACGACCCTACGATATCCGGCGTCCGCCGCATCTGCACGCGGGCGTTGCAGATGTGTACCCACGAGATGTTCTTCGATTGCCCGTACTACGAGCAGCAGATGTATCCCGGCGACAGCCGTACGCAGTATCTTGCGACAGGCGCGCTGCACTCTGATCCCCGGCTGGTCCGCCAGGCCATCACGCTGTACGCCGAAGCACAGCGGCCGAACGGAATGATCCCCATGAATTTCCCGACCCGCTACACGCAGGAGAGCTGCACGTATACCATGTGCTGGGTGGACATGTTCCACGACTATCTCATGTGGCGCGACGACGAACGGTGGATCCGTTCGATGATGCCGGGCATGCGGAGGGCGCTCGACGGACTGGCCGCCATGGAGACCGGGAACGGGCTGATTGGAAAGATGCCTGGATGGAGCTTCACGGACTATACGATCCCGTGGTCGAACGGCCTGCCGCCATATGGAAAGAAAGACGGTTTGAGCGCGATCGAAAACCTGCAGTATCTCTATGCGCTAAGGAGCGCCGTCGCCGTGGAGAAGGCGCTGGGGGAACGGCATTTCGCCGCCCACTACGCCGAGAAGGCCGATGCCCTTGCGGCGAAGATACGCGAGACGTTCTGGTGCCCTGCCAGGGGAATGATCGCGGACACCACGGACTTCAACGCATTCAGCGAACAGGCCCAGAGCTTTGCGATACTGGCGGACGCGCTCGCGCCGGAGCAGCGCGCACTTGCCTTCAAGGGGCTTGTGGAGGCCACAGACCTGACACCAGTGACGGTGTACTTTTCGCACTATCTCTTCGATGCGTATTTCGCCTGCGGGCGGAGCGATCTTTTCTTCAAGCGGCTCGACCTGTGGCGGCGGTACGTGAAGTTGAACATGTCCACCCTGCAGGAGATGCCGGAGCGTCCCGACCGCGACCCGCGCAGCGACTGCCATGCCTGGGGCGCCCATCCGCTCTACCATTTCCAGGCGCATGTGGCGGGGGTGAAGCCGTCCGCCCCGTTCTTCGGATCGGTTTGCGTCGCGCCGCAGCCCGGTCCTCTTGCGTTCATCAAGGCAGGCACTCCTACGCCGCATGGACGGGTGGACGAAGACCTGCGGTTCGAAGCCGGAAAGGTGTATGGCACCGTGACGCTGCCGCAGGGGCTTTCAGGAACGTTCAGGTGGCACGGGAAGGAGCTGCCGCTGCGTCCAGGTGTCAACGACGTGGCAGCTTTCTGAGCGTGTCATGCATGCGGGTGTTGCGATGGACGGTTTCGAACGTGAGATTCGCCTGGTACTGGTGCTTGCGATGGCAGGTGCGCTTTCATTTCTGCTGCGCGCCGTGCCGTTCGTCCTGTTCGGGCATGGGGCGAATCCTCCGCCTGTAGTCCGCTATCTCGGCCGGGTCTTGGCGCCTGCCGTCATAGCGATGCTTGTCGTCTACTGTTTTGTCGGGGCGGTGAAGGGGGGATGCCTGGCATCGCCTCTTCATGGCGGAGCCGAGCTGTCGGCATCGCTTCTTACCGTGGCTCTCCATCTCTGGCGAGGCAATCCGCTTCTGTCTATTGCCGCCGGGACGGCGCTCTACATGCTGCTGGTGTGATCTATGCCTTGCGCCGCTTGACAGGCTGCAGCAGCCAGCGCTTGTTGTACCAGAACCATTGCTCAGGCGTCTTCTGTATGGCTTCGTCCAGAAGGGCCATTGCCTCCCGCGTGAGGCGGCATGCCTCTTCCTTCTTGTCGGCGGCGTCTGGGTTTGGGCGGAGTGTCGCCAGGTGGTCGAACGTGTGCATGCCGTTTTCACGCCGCATGATTGCGACGACAAGCGGAGCGCCGGTGGCTGCTGCGAACAGCGCGCCGCCGTGTGAAACGTTGGCGGTGCCGTTCAGGAATGGGACTTCGACATCCGGATGCGGAACGCGGAGATCGGGCAGGATGGCGAAGGCGCGGCCGGCAAGTATGCGCTCGCGGATGTCGTGGAGAGTGGCGGCTTCTCCACGCGTCAACACGTCGATGCTTCCGTATTGGCGGCTGAGCCAGGCATTGACGAGTGGATTTCTCTGCCTGGCGGCTATGGCGCAGAGCGGCATGCCATAGCTCGCCATGGCCCAAGCCGCCATGTACCAGTTGCCTGAGTGGGGAACCATGACGACAGCGCCATTGCCTTCGGACAGGATGGCGTTGAGCCGGTCTGCATACACGGGCATGTCCTTGACGTGCGCCGTGATCCACTTTTTCGTGAGACGTGGAGCGCGGATCATCTCGACTGCGTTCTGGAGGAGATTGGCGAGAGAGAAGACGGCGATGCGGCGTATCTCGCGCGACGGCTTGCCGGGGAAGACCTCACGTATGCGTCCGTACGTCCTGGTGCGCTTGAAACGGAAGACGTCTACCATCACGAGAGCCGCGAGGCGGGCCAGAAGGCAGGCCAAACGATAGGGAATCGCGTTTATGCCGGCGCAAGCGCCGCGCAAGGCCGCGTACTCCAGCCAGCAGACGGCTTTGGATTTGCTTGCCATCAGTGCGCGGACAGGAACGCCTGCAATTTCGCGCGTGCGGCATTGACCGCACCGCAGACCGCTCGCGACGTGATTGTCGCGGAGGTTATGGCCTCGACCACGCCGCCGTCCTTCTTCACCTTGACGTCTGCTTTCGCATCCATCCCCTTGAACTGCTTCATGAATCCAGGCGAAGCGAGATTCGAACCCAGACCGGGCGTCTCGGACGCTTCGAGCTTCTGGTAGGTGACGATCTGGAAATCCGGCGTGAAGCCGACCATCAGCACTATATCGCCACCATACCCCGCCGCGCTCTTGCCGACGACCGCGTAGGCCACGGCCTTCCCTGACGCTCCCTTGCCCACGAACATGCCTTCGCCCGCCGGCTCGACATCCTTGGCGGACTTTGGCATCACGAGGCGGGCGGCGTTCTGCGTGGCTCGCTCCTTGATGGAGGCGATCTGCTCCCTGGTGACGGCGTTTACCGTTGCCAGCACTGCCGCGCACACGGCCGAGATGATGGTCAACGATGCGACTAGCTTGACAATTTTTTTCATTTTCCGAAAACCTTGGGCTGCGTATAGCGGTTGATAAGGGGAGTGATGGCATTCATGATCAATATCGAGAAGGAGACGCCTTCGGGATATGCACCGGTCGGCGCCGTGCGGATAAGCATGGTGACGAGCCCGCATCCGCATCCGAAGATCAGCTTGCCCTTGGCGGTTATCGGCGAAGTGACATAGTCGGTGGCCATGAAGCACGCGCCCAGAACAACGCCGCCTGACAGTACGTGTACGAGAGGCGGAACGCCTCCTTCGACCATCGCGAACAGGAAAACGGTGCCGATAAATGCAAATGGAATGTGCCAGGTGATTGTACGGCGGCAGAGCAGATAGCACGCGCCAATGAGCAGGGCCAGGGCGCTTGTCTCGCCGAGGCAGCCGTTCACGTTGCCGAAGAAGAGATCCTTCAGGAGAGCGGCCTGCGACCAGTCGAAGCCTTCCGCGCCCTTCTTGATGAAAGCGAGGGGCGTGGCGGTGGTGGCGGCATCCATGCCGCCGGCGGAGATCTGCCAGGCGGAGGCTGTCCAGGTGGTCATCGGGCCGGTGAAGGAGATGAGCATGAACGCGCGGGCGGCGAGGGCGGGGTTGAAGGGGTTGTAGCCTAGGCCGCCGAACGCCTGCTTGCAGATGCCGATCGCGAACACGCCGCCCACGGCGGCCATCCAGAGCGGCAGGTCCGGCGGCAGGTTGAGCGCGAGCAACAGGCCCGTCAGCACGGCCGAGAGGTCGCCGATCGTGTTCTCGCGCTTCATCGCGAGGCGACAGAGCGCCTCGGTGACGAGACAGGCCGCGATGCAGGTCCCGGCGAGGAAGAGGGCGCGGCGGCCGAAGAAGTAGACGGCGCAGCAGAAGGCCGGCAGCAGGGCGACGAGGACGTCCAGCATGAGGCTGCTGACGGTGCGCCGCGCGTGCGCGTGGGGAGAGCTGGAGAGGAGGTATCTTTCGCCTGTTTGTTTCGGTAGCATGTCGGTCCCTTGTCGATTAATGTCTTTGGGCTTCGCGTCACTTCTTCGCGGCCTTGGCGGCGGCCTTGGCGCGGATGGACGCCTTGGCGCGGCGGCAGAACTGGGTGACGTCGCGGTAGGCGGGGCAGCTGAACGAGCAGGCGCCGCATTCAAGGCAGTTCATCACGCCGAAGCCCTCGGCCATGGCGATGTCGTTCGCCTCCACGGCGCGCGAGATGTAGGCGGGGTTGAGCTGCATGGGGCAGGCGCGGACACAGCTGCCGCAGTTGATGCACGGGGAGGAGGAGTACTGGAACACGCTCGCCGCCGTGAAGAGGAGGAGGCCCGAGGTCGTCTTGGTGGTGGCGATCTGGAGGCTGGGCACGTTGAAGCCCATCATCGGCCCGCCGCTGATGACCTTGCGCACGCCGTCCTTCTCGCCGCCGGCGAAGGCCACGAGGTCGGCGTAGCTGGTGCCGACGGGGGCGAGGACGTTGCAGGGGCGCGCCACGCCGTCGCCGGAGACGGTGGTGACGCGCTCGGTGAGCGGGACGCCGTTCTCCACCGCATCCGCGAGGGCGGCGACGGTGCCGACGTTCTCCACCACGCATCCCACGGAGATGGGGAGGGCACCGGGCGGTACGAGGCGCTTGGTACAGGCGTAGATCTGGTGCTTCTCGGAGCCCTGCGGGTAGAGGGTGGGCAGGACGACGATCTCCACGTTGCCCTCGATGTCCGCGAACGCCTTCTCCAGGGCGGCGATGGAGGCGAGCTTGTTGGCCTCCACGGCGATGCGCACGGCGGGGCCGGCGAGGATCTTCCGCATGATCTCCACGCCCAGGCGGATGCGGTCGGCCCGCTCGATCATCGTGCGGCAGTCGCCCGTGAGGTAGGGCTCGCACTCGGCGCCGTTGAGGATGAGGTACTCGCAGTGCTTGTCGGGCGGCGGGGCGAGCTTCACCGCGGAGGGGAAGCCCGCGCCGCCCATGCCGCAGATGCCGGCGTCGTTCACGCGGGCAAGAAGCTCCTCGCGGGAAGCGGTCTTCCAGTCGAGCGGCGGCATCAGGACCGGCGCGCCGGACGGGTCCTCGGCCGTCTCGATGACCACGGCGTCCGCCCAGCCGCCGGTGGGGCCCTGGCGCGGCTCGACGGCCGTCACGGTGCCGGCGGCGGGCGCGTGGACGGGCGCGGAGATGAAGCCGTTGCGTTCGCCGATGAGCTGGCCCTTCGCCACGGCGTCGCCCTTCTTGACGAGGCATTTCGCCGGCGCGCCGAGGTGCTGGCTCATGGAGACGGCCAGCGTCCTGGGGAGGGGGAGGCGCTCGATCGGCAGGTCCGCCGTCAGGTCCTTGTGGTACTGCGGGTGGATGCCGCCCCTGAAACCGAATTGAGCCTTGACTGTCTTCATACGCCGGCCTCGAAATGCGGGTCTTCCTTGATGCACTTGCGCGGGCACTTCGCCACGAGGGTGGCGTCCGCGGGCGGGTTCTCGTAGTTCACGTGCGCGAGGAACCCGTTGAACGTGAAATGCCCGGCCTCCTTGCCGCCGGAATTCTTTTCGCAGAGGCGGCAGCCGATGCAGCCCACGCCGCACACCTTCGTGACCTCCGGTCCGCGTACCGGGTTGTTGCAGAGCACGTGGATCGTGGCCGAGGCCGGAACGAGTTCGATGAGCCGACGCGGGCAGACGGATACGCATTTGCCGCAGCCGACGCAGAGGCGCTTGTCGACGATGGCGAGACCGTCCTCGATGCGGATGGCGTGCTTGGGGCAGACGTTCGCGCACGCGCCGTAACCGAGGCAGCCGTAGCGGCAGCCCTTGTCGCCTCCGGCGGTGGCGGCGGCGGCGGCGCAGTCGCAGATGCCGTTGTAATCGCCCACGCGGATGGCCTCGGAGCGTGTTCCGCAGCACTTCACGAGCGCGACGCGGCGTTCGGTGGCCTCGGCGGCGACTCCAAGGATTTTTGCGATTTCGGAGTTGGCGGCGTCGCCGCCCGGGGCGCACGCGCCGGGCGCGGCGGTGCCGGCCACGAGGGCGCGCGCGTAGTCGCCACATCCGGCGAAACCGCAGCCTCCGCAGTTCGCGCCGGGAAGGGCGGCGGTGACGAGACCGATTCGCGGGTCTTCTCGCACGGCGAGATACCTGTCTGCGACCGCGAGAGCCAGAGCGGCAAGCGCGCCGACGGCGGCGATCACGAGGGTTGCTGTAAGGATGGCAGTCATTGTCTGTTCCCGATTGCTGTCGATTGCGCGTGAGATCAGTACGGCGTCTTCACCAGGCCGTTGAAGCCCATGAAGGCGAGGGAAAGAAGGCCGGCCGTGACGAGCGCGAGGGCGACGCCGCGGAAACAGCGCGGCGGGTCGGCGAGCGCGAGCTTTTCGCGGATGCCCGAGAAGAGGACGAGCGCGAAGCCGAAGCCGAGTGCGGCGGCGAACGAGAAGAGGACGCTCTCCAGGAAGGGCGTGCCGTTCTTGCAGTTCAACTCGGCAACGCCGAGGACTGCGCAATTGGTGGTTATGAGCGGCAGGAAGATTCCGAGCGCAGCATGCAACGGCGGCATGAAACGCTTCATCGCGATGTCGATGAACTGCACAAGCGCAGCGATCACGAGAATGAAGGCGAGCGTGTGGATGTAGCCCAGGCCGAGCGGCGCAAGCAGAAAATGGTCGAGGCACCATGTGACGGCGGATGCGACGGTCATGACGAACACGACAGCGCCAGACATGCCAAGAGCCGTCTCGGTCTTCTTTGAGACGCCCAGAAACGGGCAACATCCCAAAAAGCGGTTCAAGACGAAATTGTTCACAAGAACCGCGCCAACGATTATGACAAAGTATCGCATGGGACGAATTATAGCATAAGACGCGCTTTCGTGCCACCCGTTCCGCAGGCGGCCATAAGGGGATGTTGCCGCGACTGACGACAAGAAGGGAAGCGACAGGAGTGTCGCTTCCCCGAGGTGCACCGCGGCGGCAGGCGCGCGGACGCTCTGGACATCGGCCTACTGCAACCCTGCGGAGCAAAGGACGCGGAAGCCACGGTTGATGCCGCGAGACGTTGGCGAGTCATCACGGCGAAACGCCGCCCGGCAATCACCTGCCGCGCTGTTCCAGCCACCGCCCCGTCTCACACGAGTCGTGCCCGACACAGCGTTGACAGCGCCGTTCAATGCCGTGATGTCGTCCGCATGCCAGTCGAGGCACCATTCCCACACGTTGCCGTGCATGTCGTAGAGGCCCCAGGCGTTCGGCAGATAAGACCCTACGATTGCCGTGCCGTTCGTCGCTTCACAGTTCGCAGCCGGGGTTGTTGTTCCTCCGATATTGCCCCCGTTATACTGGTAGCGTCCCAGCAGATCAAGTCCTGCGTCCTTTTTGGAACTGATCCGCATCGCCGAGCCGTCGCCCCAGTACCCCTCGCCGTTCCCCGCGCGGGCCGCGAACTCCCATTGGGCCTCGGAGGGAAGGTCGAAGTCGAGCTTCGTCTTGTCGCGCAGAAGGCCGAGGAAGGAGTCGTCGTGCGGTGGAGCCGGATACACGCCGCCCGTAGCGGAAGCGGCGGACGATGCCGTTCCATTCCCCTGGCGGATGTCCGTGTAGCTGACCTGCTCCACGGGGCGCATCGTCCGGTCGGTCGTGAAGTTGGACGGATTGTAGCCGGTGACTTGCTGCCACTGAGTCTGCGTGATCTCATAGACGCCGATGTAGTAGTTGGCGTCCAGTTTCACCAGATGCGACGTTTCACGAGTTGTGTCCCGCCCGCTCTCCGCCACGCTGCCCATCGTCCACTCCACGCCCTTGGCCATGATCTTGCGCATGAGGAGCTTCGTGGTCTTGTAGATGCCGTTCGTCACGCCGCCCGGCACGAAGTCGGCGGCGGGGTAGTAGGTCTGCGTGTCCGCGCCGCCCGTGGCGGTGATGTCCACGGCCATGTAGTCGGGCGTGTTGTCCAAGGCCCACGCCGTCATGCGCACGGAGACGACGCCCGCGCCGAACTTCTGGTCGGGCCACGAGAGGTAGGGGTCCCACTCGACGACGTGGTCGTTCCCGGCGGCGACCTTCCGGAAGCAGTCGCCGCTGACATGCTGGATGTTCGCGCCGCCGATGGAGACGCCGTTCGTCAGCACGTCCATCGTCACGACGGCCGCCTCGTCAAGGTTGTACTTCACCGTCACGCGGCGGGAGATGTTGTTCTGCCCCAGCCGGACATTGGAGATCTGGGGATCGGCCGGGTCGGCGCACGCGGCGGCGGCCAGCAGGATCGCGGAGTATCGGATGATGCGTTTCATGGGGATGTACCTTTCTGTGGGATTATTTGATGATAATGCAGAGGCCTTTCGGCTCGAAGGAGCTGAAGGAGGGCAGCGCCGCCGTCTCCACAGCCATGCGGGAGCGCGAGAGGAAGGCGTCGGCCTCGTCCGTGGCCGACGTGCGGAACTCGGAACTGAACGAGTCGAACTCCTTCTCGGCGGAGGATGCGCCTTGTGTCGGCGGGATGGCAAGGATTGCGATGGCGGACGAGGCCGCCAGCAGTTTTCTTTTCACTTGTGGTTCTCCTTCTGGTTTAGGGGTGACAGTGGGCGTGGCGTCGCTTGGGGCGCGGTCTTTCCAGTCGATCGTACCGCCGATCCAGGCGGCGAGGGCCGCGCCGCCGCAGAGGACGGCCAGCACGGCGGCCCGCTTGAGCCACAGCGACACCGCCACGTGGCCCGTCCGCCGCGTGAGGGAGGGCAGGGAGGCGACGAGGCGGGCGGCGCAGGCGGCAGGGGAGGTGGCGGGCGGCGGGATGTCCGAAACGTCGTTCAGCGAGCGGAACAAGGCGGCGTGCTCGCGCTTCTCGGCGGCGAAAAGCGCCTTGCAGCTGGCGCAACGGGCAAGGTGCTGGAGAACCTTGCGCTTGCAAGGTTCCGAAAGACGGTTGTCGATCGTCTCCTCGACGAGATCCTGTGCCTCCTGGCAGTTCATGGCTTCGCCCCATCCTGTATAAATGCGTCCGGCGGGCCAATCGTTCCCGGCAGCAGGTTCCGGATTCTCGCCTTGGCGCGGTTGAGGCGGCTCTTGACGCTTCCCTCGGGGAGGCCCAGCACCTGCGCGATCTCGGGCACGGACATGTCCTCGAAATAGCGGAACACGACCACCTCGCGGAATATCTCGGGCAGGGCGGCGATGGCGGCGCGGACGGACGCCGCGTCCTCGGTGGCGGCAAGGGTCTCGGCGGCGTCGGGGGTGTCGGCGGGCGTTTCGGGCAGGTCGTCCGTGAAGTCGAGCATGTTGGCCGCCTTGCGGCGCACGTCCATGTGGCGAAAGTTGACGAGGATCGTGTACAGCCACTGGAAGAAGCTGCCGCTGGGGCGGTAGCCGCCGATGCGCTCGACGGCGCGCTGGAGGGTCCGGAAGCACAAATCCTCGGCGTCGGCTGCGTTGAGGCACAGCCGATAGGCGACCTGGTACAGCCGCTCGCGGTATTCGACAACCAGCCGCCGCGCGCCGACGGCCGGTCGCAACTTGATCTCGTCCACAAGATCCATACGTGACCGGGTGATATTACCATAAGAAAGTAATGCCCCGAACCGCGAAACCGTTCCCGGACGCCTCCCCGGCTGGCGGCCAACCGGGGGAACGCCGCCCGCCAACCGGGGAGGCGTTGTCCCCCAATCGGAGGATTTGGTATAATTGCGGCCATGAAGATTCCAGCCCTTGCCGTTTCCTGCCTCCTGTCCGCCGCCGCGTGGGCGGCGGGGCCCAAGTACGTGTTCCTGTTCATCGGGGACGGGTTCTCCGTGCCGCAGCGCATGGTGGCGGAGGAGTTTTCCAGGGCTATCGGGCGCGGCGAACTGGCTGTAAACCATCTGAAATGCCATGCAACGACGAGGACATGCTCCGCCACTTCGCTGATCACCGATTCCGCAGCCGCGGCCACGGCCATCGCATGCGGTTGCAAGACGGGAAACGGGAAAGTAGGCGTCGATGCGGAAGGCGGCAAGGCGTGTTCCGTCGCCGAAGTGGCTCACATGAATGGCCGCAAGGTGGGCATAGTCTCAGACTGCTACATCACGCACGCCACGCCGGCGGGGTTCTACGCGCACCGCGAGAACAGGGGGGCTCTCTACCAGATCGGACTCGATCTCATCGCTTCCGGCTTCGAATATTTCGCCGGCGGCGGGTTCGGCGGCAAGTCGAACGACGTAAAGGATCCCGAATACAGGGGCAATCTCTACGACCTTGTCGCGCAGGCCGGATACCAGGTGGCGACCAACAGGACGATGTTCGCCGCATTGAAGCCGGGTGCGGGCAAGGCGTTCTTTGCGGCTTGCGACGGACACATGCCGCACGCGATCGACCGTCCGGCCTCCATGCCCACCCTCGCCGAGATGACGACCAAGGGCATAGAGCTCCTTGACGGCCCCGGAGGCTTCTTCATGATGGTGGAGGGCGGCACTCTCGACTTCTCCGGCCATGCGAACGACGCTGCGACAAACCTGCGCGAGGTTTTGGCGCTCGATGATGCGGTGCGGGTGGCAAAAGAATTCCAGGATCGCCATCGTGAAGACACCCTGATCGTCACCACCGGCGACCATGAGACGGGCGGAATGGCGATGGGATTCGCCGGTACGGGCTACGCCATGCACGTAAAGCGCCTGGCCTGCCAGAAACGTTCGCGGACCGGTTTCAAGGAGGTGGTGAAAGCGACGCGTGCGGCCGCAAGGAAAGAAGGCCGCGAATTCACATTCGAAGACTCCAAGCCGCTTTTGAAGGAGTGCTTCGGCTTCGATTTCTCCACCGCCTCCGGCAGGAGCGGCCTCGACGACAAGATCGCCGGCGGCAAGTATGCGGCAAATACGGAGACCGACGACGACAGGATCGCCTTGACGTCCGGAGACGTCGAGGCGCTGAAGGCGGCGTTCGCCCGCAACAAGCTTCACGATGCCGCCCGCAGGATAATAAGCGAGAAGGCGGGGGTGGGCTGGAGCTCCGGGGCCCATACCGCGCTTCCCGTCCTGACTACGAGCCAGGGACCGGGGGCGGAAATCCTGTCCGGATTCATTGACAACGCCGACATAGGCATGAAACTGAAGAGCCTCTACTACTGAATGCCATTGAACTGACAAGGAGTCCGTTCTCTTGTTGGAAAACCCGGCAATATTCGCAGCGGCTGTCTTCCTGGCCTGCATTTCGTCCGTCAACGGCGCATCTGCGTCCTCACGCCCTGCCGCAGGCGCGGGCGAGATACGCGCGGTCTGGGAACAGTCGGGAAAGGGCCTGTATCCAGGCGATTGGCCGCGCACGTTCCGCATGTTGAAGGCGAACGGGGTGACCGACATTTTCGTCAATGTGGGCGGGATCGAGTTCGCGCACTACGCTTCAAGGATCCTGCCACGTTCCATGACCGCCCGGACGATTGGCGACCAGCTGACGGCATGTCTTGCAGCTTCCCGCGGGACGGGCATCCGCGTACACGCCTGGCTCTTCTGCTTCAACGCCACGCGCGCGACGCCAGAGCAGAGATCGGCATTCGCGAAGAAGGGCTGGTACCTCAAAGATCCCGCTGGCGGCACGTTGACGTACCTGGACCCTTCGAACCCGGATTTGCGATGGACGCTGCTCAAAGCCGTGGACGAGCTGGCGCGAACCTATCCTGTAGCCGGCATACATCTGGATTTCGTGCGGTGGTACGAACGGTTGGCGGTTGCCGAGGCGACGCCGGCAGTGGTGAAGCGTTTCCGCTCGGAGGTGAAGACGCCGTCTATTCGCGCTTTATGCGGGTGGCGCGCCCGCAAGGTGGCTACGTTTCTGTCTGCCGCCCGCACCCGGATCAAGGCGGTCAATCCGTCGATATGGTTTACGGTGGCGGTTCTGGGGAAGTATCCGTCTTGCGTGGATTCGGTTGGCCAGGACTGGAAGTCCTGGCTTGACGCGGGCCTGGTCGACTATATCGTACCGATGAACTACACCGACGATTCCTCCAAATACGCCTCTTTCATCGCCGTACAGGCGCATCCAAAGGCTCATGCGCGGCGGACGATCTCCGGCATTGGCGTCACGGCGAACAACCTGCATCTCTCCGCCAGGCAAGTGAGATGGCAGGTGCTGTCGGCCCGCAAGGCAGGGCTTGCAGGCGTGGCATTCTTCGACCTGGACGCCGAATTGATTAAGACGTTGCCTTTCGTCGTCCGGCCGTAGCGATTGCGGACGGGACGGCGCCCGTCCCTCCCG
>DFLH01000066.1:71970-150651 GCA_002373695.1 Verrucomicrobia bacterium UBA3624
CGGGACGGCGCCCGTCCCTCCCGAAATGCGCACTTCGCTCTACGTTTGCGCAATTATGGGAGGGCCGACCTCCGTGCGGGACGGCGCCCGTCCCTCACGAAATGCGCACTTCGCGCTACGTTTGCGCAATTATGGGAGGGCCGACCTCCGTGTCGGCCAAGTTTTGCCGGCTCTATGGACAGGGACGGCGATAAATGGTAAAATAGCCGCCTGTTTAACAACTAAAGGAGAAGCCATGCAGCAGGCAGAAAAGGAACGTATCGCGAAGCTCGGGAAGAGGTGGACGCCCAAAGGCTACATCAAGAGCGAGATAGAGGCGATTCGCAAGCAGGTTGGCGGCAAGAAGGTTCTTCTGGCCATGTCAGGCGGCGTGGATTCGTCCGTCTGCGCGGTACTTCTCCACAAGGCAATCGGCAAGCAGCTGACGTGCGTGTTTGTCGACCATGGCTGCATGCGCAAGAACGAGGCCAAGGAGGTGAAGAAAGTTTTCAAGGGCAAGTTCGGCATCAATCTCATCCAGATAGATGCTGAGGCCCGTTTCCTTGCCAAGGCGAAGGGGATTACCGATCCAGAATTGAAGCGCAAGTGCATTGGCGGCGAGTTCATACGCGTTTTCGAAGAAGTGGCGAAGAAGCTGGGCAAGATCGAGTTTCTTGGGCAAGGCACGATATATCCTGACATCATTGAAAGCGGCGTGGGCGGGCACAAGGCTGTAAAGGCGCACCACAACGTGGGCGGCCTGCCGAAGGATATTGGATTCGAGGGGCTTGTGGAGCCGGTGAAGTACCTGTACAAGGACGAGGTTCGCAAGGTGGGCCGTGCGCTCGGCATCCCGGATGCCATGGTGGACAGGCAGCCGTTTCCGGGGCCGGGGTTGGCGGTGCGTTGCCTTGGCGAGCTGACGAAGGAGAAGCTAGACATCCTGCGCGATGCGGACTTCATTTTCCGTGACGAGATGGCAAAGGCTAAGCTTGACCGCAAGGCGCAGCAGTTCTTTGCGATCATGACGGGTGCGAAGTCCACAGGCGTCAAGAACGGCGCGCGCACGTTCGGCTACGTGATAGCACTTCGCGCGGTCGCCACGCAGCAGTTCGTCAAGGCCGGAATCGTGGAGCTGCCGTTCAAGTTCATGACCTCCGTGGCGCAGAAGATCGCTACGAAGGTCAAAGGCGTCAACCGCGTGGTCTGGGACATTACGCCCAAGCCGCCGGCCACGATAGAGTGGGAGTGAGCAGCGTCATGTTCTCCGTCGCCGGGCTAGCCACATCCCGCGGGTTCGTTGCCGGGCCGGCCTTCATCTACCGGGCGGAGAGCCTGCCGCCTCTGCCTGAACGTGAGGTCTCTCCTGAAGAGACGGCGGCGGAGATAGCGCGGTTCGATGCGGCCCGTGAAACGGCGCGGCGGCAGGTGGAGGCGTTGATCGCCCAGCTCAAGACCGACGGGTCGGGGCGCGAGATCGACGTGTTCACGAACCATCTGGAGCTTTTCAACGACGTTCTGCTTGTAGATGCCGTGGAACGCGCGATAAGGGACGGGCATGTAAATGCCGAGGTGGCGGTCCGCAAGGCCATAGGCGAATTCAGGGACGTGTTCGGGCGGATGAAAGACGCCTATCTTCGCGAGAGGGCGCGCGACCTCGATGACATCGAACGCAGGATCCTTCGCGTGCTGATGGCCCAGGACGAACCGGCGCTTTCCGGGATATCAAGCCCCGTCATAATTGTCGCCGACGACCTTACTCCGTCGGAGACGGTCATGCTGCCTCGCAGCTGCGTGCTGGGTTTTGCCACGGACAGGGGGTCTACGACCTCGCATGTGGCGTTGCTGGCGCGCGCTCTCGGCATCCCTGCCGTGGTCGGGCTCGGCGACATAACATCGCGTGTGCAAACCGGCGATATCGTGCTGCTGGATGGCACGAACGGCAACGTGACGGTGAATCCGGACCGTTCTACCTTGGAGGATTTCGAGAATCTTGTCCGCCGGTCGCATGAGTTGTACAGCATGATGGCGGAAGACCAGCCGCGCGCGTGCGGGCTGAAGGACGGCACGCCAATCCGCGTTCAGGCGAACGTGCAGCCTGGTGTTCCGCTATGCTGCCTGGCAACGTTCGGTGCGCAGGGGATCGGCCTTTACAGAAGCGAATATCTGTGGCTTGGCGGGGATCGCGAACCGACCGAAGACGAACAGGCGGCGGCGTACTCGGATGCGGCGCGCGTCGTTTCAGCCTTGGGCGACGATGCCCGTGTGACGTTCCGGGTGCTCGATCTTGGCGGCGACAAGCTTATGCGCGGGCGGCAATCGCGAGAGGTCAATCCATTCCTGGGGTGCAGGTCCATCCGTTGGTTGCTTGACAATCGCAACGTGTTCCACACGCAGTTGCGCGCCATACTCAGGGCCAGCGCGGTAGGACCGTCCGCGGTGATGTATCCGATGATCGCCACCGTGGAGGAATTGCGCGCAGCCAACGGCGAGCTTCGCCTGGCGATGGAAAGCCTCAAGGCGGAAGGCGTGCCGTATGACGCATCGATACCTCACGGATGCATGATTGAGGTGCCAGCCGCCGCGCTGGCGGCGGATCAGCTTGCTCGCGAGGCAGATTTCTTCTCGATAGGCACGAACGATCTGGTCCAGTACGCGCTGGCGGCAGATCGCGGCAATGAACGGGTGGCGTATCTCTACCAGCCGTCCCATCCGGCGATCGTGCGTCTGGTGGACATGACGGTGAAGGCGGCGCGTGCCGCCGGCATACCGGTGGCGGTATGCGGCGAGTCGGCGGCGGATCCGGTGCTGGGTGCGCTATGGGTCGGCTTGGGAGTTACTTCCCTGTCCATGGGTGCGGGCGGCATTCCTGTCCTGAAGCAGGTCTTGAGGTCATTGTCTTCTGCCGACGTGGGCGAGCTGGCGGACAAGATACGCGCGCTATGCGACAGCGAGACGGCGTCAGGGATATACGACGCCTGCAAGAATTTTCTCCTCCAGAAGGTACCGCGCATGTCGGAGCTGCAGTCGCTTCGCGCCTCTGGCCGTGCAACATGAAAGATGAACAACAAGATGAATATGAGCCGTAGAACGTTTGTCGGGGGTGCGCTTGCCGCATCAAGCATTCCTTTCCTTGGCGGGTGCGAACGGGAAAAACACCTTGCTGCAGACCGTGTGGGCGTGTGCAGCTGGTCGTTCCGCCTGCCGTTCGATGCGGTGGCGGACGAGATGAGGAAACTCGGGCTCAAGCGCATCCATCTTGCCATCCAGCCGTTTCTGGAAGGCGAATCGCGCCATGGACTGGCGGAGAGCCCCGAGGCGCTCGACAGGGTAAGGGCCAGGATCGCGTCAGGCGAATGGAAGCTGTCGGCCACGATGATCGGCTTCCCGCAGGAGGACTATTCGACGCTTGAATCGATCAAACGGACCGGTGGGGTGGTGCCTGACGACGCATGGGAGCGCAACAAGGAGATCGTCAAGGCGGCTGTGAAGTTTTCGGCCGAACTAAAGTCGCCGTTGTTGACGTTGCACGCCGGTTTTCTTGACGATACCGACTCCGCGGCCTTGAAGAAGTATGCGGAGCGGGTGAAGTTCATCATTGACACATGCGGCGAGGCCGGCATGCCGGTGGCGTTCGAGACCGGGCAGGAGACAGCAGACTCCCTGGCGGGATTCCTTTCGTCGCTTCCTGGCGCGGGCATCAATTTCGATCCTGCCAACATGATACTCTACGGAAAGGGCGATCCGGTGGCGGCGGTAAAGAAGCTGGCCCCTTGGATCCGCCATGTCCATGTGAAGGACGCAATAAAGACTGCAGTTCCCGGCACATGGGGCACAGAGGTGCCGTGGGGCGAAGGTGAGGTTGGGCAGGATGCGTTTCTTGATGCGCTGGAGAAGGGCGGCTACAAGGGGGCTTTCGCGATCGAGCGCGAAGGCGGGGACAACCGGGTGGCGGATATCGCTCTTGCCGCCAACCGGCTGGTTGGAAGTGCTGCCTGAAATGATGCCCGCCGGCGACATCAGCCGTATCAGGGGCGCATCAGGGAACCGGTGTTTGTGATGGCCTGCCGCAACTTGTCTGCGACCATGGGATATGGTACACTGAGGGCGGTCAGTGTCGAAAGACGGAAGGAATAGCAAATGAAGGCAACCAGAAGGAATTTCTTGAAGCGCGCGGCTGGAATGTCGCTGTTCACGATCGCGCCGGCGCACGTCCTGTGGGGCGGTGCGGCGCCATCAAACCGGTTGACAAGAGCGTTGATCGGCTTCGGCGCGATCGCGCAGAGCGCGAACCACCTGCCGTTCAACGGCTCGCGCCTGATCGGCCTGTGCGATCCGTGGGAGGAGCGTGTGCGGCACGGCCTTGCCCTTGCGGAGAACGGAGGCTGGGGCAAGATCAAGGCGTACGGGAACTTCATGGAACTGCTGGCGGACAAGGACGTGGACATAGTGCACATCTGCACGCCGCCGCACTGGCATGGGTGCATGAGCGTGATGGCCGCGAACGCCGGCAAAGACATCTGGTGCGAAAAGCCGATGACGCGCACGGTAGGCGAAGGCAAGCGCGTCATGGAGGTGGTGAAGGCGAAGAAGCGCATGTTCCGCCTCAACACGTGGTTCCGCTTCCAGGGCAGGTTCTACGGGTTCGGCACGACCGTGGAACCCATACGCCAGGTGGTGGAGAACGGGCTGCTTGGAAAAGGTCCGATCAAATGCACGTTCGGCGCAGGGCAGGGCTTCAGCTGGAAGTTCGGCTGGTCTGGACGCGTCAACGCCGCGCCCGAGAAGGTGCCGCAGGGTTTCGATTGGGACATGTGGCTGGGCCCGGCCCCGTGGAAGCCATATACGGCGCACCGTGCCGGCACGTCGTTCCGCGGATACTGGGACTACGATTCCGGCGGTCTGGGCGACATGGCGCAGCACTATCTGGATCCGCTCCAGTACCTTCTCTGCAAGGACGATACGAGCCCCGTGAAGATCGACTACATCGGGCCGAAGCAGCATCCCGAGGCTGTGGGCCGGTTCGACCGCATCACGCTCACGTACGACGACGGGACGGAGGTGATCCTGGACGGCGACGAGTCCCTCAAGGGCGAGCCGCTGCTGCGTGGCGCGAACGGCCTGTGCGTGTATCCGAAGGCGAAAGACGGCAAGACGCTGCGCCTGGTGGACAGGACCGGCAAAGAGCTTGACGCGGAGAAGGTGCTGTCCGAGCTTCCAAAGCCGGCGCCGCAACAGACGGACTTCATCGACAGCTGCAAGAACCGCAAGACGTTCGCCCTCAACGAAAGCAACGGGTTTAGGTCCTGTACCATGTTCAATCTCGGCATAGTGGCCGAAAGGCTCGGCCGCGGATTCGAGTTCGATCCCGTCGCTCTGCGCGCGAAGAACGATCCGGCGGCAGACCGTTTCCTCTACCAGTCCATGCGTTCGCCGTGGGATCGCGAGATGTGGGGTTGAATGGCCGAATGGCAAAAAGGAATATCATGAAGAAGTCCAACTGTTGTCGTCTGATGTCGTTCGTGTTCTCGGTCGCATTCGTTTTTGCCGCGGTTGCGGCGGGTGATGCGAGCAAGGATTCGTACGTGGATCCAAACCCATATGCCAGCTATGGCGCGGCCATGGCTTCCAAGGCGCGCGATCCGATGGCCGTGGAGTGGCAGAACAGGTGCGACCGGGCCGTCAAGGCGGCCACCGCGCCGGATGTCCTTGCAAGCCACGTTTCCAGCACGTGCGCGGCGCTGTCGCTCCTGAAGTGCGTCAAGGGCGCGTACGCCACCGATCCGCTGGTGTTGATCGTGGTGGCCTCCACGACGCAGTACGTGATGGATCCGGCCGCGGACAGGTGCCGGTGCGGATGCTTCCGCTGTGGCGACGCGCGCAAAGTGTGGAGCGAGGCTTTGCTGCTTCGCGCCGGATCCACTTCGGATGCGTATGTGGCGATGCTGTGCCTCGACCAGCTGCGCTGGTGCGGGTTCCCGTCCCAGGTGGCGGCGGTACGCAACATTGGCGAGAAGTCCAAAGATCGGGCTGTCAGGGATTTCGCCGCCATGGTCGCCAGGGAACTCGCGAAGTGACGGCCATGTTCCCAGGTGACGCGCTGGACGACTATTTCGCCTTGCTGCGTTTCCCGACGGTCGGCACCGATCCGCGCCGTCTGCGCGATTGCGTCGAATGCGCCATGTGGATCAAGCAGTGGCTCGTTCCGCATGGTTTTTCGTGCGAGCTGATGCAGGCGCCTGGCATGCTTGGCACGCCGCCGATCGTATGCGCCGAACGGAAGGGCGGCGAACATTCGCCAACCGTCCTGTTCTACGGCCACTACGACGTTCAGCCTGCCGATCCTCTCGAGGCGTGGGAGACGCAGCCGTTCGAGCCTACGCTGAAGGACGACGGGCGCGTCTACGCACGTGGCGCGCAGGACGACAAGGGGCAGTGGTTTTCGTTCCTGTGCGGAATGAAGAAGCTCATCGACGCCGGCAGGCCGATGCCCACGGTGAAGATAGTGCTGGAGGGGCAGGAGGAAAGCGGGAGTCCGGCGCTGACCGCGCTTGCGCCGACAATCAAGGACAGGCTGCGGGCCGACGTGCTTCTGGTCTGCGACACCTCCGCGGCAGACGACTTGAGGCCTGCCATCATTGCGGGGCTTCGCGGAGTGAGCCATTTCACCGTCCGTCTCGAGGCGGCCCGCCACGACCTGCATTCAGGCGAGTACGGCGGCATAGCTCCGAACCCGGCGCAGGGCATCGCCGAGCTGCTGGCGAGCCTGCACGCGGCAGACGGTGCGATAGCAGTCCGCGGGTTCTGCGATACGGTGGAGGCGCCGACGTGCGAGGAGCGCGCCGCCGCCGAGTCCGCCGCCATGAGCGACGAACGCTATGAAGCCGTCATGGGATGTCCGCCTGTCGGTGGCGAGAAAGGGCTTACGCCCACAGAACGCAATTCGTTTCGCCCGACCATCGAGGTTAACGGCATACATGCCGGGTATGGCGGACCGGGCTCCAAGACGGTCATCCCGGCTTCCGCGCTCGCGAAGCTGTCGATGCGGCTTGTGCCCGGGCAGCGTCCTTGCGATGCGATAGCCTGCGTCGAGAGGCATTTGCGGCGTCATGTGCCGCGTGGCATGCGGCTTTTCATCGAGGACGCGACGGGCGATGCGCCTGGCTTCCGTCTGCCGCTCGCCTCTCCCGTGTTCCGCCTGGCGACTGACGTCTTGCGGGAGATGGACCGGAGAGGGCCGGTATACCAGTGGGACGGAGCTTCGATACCGGTCATCTCCGTGCTGCGCGACTGCAGCGGGGCCGCGCCGCTGCTCGTAGGATGGGGACAGCCGCAAGACCGCATCCACTCCCCGAACGAGTCCTACGGCGCAGACCAGTTCAGGCTTTCGATGACATGGGCGGAGAAGATCCTCTCATCCCTGGCCGGCTAGCGGCGGCCGGGCCGCCCGCCGTCATCTTCCCAAGACTTTGCGGTAGTGCGCGATCAGGGCGTTTGTGGAAGCATCATGCTTGAGCGAGGGCGTTTCGGCCGTAATGTCCTTGAGGACGTTCTTGGCGAGGACTTTTCCAAGCTGGACGCCCCACTGGTCGAAGCTGTAGATGTTCCAGATGACGCCCTGCGTGAATATCTTGTGTTCGTAGAGGGCGATGAGAGAACCGAGCGTTTCCGGCGTCAGCTCGTTGGCCAGCAGGGTGTTTGTGGGACGGTTGCCCGCGAAAGTCTTGAACGGGACTAGATGCTCGGGGTCGCCGTCGGCGCGGCACTGGTCGGCGGTCTTGCCGAAAGCGAGGGCTTCGGTCTGGGCGAAGAAGTTTGCCATGAGCTTGTCGTGGTGGTCGCCGATGGGGTTGTGCGTCTTGCAGAAACCGATGAAATCGCATGGTATGAGATGCGTGCCCTGGTGGATGAGCTGGTAGAAGCTGTGCTGGCCGTTGGTGCCGGGTTCGCCCCATTCTATCGGACCTGTGGCGTACGAGACCGGCGTGCCGTCCTTGGCGACGGACTTGCCGTTGGATTCCATGTCCATCTGCTGCAGGTATGCGGGCAGGCGGCAGAGGTACTGGTCGTATGGCAGCACGGCGTAAGATTCGGCATGATAGCCGTTGACGTACAGGATGCCAAGGAGTGCAAGGATGACAGGCAGGTTGCGGTCGAGTTTCGCCGTACGGAAATGCTTGTCCATTTTCCAGTAGCCACGCAGAAGCATCCTGAAGTTGGCGGGGCCGATGGCGATCATCAGCGAGAGGCCGATGGCGCTCGGCAGCGAGTAGCGGCCGCCTACCCAGTCCCAGAATCCAAACATGTTGTCCGTATTGATGCCGAATTTCTTGACCTCCTCCGCATTCGTTGAAACGGCGACGAAGTGGCTGGCTACGGCTTTCTCGTCCTTGAGCTGGTCGACGAGCCACGCACGTGCCGACTGGGCGTTCGTCATGGTCTCCTGCGTGGTGAACGTCTTTGAGGCCACGATGAACAGCGTCTGGTCGGCCTTGATCTCCCTTATCGTCTCTGCGAGGTGGGTCGAATCCACGTTCGACACGAAGAAGTTCCGGATCGAGCGCTTCGAGAATGGTGCGAGGGCGAGCGTGGCCATTGCGGGCCCCAGATCGCTTCCGCCTATGCCGATGTTTACGACATACTTGATTCTCTTGCCTGTGAAGCCGCGATGCTCGCCGGTACGGACTTTCTGCGCGAACTCGCCCATCTTGTCCAGGACATTGTGGACGTCAGGCATTACATCCTTTCCGTCGACGAACACCTTGGCATCCGGGTCGCAGTTGCGAAGCGCCGTGTGGAGGACTGCGCGGTTCTCGGTACCGTTGATCTTCTCGCCTGTAAACATCCTCTCTATCTCGGCCTTCAGGTTCGAGGCCTCGGCGAGCTTGACGAGCGCCTTCATGACATTGGCGTCGAAACGGTTCTTCGAGTAGTCGAGCGTCCAGCCTGCGGCAGACGCCGTATACTTGGCCGCCCGTTCCGGATCTGCCTCGAACAGCTGTTTGATCGTGGTTTCCTTCGAGGCCGCGATCGCGTCCTCCACCTTTTTCCATGCTTCCTGTTTCATGTCGGGTTCCTTGTGTAGAAAGTTGTCATGCATTCCATCAAAACGTCATGCCTGGACGGTTCTTGAAAAGAGGCCGGTCCGCCATTCGCCGATCAGGCGGCTTTCGCGTTCGCGGAATCCAAGGCGCGAATAGGCCTCCGCGACCTCCGGATACAGCTCGTCAAGTATTCCGGAAAGTATCAGGTCGCCATCTGGCTTCACGAGATTCGCGATCTCGCGGGCGAAGCGGATCAGGATCGGGCCGAGGACGTTTGCGGCGACCACATCGGCGGCGAACCGGTGCGGCGGGGACAGCGGCGTGACGTCTGGAAGGCGCGAACTGCCTGAAAGATCGCCCCGGAAGAACGTGAGCGGCACGTTGTTGCGCACGGCGTTCTCGTTGGCGTTCCTTACGGCGTCGGAATCGATGTCGAAGCCGGCGACCGGGCGGAAACCTTCGAGATGCGCGGCAATGGCCAGGATGCCGCTGCCACATCCCACGTCAAGAAAGGAACGGTCGGCGTCTTTCGCCGCCAGCCGGTCGATGAAGAGCAGGCATGCGCGCGTGGTGGCGTGCTGGCCGGTACCGAACGCCATGCCGGGATCGAGGATGATCGCCTTCTGTCCAGGGGAAGGGCGGAAATTCGCGAACTCCCATTCGGGGACGACGGCAAGCCTGGGGGATATGACGTCCGTCTTGAAATGTTTTCGGTACGCGAACTTCCAGTCTTCGTCGGCGATCGTCCCAGTCGCCGGTTCGAGCGTCACGCCTACGATGCGTCCAGCCGCGACCAGCGCCTCGCTGGCGCGCGGGGCGTCGGCTGGATCGGGGAGAAATATCTGCAAGGTGGTCTTGTCGTCTTCGACGTCGCGATACGACGACAAAACGAAATCCCCTCCGTCGAATACCTCGAAGAGGGGATTGACGTGCCGTTCGTCGATCGGACAGGATACGACCGTCATGACCGGTTGCATCGTCGGCGGCTATTTAGCCGCAGCCCGCTTCGCGAGCATCTTCTTGACTGCTGCCGGACGCTGCACAAGCACACGGACGTTCTCCGTGCTCATGAGCTTGACCTCTTCCTCGCCGAGACCGAACTTGACCAGACGGCGGCGCTGCGCCGCGCTGCGTCGCGCCTTTCCGGCGGGCGTCTTGCACGGACGAACGTGCGACTCTTTGCGTAATGTACGACCTGTACCCATGTTGATACCTCTTTCTTGGAAAAAGAATTGGCGCATATTATGCCGTTTTCGGGTTCAAAAAGCAAGCGCGAAATTTGCATGGCGGACGATTCCTTCCTTTGGCGTGAAGAGATGATGCGGCACATCCGCGCGAATTATGGTAGAATAGCGCCGTGTTCAGGTATGTAGCCAGAAGATTGTTCGAGGTGATTCCAACGACGTTTGGCATCATCGTGCTGACGTTCGTGCTGTTCAATGTCGTCGGAGGTTCGTCGGCAGAAGTCGTGCTGGGCAAGAATGCTACGAAGGAAGCCATCGCCGCGTTCAACCACCGGCACGGGTTCGACAAGCCGCTTCTCGTGAACACTGCAAAGGGCGAGCCGCTGTGGGATTCGCAGTTCTGCCACTTCGTCGCGGATCTCGCCCGCGGCGACTTCGGCGAGTCCACCGAAAGGCGGGAACCGGTGCTCAACGTGCTGAAGAGAGGCGTAGGGCCGTCTCTGTCGCTCACGGTTCCGATGCTGGCCGGCGGCACGCTGCTGGGATTGGCGCTTGCGCTTCTTTGCGCGGCATTCCGCGGGGGCGCGGTGGACCGTGCCGTACTGCTGGGATCCACGATGCTGATGAGCGTCAACTACGTGGTGTGGGTCCTCGCGGGACAGTTCGTCTTGGCTTACAAGTGCCGGCTCTTCCCGATCTGGGGATACGAGAACGCGTTCTATCTCGTGCTGCCGGTTCTCATAGGAATGCTGAGTTCGCTTGGCGTGGACGTGCGATTCTTCAGGACCGCGGTTCTGGACGAGATATACAAGCCGTACGTCCGCACGGCGCGCGCCAAGGGGTTGCGCGGAACGCAGATCCTCGTGCGCCATGTGCTCCGCAATTCGCTGATACCCATAGTTACGTACGTGTCGCTCTCGATTCCATATCTATTCACGGGTTCGCTCATGCTGGAATCCTTTTTCGGGATTCCCGGCCTTGGCAGCGTTTCGCTCAGCGCGATCCATTCTGCCGATCTGTCTGTGGTTCGTGCCGTTGTCGTGCTTGGCGCCCTGCTCTACCAGGGCGTGAATCTGGTGACGGATCTCGCCTATGCGTGGCTCGATCCGCGTGTGCGGCTTGGTTGATTTCGGCAAAAAATAAGAAAAACGCATTTTCCCCCTTGCGCCAACAGGTAAAAACCGCTATTCTATGGGCGTCGCGAGGGATTTCCCCTTGCGGGAAAAAGGAAAAACAAAATGGCAAAGAAAGAAGTTGTCCCGACAACCAAGAGCGGAATCATGGCCGCGCTGGCTGAGGCTGCAGGTATCAGCAAGAAGCAGGCGGTTGCCGCATACGATAAGTTGCTTGCGATCGCTTACGAGGGCGCGAAGGGTCCGAAGGGTATCGTCCTTCCGGGTCTTGGCAAGCTCTTGAAGCAGAAGCGTCCGGCGCGCAAGGGCCGCAACCCCGCGACGGGAGAGGTCATCAAGATCGCCGCGAAGACGGTTGCCAAGTTCCGTCTCGCCAAGGCGGCCAAGGATGCGGTGCTCGCCAAGTAACGTGTACGCATTCCCTACGCGAGAAGAGGCCCGGTTTGCCGGACCTCTTTTTTATGCTCTTCGCAGGCGGTCCAGACATGGGACTTTGCCATTGACACCGCAGGACGGTTCGTAGATAATGGTGCGCACATAGGCTGACTATGCCCTTGGTCGGTGAAATGAAGGCGATGACGGACGGAAAGAGATTGTCGAAACTCGATATCGACGGCGTAAAGGCGCGGATGGTGGCCATTCGCGGCCAGATGACGCTGTTGGATCGCGATGTCGTCGAACTTTACGGAGTCGCCACACGCGAAATCAGCCAGGCGGTGCGCAACAACCCCGGCAAGTTTCCGGAGGGGTATGTCGTCCAGATGTCCGAAAGCGAATTCTCGGCTTGGAGATCAAAAATTTGGGTCTTCCAAGTTTTTTGTGGAAACTCCGATGCGAATCAAAGACGCTCCGCTAACGCTTCGCAGAAGGCTCCGCAGATCTTTCGCACCTCCATATCTACTTCTCCATCCCATTTCAAACTGCGGCTTTGCCGCAGTTTCCAAAGCCGTCCAGGGAAGTTTCGTGCAAATAGTGCGTTGGCATTGGGCACAAAGCATATCAGGCGTAGCGTTAGCGAAGCCTCTTTGATGCCATCGGAGTTTTACCGACGGAATCGGATTCGTTCCACAAAATTCTTTGAAGAACCAAAAATTTTGATCTCCGATTTGCCGAATGAGACCCAGAACGGAATACGGAAGGGATTGCGGCACAGACCTTCGCAAAATCATCCGCCACAGGAGATAGCTTGAAGTCAACCACTTCAAACCGCGAGCCGGAAATGAAAGGAATGTCGATAACGAAACGGTAAAACGGTCATAGGCGGGTCGCCGCCGTCCGATGGAGTGCGGCAGAATCAATTTGCAATACTGCAAAGCAGTCGTCATGGGAAACGTAGTAAACTTCGCATTAGGCGACACTTGGCAGAGGAAGCGCGAACGCGCTTGCCTCTCTTCGTGTTCCTAACAGGTAATTACTACGACCTCCCATGAGACGCGAAGTGAGTTTTTTTCATGTCCTCGATTCTGCCGGGCTGTGTCAAAAACCATTTGAAAGGAGTCTGAAAAGATGATACTAATGGACGTAAAGCGTGGCATGTGCGCGATGTTTGCCGCTATTGTTACGGCTTCTGCCGCAGCCGACATAGAGAGGGACATCGCCGGGCATCCGTGGTATGAAAACCCCAGGGCTGCAGTTCTTGCCGACAATCTTCCTGCGACGGCCTCCGCCGTTGGCGGCGATGCGGGTTCAAGGGTGGTTTCAGCGTTTCATGGACAGGGTGGTGGAGAGTTCCTTGGCTTGACGTTTGGCGTCAGCCCGTTCTGGTTCTACCTTTACAGGATTGACGGTGTAAATCCACCTGTTTCCGTTACAAGCGTCTACAGGACAGACATTCCGAATCCTGGACTTCGCGGTGTGGCCATATCTAAAACGCTTGGCATTGCGATGACGCTTGCATATGCCAAGAACACTACGATGTACACATTCCCGCTTGCTGGCGGCAGCCCGGCTCCTGTGGCGAAGCCCAGCACGTATTCGTTCGATTCGGCGGCGTTTTCGCCAGATGGACAGTATCTCTTTTCCAACGTTTCGCAAGGGGAGTCGCAGACATGCTTTGCGAAATGGAATGTTGCCATGACCAATGGCACGGTCATGCTGAGCAAAATCGGCAGTCGTCCTGTCGGCGGCCCCGGACGCAATCTGGCATATGCGCGCGTCAACGGACGCGACCTCGTCTTCGCGATGGTTGATACCGGGCGGATTGCCGTGCTTGACATGACCGGCGACAATACCAATTCCTGGCACATGGCCGGCAACATAACAGGCTTGCCGCCTCACAGCTACGGGTCGCTCTGCGTTTCGGGCGTCAATGCGGCTGGCGCAACCCCGCACCTGACGGTGGCGACATCCATCGACAACACGTCCAGCACCACAAATGCAATGGATGTGCTGAACGTCTATGCGCTGACGGTTCCGACATCAGGTACGGTGAGCGCTTCGCTCGTCGCGAGTTTCGATCAGGCGGCCATGACGGAGCGAGGCTTTGGCGACATATCCGACGGCAACCGCTATGGTAACACGGTGTACGTCACGGACGACGAATCGACCATCTACTTCGCCCGTCCCGACGGGAAGCTCTACGCCGCGCAGTGCTATTCGGGTGATTCGATTGCTGGAACGCATACGGTCACGTTCGTCTGCAGCGACGATTCTTACAATCCGTCGTCCGGCGGATACGGCTGCCAAGTAACCGTGAACGTGAACGGAGAAACGCGTTCCGTCGACATGGAGTCGTCCATTGAAGTGGAGAGCCATGCTTCGATCGAAATCCTCCACGCCATGTTTGACGGAGGATTGACTGAATGGAACGGGAATTATTCAGTGAATCAAGGATCGCTTGCAGATGTCACGTGCGACATGACGGTGACGATATATCCGGGAGAGCGTACAAGTATCGCGACCTACGTTACCACCTTTACGCTTGATTCGATTGCGCAGTTGGAAGACGCCGGCGAAGTCGCCTTGTCGGTAACCGTCGGCGTCTCTGACATGATGGTTGGAATGGACGGCTTTTTAAGTGCCGAGGCCGGAATCGGTGCGAGCATAGAGGTGTACGGGGCGAATTCCCCCACGGGCGAATTCGTATTCGTGACCTCCGTAGCAGCTCCGGTTTTTGTCGGTGAAAATCCGACGAGCTGGAGGATTGTTTTCGACGGGCTGGGCTACACTTGCTTCACGGCTGAAATCTCATCGCCACACACTTCCGGATCCATTCGTGCCGCCGGCGTCGCGAGCATAGATGCGACACAACCGGATTATGTCGTTTCGGACTGGACTGCGGAATGGGAGGGCGGCGAGCCGATAAGCATTTCGAGTGGCGAACGAATACGGTTCAACTACGACGTGTCCGATATGGAAGGATGGACAGGGGGCGAACCGGCGTTTGTTGTAGCCTTGAACGATAGCAATGAAGTTGTCGCAACGTTAGGAGATGCGACGGGCGAAAGTTTTGACTGGGTGGCGAATGTTCCGCCCGGACGCTATGCAGTGGGCTTTTGCATCGATGGCGACATTGAGGATGGTTTTGTCGTTTTCGATGTCTTTGACGAATTGCTCACAGCGTATTGGTTCATAGAGGTGACGGTGATTGCGCCAACGCCTGACAGCTGCACGGTTACGTTCGACCTTGGCGAGCATGGCACGCGCACGGGTGGCGGTGAGATAGTACAGACCGTCACGAACGGCTGCGATGCGGTGGCTCCCATGGTGGCGGCGACTAACGGTTGGGAGTTCGCTGGCTGGGACGTGGCGTTCACTAACGTGACGGCAGACTTGGTCGTGACGGCGCGGTATAACCCATTGCCAGTATGGTCCGGCATTGAGATCATAGACGGAGTGACATGGCATTTTGCCGTGTCTAACGGGGTTGCTTCCATCACCGACAGCAACGAATTTGACGGCATGAGTGCGAACTGCGCGGTTTCTGGAATTGCTGTTGGCGGACATGTGGGGGTTCCATCTCGCCTTGGCGGATGTGAGGTGGTTTCTATTTCGGCTGATGCATTTGCGTATTGCGGAGACTTGAGGTCGGTGGAAATTCCGAATACAATTCAGAGAATAGGCTCCTTCGCCTTTTATTCGTGCACGAATCTTGTTAACGTTGCGATGGCGGAAGGCGTCGGTCGCATAGATGATGGAGCGTTCTTCGGTTGCAGCAATCTTGGCGAGATCGTCGTGCCATCGACCGTCGAAGTCCTTGGTTGCGAGACGTTCTGGTGGTGCATGAATCTCTCCAACATCTGCTTTAGGGGTGATGCCCCTGCGATAGGGTATCTCATAGGTGGTCATGACGAAGAAGTCGGCGACACGCCGTTTGGAGGGTATGGATACGGGCAATATGAGGTCAGATGCGGCGGTGACGTCGGGTCGTGTGTTCTTCACGTCGCGGCGGATTCAACTGGTTGGAATCTGCCGGTAAACGGGTGGCCTGTAGAGAACGGGAAATGGCTTGGAGTTCCAATTGTACGAGAAGGAACTTCCGTTGAAACATTGGAATTGACACGTGAAAACATGTCATTGACCGGTTCTGATTTTTACGGTGACGGAACGTATGGAGCATTGGATTCATTACAAGTGGTCGCGTCCGGAAGCACTGTCAGGATTTCCTATGATTTGGCACAGATAAACGGGGAGTTGAATAAATGGACCGCAGGCGACCTTGTGGAAGTGGCGCTGTTTAAAGGGAATCGACATACTATAGTGCAAAATGACGCATCCGCTTCGCAAATATTCGTACTCGCGACAAATTTCTTTCCTAGTTCAAGTACGATTGAATGGACTGCTAGAGTTCCTGAAGGGCGGTATATCGTCGGATTCATGGTGATGGACAATGGATCTGGGACAGGTGTTGCCTATGGTCGCGAGATTTATGTCGGTATCCCGCCAGAAGTCGAGACCCATGACGGTTTTGCGTATGAATACGAAATTGTTGGGGACGAGGCTAAAATTCTTGCAATAACTCCAACAACATCTTCTTACAGTACAACCTTGAACGTTCCAGCGCGCCTGGGAGGATGTCCTGTTGCCGTGATAGATGATTACGCATGGGGTTTTTGGGGCAACAGGGAGGGGCCGTATCAGGGAATTCAGAATGTGATGTTGCCGTCAGGATTGAAGAGTATCGGAAATAATGCCTTCAGTTGCTATGTCGGCAAACAAATTACTTTTCCGGATTCTTTTGAACATCTTGGAGTTGATGCCGTAAATCGCGGATACAATCCGTACAATGAATGCAAATTGAACTTTTATGGCGATGTGCCTGCCACGGATGGTTCATGCTTTACGTCATCTTGGGGTGGCGATGGAAGTCCGGCCATCTATGTGACCCATCGTTATGCCGTCAGCTGGAATGCGTATCTGTCGACATTGGGCTTGACCGTTGCTGGTTATCTTGACGTAGCTCCAATTGATGTTTTCACGGTCTCGTTCGATCTTGGCGCATACGGCATGCGTACGGGCGGCGGCGAACTGGTGCAGTCCGTCACGAACGGCTGCGATGCGGTGGCTCCCATGGTGGCGGCGACTAACGGTTGGGAGTTCGCTGGCTGGGACGTGGCGTTCACTAACGTGACAAGCAACACGACAGTGAGGGCGCAATACGCGCAACTGCCGTTCTGGTCAGGGACTGAGGCCGTAGGCGGATTGACATGGCGTTTCGTCGTTTCGAACGGTGTGGCCGAGGTGGCAAGCGGCACATACGAGTCCGCAATCCCGTCTGCGACCGCAGGAGAAATAACGATCCCATCGACGCTTGGCGGGTATCCGGTGACGCGTATCGGCTATTCTGCGTTCAATTCGTGCGTCAGGCTTACGGGCGTAACAATCCCTCGCGGCATCACCAGCATTGGCGATGAGGCGTTCTATGGTTGCACCGGGCTGGTGAGCGTGGCGATTACTGACGGCGTGACGAGCATTGGCGGCAATGCTTTCCGTGATTGCGTCCAATTGCAGACCGTCACGATTCCCGATTCTGTCGCAAGCATTGGCGCATATGCGTTTGACGGCTGTCCGGAACTGGTCAGTTTTTCGGTAGGTTCAGGCAACACGAGGTATTCGTCGTCCAACAGGTTGCTCTTGAGCAAGGACGGCAAAATGCTCATCCAGGGAGTCGGCGGAGATGTGGAGATACCGTACGGAGTGGAGATTGTCGGGGACAGCGCGTTTTCCGCACTTTACAGGCTGACAAGCGTGACGATTCCCAATAGCGTGACGAACATCCGCGACCATGCGTTCGCAGGTTGCGGGTATGGAGGCTGGGAAGGGCGCAGCGGACTGGTTTCCGTGACTATTCCCGCCAGCGTGGCAAGTATCGGCGACGAGGCGTTCTTTTCTTGCATGGATCTCGAAAACATAGTTTTCGACGGGAACGCCCCGGAGATCGGAGAGAATTGCTTTGTGCAGGTGTCGCAAGGCTGCACTGCGTACGTCAGGAAAGCTTCGAGTGGCTGGGGCGTTGAGATCCCAGGTGTGTGGAACGGTATCCAAATCGCATATCTGGCGGTAGAACCTGTCATTACGGAGACTGTGGACGGCGTGGAATGGAGGTATGTCGTACGCGATGGAATGGCGTATGTGGGCGACCCGAACGGCGGTACGGCCATCCCGCCGGAAACGGCTCCTGCGAGTGTTACGATACCGGATGAGCTTGGCGGACTGACCGTCGCCGGAATCCTCGACTTTGCGTTCAAGGACTGTACGGAAATCGGTCGAATTTACGTTGGTGCGACAGTTACAAACATCGGCAAGGGCGTGTTCGCGGGCTGTACGAACATGACGTACTGCTCGATTTCGTCGGCAAATCAAGCGTACGTCATCTTGAACGGGGTGATCGCGAGCAAGGATCGCAGCACGATTGTCGCCGCGCCGGGTGGACTAACGGGAATTGCCATTCCGCCATACGTGACGGAGATAGGCGAAGGCGCGTTCTTGGGGTGTCGCAACCTGCGAACCGTGAACTTCACGTCCGCAACGCAATTGACGAGGATCGGAGCCGATGCGTTCAAGTGGTGCAATCTTACGGCGCCGGTCGTGTTGACGAATGCCGTAGCGGAAATCGGCAGCATGGCGTTTGCCTTCAATACGAATCTTATGGAAGTCGCCTTGAATGGCGGCGGGCTGGCGTACATCGGCTCCCATGCCTTCAGCGGATGCCGCCTGCAACGGACATATTCCGTCGACATCCCTGCATCGGTGAACGCCATGGGGCTTTCCGCGTTCTCGCGCATTGTGCAGGATTACGCCTCCGGCGACGTTTCGCAGGTTTCACGTCCCCGTCTGCAGATGAACTTCTACGGCGATGTTCCGGATTTCATTGTCGACGGCGAAGCGTATGACGGTGCGGGAGAAGCAAGTGTTCTGGCAGACGGAATGCCGATCCCTGCCGATGCCCGCGTTTTCGTCATGAGCGCCTTTGCCGACAATTGGGAGGCGTTCCTTTCCGGGTTCGGAATGCACGTGGCAGGTTTTCTTGACACGCATCAGGTCACGTTCAACCTTGGAGAGCACGGCGTGCGTACGGGCGGCGGAGCGCTGACGCAGTCCGTGAGGGTCGGACTTTCGGCGGTTGCTCCTATGGTGAGTCCGAAAGACGGCTGGTTGTTTGACGGTTGGGACGCTGCGTTCACGAATGTGACGAGCGACATTTCGATCAATGCGCTGTACAGTCGCGTGCGTCACGACGTAACGGTGACGAATCCCGACGGCAGCGTCGCCGTGACAAACGTGGAATACGGCACGCAGCTGCGTTTTGTCGCGCCGGAGCCGTTGGTGGACGACCTGTGCCGTACGCAAACCGTCTGGCGCGGCACGTCGTATACGTCGCCCACCGTCACGAACGAAGTCGTGATAACGGCGACAAACGCAATTTCCTTTGCCTGGGATATCGCCGAAACAAACTATTGGCTTGAGATCGCGGCAGCGACCAACGGTACGGTTTCCGAAGCCGTGTCGGGATGGATGGAAGCCAATCTCCAGCTTAACCTGACGGCTGTGCCGGATGCGCATTATCATTTCGTCAAATGGACCGGCGACCTTGTGGCCAATGATTTTCAGGACGGTGAAGAGCAACCTGTTCCCGGACTTCCGATTTTCGAGACGGCCAATCCTCTCATGGTCATCATGGACCGTTCGCGCACCATTGGCGTCGAGTTTGAAATTGATGTCCATGAAGTCACGTTCGATCTCGGTACGCATGGTACGCACACGGGCGGCGGCGAGCTGGTGCAGTCCGTCGCGTACGGGGGCGCGGCCGTAGAGCCGATGGTGGAGGCGAACTTCGGGTGGCTGTTTACGGGGTGGTCGGCGTCGTCAACGAATATTGTCGCCGACGTGACACTTGTCGCGCAGTATGAAACGGCGTTTCCGTTTGATGCCACGAACGCGATGGACGGAGTGGCGTACAATGCGGCGTTCGGCAACTTGACGGGGATTACGAATCTCACGTGGAGCGCGAACGGTTTGCCGGAAGGTCTTGCAATTTCGGCGGATGGGACGATTTCCGGAACGGTGCTGAAGACCGGGACTTTCTCGTTTTCCGTAACGGTGTCCGCGCCGGACGGAGCAAGTCTCACGATTCCCGTGAAGCTTCATGTCGCGGAGAACCCGAACCACAGACCAGTAGTGTCGGCGATACCTCCAATGTCCATGCCAGACTTGACGCTGCCGGGCGACACGCTGACGTTCAACGCGGCAGCCACCGATCCGGATGGAGACGCACTTTCCTACGTCTGGCTCATCGACGGCGTGACAAACGTTGTGACGGCAACAGGTGTATTCACATGGACTCCAGAAGAGCTGGATGGTGGTACGCGCATCGTGACGTGCATTGTTTCCGATGGCTTCTGGAATATTCCGGCTGGGAGCGGCTGGCGCGTTTCGATCCCGAAGTGGTACGTTTCTGCGGAAGGCGTTTCCACGAATGCCGGGACAACGGCATCAACGCCGTTCCGTGAAATACAGAAGGCTGTAGACGCCGCCGAGGAAGGGGACGTGATCTTCGTCGCCGAGGGCGTGTACGGTCCGGTCAATACAGGGAACAAGAAGATCCGAGTCATCGCCACGGGTACATGCGACAAGACGATCATTGACGGCGGAGGGGATAGCCGGTGCGTGTTCGTAGCCGCTACGGAATCCACGAATTCATGGTTTGCGGGATTTACGATTGCAAACGGATCAAGCGACGAAAATGGCGCAGGTGTCAGTGCCGGGCGGTTTGACAATTGCGTGATCGAGAACTGCACGAACACCAGTTCGCGATATCATGGAGGCGGAGCGTATCGTTCCGTGTTGAACAATTGCCTTGTCAAGAACAATATGGCTCGCTACGGCGGAGGCGCCGCTGAATCTACGCTCGTCAACTGCACTGTCGTAGGCAATGCGACCACATATCAGGGCGGCGGAATCTATTACGGCACAATCAAGAATTCCATTGTCTGGGATAACGTGGCCGCAGGCAACTGGTCTTCCAATTATTGTTCTGGCGTATTTTCCTATTCCTGCACAGCACCGACCCCGGCTCCGTCAAGCATGTCGGAATTCCATAACGTCATCCTAGACCCGTACTTCACAGATCCGGAGAACGGGGACTACAGGCTTAGCCGGTATTCGCCGTGCCTTGACGCGGGCAACAATGCGTATGTCGTGGGCGAGAGCGACCTTGCCGGAACGAATCGCGTGACTGACGGAACGGTGGATATCGGATGTTATGAAGGGTGGGTGCATCTGCCCACGCCGTCCGCCGTCGGGGATGTGTCCGTCGAGAATGGTACGTGCATTGGAAGCATCCGCATCACATGGTCGCCAGCCGAACATGCGAAGGCATACAGCATCTATCGCGCCGAAACGAACATCTTTGAAGCGGCGACGCAGATCGGTACGTCGCCCGGGCTTTTCTTCGATGACGAGACGGCGATGCCGTACACGCCATACTGGTATTGGGTGAAAGGCGTCAACCCGGCGGGGGAGGGGCCGTTCGGTGCGGGCGACTCTGGCTGGTGCATGGCGCCGGTGGCTTTCGGCACGAATGGCATCGCATCGGCTGTTGCCGGCATCCTCTATCGCGAACCGCTTGCCGTCACCGGCGGTTCCGGACGCTACACGTGGCGCATCAGCGCCGAAGCCGTTCCGTCGGGGCAAAGCATTCCCGTCGGGCTGTCGATAGATGACACGGGCATTCTTGCCGGCACGATAAACATGGCAGGCACGTATGTGTTCACGGTGTTCGTTGCCGACGAATACGGCAATGGCGCGTCGCGACAGGTTTCCCTGATCGTGGAGGAGAACCCGAACATGCGGACGGTGACGTTCGATCTGGGCGAATATGGCGTTCGTAGCGGTGGGGGTGATTTGCATCAGTATGTGCTGCTTGGCGGAAGCGCGACTGCGCCATCCGTTCGTGCGTACACCGGATGGGTGTTCGACGGCTGGACGGGATCGTTCACGAATATTTCCGACAGCGTAACGGTGGCGGCGAAATACAGGAGTGCATACGTCGACCTGCACGTGGACGAAGTGACGGTGCGGCGCGTTGGGGATAACGCACCCTACCAGGGAGGGACGAACGGTGTCGTCTCCGCCATGTCAGGTGACAGGCTCGTCGTTTCTTGGACCGTAGGCAACACGGGCAATCCGCCGTTCAATGGCAAGATGACTGAATACGTGCGGTTCGTCGATACGGCGAATTCCAGTAATGTCATGGTTGTCGCAACTCTCGGATTCGACGGCACGGTTGTCCGTGATGGTACCGTGGAGCGTTCTGCGGAAATCTCCCTGCCATTAAAGGGTTGGGAAGGGGAGTGGATCGTAGAGGTTGAGACTGCGGTAAATCCGTCCGTCCGTGAAGTTGCGGGTAACAATGTGTGGAGTGGCGCGACGGTGTCGGTTGCGGAGTGTCCGCTGCCCGATCTGGCCGTGTTCGACGTGGCGGTGACACCGACCGCGTTCATGCCTGGCGACACCGTGACGGTGACGTACGTGGAGGCGAACATCGGAGGGGCGGATGCTCCGACCAATTGGCTGGAGCGCATCGCGTTGGTCGATGAGTTTGGAGCGCGAGTGAACCTCAATACGCTTATTGGCGGGATTGCAACCAATGCAGTGGAATGCGTCATCCCTGAATTGATTCCGCTTGCAGGAGATGTGCGCTTTGTTATTGAGGCTGACTTTGACGACGGTATAGTGGAGATCGACGACGTGACGAACAACACGGCTCGTTCCGATGCGCTTTCTCTCGGGAAGCGCCTGTACCTGACAGCGGCGAGCGATGCCGTGAAGGAGAATGTAACGAGCGGGGTACGTTTCACCGTAAGGCGTAGCGGCCCGACTGCCGAGGCGTTGGCACTGGCTGTTTCCGCACTGGGAGGGTCGCCGTCCCCGGCGACCGTCAATTGTCCTGCAACCGTAACGATTCCCGCCGGGAACGTCTCGACGGTCTTCACCGTGGCGCCCGTGGACAATACGACGGTCGAAGGACCGCGAACGGTAGAGGTGTCGGTTGCCGCCGACGGATTCAGCGGCGCAGCGTTGCCGCTGACGATCCTCGACGACGAGACCCCGCACATCTATCTGACGCTCGACAAGACTTCCATCCGTGAAGGCGATGGCGTTATCCTCGCCACCGTCACGCGCGAGCTGGTGACGGACGAGCCGCTGACGGTGTATCTCGCTGGCGCTTCGATGAGCCGTTGCTCATATCCATCGTCCGTGACGATACCGGCGGGCGAGGCGAGCGTGACGTTCGAGATTTCCGTGCCGGACAACGCGACGGCACAGATCGCGCAGGATTTGACGATTCGCGCCTCGTCGTCCGGGTGGCAATCAGCCGCCGTCTCCTACACGGTAGAAGACGATGACGTGCCGGGCGTGACGCTTTCGCTTACGCCGGACATCGTGAGCGAAGGCGCGGGGGCGCAAGCGATATATGCGGTGCTCACGCGCAGCGACACGAACCAGATTGCACAGGCCGTACGGGTGCGGTTGACGGCGTCCGAGGCCAACCAGCTGATCCTGCCGAATGAAATCACGATTCCGAAGTACACGATGGCAGTCAGATTCGCCATTGGCGTAGTTGACAATGCGCTTGACGATGGCGACCGTGAGATCGACATCGACGGGGCAATAGTCATTGAGTCGTGCGGATGCAATGGACAATCCTCGAACGGTGATGTAATCCACGCAACGGTTGGCATTATCGACAATGACGGCCCGGCTCTTGCGCTCAAGGCCGATCCCACGACGATGAAAGAGGGCTTTGATCCTGCCGGCTACCTCATTCTCTCCCACAATTCCGCCTTGATGGAAGACCTGACGGTTCGCCTGTGGGTGGATGCCGAGAATGAGGATGAAATCGTCATTCCTGAAACTGTGACGATCCCCGCCGGCGAGACCTCTGTGCGGATTCCTGTCGCAACGCTTGACGATGGCGTGGAGGACGGCGGACAGCTCGTATCCGTGTATGTAGAGGATGAATCCGGCGTCTTCGCCCCTGCCTCCGCATGGGTGCAGGTCAGCGACCAGAACCTGCCGGACTTGACGGTGGCAAAAGTCGAAAAGGTCGCGTCGGTAGTGGCTATGGAGAACTTCAACGTATCGTTCGCTGTAACGAATACAGGATTTATGGCGACGTCAAAGGCGGTGCCATACGCTGTCCATCTCGTGAAAGGAGCGAATGCAAATGCGATATCGTCCGCAACGCTTGTGACGAGCGGAACGTTGACTGGCGGCATTGGTGTTGGCGCGGCGTTGAACGGAACAGTAACGCTGACCGCGCCAGAAATGCCGGGCGACTATCGTGTGGCGGTAGTTGTCGATCCCGACGGCACGATTTCCGAACTTGATTTGGCCAACAACACGGGTTGGTCTTCGGCAATCGGCGTGACGGTGGCATATACGGCGACCGCTGGCGTTGACAAGAAGGTCTATATGCCCGGCGAGACGGTTACGATCACAGGTGTTGTGTCTCGCGCAGACGGTTCTCCGGCGGCAAATGCGCCAGTGGAAGCGTATGTCCTCGTGGGCGGAACGCGACGGGGGCTTGCCGCGACAACGGCAGCGGATGGGATGTTTGCCGCAACGTTCAAGCCTATGATCGGCGAGGCGGGGCGCTACACGGTGGGGGCGTGTTATCCAGGCGTCAACTTGTCGGTCGCCCAGGACTCGTTTGACATTCTGGGGATGCGCTACGATTCTTCAAGCTATGTCATTTGGCGAATGACGGTCGGAGAAGCATCCGTCCGTTCGGCTACGATCAGGAATCTTAGCCCAGTGGCGTTGTCTGGAATCAAGGTTTCATTTTCAGAATTGCCTAGGGGATGTCGGCTGGACTATTCGATTGACGAGATTCTGCCCGGAAGCGGAGCTGTGACCCTCAACATGACGATGACCGCCACCGAAGCGACGCAAGCGACTCAATATCAGTATTTTACGGCAACGGTGACATGTGATGAGGGTCTTTCGGTGGAAGTCCCTTGTGCTTTCTTCGCTGACGAGCCGATCGTGGATACCACGACCAGATTACAGGTTTCCCCCGGCAATTTCGACACGACCATGATGATTGGCGCTGAAAGATCGCTGACGCTCACAATAGCCAATGTTGGGCGATACGATAGCGGAAAGGTTTCCGTGAAGGCTCCTGCTGTGGATTGGATGACGGTGATTGGCGGAGACATAGACAATATACCGACTGGCGGAGTCGCAGTCGTTTCCGTCGTTCTGACACCGGATGCAGAAGACGGTTTGACGGTTGGTTATAAGTTGACAGGGTCTTTGTCCGTGAATTGCGACAACGGGCCAGGCCAAAGTATTCCGTTTGCGATCACGCCCGTATCGGACAAGACGGGTAGGGTTAACATCGCTGTCGCTGACGAGTACACCTACAATCTTGAATCGAAACCGTATGTCAAGGACGCGAAGGTCGTGCTTAAGAACTACTTTACCGGCGCTACCGTCTTGTCGGGTACAACGGGTGATAGTGGCACGATTTCGTTTGAAAATGTATCGGAGGGGTCTTACAGAATTGCGATTTCTGCGGACAAGCATGGAGATTACAACGGTACAATCGTAGTGGAACCAGGCAAGTCCGTCGGACTGACGGCATTCATTCAATGTTCCATCTGCACCGCGACATGGGAAGTCCAGAGGGTGGAGATTGAGGACTCTTATGAAATTCGGCTTGTCCTCGATTACGACACGTCTGTACCGGCTCCGATAATCAAGGCAAGCGTGAGCGATGAATTGCCTGACATGTCTTATGGCGAGTCGTTCATGTTTACGGTTTTGCTGGAGAATCTCGGCATGATTCGCGCAGACAATGTACAGATAGGATTCCCCGATATTGATGGTTATGTGTTTACGCCGCTGATGAACAACGTGTCGGTCTCCGCATTGTCGTCATTGGAGATACCGTGTTCGGTTGTATGCACAAAAGTTCCAAGAAGTGGCGGCGGTGGGAGCGGCTCCGGCGGCGGGGGCGGCTCTGGCGGCGGCGGGAGCGGTTCCGGCGGCGGGAGCGGTTCCGGCGGCAGCGGTTCAGGAAGCGGTTCCGGCGATGGCGACGGTGGTTCGGCCGGGTCATATTCCGCTTCTGATTACGACCGAAACTGCAACTATACCGAGGATGTCGTTTATGGTTATGTCTGTGGCATGGACTACAAATGGCATCGAGTTCTTCTCGACTATAAATTGAAGCGCGATTGTTCGCCTAACAATTACACCTACAACGTCCTTTCGCCTTCGATACCGGTGGTCTATCCGTATCCAATTGTCGCTCCTACGCTGGGCGGCGGATCGAATACATCCGCCACTGGCGGATCTGGCAATGGACCGACTATTGTGATTTCCCCGCCGACGGTCAGTGTCTCAAAGGGCGATTGCGAACCTTACATCAACACGTTGCTCAAAGCCCTTAAAAACAACGCCGACAGGGAGTTTGTCAACAACTTACTTACATACGCCGGCGACTATGCGGTGAAAAATATCGTTGATACGGTTCTGGATTGGCTACCGTTTGTAAATTGTCCTAAATTTGTCGGGAATGCGTTGCTTACCCTTGACATTGGCGATGATTCCTGGCTTGTAGAACATGTTCCGTTTATCAACGAGGACACGTTTGAATCTTACACCGAAAGGGAAACCGCGCTTGAGGGCATCGTAGCTGGGGTCGGTGACGGACTTTCCTGCGTATCCAAGAAAGTCAAGCAATTGATGGAGAAGGGGGTCAAGAGCGAGAAGATACGTAAATTCCTTAAAGGAATTGATGCGTTCAACGATGAGGTGATGGAGAAGATTTCGGACGTGAAAGACAAGGTCGACGACGGGATGTCGCTCTATGCCGATGTGATTCTTCCCGTAATTACCAGGAACAATGAACTCAAGGAACTTGAGTATTACGTTGATCAAGCCAAGTCCATGCCCCATGAGGATTTGTATGTTGTGACGAAAATGCTGAGCGACACGTTGGATCTGCATGACATGATGGTTGGCGGCGATCAGCTTGAGTATTCCATTCTCAAAACAACCGCCGCACTGCAGGTTGTGATGAACAACGCATCGGCAAGAAAGCCAGGAGACTCCAGCGTTCCATTTACAGTACCGTCCGTTTTGGAAGAAGCGACGGTTCCCGGCGACATTGAGATCGATGCATTCGATGCGGAGTTGTATCGAGTTGTGTCCAGACGCTGGAACAACAGCATCAAAGCCTATCTTTCCGATGAACCTGCGCCGCAAGATGGCTTCAGCGTGCCGAAAGCGTTGGCGACCATGGCAAGAATTCGAGCGGCAAGTCGATACGTGGAAGCCAGGGGATTTGACGAGGTTGGCGATATGATGGCCGATGCCGTGTTGAAAGTCCTTCTTGACTACAAATCGGCATCAGATTCCGTCTGTGCCTCCGTGTCATTCAAATTGTCGCAAACGGTATCGATGACGCGGGAGGCGTTTCAAGGGACGCTAACGCTGTACAACGGTCATGCGTCTGTGGCTATGGAAGATATAGGATTGGATGTGTCCGTGTCGGATGCAGACGGCAACAATTGCAACAGCTTGTTCGGCATCACGTCCGGCGAGTTGGTTGGCATCGACGGCTCGTCGATTTTTGGCGGTGGAGATTGCCGGCTGGTCGCGCAGGCAAAGGGCACGGCATCCGTGCTCTTCGTCCCGACTCCCGATGCGGCGCCAGCCGAACCCAAGGTCTATTATTTCGGGGCTACGGTCAACTACATTGATCCCTTTACCCATGAACGGGTGACAATGGAGTTGGCTCCGGTCGCGCTGACGGTAAATCCATGCCCGTACCTGCACCTCGACTACTTTGTCCAGCGTGACGTCTATTCAGACGACCCGTTTACGACGAATATAGTCGAGGCCAGCATGCCTGCGGAGCTTGCGGTGCTCATACGCAATGTCGGTTACGGTGATGCGAAAAACGTGAATATCTCTTCTGTCAGGCCCGAGATCGTAAAGAACGACAAGGGATTTTCCGGTGTCTTCGACCTTAAGGACTACGACCTCTCTGATATGGCGCTCAACGGCGCGACGGCGCATCTCGGTCTCAACGATCTGAACGTCGGTACGATACCAGCCCGAACTAGTTCCGTTGCCCAGTGGTGGCTGACTTCTTCCATCGAAGGCCATTTCCTCGGGATGTCTGCCACCGTGACGCACCTCAACAGCTGGGGCAATCCGAATACGGCGCTCATAGACTCTCAGATTGGTGTTCATAAGCTCATCCGCTCGATTGCCGTAGAAGGAGAAACACTGCCGTGGTTCCTGACGAGCGAAGCGGGCGATCTCTACGGAAAGCCGGATACGGTCTACGCGCCTAACGGCGATGTGGAGCCAGTGCGCAACGATGCGGCGGTGTCCGTTGACGGTACGCTGGCGGGGTCGAATCCAATGTTGGCCGTGACTGTAACTGCGGCGGGTGGCGGCTGGAACTACGTGTTCACTGCAATCCCAGGACTCTTCAACTACACGGTTGAGTCCGTACTGCGTTCAGACGGTTCGATAGTGCCCTTGCGTAACACGTGGATCACCGACAGGACGTTCCGCGATGGAGCGATACCGCTCCTGGAAGAACGCCTTCACATCGCCGACGCCTTCAAGGCATCTGGTACGCAGATCTATACTGTTAAACTTACCGCCAAGCCTACGGACGTGCCGGAGGTTGCGGCGTTTGAGGGCGTGACGGATGGTTCGATTGAATACGCGGCGCGCAATGCGGTCACGGTCGTGTTCGCCAAGCCGATTGATCCGGACACGTTCACGGTCGACGACCTTACGCTCGTGAAGCAGGGTGCGTATCTGAGCGGCCTTTCGGCGCTCGTCATCACGCCGGCGGACGATTCGGGGACGCGCTTCATCATCGGCAACCTCTCCGCGTTGTGCGGCGAATACGGACGCTACGAATTGACCGTCCAGTGCGCGGGCATTGCTGATACTGTCGGACAGCTCGGAACTGCGGGCAAGAGCGTCGCCTGGACGTACGCCACGGCTGAAGCTCCGTACGTGATCGGCGCGGACGGCGTCCCCGTACGGCGCGTTCAGTCGCTCGATGCCGTTTCGGTGACGTTCTCCGCGCCAATTAATCCGGATACCTTTACTTCTGCCGCGCTTCGCATGAACGATGCGCCCGTCGCGGGTGTGACGATTGCGCCGCTTGACGCGACAGGAACGCGATTCTCCGTTTCCGGGCTTTCTGCGGCACAGGCATCGGATGGCGAATATGCGCTGACCGTCGATGCGTCTGCCATTTCTGGTCTTGACGGTACGCATGGCGTAAATACCTACCTCGCGACATGGACGCGCGACACGGTTGCGCCCGTCCTTCAGTCTCTGACGCATGCGGATGGATTTAACGGTAACGAGTTCACGCTGGCGTTTAGCGAAGAGGTTGAGTCCGCAAGCCTGACGTCGGACAGGGCAACGCTTAAGCGGAACGGCTCGGTGGTCGCATTGCCGGGCACGGCGCAGTTGCGGAGGCTGGGAACAGCCGCCATCTCGAATAGCGCAACGGGAGGGTCGCCGTCCCCGGCGACAGATGGCGAGAATGTGCGGTACGTTCTCTCCGGCATCGATTCAGTACTTGCCGAGGATGGAACATACGAGTTGAGCTTCTCCTCCGACGGCGTAACTGACGAGGCGGGCAATGTGGCGTCGGGCGGCAAGTCCGTGTCTTGGACGGTGGACAGAACCCCGCCGACGCAGATAACCGATCTCGCTATTTCGCCCGATGGCGGCTTCTCCGATACGGACGGCATCACCTATACTGGTGCGCTGACGGTTTCGGGGACATTGCCGGAAGCAGACCTTACGGTTGATATCATCGCCAAGTATGTCGGTGGTGGCGAAACGGTGTTGGCGACGTTGCCGACGACGAGCGGGGACTCGTTGCCTGCTGGTGCGTTCTCTCAGAACATTGACATGCATGGAACAGGGAATGCGACACTGGTCGTTCGCCTCACCGATGCGGCGGGCAACTCGTCCGACAGCGAGAAGAGCGTTTCCGTGGACGGCATCGCCTTGACGGGCACGCTTACGGGGGCGAGCGATGATGACGGTGTTGTCACGACTACTGCGACACTCGCATTCAGCGCCAAGCCGATGGAGTCGGATGTAACATTTGACAAGTTCGCGCTTACGAGGGACGGCGAGGCCATTGCACTTGAAGGCGTCACGTTTGCCAAGGTGGACGACACGACGTTCACGTTGACCGGCCTTGACGCGCTCTGCTCGGAAGATGGCGTATATGTGCTGACCTTCAATGGCGCGGCGGTACGCAAGTACACTTCCGGTTTGCTGATGAGCGGTTCGCTCGTCATGCGTTGGAGATACAAGAATCCAGACCGCGAGCCGCCGACGGTAACGGAGGTGCTGTTCGACGGCGAGGCGCCGCACGAGACGTACACCAACGTGTTTTCGTCCGTTGACGTTATTTTCAGCGAGGCCGTTAACGTGCCGGAGCTGATCGCCAACGGCTTGATCGGCAGGGCGGCGAGAATCGACTTGCTGGATGTTGCTAACTCCGTCACTGGTTCTGCGGTCATCGCGTCCGCGATGACATGGGACGGTGAATCGAACACACTCTCGTGGCAGATTGATCCGCTTTCGGTCCCAGCGGGCGGAGCGCGATTGATTCTTGACGCCGGTTTGATTGCGGACTTGGCGGGCAACTATCTGGCGGCAGATGGATATGCCTCAACCAATGGTATGCGCACCTACACGCTTTCCGAGACAGTGCTTGCCAACGTCAATGCACAGGCGATGCCGACTTGGTACAGCGGCGAGCTGTATGTTGGTGAGAAGACAGCCGACAACAAGGGCAAGATTCGCCACTACGCAGCCAATGGCACATGGGCTTATCTCCAGTCGGGAGGTGTGGATATTGAGATTCCAGCGCAGGGTTGCCAGGGCGCGTCGGTGGCGTTCGCCGACATGGACGGTGACGGTGCTGTGGAAACCTATGTTGGCACAGCCACTGGCGACGTGCTGAAGTATCCGGGCGGCACGGCGATCATTTCGCTTGGTGCGAACCGCGCCATGCCGTATGCTTACGATATCGACGGCGACGGACGCGACGAACTTGTCGCTGGCGGCATGGATGGGCGTATACGCGTCATTTCGCGTGATGCGACGACCGGCGCGTACAGCATGGCGGTTCTTACGGATGTGAATGGAGCGGCATTGACCGTTCCGAACGGACGCGCCGCGCCGATCGTGGCCGATATCAACAATGACGGCCTTGCCGACATCGTTTCCGGCGACACGGCGGGCAACGTGTGGGCGTATCTGGGTGAACGGCGCGATGGGGGCATCGCGCCCTACCAGGGTGGAGATCAGGGACTGGCCGCCCTGCCATGCTGCGCAACACCGATCTGCGTGTTCACCAACGATGTTGGGCTTGCCGACCGTTCGCGTCTCGGTTATGGCGATGTGAATGGCGACGGAATAGAAGACCTCATCGTCGGTCGTTCTGATGGCTCGGTCGTGGCGATGCCTGGTGCGGAGACATCCTCGCCGATTGTTCCGTTCACGGTGAAGGCGGTCGTTTCCGCCTCGGCTGGTACGCATGGCGCAATTGCTCCTGCTGGTGATACGACATACGACGGAGGCGATGCGCCTGAATACACGATTACGCCGGATGTCGGCTATCATGTTGCCGATGTTCAGATTGACGGTGTTTCCATCGGCGCGACAAACAACTATGTGTTTGCGCCGCTGACCACCTCGCATGCAATCCATGCCGACTTCGCCACGGTCCCATACATCATCACCTACACGGGTCTGAAGGGGGCGGCAAACCCGAATCCCGAGACCTACACGGTCGAGGACGATATTACGTTCGCCGTGCCGGGCGAGGTTTACGGCTGGGTGTTCAAGGGTTGGACGCCCGCGTCCATAGCGCTTTGCAGCACGGGAGCCATCGAAGTGACGGCCAACTGGGAGCGCGCCAAGTTCGATGTGACCGTGAACGGCGAGACGCGGCAGTACGACTACGAGGAAGAGGTAACGTTCACGGCTCCTGAGCCGATCGTCGACGAACTGTGCAAGACGCAGTTTGTGTATGTCGGTACGAGCTATACTGCGCCGGTAGTCACAAATGAGTTTACGGTGATGGTGACAAACGGCTTTGAATTCGCGTGGGATGTCCTCGCCACCAACTACTGGTTCGAGACCGACGAGACGCAGAACGGATCCATCACCGCGCCGGAGGCTGGCTGGATGTCGGACGGCACGAACTTCACGCTCGTCGCGGTCCCTGCCGAGCACTACCACTTCGTCGGCTGGACGGGCGACACGAATGAGTGTGCAGTGGCGGACGGGGCACTCGAGGTGGCAATGGACCAGGCACGCACGATAGGCGCGACGTTCGCCATCGACATGTTCACGGTGACGTTCGAGGCCGGTGCGCACGGTGCGCTCTCGGGAGAGACGGCGCAGACCATCGACTACGGCGGAACGGCGGCTGTGCCGGAGGTTACACCCGATGCAGGCTATTCGTTCACGGGCTGGAGCGGAGATACGGCTGCGTCCATCGTGAGCAACGCCACGTTCACCGCTCAGTACGCGGCGATTCCGTATGCAATCACGTACACGGGCCTGAAGGGTGCGGCGAATCCCAACCCCGCGACATACACGGTGGAGGACGCGGTCACGTTCGCCGTTCCTGGCGAGGTTTACGGCTGGGTGTTCAAGGGCTGGACGCCCGCGTCCATCGCGATTGGCGGCACGGGCGCACTTGAAGTTACGGCCAACTGGGAGCGTCAGAAGTTCGACGTGACCGTGAACGGCGAGACGCGGCAGTACAGCTACGAGGACGAGGTGACGTTCACGGCGCCTGAGCCTTGGGACGAGAACGGCATGCAGATTGTCACGCTCGGCACGACGTTCACTTCGCCCGTCGTGACGAACGAGTTCACGGTGACGGTGACGAACGGCATTGCGTTCGACTGGGACATCCTCGCGACAAACTGGTGGTTTGAGACAGCGACGACGCAGGACGGGGCAATAACCGCGCCGCAGGCAGACTGGGTTGCTGACGGCGAAGAGTTCATCATTGCGGCGGTTCCCGCAGAACACTACCACTTCATCGGTTGGACGGGCGATACGGAATGGTGCGTCGAGACGAACGGCACGGAACTCGCGGTTGCGATGGACCGTCCGCGCACGATTGGTGCGACGTTTGCCATTGACACGTTCGCGGTGACGTTCGATGCGGGTGCTCATGGCGCGCTTTCCGGCGAGACTGCGCAGACGATAGACTACGGTGGCGTGGCTGTTGTGCCGACGGTGACGCCTGATGTGGGTTACAGGTTCACTGGCTGGAGTGGCGACGTTTCTGTACCTATCGTTGGCAATGTCACGTTCACAGCGCAGTATGCTGCGGTTCCTTACACCATCACCTACACGGGTCTGAAGGGGGCGGCAAATCGGAACCCGGCGACGTACACGGTGGAGGACGCGGTTACGTTCGCCGCGCCGGGCGAGGTGTACGGCTGGGTGTTCAAGGGTTGGACGCCTGCGTCCATCGCGCTCGGCAGTACGGGGGCGATCGAAGTCACGGCCAACTGGGAGCGTCAGAAGTTCGACGTGACGGTGAACGGCGAGACGCGGCAGTATGACTACGAGGAAATGGTGACGTTAACAACAAACGCAGTAGTCAATTGCGGTGCGACGCAGTATGTGTGCAAGGGCTGGACTGCGGCGAACGCCGATCCGGAATCTGGCGAAGGCGCAAGGGCGGAGTTCCGTGTGTTTGGCGATGTGGCGCTCGACTGGCAGTGGGAGACGAACATTGTCACGCTCGCCCGGTCCGTCAACGCCGACAGCTTCGACTGGGCAACCGGCGGTGCGGCGGATTGGTGGCCTGAATGGTCTGATGACGCGGCGGACAACGTGCATCAGGCGCGTTGCGGCATGATTCCGAACGGAACAAACGCGTACCTTGCCGCGACTGTCGAGGGGCCGGGGGCGTTGACGTTCAAGTGGCGCAGCTCTCTTGCCTCGCGCAACACCAAGTACCAGCTCTTGGTTGATGGCGAGGTGAAGGGCATGTTGACAGGGACGAATGGATGGACTGCGGCTTCCGTTACCGTGTTCGGGGATAGGACGCATGAACTGAAATGGCGTTTGTCGACAGGCCGTAGCGGTGCGTCGGCAGGGGACGTTGTGGCTCTTGACGAGGTGGCTTGGTCCCCCGCCGTTCCTCCAAGCCTCGCCGAAGCGTTGAATACGAACCTCGTCTGGACGACTGACGGAGAAGGGACATGGCGCGGCGAGGCGCGTGAATCGCTTACGGACAGCCGCGATGCGCGGGCGGTCGTTTCCAGGCTTGGCGACAACGAAACGGCGGCAATACAGACGCGGGTGTATGGTTCTGGCATCTTGTCCTTCGACTGGGCGATTTCCTGCGAAGAGGACTACGACTGGATGGAATTGACCGTTGACGGCGAGGTGTGCGATTACGTAAGCGGCAATGTCGGCTGGATGCAATCCGCCGTGGAAATCGTCGGCGACGGATGGCATGTCGTCCGTTGGGAGTACATCAAAGACGAGATGGACGATCCGGAACTGGCCGGCGACAACGTTGCCAAGCTGGACAATGTCGTCTGGACTTCCGATGACGCGCCACCTGCGGCGACGGAAACGCAAACGACGCCGGTTCCCGTACCGTATGTGGAACTTGAAGGCAGGTTCTCGGCGTATCTTGAACAGGCCAAGGGCGACTATGAGGCCGCGGCGAAGTTGACTGGACGTAACGGCCATGCAATCTGGGAATCGTATGTCGCAGGGCTTGAACCGGACAATGCCGATTCCAAGTTCAGGGCGAAGATCGAGATGGTGGACGGCAAGCCCGTCATAAGATGGGATCCTGACACTCCCGAACTTCGCGCCACGCGCATTTACACGACTTACGGGAAGAAGACGTTGATTGACGCGCAGTGGACGCCAGTTACCGATGACAACAGGGCGGAATTCAACTTCTTCAAGGTCGAGGTCAGATTGAAGCAGGAGAGCCAGTTGCAAACCCGGTAGGGCGGTCGCCCCTTGGGCCGCCGCGGACGGCACGGGGTGCCGTCCCTACCGAAATGAGCTACTTTTCGTAGCTGTCGCACGATTCACGAATGTGCCCACTTTCTCAACCGCTCAAAATGTCAATTGACGGCATAGGGGGGGGGCATGGTAAGATACTGACGTCTTTAAACCTTGGAAACAGGAGCGGGCATGAGGAAAATTGGACTGATGGAGCTGGCAGGCGCAACGGCGTGCCTGCCAGGAGGCGTTCGTGCCGGGACATCCGTCACGGTTGACGTGGGCGATGCGCGCCTGATCGGGGTTGGATGGCGCGTGGCGGCAAGTACGAACGTGGCAGACGGCGCGGCGCATGTCGGGACGATCAGCGCCGCGACGCATCCTGGCGTCGTGACGGGCATGGGGGCGATCAATGCGGTCGCGGACGGGACGATCCTCGTGTTCCGATAGACCCGACGGGAGACGCTGCGCATGAAGAAGATATGCCTTTCCGCCTGTCTGCTGGCTGCATGCTGCTCGCTGGCGGCGCCGCCATTCTCGATCATCCGGTTCGGACGGGACCTGACGAAGCCCGGCCGGTGGGAGGCGGCGCGCGACCTGCTGATCCGCAACCGACGCGTCTGCGACGAGGTGTGGTTCTCCACGGGCGGCAACGCCGCCACGCTCGACTGGCACCGCCAGAACGCCGCGACGCAGGCGAAGGCGGCCGAAGAACTGCGCGCGGCCGGAATCGTGGCGAGCCTGCAGGTGCAGGAGACCGTCGGCCACGGCGAGCGGCGGCGTGGAGGAGAAAAGCCGTCCCACTGCACATGGACGGGCTTCACGGGGCCGGACGGATACGAGGCGTCGTCTTGCTGGTGTCCGCGCGATCCGGCCGTGCAGGCCTACTTCGCCGAGATCGGGCGGATCTATGCGGCCTGGCGGCCGGGGAGCGTATGGATCGACGACGACCTGCGCCTCGACCGGCACGGAATCGTAGGGACGGGGTGCTTTTGCGCTCGTTGCCTCAAGACGTTCGCGGAGAAGGAAGGAAGACCCTTTCCGCGGGACGCCTTGACGGCCGCGCTGAAAGCCGACCCCGCGCTTGCGCGACGATGGAGGGAGCATGGTTTCGAGGGGCTGGCGCAGCTTGCCGGGGCGATCGCGCGCGGCGTGCACGAGGTATCGCCGGGGACGCGCATGGGGTTGCAGTATCCGTGGAGCGACGAGGGGCAGCTGCGCATCTGCGAGGCGATGTCCATCGCCTGCGGCGGCGCAAAGGTCGGGATCCGGCCGGGATGGGGCGCCTATTCGGATCGCGACCCGTTCGACCAGCTGGACAAGACGTACCGTATCGCCAGGCAGATGAAGCCGCTGGGCGGACGACGGGATCTCTTCGACCAGATATGCCCCGAGATCGAGACGTGTCCGCGCGTGTTCGCGTCGCGCACGCCGCGTTCCCTGGCGTTCGAGGCGCTGATACACTTGGCGCAGGGATGCGATTCGCTGAGCTGGTACATGATCGGCGCGGAGGCCCCCGCCGACTTCGACGAGCTGGTGTTTCCCGCCCTGCGGGAGAACATGGACCTCTACAAGGCATACGTCCGCATCAACGAGGGGACGGTGCCGTGCGGGTACGACGTGCCGGACTTGGGCGACTCGCCGGTTGCCCCGGAGTGGCCCGTCCGGTGCGCGGCGACGGCGGTGCCGTTCGCGTTCGGGTACGGGAAGAAGGTCGGGACGGTCCTGCCGGCGTCGCTGGCGCGGCGCATGACCGACGCGCGGCTCCGGGAATGCTTCAAGGGGGCGGTGATTTCGGACAAGGAGACAGTCGCGCTTCTGCAGCGGCGCGGACTCGTGTCGGGCGCGATCAAGGGGCCGGGGCGGTACGCCCTGCCGGAGGGCGGGCGGCTGGGCGTGTCGCCGTCGCTCGATCCGAAGGAAGCCGATTCCGCCGAATTGACGCGCTACGGGGCGCGTGCGGACTGGGCGGCGAAGGGCGCCCTGCCGGCTGTGGCGCTCGATCCGTGCCTGGCGGCCGTCTGGTGCCGTGTGCGCGCGGACGGCGCGTTTGCCTCGCTCGTGCTGCTCAACACGCGGATCGACGAGCAGCGGCCCGTGCGCATGAAGCTGCGCGGGTTCGCGGGAAAGACGGCCTGCTGGTTCCCGCTTTGGGGCGAGCCGGAGACGCTGGACGCCGTGCGCGACGCGAACGGCGACGCCGTCGTGACCGTGCCGGCCGTCTCCGCGTGGAGCGGCGGGTTCCTCGCGCCCGGCAACGCGGACGCGTTCTGGCCGTCGCGCGGGATGATCGCGCACCGGGGCGACGCCGCCGCCTGCCCGGAGAACACCGTGCCCGCCTTCCGCTCGGCCGTGGAGAAGGGCGCCGAAATGATCGAACTTGACGTGAAGCGCTGCAAAACGGGCGAGCTTGTGATCATGCACGATCCAGACATCCGCCGGACGACGACAGGCACGGGACGGGTGGAGAACCTGACGTTCGCGGAGATACGCCTGGCCGATGCGGGAGTGAAGCGGGACCGGTGGCATGCCGGTACGCGCATTCCGACGCTTGACGAGGCTCTTGCCTGTTTCCCGCGCACGGGCGTGATGCTGAACCTGCATTGCGTAGACGAGGTGGCGGACGAGGTGGCGCTTGCCCTGCGACGCACGCACCGCGTCGGACAGGGATTTGTGATGGGCGGATTCGGGATGGCGCGTCGGCTGAAGCGGCTCTATCCGTGGGTCAAGGCCGGGTTCGTTCTTGAGACGCCTTATATCCCCGGAAAATACGGAGTCTACAAGGTGCTGTCGCCGGAGGAGATGGATCGTCAGATCGACAAGGCCATTGCCGCGCGGGTCGATTTCCTTCAGATGCTGTCGCCCAACCGGCTTGATTCCACACAGATGAAGCGACTGCACGACGCAGGAATCCGGACGACCTATTTCGTCTGCAACGACCCCGGCAAGCTGGCGTCCGTCTTTGCGGACGGGCACGACTTCGTCTTCACGGACAACCTGTCCCTGATGGCGGACGCATTCGGTGCCGTGAAGGAGGGATGGGCGACGGGTGCGGAACGCTATCTGGCGGACTGCATAGCGCTTTTCGATGAATACGGATGGGACTGGACGTACCATGCGCTGCGCGAGTCGAAGAGCTGGGACGTGGAGCTGGCACCGGATGCGTCCGGGAAGCTTGCTCCCGTGCCGGACACGCCTCGCAAGCGCGCTTTGCTGGACGGATTGTCGCGGGTTTTGCTTGATTTGTGAGGTGGTTTTGCCGAAACGCACATTGATTGTGCGTATCTGATTGTGCTACAATGCTACCGAACCTTCAAGAAGGGAACAGGCTATGAAAACTGACAATAATCCGAGGGGGGGGGCAATTACCGCAATTGCGGCGGTGATGATCGTCGGTTCTGTTATGGCTGCCGACTATAATTGGACCGGAAAGGGCGACGGACACTCGTGGTCCGACGCGAACAACTGGACGAACGAGGCAGGCGTTGCCGTGGCACCGGCCAGTTCAACATCCCAGGCTTATTCCTACAGTTTTACCGTCGGGGATTCCGGGCTTTGCGTCACGCAGGATATTTCCGGCTCGATTCTTGCCAATCGGCTGACGATCGAGAACGTTGCGGACAATGCCGCCGTGATCGAACTCGCGTCGAAGGAAAACGGCTGTCTGCTCGATTTCTCCGCCAACGCCACGGCAGATGTTCCTGCCGGAGCGACGCTTGTCTGGAAGGCGGATGCCAATCGTTGGGCAAACCAACCATTTGCCAAGAACGGCGCGGGCAGGATCGTGTTCGACCTCTTGTGCAGTCCGGGGACGGAGCGTGTTTTCAATCTGAACGCCGGATCCGCCGAGCTGTCGGCGACAAGCGCGGACACGCTCTTCCGCGTTGTGTTGAACGGCAGCGATGCCGCGAATCCGCCGCAGTTCACGAATCTCAAGGACGGGGCCGTGCTCGGTGGGCTCGATTCGGGCCGCGCCGGAGGAACTGCGTCCATCGGCGACACGACGGTTTATGTCGGCGCGCCCTCATTAGGCGGCGGCACGACAAACATACTTCCATCCGTGGAAGGCAGCGGTGCGCTTGTCTTTCAAAACGAACGCATGACCAAGCTTGCCGAGAACGCGACTTCGTTTGGTATGGCTCTCGACCGTGCGGATGTGATCGTGTCTCCGCCTTCAGGCAAGACGGTCATCCGGTGGCTCTTCGAAAATCCCTCCGATCCGAAGGAAGACTTGGCGTCTGCAGGGGGGCGCATGACGGTCTCCGGTTCTCCGTCCATCGTGCAAGACGATGAGCGCGGCAGCGTCCTTTCCCTTGCGGACGGGGTGTATTTCTGCGGACCCGACAGCAACAAGTGGCTGGACGGGTTCGATCCTTCGTCCGGATACACGGTCGCCTTCTGGATTAAGCCGGCGTCAAACTGCAGCACGGCAGGGAAAATCTTTTTTCTTGGAACAAATGTGGACGGCAAGGCTCTCGCAATACGTCTAAACGACAGCACAACCCAGAATCTCATGGTGACATGCTGGGGCAGCAACCAGACTCCCGATACAGGCAATCTCCGCAACGGGGAATGGCACCATGTCGCCGTGACTTACAGCGGAAAGAGCGAGGCGAACAATATGCGTCTCTACATCGACGGGAATGAAAACCACACCTGGAGCGTATGGAATTCCGATCCGCAGAAAAAGGATCTCTACATCGGCAATACGGCCGGAAGCGCCTGGGGGTACGCGGGAAGCTCCAACCCCTACACCGGTCTCATGGACGACTTCTGTCTCGTCCAGGTCTGTATGTCTGCGGCGGACATCGCCAAACTCGAACAGAAAGGACCGGCCGCCTGTTTCGACACGACGCTTGGCGACGTGGAGGCGATGTCGGCGGGAACGCTCGTCGTCGACTCGGACAGCCTTTCGATCAAGACGCTTTCCGGCAATGCGCTCGCCGGCGGAATCGAAACGACGCGCGAGGAATCCGAACTGTCGGTCGGCTCGCAGGCATCGTCGGGCGCGTCGGTATTCAACGGCGTCATTCGCGGCGGGAATGTCGCGCTCGCAAAGGACGGCGCGGACTACGCGCTTGCGCTTGGCGGCGCCGCGCCGGCCGTCACGAATCTCGCGGTGAACGCGGGGACGCTCTCGCTCCGCCGTCCGCGCGCACGTGCAGGGCTCGTCGCGTGGTATCCGTTCGACGACGCGGGAGACCTTGGCTTTGACGCCTCGCCGGCCGGGCTTGCGCTCGTGAACACCAATGAGACGACAGCCGTGGAATCGATTGCCGCAGGAGCCGACGGCGGTGCGGCGGGTTTCCCCGGAGGCATCTTCCTTACATCCGGCAGCGAGGCGATTCCTTCCAATTTCCCGCGCGACAACGGTTCGTTCACGGTTTCCGTATGGATCAGGCCGACTGCCGCCGCCTGCACGGGTACCGTGCCGGTTTTCAGCTGGGGTCGCGGATCCGAACGCCAGATGTGCATGGTTCGGTTCGATGGTGCGCAAAAGATCAACTTCACGACCTACGGATCCGGCGACGACGTAGCGGCGAACGGTCTTGCGCTTTCCGACGGCAACTGGCACCATCTCGTCGTCACGTACGATGGAACTAGCCGGAAGAAGTCCTTGTATTTTGACGGCTCGCTCAAGGGCGAGAAGACGATTTCCGGAAACCTTGATGTGCGCGCGGCAAACAGCGCCTTTGAAATCGGACATACGTCCGTGATATCGTCGCGCATCAACCAGTTTTACGCAGGCGGGATGGACGAGCTTATGGTCTTTGACTATGCGTGGACGCTTGAAGAAGTCGAGGCGGAGTTCGACCGCGATGCGCCCGCCGCCGTCGCGTCGACGTCGCTTCTCCCTGCGCCGGTCGCGCACTGGACGTTCGACGGCGAGAATCCGCTCGCCGCGGAAGACGGAAACGCGGCTCTTGCGCTTGCCGCAAGCTCCGGAGAGGTGACGTACGAAAGCGGCGACGCCATCTGCGGCAAGGCGGCGCGATTCTCTTCGACAAGCGGATTTCTGAAACTCGATACATTCCCTTCGGGGGTGATCCCCGCCGGCAACTCCGAGTTTACCGTGGTTGTCAGATACCGTCCCGACACGTACGGCGGCGCCTACAACGCCAATGTCGTCGGATGGGGCGACAACGACGGGTGGAGCTCCGGCACGCTTTTCCGCATTGCATCCGCCGAATACGGGAATTCCGCGCAGGCGATGTTCCGCAACATAACGCTCACAGCCAATGGCGCATATCGCACGGCCTTGGGAACCGACCGTACCCGCTGGTATACGGTGGCGGCCGTTTATCAGGCCACAGGCTACGGGTATTACAGCAGCTGCGCAAGACTTTATGTCGATGGCAAATTAGTGAAATCAGCGAATCTATGGTCGGCAATGGCATTGCCGGAGCGGAACTTCACGATCGGCGATTGCGTGGAGGGGAATCGCAGGTTCTACGGTCTTGTCGACGACGTGCAGATCTACGACAAGGTTCTTTCCGAGGGACAGATCCGGATGATTTCCGAGCAGCTCGAGGCGTCGAAGGGCAAGGCCGGGACCGGCACGGCCGTTTCGTCCGGCGTCCTCGCGGCGCATCCCGACGTGACGGTCGCATCCGGCGCGACGCTGCGCGTGGAATCCGTCGAGACGGTCGCCAACATCTCCGGCGCCGGATCGATCGAGATCGCGCCGCTTGCGCGGCTCAACGTCTCTTCCGCCGACGGCTTCACAGGCACGGTGACGGGACAGGGACTTGTCGGCATAGCGGATGGCGCGGTCGTCGATTTCGGAGACGGCTCCTCGCCGCTGCTTGTCCTCGACCGGCCACTTGCGCTCGGCGCGAACGTGACGGTCGGCTGCACGGCGAAAAGCGGCACCATGCTGCTCGCTCGCGCGGCGTCCTTCGCCGACGCCGCGAACCTCGCGACCTGGACGGCCGTCCTGCCCGGAGGGCGCGAGGCCAAGTTCAAGATCGCAAACAACGGAACGGAGCTGTATCTCAGCGCATCATCGGGATTCATGCTCGTCATTCGCTGACACGACAGCGCGCAACAGGGAAACCATGACAAACGTCAATGCCGCCATCTGCATCGCGCTCTGCGCGGCGCAGGCGTTCGCCGCGCATACCGAAGTCGCGAAGGCGCCGCGCCTCCCGTTCATGCGCGGCATGGGCTTCGACGGATACTACGAAGGCCGCAACCGTGCGTGGATGACGCGAAAGGACGTCTGCACGGGGCTTGTCGCAAAGGGATTCGACCACGTTCGACTGCCGGTAGACTTCCGCGACTACTCATCCTACGACAGCTCGACCGGCGTCGCGACGCTCAAGGAAAACACGAATACCAGCACATGGTGGGGCGGAACGGTACAGGGGCCCGGCTTCGCGACGTTCGACACCGTCATCAACAACGCGATCGACGCGGGACTCTACATCGTCCTGGATTTCCACGGCTGGTTCACGATCGATCCGACGGACGCCGCAAGCACCAACCAGTTCGTCGCCCTCTGGAAGGCCGTGGCCGAACGCTACAAGGACTATCCGAACAAGCTTGTCTTCGAACTCGCAAACGAGCCGAAGGACAACAGCCACTACACGGCCGTATGCAATATGCAGAAAGCCGCTATCGCGGAAATCCGAAAGACCAACCCGACGCGACTCATTCTCTTCGATCCTGCCGACGCCAGCCAGCCGTGGGTCCTCACGCGCAGCGCGAATCATTCTGAAGTGTCGCTTCCGTCTGGCGACAACAACATCGCCGTTGTCGCGCACTGCTACAATCCGGGCTACTTCACGCATCAGGGCGAGTCTTGGTCCAGCGGCAGCAGCACGACGAACGTGCCGTTTTCGGCCGCCTACCGCAGTACGCTGAACTGGGACCTGGACCAGTGCCGCCTCTACATGGAAGGAACCGGGAACAAGCTCGTCATAAACGAGTTCAACGTCTCGCAAAAACTCGCCGACCTTGGCGACATCACCGAGTATCTTTCAATCGTCACCCGCTTCTGCGAGGCGAACAAGATACCGTGGGCGCCGTGGATATACTATGCCGACACCAGCAGCTTCGACTGCTTCTCTTCCTACGGCGCCAATGCGCAGCTTAAGGATTTCGTCAAGGCGGGGCTTTTCCCCGACATCAAACCGACGGACGAATTTTCCGCGTCCGACTATGCACATTGCATCGACATTGCGTTCCCCGGGTATTCCGGCTCGGAAACGCTCGCGGACTTCCCCGTTCTCGTGAGGCTCTCCGAGAACCTGAAGGGCTTCCGCTACGCCGACTTCGCCAGGGACGACGGCTTCGACCTCTGCTTCACCGACGCGAGCGGAAATCTCCTTGCGCACGAGATCGACACATGGGACACGAACGGCGTCTCGTCGGTGTGGGTCAAGGTTCCGTCTCTTACGGCCTCCACGGCGATCAAGGCGCGCTACGGATGCGCGAAGCCGATAGTTCCGAAGGTGGAGAGCGTATGGGACGCGGACTACGTGGGCGTGTGGCACATGGGCGAGCAAAAGCTGCCCCTCGCCGACTCGACGGGCGCCTCGCGCGACATCACGTCGGCCGACGGAAGCGGCATCGGCTATGGCGCGGCGGGAATCGCCGGAGGGGCGGTCGACTTCGGCGCCACTGGCGCGGGCCGCTGCGTGAACGCAGACGACCACGCGAATCTCGACGGATTCCAGAAACTGACGATCGAGGCGTGGACGTACCAGACGTCGCGTCCGTCGGGCAGCGACAAGAACACCGGCATCCTCGGCAAGCGCGACTCCGCAGACAGCCAGGCGTCGTACTATCTCTACGACAACGGCGACGCGCAGAAGACCTCGTTCTACGTCTCCTCCTCCGGCTCGTCGTCGCAGGCCGCGGGCAATCTCGTTCCGACCGCCCTCAACGTCTGGAACCATCAGGTCCACACTTTCGACGGGTCGCAGTCGGCGAACAACGCAAAAGGCTACCTTAACGGCGAGTACAAGAGCTCCGGCACGGCGGACGTCTCGCAGATATTCGCAGGTTCGGCGGAGCTGCACATCGGCAGTTTCCAGACGGGCGACACGCGCAACTTCCCGGGCAAAATCGACGAGGTGCGCATCTCGAAGTGCGCGCGCTCGGCGGACTGGATCAAGGCGACGTACGACACGATCGCGAACGCCGCGTTCGCGACGTACGCGGTCGACGGAATCGTTCCCGAGGAGCCTCCCGCGCCGCAGATCGTCTCCGCATCCGACACTGCGGGCTTCGACTACACGAACAGGCTCGTCACCGTCACGGGCCTTGCCGCAGGCGAAACCGTAACGCTTGCTGTGGCGCGCGCTGGGGCAACGACCGTCCTGTCCGCGACGGCGGACGCGAACGGCGAGGCGACGTTCAACGTCGCGACTGCGCCAGGCGCGGTGTATTCCTACGCGGTGTCGCGGGACGGGACGGAGCTGGCGTCGGGCGGATTCGTCACTGGCGGATGGAAGTCCGGCGGCTCGTGGTTCCGCGGCGCATTCGCCGCTGGAGCGCCTGTCGCATCCGGCGGAAGCTGGACAGGTGCGCCGCAGCTGACTGCCGATGGCAACGCCGTGGCGGGCGATGCGCAGTTTGCGCTTGACGCCGCCGCGCGCGCGACAGGATCCGGCAGGCTCGCGCGCGTGGAATTCGATTTCACATGCGAAGGGATGGAAGAGGAGGGTTCGCTTCCCGCAAACCACGCGCCGATGTTCGGCGGGGTGTCCGCAGTCGAGCCTGCCGAGGGGGGAAGCGCGTGGTTCGCCTGGGACGGTACGGCGTGGCACAGGCTTTACGGCGACACGGCGCCCGAGATCGGCGGTGCGTATATCGTGCGGGCGGAGCTTAATCTCTCAACCATCCCGAAGACGGTCCGGTACTTCGTCAGTTCCGACGGAGGCGCGACGTTCGCGCCGCTTTTCGCCGATGCGGAGCATGCATCGGAATGGCTCGCATGCCAGGACGCCCCCTCGGGTGGAATTGGCGAGGTCGCGGCGGAGGGTGCGCTGGAGCTCGCGTCCGTCGCCGGGACGCTGATGGGTGCCGACGTCGCGGAGGCGGACGGAGCGGGCTACGAATCGCTTGCGGACGCGCTTGCGGCCGGCGGAGAGGTGAAGCTGCTCACGAATGCGACATGGCCGACGAACGCGCCGGTCGGGACGGTTGCCGTCAACCTCGACGGCTTTTCGCTTCAAGGCGCGACACTTGACGGAAACGGCAACGCAGTGGTACGGCGTGGCCATTTGCGGATTCCGGGAGAAGGCAGAATCGACATCTCGCTCACGCAGGCCGCGGCGCTCGGCGTCGCGACAAGCGGCAAGACGCCGGCCGAAATCGCCTCCGCGCTCGCCGCGGACGGCGCGAACGGGATCCCGCTCTGGAAAAGCTACGCGCTCGGGCTCGCTCCGTCCGACCCGGACGCGAAGCCGAAGGCCGCGATCGCGATGAGCGGAGAGAAGGTCGAACTTTCGCTCGTGGGAATCGACGTCAACGCCGCGTCCGGCGCGACGGTCACATACAGGGTCTACCGATTCGGCGACCTCGCCAATGCCGAGGAAGAGGCTGTTGGCGGAGATCGCGCGGCATCCGCGACGGCCGAACTCGAAAAGAAAGATTCCGAGTCCCGCATGTTCTATCGTCTCGAAATCGACGTGAAAGGATACTGATGAAAAAGACACTGTTTGCCGTACTGACGGCATCGGTCGCGTTCGCCGCGTTCGGCGGGATCGTCGCATACCCGGAGTGCCCGAAAGAAATCGAACGCGACTACGCGTATGCGGTGCGGGTCTCGCAGGGGGCTGAGAAGAGGCGGCTCGTCGTGTACAACCACTGCGAGAAGTCGGCGCTCTCCACCCGTACGCGCGGCGGCGACGTCAACCGCAGGTTCTGCGAATTCGCGTTCGACGGAGGGCCTGTCAGAGTCGATATCGCGGTGTGCGAGGACGTGAAGTCGTATGCCGTGTTTCCCTCCCGGCTCGGGTTGAAGAGCGAATTCCGGAACGGCGTGATATCCGTATTCCTGGACCGTCCGTGCAATTTCGGCGTCCGCCTGAACGACTACGACAAGACGATTCTCTCCGTGTTCGCCGAAGCGCCGGAGGACCCGGCGAAGGTGCCGAAGAAGGGCGCTCCCGGAGTGATGTACGTCGAGGGATGGGTAGACCCGCCCGGCGAGGAGGGCGTGACCATCGTCGAGGATCCGGTGAAGGAGGTTTACATCGCGCCCGGAGCTGTGCTCAACTCGCGGCTCGTCGTCAAGTCGAAGGGCGCGTACATACACGGGCGAGGGATGATTCTCGATCCGTTCTCCGACGTCTTCCGGTTCGACCAGACGAAGAACACGCGGCGCGGATTCCTCAACGTCGTCGCCGAAGGGACCGTCGTGGAGGATGTCAAGCTCGTCGACGCGCGGACGTTCAACTACTGCAGCTGGGCGAAGGACGTCGTGTTCCGCAACGTGAAGGCGCTAGCGTCGATGATGTGTTCGGACGGGATGACGAACGGCGGACGGAACCTCCGCGTCGAGGGCGCGTGGCTCTACGTGGGCGACAACGCGCTCGTTGTGAGCGGCATCAAGGGCGGAGCGCTCTACCGCGACGTCGCCATCGGGACGTCGTGCAACGCGATATTCCCGCAGGGCTCCAACGAAGGCGTGGTGATGGAGAACATCGACATCTTCCGCGCAGACGAGGGTTGCATAAAGAATTCGTACAACGGCGTCCTGAGGCGCAACACGAAATGGAACGAGATGAACGCGGGAAAGGCGAAGAAAGAGCCGGGTCCGCAGGATCTCGTCCACCAGACGCAGGCGTTTTTCTTCAAGAACTTCTCCGCCATCGACTGCGTACTCTTCTCGCGCTTCTTCTCGGCGGGTAACATGGGTACGCTCCCCAAGACGTTCGGAATGGAAAACGTGAGCATGCCTTACACAACCGGGCGCGACGACTGGCGTACGGCGGGGCAGACGAACGGACACCTTGTCGCCGTCATGCACGATTCCTCGAAATGGCTCGACTCGGACAACTACACGCTCGCCATCACAAACTTCTGGGTTGGCGGCGCTAGGCTGGACGCGATTCCGGCGGACAAGGTCAAGAACGGCGACCGCATCGCCGTGTCGGTCGTGAACACGCGGGACAGGCCCGCGATTCCGTCCGCGCCGGACCGGCATGTCGTAAACTGGACGTGTCCGTGGAAGGTCTATGTTGGCTCGGCGCTTCGGCGCGACGTGCGCCTCGCGTCCCCGAAGAAGGGGGAGCGGCGCATCGAGCCGTCCGCCGGGGCCAATCTGCTCGCGGATCGCGCGTCTACGCGCAGCGCGTGGCAGAGGTGTCCGTCGTGGCTGGTCAAGTTCGACGCGATGGAGAAAGTCGGCGGCTCGAGGGTCTATCGGCTCACGCAGTGCGAGAAAAACGCCGGGATGCTGAACGTGTTCACCGACGCGTTTCTCGAACAGGGCGGCGGCAGATACCGCCTGTCGTTCGAAGCGAAAGCGAAGGGAGATTCCCCGGTCGACCTCGAAGCGGTTTTCCTCTCGAACGAAAAGAAGATAGCCGAAAAACTCGTCATTCCGTGCGACGGGGAATGGCATGGGTTCGAGGCGAAGGTCGACCTCGACTTCGACATCGCCGCAACAGACCTTGTCGCTCTGCATCTCAAGACCGCCGCGCCGACGGACGAGCTGTGCTTCAAGAATCTTTCATTGGCAAAGAATGCGAAATGAAAATGCCGGAAAGTCGCGCAGAATGGTTGCGGGAGAAAAGGTGTTTTTGCTAGAATGCGCCGCATGGAGGAATTGAATCCGATTATGGCAAGGACAACCAGGGATTTGTGCGCGCTGGCTGCCGCGCTTGCCGTCTGCGCGGCCTGCGCGCGGGATTTCGACATACGCGACTTCGGCGCAGCGGGCGACGGGAAGACGCTCGACACGTTCGCCATCCAGAAGGCGATCGACAGGTGTTCGTCCGCCGGCGGCGGACGGGTGGTCGTCGAGGGTGGAACGTTCGTCACGGGAACGGTGATTCTCAAGAGTGGCGTCGAGCTTCATGTCGAGGCGAACGCAGTCGTCATGGGCTCGCCGGACTGGCGGGACTGGAAGGACCAGCCGGACGCGCGGCACATCGACACCTACATGTGCCCGCGCCACCGAAGCGCGGCGCTTATATTCGCGGACGAGGCGGAGAATGTCGCCATCACCGGACGCGGCACGATCCACGGCAACGGCATGGCCTTCGTGGAGAAAGATCCGTCGAGCGCGTCCGGCCAGCTCAGACGGCGGCTCGGCCTCGACAAGTCGCCTCCGCGGCTCGTTCTCTTCGCCGGATGCCGCCGCGTGAAGGTCCTCGACGTGAACGTCAGCTATCCGCCGGCGGGCTGGAGCTTCTGGGTGCACGACTGCGACGACGTCGTCTTCGACCGCGTGAGCATCGCCGCGGACGTCGACTTCCCGAACGCCGACGGAATCCATGTGAACTGCTCGCGGGACGTGCGGATATCGAACTGCGACATCGAGACGGGCGACGACTGCATAGTGGTGCGCGCGAACAGCGCCTCGCTGAAGGAGAACAGGCCCTGCGAGAGGGTTGCCGTCGCGAACTGCAACCTCAGGTCGTACTCGAGCGGAATCCGCATTGGCTGGATCAACGACGGCGTCATCAGGGACTGCGCGTTCTCCAACCTGACGATCCGCGACTCCGTGTGCGGAATCGGGCTCCAACTCCCGTCCGGCGGCGACCGCGAGAAGACGTCGGACCAGGGGCGCGAGGCCACGCTTGTCGAGAATCTGTCGTTCTCCAACGTCGTGATGGACCGAATCTACGCGCGCCCGGTCTACGTCGAGATAACGTCCAACGTCGCCACGCGCGTCGAGGCGGTGCGCAACCTCAGGTTCGCGAACGTGACCTCGCGCGGGCTCATGGCGCCGATGGTGTCCGCGCCGCGCCCGGGAATCGTGCGCGACATATTCTTCTCCGGCTGCAGGTTCGAGATCGACCCGGCCGGGAAGAAGGCCTACAGGAACGGCGGGGAGGTCGGGTTCGCGTTCTGCCAGCGCTTTGAGGGCAGGGAGCACGGCAAGAACGTCGAGAACTTGGTGGACGACTAGTCGGGACAACACGGGTTGGAACAGCGAATCGCCATGAAAACAGCATATACTGCAATGTTCTGCGCCGTGTGCGGAGTCATTCCCGCCGTCGGCTCCGTAAACACCAGGACGACGGACGCGATGCGCGGCCCCGAACTCAGGGATGTAAGGCTCGGCGGACGTCCCGCGGAGAAGATGAATGCCTTCTTCGGCGCCCGCATGCTCTCGAAGCACGCCCAGAGAGACGTGTTCGGAGAGGCCCGCCGCGCGTTTGAGCGCCGCGACGACGACGCGAAGGGACACGGCGGACTGTGGCGCGGCGAGTTCTGGGGGAAGCTGATGCTCGGCACGGCGAGGGTCGCGGACTACCTGCAGGCCCCGTCGCTCCTTTCGTTCGTGCGGGAGGAGTGCCACAGGCTCATGGAGCTGCAGGACGACGACGGCTACCTCGGCAGCTACGCCGACAGGGAGCTCGTCTCGATAACGGACCCGGCGAAGACGAAAAGCATCTACGGATGGCTTCCCGTGTGGAACCTCTGGAACAGGAAGTACGCCATCTGGGGAATGCTGGCGGCCTACAAGGCGACGGGCGACCGCGAGATACTCGCCTCCGTCGAGCGACAGATGGACCAGTGGATCGACATGCTCGAGCGCAGGGGGCTCGCCCTTCACGACACCGGCGCGGGCGAGATGAACGGACTGCCGTCAATGTCCGTCCTCAAGCCCCTTGTCCTTCTGTACGAAGAGACGGGCAGGGACAGGTATCTGGAATATGCGAGGAAGATGCTCCCCGACTGGGATCGCGACGACAACGCGTGCCCCAACTTCTTCCGCAACGCGAAGAGGGGCGTTCCCCTCAGCGAGTGGTATCCCCGTCCGGAGAAATGGGCCAAGAGCTACGAGCTGATGAGTTGTCTCGACGGGCTTCTCGAATACTACCGCGCAACGGGCGACGCGCGCTGCCTCGACACCGTGTCGGCGATCCGCGACAACCTGGAGCGCACCGAGTCGAATCCACTGGGCTCGGTCGGCTTCGGCGACAAGTTCATCGGCGGCGCGAAGCGCGTGAACGCGCTCAACGAGGTGTGCGACGCGATACACTGGATACGCCTCAACCTGGACCTTTTCCTGATCACCGGAGAGGACAGGTACCTCGACTCCATGGAACTCGCGTACTTCAACTGCTTCCTCGCCGGAATACACCGCTCCGGAGAGTGGGGGGCCTTCTTCGTGCGCGGGCATGGGCGGCATCAGGACCAGCGCCAGTGCGGCTACAGCTACAACCACTGCTGCGTGAACAACGTTCCGCGCACGTTCATGGACATGGCTTCCGCCGCGGTGACGGTTGACGCGAAAGGCGTGTACCACGTGAACCTCTATCAGGACGCCGACGTCATGCTCGACGGCGTGAAGTTCGGCATATCCGGCGACTATCCCGTCGGCAGCGAAGTGACGGTGCGGACCTCCAGGCCCGTGGACGTGAAGTTCCGCAGGCCCGCGTGGTGCGCGAAGATGGACGTCGCGCGCATCGACGGAGGATACTCGATTTCCTTCGACATGAACCCCAGAATCGTGAACCGCGCGGTCGAGCCTGGGCCCATGGACGCTCCGGACGACACGTCGTGGGCTTTCAAGCGCTACTCCGACAACGCTCCGAAGGGCATGAACGAAGACGTGAAGGCGAGCTGGCGCAGGAAGACGGGCGCGCTCGTCATGTGGGGTCCGCTGATCCTTGCCAAGGCCCAGCGCGCAGGTGCGACAAGGGCCGAGGTGAGCGATCAGTCCACCGTCAACGGACTCGGCTACGGCGTGAAGCTCGTTCCGCTGCCCGCAAGCGCGACATGGGGACTGTGGGAGGCCGTCCTGTCGAAGCCCGGCGAGAAGCCGGTCCGGATCCGGGTCTGCGACTTCCAGAGCGCGGGAGACGATCCGAGCGCCGCCGGTTCCGATTCCTTTTCGATCTGGTTCTGACGGCAGACGCTGTTGAAGATGAGGATTCTGAATGAATAATTCGTTCGTCTGCGTACTGTTGGCCGTCGTGCTGACGGCAGGAGCGGGAGCGTGCGTGGCATTCAAGGCGATTCCCGATGTTTCCGACCATATGCTGCCCATGCGCGACGGGGTGAGACTGTACACGGTCGTGGCGCGTCCTCGTGACGCGGAGAAGTGCCCCGTCATCGTCACGCGGACGCCCTACGTCGAGGAGACGCATGCCAACAAGACGATGGTCAGGATGATGTCGATCCCTGCGGTCATGCGCGGGTATGCGTGCATCCTCCAGCACTGCCGCGGCTGCGGAGAGAGCGAGGGCGACTTCATCCCGTTCGAGGCCGAACGCGCGGACGGTCTGGCGCTGCTCGACTGGATCAGGCGGCAGCCGTGGTACAACGGCGAGATATTCCTCATGGGAGGCAGCTACCACTCGTCCGTGCACTGGGCCTACCTCGACACCAACCCTCCGGACGTCAAAGGTGCCGTCCTGCCTGTGATGGACGTCGATCGCTACAGTGTCGTCTACCGCAATGGAATGTTCAAGTCCGGGCTGTTCGGCGTGTGGTCCAAGCTCGTGTACAGGCGCAAGGACAGGACGCTGAGGCGCGACGAGGCGGTGAAGGTCACGGACTTCCCGCTGTCGGACTGGTGCCGCCGCTACTACGGGATCGAGGAGCCGACTTTCGACAACGTGATGCGGCATCCACGGCGGGACGATCCGTTCTGGCTTTCCGGCGAGCCCGGTAGCGGGGCGGAGTACAGGCGCGGCTTCACGGACTCCACGATGCCGATACTGTTCGTCACGGGACAGTACGACATGTTCTTCGACGGCATGGCCGACATGTGGTGTGACGCGACGCGCGACCGGCGGGCAAACTGCGCGATGCTCGTTGATGCGTACGACCACGACGGGTGCATTGCCGATGAACTGAAGGGCACGTACGGCGAATTCGCCGGCGGCGCGAGGATTTCGAACCCCATGCGGATACTCGACTGGTTCGACTGCTGCCGCACGGGAAAAAACTGCGACTTCGCGCCGCCGGGGAAGGTGAGCTGCTACGCGCTCTGGGAAAACCGCCGGATCGGCGAGGAGGCGTTCGCGGACGGTCCGCGCCGCGTGGATTTCGCCCTGGGAACGGGCGCGAAGTCGTGGACGTACGATCCGCGGCGTCCGCTTCCCGAGTTCCCCGGGTCCGGCGGGAACTGCTTCGGCGGGATGCGCCGGCAGCCCGAGCCCGGATTCCGCGACGACGTGGTGTCCTTCGTGCTTCCGCCAGTGGAAGCCGAGCTGCGCGTGCGCGGACGCATGAGGGCGTCGCTCGCGGTCTCGAGCGACTGCGAAGACACCTGCTTCTACGCACGCGTGAGCGTGGACAAGGGAGACGGAATCTGGTACCTGCTGCGCGACGACATCACGACGATGTGCGCCGACGGACGGGACTACATTCCGGGAACCGTCAAGACCGTCGCCTTCGCTTTCCCTCGCCTGGCGTTCAGGCTCGAGAAAGGAGACAGGCTCCGTGTGGACGTCTCGAGCGCCTGTTCGCAGTTTGCGCCGCACGGCAACGTGAGGGGCAACCAGAACTTCGTGCGCGAGCCGAAGACCGCGCGCAATACGGTCTTAGCGGACAGGTCTTCGCTGACGGTTTTCGCGGTTTGCGATGCGGGAGGTTGATTTTGCCGGTTTCGACGGCATGAACGCAAAGGATGGATGAACGACAGATGAACAGAACAGGCATAGGCATGGGCGTGGCGGCTTTATGCATTGCGCAGGCGTTAGGCGGAATCGCCGCGTCCGGCGGACCGGCCGCGGCGGTAGTGTCCGAGATTCCGTTACTGGAGAGCGAGCGCTGGTGGGGCGGAGCCGGAGGCGACGGGCAGAACCAGCCCTACGGCGCGGCGGACGTGAAGCGGATCGATCTGCGGCGCCACGGCAACACGTCGTCCCCGCTCCTCGTGTCGAGCTGCGGAAGATACGTTTGGAGCGAAAAGCCGTTCGGTTTCGAATTCCGGGACGGAAAGCTCGTCCTCGATTCGGACGTGGGGAAGATCGAGCCTGTAGCCGCCGGGACGACGCTGAAGGAGGCGTATCTCGCCGCCGCGAAGGCGCACATGCGCTTCGAGGGGAAGGCGCCGCCGGACGTATTCTTCACGCTGCCGCAGTGGAACAACTGGATCGAGATATTCCTGAACGGCATGGACCAGAAGGCGGCAGACGACTACACGGCGGATCTTGCGGAGAGCGGCTTTCCGTGCGGCGTGTACATGATGGACGGTGGATGGCTCTCGCACCAGGGCTCGTACGAGTTCTACGAAAAGGACTTTCCCGATCCGAAGGGGCTCTTCGACCGCATCCGCTCGCACGGGTGGATTCCGCTGATCTGGACGGCGCACTTCGTCTCGCCCGACAGCCGCGAGTACAAACGACTGAGATACAATCCGAAGTTGAAGGGCCTCGACTACCTCGCCTACCGCAAGGCTCCCGGTTCGAAGGCTGCGGCAGTCGTCAGGTGGTGGAGCGGCATCAGCGCGGTATACGACCTCACCAAGCCGGAGGCGAACGCATACTACGCGAAGACGCTGCACGATTTCGCGGACAGGTACGGCATCAGGGGCTTCAAGTTCGATGCGGGCGATCCGGTGTTCTTTGCGGAGGACTGTCGCTTCCACGACGACACTGCCGAGCCCGTGGACTACACGCGCCTCTACGCCGAGCTAGCCGCGCGCGAGTTCCCGTACCACGAGATACGCGTGAGCTGGAAGTGCGGCGGACTTCCGCTTGTTACGCGCCTCAACGACCGCGCCCATGCGTGGACCGGCCGGAACGCGCAGGACACGGTGATCCCGCAGGTCGTGACGGCGGGGCTCCTCGGCTGCCCCTATCTCGTCGCCGACATGGTCGGCGGGGGGCTCGAGGTCTCCTTCGTGGGCAGGGAGATCGACGAGAAGCTCTTCGTCAGATCCGCCGCGCTGCAGGCGCTCATGCCGATGATGCAGTTCTCTCTTCTGCCGACGCGCCGGCTTTCGCCGGAGGGCGTGAAGCTATGCCGCGCCTTCGCCGATCTCCACATGGCGTTCGCGCCGTACATCCTCGAGACGGCGCACCGCGCCGCGAAGACGGGCGAGCCGATCGTACGCGCGATGGAATACGGGTTCCCACACCAGGGCTTCAACCGTCCGATGCAGCAGTTCATGCTCGGATCCCGCTGGCTCGTCGCTCCGGTGCTCACGCCCGACGACGCGAAGACCGTGGAGCTCCCCGCCGGAAAGTGGCGCGACGATCTCGGTGAAACGCACACTGGCCCCAAGACGCTCCGCCTTGAAAATGTCCCGCTTGCACGCCTGCCGCGCTACGAGCGCCTCGGCGACTGAACGGCGCGACTTTCGGTGTCGTCGGCTCGCAGATGCATCTATTCAATCCCTCCGGGTCGAAAAAGCTCGCTGATCGCCCGATTCCAGCCTGTGGCATGGATTGCGGGAATGTGGTATAATCGCATCTCCACGATTGAACAAGGAGTTGATATGCAAATGGCGAGGATCGTCGTCATTGGAAGCACGAATACGGACATGGTGGTGCGGTCTGCCCGCATCCCCGTACCAGGCGAGACCGTCACTGGCGGCACCTTCCTGCTGAATCCCGGCGGGAAGGGGGCCAACCAGGCTGTAGCCTGCGCGCGCCTCGGCGGCGATACGATGTTCGTCGCCAAGGTCGGCGATGACGCGTTCGGTCGCGAAACGGGGCCGCGTCTTGCGGCCGATGGCATCGATGCGCGGCTGATTACGGATCCGTCGGAAGCGAGCGGCGTGGCGTTGATCCTCGTAGACGGGGAAGGGCGCAACTGCATATCCGTTGCGCCAGGCGCCAATGCCACGCTGATGCCGTCGGACCTGGAGCCGCTGCGTAGCGAGATAGAGAGGGCCGCCGCTCTGGTGATGCAGCTGGAGACGCCGATCGAGACGGTGGCGTGGGCGGCAAGGGTCGCACACGACGCAGGAGTTGCAGTGGTGCTGAATCCCGCTCCTGCGGCGGAGCTGCCTGCCGATCTCTACGCGCGCATCGACTGGATAACTCCGAACGAGACGGAAGCGACGCTTCTTACAGGTGTGGCGGTGGCGGATGCCGCATCCGCAAAGAATGCCGCCGCGGTGCTGCATTCGCGTGGAGTGAAGGGCGTGGTCGTCACGCTTGGCGCACAGGGTGCATTCTGGTCTGCGGGCGGCCTTTGCGGCAGCGTTCCGGCATGTCCTGTTGCCGCTGTCGACACCGTTGCGGCCGGCGACACGTTCAACGGCGCATTTGCGGTGGCGTTGACGGAGGGGAAGCCTGTCGCAGATGCGGTCGCCTTTGCGGTGAAGGCGGCGTCCATCGCCGTTACGCGGCCAGGGGCGCAAGCGTCGGTTCCACGCCGTTCGGAAATCGACATCTGATCTAGCAAGCAAGAAAGGTTGCCGCCATGTGCTTTGTTGACAACTATCCGCTCGCCGTCGCGTTCTGCGTCGTGACCATGTTCTGCTGGGGCAGCTGGGGCAACACCCAGAAACTGGCGGGCAAGACCTGGCGATACGAGCTGTTCTACTGGGACTACGTGCTGGGCGTGCTGCTGTTCGCGCTTGTCTCCGGTTTGACGTTCGGCAGTTTTGGCGGCGCGCCGGAGTGGGGCTTCATCGCCAGCTTGAAGCAGGCGTCGCCGGCCAATCTCGGCAGCGCCTTCCTTGGCGGCATTGTGTTCAACGCGGCCAACATCCTGCTGGCGGCGGCAATCGCCGTGGCGGGCATGAGCGTGGCGTTCCCGGTGGGCATCGGCCTCGCGCTCGTCCTGGGCGTGGTTGTGAACTACATCGGCGCGCCCAAAGGCAGTGCCGCGCTCCTCTTCGGCGGCGTGGCGCTCATCTCCGCGGCGATCCTCGCCAACGCCTGGGCGTACAAGCTCAAGGAGGCCGGCGCACAGAAGAAGGTTCCGGCGAAGGGCATCGTGCTTTCCGTAGCCTGCGGCGTGCTTATGGCGTTCTTCTATCGGTTCGTGGCGGCGGCAATGGACATGGACTTCACGTCGCCTGCGCCAAAGGCGGGCATGCTTACGCCGTACAGCGCCCTGTTCGTGTTCGCTCTCGGCGTCTTCGCGTCCACATTCATTTTCAACGGCATTGCGATGCGCCATCCGGTGGCAGGCGCTCCAATCACGGAAAAGGATTATTTCAAGGGTGGATTTCCGATACATCTCGTCGGCATCCTCGGTGGCCTGATCTGGGGGCTTGGCAACGGACTCAACCTGATGGCGGCAGGGAAGGCGGGCGCGGCGATCTCGTACGGGCTCGGGCAGGGCGCGACGCTCGTGTCGGCCCTTTGGGGCATCCTCGTGTGGAAGGAGTTCTCCGGCTCTCCCAAGGCCACTTCTCTGCTCAACCTGCTGATGTTCCTCCTGTTCCTGGCGGGGCTTGGCCTTATTATCGTGGCTGGCGCGTGACATGGCGGATTCGGTGAGGGAAAATCAGATATGAGCGATGGCATCTGCGTGGCGGCGGAAGGTGGGGGGCAGGAGGTAGATATGCGTAAAGCGGCGATCGTAGGCGTTGTCGGGCGCACCAACGCCGGGAAATCCACGCTGGTGAACCGCATGGTCGGCGAGAAGGTGACGATCGTCAGCCCGGTGGAGCAGACGACACGCAACACGATACGCGGCATAGTGGAGGATCCGCGCGGGCAGCTGGTGCTGCTTGACACGCCTGGCCTGCACAAGGCGGTGGGGCCGCTCGGCAAGATACTCAACGGCATGGCGCGCGCTTCATCGGCCGGAGTTGACATCCTGATGGTCGTTTTCGATGCCGCGCACGAACCTCAGCTGGAAGACGAGGGATGGATGCGGCGCGTGGCGAAGGAATGTCCGGAGAAGTGCGTGTTCGTGCTCAACAAGTGCGATCGCGCGCCATTCTACGAAACGATGTTCCGCGACATGTGGCAGGAGGTCGCCGCGGCTCAGCTCCCGAATCCTCCTTCATGGATCAGGGCCTGCGGCATAAAGCCTGGCGGTTGCGACGAGCTGCTGGCGGCGCTCTTCGCGCTTGCGGAAGAAGGCCCGGCGCTGTTCCCTGAAGACATCGTGACCGACTATCCGCGCAAATTGGCGATAGCGGACGTCGTGCGCGAAAAGCTGATACAGCGCCTGCACGACGAGGTGCCGCACGAAGTCGGCGTCGTGGTGGTAGACCTGGGAGAACAGGACCGCGCCTGGGATGTGGCCGTGAACATCTATGTCAACCGTCCATCCCAGAAGGGGATCGTCATAGGACCGCACGGCGGCAACCTGAAGGCCGTGAGAATGAGCGCGGAACCTGAATTGTCGGAGATGTTCGGCGTGCGCGTACGCCTGGAGCTGTGGGTCAAGGTAGAGCCGAACTGGATGAAGAACAACCGCCTGATGGCGGAGATGGGGTATGTGTGAGGCCGATTCCCGGAATCTGTGGTATACTAGGCGCATGAAGACGGAGACACTGGCTATTTTCGAAGATCTTTACGTTCGCTATCCGGAGCTTGAGGCATGCCGGACGGACGTTCTGGCGGCGTTTGGCGCGATGCTTGCATCGTACCGGGCGGGCGGAAAGCTGCTCTGCTGCGGCAATGGCGGCAGCGCGAGCGACTGCGAGCACATCGTCGGCGAGCTTCTGAAGAAGTTCAAGCGGCACCGGAACATCCCGGCTGCCGTGCGGGAACGGCTTCTCGCCGCAGGCGAGGATGGCGTCCGCCTTGCGGAAAAGCTGGAAGGATCGCTGCCTGCCGTGTCGCTTGTTTCGCAAAGCGGCATACTGACGGCCTTTGCGAACGACGTGGGATGGGACGAGGCGTTCGCCCAGCAGCTTCTCGGCCTCGCGAAGCCCGGCGATGTGGCGGTGCTGCTTTCGACATCTGGAAACTCGCGCAACTGCGTTCTGGCCGCGGTCCTTGCCCGTGCCGCAGGCGTGAAGACGGTGGCGCTTGTCGGGCGGAATGGCGGAAGGCTTGGAGAAATGTGCGATGTGGCGATAAGGGTTCCGGCAGACGAGACGTACAAGATACAGGAATTCCATCTTCCGGTATACCATGCCCTGTGTGCGATGCTGGAGGAAGAACTGTTCGACTGATGCCGTTCCGGCGGAAGATAGGATCCTAAAATGAAATTGACGCTGAAGATGGACAGGCCCCTTGTCGTGTTCGACATCGAATCCACAGGGGTGAATGCGCGGCAGGATCGCATAATCGAACTCGCGGCGATCCGCATAGAGCCTGACGGCACGGAGACGGAGAAGTGCTGGCTGCTCAATCCGGGCGTGCCAATTCCGCCGGAGACGACGGCAATCCACGGCATCACCGACGAGATCGTCAAAGGGTGCCCGACCTTTGCGGACAAGGCCGGGGAGATCGAGGAATTCTTCGCCGGATGCGACATTTCCGGGTTCAATTGCGACCGTTTTGACGTGCCGTGCCTCGAAGAGGAGTTCGCCCGCACAGGGCGGAATTTCGCATCCGGCGACCGGCGGCACGTAGACGTGCAGCGCCTGTACCACAAGAAGGAGCCGCGCGACCTTACGGCCGCCGTGAAGTTCTATTGCGGACGCGACCATGCCGATGCGCACGGCGCCGAGGCGGACGCTCGCGCAACGCTTGAAGTCCTGAAGGCGCAGCTCGCAAAATACGACGATCTGCCCGGCACGACAGCCGCCATGGACGAGTATCTCGTGCCGCGCGATCCGTTGAACGCCGACCGCACGGGACTCTTGCGCTGGACGAACGGCGAGCTTTGCGTGAACTTCGGCAAGAAGAAGGGCGTTCCTCTTGCGGAGCTGTTCGTACACGAGCGGAACTGGCTTCGCTGGTTCGCGAAGGGCAATTTCGAGACGGACGCCCGCATGATAGTCCAGGATCTCCTGGATCATGGCGTGCTCCCTCGCCAGCCGGTTCCGCAAAACAAGGACGAGGTGCTCTGGTCTCCTGGAAACGAAGGGAAATGAACATGGATTTCGAGAATACGATCGGGCTTGAGACGCATGTCCAGCTCAAGACGCGGACCAAGATGTTCTGCGGATGCCTGCTGAAGACGGGATGCGAGCCGAACACGAACGTCTGCCCCGTGTGCCTGGGATATCCAGGCGCGTTGCCTGTGGCGAACAAGGAGGCCATACGTCTTACGGTCATGAGCGGTCTGATGCTTGGTTGCGAAATCAACCGGCACGCCACGTTCGATCGCAAGAACTACTTCTATCCGGACATGGCGAAGGACTACCAGATATCGGAGAACGGAAACCCGCTGTGCATCGGCGGGGGCGTTACCATCGAGACGCCGAACGGTCCGAAGACGATTCGCATCAACCACATCCACCTTGAAGAGGATGCGGCCAAGATCAACCACTATGCCCAGACTTCCGGCGTGGATTTCAATCGTGGCGGCACTCCGCTGATGGAGATAGTGTCAGAACCCGACATGGCCAGCGCAGACGAGGCGATCGCGTATCTGACCGCGTTGAAGGAGATTCTCGTCTACGCCGGCGTGAGCGATTGCAACCTGGAAGAGGGGAACATGCGCTCCGATGTGAACATCTCCATCCGGCCTGTCGGCGAGACGCGTCTCGGCACAAAGGTCGAAATCAAGAACATGAACACCTTCAAGGGGATTCATGCAGCGCTCGAATACGAGGCGCGGCGGCAGCGCGACTGCATGGCGCATTCCATGCCGATAGTGCAGGAAACAAGGCGTTGGGACGGAGAGGCGCTTGAAACCGCGTCCATGCGCACGAAGGAGAATGCGCACGACTACCGCTATTTCCCGGAGCCGGACCTTGTGCCGGTGGCGCTTTCCGACGAGCAGATAGAGGAATGGCGCTCTCTCCTTCCTGAAAAGCCGGAGGCTCGCCGTATGCGGATGATCGAGGAATACGGCATCGCGGAATACGATGCCGGCGTCCTTTCGCAGGCAAAGGCGAACGCCGATTTCTTCGAGGCGGCGGCGAAGGGCCTTGACAAGAAGACGGCCAAGCAGCTCTGCAATCTGTACATGAGCGACGTGATGGCGCTCTTGAACGCCAGCGGCAAGGAGATCGGCGAATGTGCGCTTGCCCCAACCGCACTCCGGGCGCTCGTGACAATGGCGGCAAAGGGTGTGATCAACGGCCCTACGCTGAAGGAGCTGCTGCCCGAGGTGTTCGAGAAGGGCGGAGACCCGGAGGCGATCGTCAAGGAGCGCGGATTGGGCGCAGTGAGCGATACGGCGGCCCTGGAGGCGTTCGTCGATCAGGCGATCGCCGCCAATCCAGGCCCCGTGGCCGACTTCAAGGCCGGGAAAAAGGCCGCCGCAGGGTTCTTCGTCGGGCAGGTGATGAAACTCTCGAAGGGCAAGGCCGATCCAAAGATAGTCGGGCCGCTGGTAGCGCGCAAGCTCGCCGCCATCTAACCGGCAGATGCGCGTCAGATGGCCAGCATGGCATCGATGGCGCGCTTGGCGCGGACGGCTGTTTCCTTCGGCACGGCGACTGCCGGCGACATGTCGCGCAGGCAGTCCCTGACTTTTTCCAGCGTCGTCTTTTTCATGTTGGGGCAGACGAGATCTGCGGCCGGCCAGAAGGTCTTGCCGGGATTTTCCTGCCTTAGGCGGTGCAGTATGCCGGTTTCCGTGCCGACGATGAACTCGTTCAACGGCGAAGTGCGCGCGAATGCGCACATTCCGCCGGTGGACAACCGTTCGTCCGCTGCATCGCGGACTTCTCTGCGGCATTCCGGATGCACAAGCACGGGAGCTCCGGGGTGGGCCGCCCGCGCCGCCTCTATCTGCTTGGCCGTCAGTTGCGCGTGGGTAGGGCAGTATCCCGGCCACAGGATGTATGAAACGCCCAGACGCGATGCAATATGCGAACCAAGATGCTGGTCTGGCACGAATATGATTTCGCGATCTTTCGGGAAAGTGGCCATCACGCGTTCGGCATTGCCGGATGTGACGCATATGTCGCATTCGGCTTTCACCTCGGCCGTGGAATTGACGTAGCAGACGGCGGCCGCGCCAGGATGCTTCGCCTTCAGCGCCCTAAGCTGTTCGCCGGTAATCATGTCTGCCATCGGACAACCGGCGGTTTCGTCCGGGATCAGGACCGTTTTGCCGGGATTTAGGATGGCGGCGGTTTCGGCCATGAAGTACACGCCGCAAAATACTATGGTATCCGCTTCCGTTGACGCCGCTTTTCTTGCCAGCTCAAGCGAGTCGCCCGTGAAATCGGCTATGTCCTGCACCTCCGGACGTTCGTAGTTGTGCGCGAGAATCACGGCGTTTCTCGCTTGTTTCAGTTCGGCAATCTCTTCTGCGGCGGTTTTCATGGGGCGTATTATACCATAATTCAAAAATGCCAATTGACAGCATAGGGGGGGGGTATGGTAAGATACGCGTGCGGACAGGGACGTCTCGCCGGTGCAATTCGAGCAACTGGCCCTGTGTTGGCTGGCGGGTAGAAGAGTTCGTGCGAAAACGAGGACATGGTATGGGCAGAAGTATGATAGTGTTGCCGCTTGCGCTTCTTGCAGGAAGTGCGGCGTATGCGGCTCGGCCGTCGATCGGAACGGTCGTGGTGGGCCAAGACCCTGTTACGCGCATGGTCACGGTCGACTATACTCTGGCTAACGGTCCGGCGGTGGTGACAATGGACGTGCGCACCAACGGCGTATCGGTGGGGGGCAGGAACCTGAGACGCATGGCTGGAGACGTGAACCGAAAGGTCGCGACCGCCGCAGGTCAGATCACTTGGATGCCCGAGGATGGACTGCTGGCCGATGGACGCGTCGAAATCGCCGCCACGAACGTGGTTGTTACCGCATGGGCGCTCGACGCGCCGCCCGACTACATGGTGGCCGACCTCTGCTTCACGTCTACGGTGAAGTTCTATCCGTCGGCCGAAGCGCTGCCGGAGGACGTGACGAACGACATGTTCAAGACGGATTTCCTCGTGATGCGCAAGATTCCCGCTAACGGCGTTATCTGGCGCATGGGCTCGCCTACGACCGTGGCGCAGCGCCAGGACAACGAGACGCCGCACTACGTCAAGTTCACGAACGACTACTACATCGGCGTGTTCGAAGTGACGCAGCGCCAGTACGAGCGCGTGTTCGGAAGCCCCACCAGCAGCGGCGCAAACTGCCACTGGACGTTCACGAACGTGACGGACTGGGCGTGCCGGCCCATCGAGGGAATCAAGTGGGACTATCTGCGCGGTTCCCAGAACGGCTGGCCGGACAAGATGCACGACAACAGCCCCTCGTTTGGCCCCGGAAAGTTCCGCTCCTTCACGGGCATCGCCTTCGACCTGCCCACCGAGGCGCAGTGGGAGTACGCCTGCCGCGCAGGAACGGGGACCGTGTGGTACGACGGCAAGAACTCCTACGTCAAGGCCAATTTCGAGAAACTCGCATGGTATGACGAGAACGCGGCCGAGGGCTACGGCGAGGCGCAGACCCACCCCGTAGGCATGAAGAAGCCGAACGCCTGGGGCCTCTACGACATGTACGGCAACGTCCAGGAATGGTGCTTGGACTGGTACGAGACGCCATATTCGGTTGACGACGCGGAGGCGAACCTCGTCGTCGATCCTACGGGGCCTGCGGCCGACTACAACGCCGACGGCACCATCAACTACCGACGCATAGCGCGAGGAGGCAGTTTCAAGCAGGCTTACTGGCGATCGTATTCCGCATATCGAAACGCGGCGAACAAGAACACCGAGGACACCTACGGATTCCGGCTCTGCTGCCCTGCGAAGGTTCCGTGAGCGCAAGCATGAAAGGAGCATGAGAATGAACATGAAACATCTTCTGACGGTCGGCGTTGCGGCGTGCGCGTTGTGCGCCTTGGCGACGCCAAAGGTGAAACCCCAGACGTTTGCCTTCACCCAGGACGAGGCGACGCGCCTCGTCACGCTCGCGTACGAGCTTTCCGAGCCTGCCGTGGTTACGGTGGACATCCAGACGAACGGCGTGTCGATGGGCGCGGCGTTTCGCGAGGGTTTGGCGGGCGACTACAACGCCTTGTTCGGAGCGGGGCCGCACGCGATCACGTTCGATCCGCTCACGAACGCGTCTTTCCAGGCCATCGGCAAGGTGGTGTCCAACGTCACGGCAGTTCTGACGGCGTGGGCCACGAACGCGCCGCCGCCATGGATGGTGGTGGATCTCGACACGCCCAGCAACGTGACGTACTACGCGGACGAGTCGTGGTTCCCGTTGCCGATGACGAGCGACGTCTACAAGACGGACAAGCTCGTCATGAGGCGCATACCGGCGGCGAACAAGACATATCGCCTCGGTGCGCCATACAACAGCAATTCCTCGGAAAAGGGCAAAAGCTGGAACCCGCTGTCGACCGCCCGTCCCGTGATCCTCACGAAAGACTACTACATCGGCATCTACCCCGTCACACAGGCGCAGTACAGGAAGATCCACGGATCTCTTCCCCCTAGCGCATTCTGGACGGACCAGACGGATTCCGGCCTGCGCCCCGTGGGTAATCTGAGCTATTCGCGTATCCGCGGAACGGGAACGGACTACTGCTGGCCGTCGAACGGGCACAATGTGGCATCGGGCACGTTCATGGACGAGTTGCGCAAGCACAGCGGGGTGGTGTTCGATCTGCCGACGGACGCGCAATGGGAGATCGCCTGCCGGGCAGGCAATGGCGCGGCGTTCAACAACGGCTGCAACGACTGGGAGGACGACGCCTCCGTCGGCACCATCGCCTGGTACACCAAGAACTCGAGCGCGCAGACGCATCCCGTCGGAATGAAGGAACCAAATGCCTGGGGCCTCTACGACATGCACGGAAACGTGTGGGAATGCGTGCTTGATCTCTATCCGGCCTATAACGGGGCGTATGCGAAGAGCAGCGCGCTCGAAATCGACCCCGTCGGCACTACGGAATCCGACAACGGCAACTCCGATGGCAGCGAGCGCGGCCTTCAACGCGGTGGATCATATGCAGAGGCGGCGAACGCTCTTCGTTCTGCACGCAGGCAATATTATCCTCGTTGGACACCTTCGCAGGATCAGGGATTCCGCCTCTGCTGTCCAGCCATGGCTTATTGATTCGGGGTTTGGCATATGCGGCTTTTTGTGCATGCAGCTTTCGTCATGGCCGTCTGGGGCGGACTTGCCCTTGGAGATGGCGTCGAATTGCGCAATGGCGGGCTCGAATCGCCTGGTACGGACGGCATGCCGTCTGGATGGCGGCGTTTTGGAAAGTCGCCTGCGCGTTCCACTGGAGATGGAGTTCATGGCGGTTCTGCGGCGTTCTATTGCGATGTTACCGACGGCGATGCCGTCTACAGCCGGTGCGGCGGCATCTGCCAGGTGTTGCAGTATCTTGATCCGGCGGAACAGACGATGGAACCTGTCCACTTTGGAGGGTGGAGCAGGTGCGTTGACGCGTACGGCGACTACTGTCTGCATCTCGATGTGACATACTCCGACGGCACGGCCAGCTACATGAACATCGCTCCGTTCCGAAACGGGACGCATGGCTGGGAACGGACGGAGAAGGTGTTCTATCCGAAGAAACCAGTAAAGACGTTGAATTTCTACGCCTTCCTGCGCAAGGGGCAGGGGAAGGCGTGGTTCGACGATCTCTTCCTGAAGCGCGGCGACCCCGGACCGATCGTCCTTTCGACGCGCCGCATGACGCGCAGGCCTTTTCTCGAGGGCGACTGCCTGGTGCTGTTGCTGCCCAAGCCGTTCGCGTGGACGAGCGTCGCATCCGACGGCACGAGGGGGAGCGGCGAGGGGAGCGTATACGCCGAGGTGCCGATCCCGAGGAGTGCCGGAACCGTGACGGTTGTCCTGCGCGATGGCGCGAAGGAGCGTAAAGACACTTTTTCGTTTTCGGAGTCGTCGCTAGCCTCTTCGCCCTTGCCGCCGGATGATGTGGCGGTGTGGACGGCGGGGCCGGCTTGCAAGGTGACGCCGCTCACATGGCCGGCCGTGGCCGATCTTCCTGCCAAACCTGTCGCGCTTGATGTGGCGCAGAGGGGCGCGGCGAGCGCTCAGGTGCTGGTTACGACAGGCGAAAAGTCGGTGCTTGACGGGGTCGTGTTGGAGATGGCCGCGTTGAAGGATGCCTCCGGTCGGCCGTTCAAGGGTTCGGTGAAGTGGGAACGCATTGGCTACATCCGTCGCCAGCCAGACGGCTCTTCGCATCCGCTTGCGCCCAATGCGGAGGAGATGTGGCTGCCAGATCCGCTCCTTCCTGCCGCGCCGTTCAAGGTGCGTGCGGGATCCACGCAGGGCACGTGGATTACGGCGACGGCAGATGCGGACGCATGTCCTGGCGTGTATGCGGGCGAGATATCCGTTGCCGTGGCGGGCAAGGTCCTGGGCCGGATTCCGCTTGAGGTGCGCGTGAGGAGGTTCTCGCTGCCGGCGACTTTTGGCATGAACATGAGTTTCAGCGTGATGGACGGCTTTACGCGCGCATGGTTCCCCGACCGGTTCGTCGAGATGAAGCGGCGCTCGCACGACATCATGCTCGACCATCGCCTTTCGCCAGACGATATCTCGAGGACGAGTCTGCCGGAGATCGGAGACCTTCTCCATGCCAAGGCGCGTGGCATGAACCATTTCAACATCCTGAACCTGGTGCCGCCGCCGGCCAGCTCGAACATCCTGTGGGTATGCGCGGCCGACCCCGAGGACGTGTTCACCCAGTCGTTCATGGATTATCTGCTTCGGACGCTGCGGCCATACGTGGCGGAGCTTCGCAAGCATGGTCTGGCGGACATGGCGTACCTCTATGGATTCGACGAGCGGGAGAAGGTGTATTACAAGGGTATTGACAAGATGTGGAAGACCCTGAAGCGCGAGTTTCCGGAAATACCGCTCTTCACTACCGCGCGGATGTATCGCGACATGGCTACAGGCAAGAAGGGAATCGACGAGCCGGACTGCCTTACAACGGATTGGTTCTGTCCGCTCACCACGTCCTGGAAGCCGTCGCTCACGGATCAGCTGAAGGCCCATGGCCGTAAAGTGTGGTGGTACACATGTTGCGGTCCTGTATATCCGTACGCCAACTTCGCTTCGATAGAATATCCGGCGATAGAGGCGAGGCTCTTGGGCTGGATGACGCATCTCTACCGTGCGGACGGTTTTTTGTTCTGGCACGTAAATTGCTGGAAACGGGGCGAACGAGTGGCTGATGACGACACATGGTCTCCCGCCTGGCGGATGTTCTCGTCGCTTCGCGTACAGGGGGACGGCGTATTGCTGTATCCAGGCGAAAAGGACGTCTATCCGTCAATCCGCCTGGCGGCGGTGCGGGATGCGGTGCAGGACTACGAATTGCTCTGCCTTGCCGAACGGAAGGCAGGAAGGGATGCGGTTGATGGCGTCAGCCGGACGATCATAAGAAGTCTCGACAATTTCGAGCGCGACTCCATGCATGTGATGGAGACGCGTGCGAAGGTAGTGCGGCTGGTGGAATCTTCAAACGGACAAGGAGATGAAAGATGAAGGGAATCATTTTGGCGATGATCGTCGCGGCTATGCTTGCCGCAGGGCGGGCGATGGCCGATGCACGGACGTACGACGATTTGGGGAACGTCGACACTTCCGACACGTCGTTCTGGAACGTGGCAGGGCACGTTGGCGTTGCAGTGGACGAGGTGTCTGCGGATGCCGGGGCGCTGGAGTTGCGTTCCCGCACGGAAAAGCATACGTCCGCCATGCAGGTACGTACCGCCAAGTTCCAGGGGCTGGCCTTGATTCTAAAGTAGCGCATCAGGCATGCCTTGCGCTTCCCCGCCCGCCCGCCGTAAAGCGTGGCGAATGGGATAGGCGTGTTCAGATTTTTCGGTTGCCGCATGATAGCAGAAGAAGGAGCGCCTTTCAATTTCGCCGCGCCGCCACCGTGGGGGCGGTTCCTTCTTTTCTTTTCCTTTGCCTTCCTCAACCGATCCTTCTCTCGTTTCAGCCTCTGCCTCCACCTCTGCGGAACGCCTTTCCGGGGTGTTCCACTACATATTGCACTTTCCCGCGAATGTGCGGCAATCGCGCCACTTGAAGGGGGGGACGTTTTTTGGTAAAATTCCGCCCGTTTTACACGGGGCGGCAGTCCAGCCGTTGCCGAAACAAAGGATACCGAAATGGCCGAAGAAAACAAGTCGTCGCTCGATCCGCTCGCCGCGCTCTGCAAGCGCCGCGGCTTCATATACCACTCGTCGGAAATCTACGGCGGCATGCCGGGGTTCTGGGACTACGGTCCGCTTGGCTGCGAGCTGAAGCAGAACGTGAAGCAGGCCTGGTGGCAATTCACCGTGCGTGGCCGCAGCGATGTGGCAGGACTGGACGCCACCATCATCATGCACCCGAAGATATGGAAGGCGTCCGGGCATCTGGACACCTTTGCCGATCCGATGACCATGTGCAAGGAGTGCAAGAAGCTCATGCGCGCCGACCAGATCGGCGACATCCTTGCCGAACAGAAGAAGAAGCCCGTGCCGCACAACCCGGAGGGCACGCTCTCCTGCCCGTACTGCGGCGGCGAAATGACCGAACCCAAACCTTTCAACCTCATGTTCAAGACGGTCGTCGGCCCGATCGACGATCCATCCAACGTGGCCTATCTCCGCCCGGAGACGGCTCAGGCGATCTTCGCGCAGTTCACGAACGTGCTGGCCACCAGCCGCCAGCAGGTGCCGTTCGGCATCGCGCAGATGGGCAAGAGCTTCCGCAACGAGGTGACGCCGCGCAACTATACGTTCCGCAGCCGCGAGTTCGAGCAGATGGAGCTTGAATTCTTCATCCGCCCTGACGAGGCCGTGGAGATACTTCACGGCCATGTCGTCACGCTCGCCGACAATCCCGACCTGGACGGCCCCGTGCAGGACGACTGGGGCTGGGAAGTGTGGCACAAGTACTGGGTGGAGCAGCGCAAGAAGTTCCTCACTGCCGTTGGCCTGCCGCCCGCGCGCTTCGTCGAATACTGGCAGAAGCCGGACGAGCTGGCGCACTATGCCCGCGCATGCGTGGACATCGAGTACGATTTCCCGTTCGGGCGGCAGGAGCTGGAAGGTATCGCCGCCCGCAGCGACTTCGACCTCTCCCAGCACCAGAAATGGTCCGGAGAAAGCCAGATGGTGTTCGACGACCCTCTCAAGCAGGCCGCGAAAAAAATGGACGATGCCGCCCGCGCCGCCTTCATCGAGAAGGTCCAGAAGGACTGGGTGGCGCGCGGCAAGGACTCGCTTGAAGCCGAGAAGTTCTGCAGGAACCTCTTCGACGGTAAATACGTGCCGCACGTCATCGAGCCTTCCGCCGGAGTGGACCGCCTGATGCTCGCCCTCCTCTGCGAGGCGTACGAGGAGCAGAAGCTCACTGACGACAAGGGCAAGGACGACGTACGCACCGTGCTGCACTTCAACCCGAAGGTCGCCCCGGTCAAGGTGGCCGTGTTCCCGCTCGTCAAGAAGGACGAGGCAAGCTACAAGATGGCGCAGGACATTTTCGGCAAGCTCCGCAAGAAGGTGAACTCCTTCTGGGACGAGAGCGGACAGATCGGACGTCGCTACCGCCGCCAGGACGAGGCGGGCACTCCGTGGTGCATTACGGTGGATCCGGAATCGCCAAAGGATGGCAAGTTCACGGTACGCGACCGCGACTCGATGCAGCAGGAACGACTCTCATACGAGGAGTTCCTCGCGAAGATGTACGCGGCGCTGGAGTTCTGACGGGGGGCCGGCATGGGCGATTGGCTCGATCTCCATCCCGATCCCGTCCATGTGAAGCGCGAACGCGAAAAGGCGCGTGCGCTGCGCAAGACGGACTGGTGGCGGGCCCAGATCGCTCCAGGCATCTGCCACTACTGCCACCAGAAGGTGGGGGCTGCGAACCTGACTTTGGACCATGTGGTACCGGTGGCGCGTGGAGGCAGGTCGACACGCGGAAACTGCGTTCCATGCTGCGCCGCCTGCAACGCGTCGAAAAAGGCTTACACGCCAGCAGAGCAAATACTGGACAGTCTCTTTCCTGCAATTGGCGTGTCGACAAACGAAGAGGATATCCAGGAAACATGAAGATATCATTTCAGGGACAGACGGCCGAAACGGATGCGGCGACCGTGGCCGGATTCCTGCTTGCCCGTGGAGTGGATGCATCCAAGGCCATAGTGGAGCATGATGGCGAGGTTTATGCGCCAGGCGCAGACCTTTCGAAGGCCGTTCTTCGGCCGGATTCCACGCTTGACGTGTTCACGCTGACGGCAGGAGGTTGAGAGGGACATGGCGGCTAACATCTACCTTTCATCTGAAGAACGGGAGATGCTGGAATCGGCCAGGATAGGCATCGCCGGCGCCGGAGGGCTGGGCTCGAATTGCGCGATGCATCTGGTGCGAGCAGGCGTGAAGCACCTGACGGTCGTGGATTTCGATGTCGTGAACGAATCGAATCTCAACCGACAGTTCTTCTTTCGCGACCAGATAGGGATGAAAAAGGTGGAAGCCCTTAAGACCAACCTCCTTCGCATAGAGCCGGACGCCGACATCAGGATCGTCGATGCCAAGCTTGACGTTTCTTCGACGCGTGAGGTGTTCGCGGATTGTTCTGTCGTCGTAGAGGCGTTTGACGCGGTTGACGCAAAGGCGATGATCGTCGGTACGCTTGTCGGCACGGGGAAGAAACTGGTCACTGCGAGCGGATTGGCGGGATGGGGACGGTCGAATGCGATTCGTCTGCGGCGGATGGGTGCGAATGTGATTGCCATTGGCGATGGAGAGACCGCGGTTGGCGCCGATGCCGCGCCCGTATCGCCGCGTGTAGGCATAGCGGCGGCGATGGAGGCCAACGCTGTAGTCGCGTTGCTGCTTGGCAAGGAAACGTGAGGAAGTCTATGGACAAGCTATTGGTGGCAATCGCAGCAATCGGCATGATGCCGGTCGTGGTAGCGAAACCGGCGACAGTGGTCGAATCGGCGCGAAACGTGCCTGTGGCGGCGGAAGTGGACGTGGTCGTTGCGGGTGGAAGCGTTGGCGGAGTTGCAGCCGCGCTTGCCGCGAGAGAGTCCGGCGCATCGGTGTTTCTTGCGGGAGGAAGCCCTTATCTCGGCGAGGACATGGCCGGGACGTTGGAGCTTGGGCTTGCGCCCGGCGAGACGCCTGACGATCCGCTTGCAAAGGAACTGTGGGCGGCGTCCAGTGACACCGTCCATTACGCCTACAAGTTCAACAGACCGCAGCCGCCAGGGCCGTGGATATATCGCAACGACGGTTCGGACAAGTTGAGCGAGCCGGGGGTACCGCCCAGCCCGTCCGATACGGTGCTTTTCGAAAGCGATGTCACGGCACGTTGCATTCTGGACGAATCCGTACGCGTGTCGCGTATAGAGGCGCTGGTGATGGAGCGGTACGGCATGGCCACCGAGGGCGTGCATGTGACGAACAGGACCAACATGATGCCCGCAACGGCAAAAGGCCCGATGACCGCGCAGACTGCCGGCGTGACGGCGACTGTTGCGGACGGTCCTCTGAAGGGCAGGACGTTCGTCCTGACACGGCAGCCAAAGACATGGCAATGCGAGGGCGACTACTACCGCGGCCGCGCAACGGTTGTCACGTACGCCTGCGACGTGGATTCCGAACTGCACGATGTGAACGTATCGTTTGCCAAGGGGCCGGCGGCCAAGCACCAGCTCATTACGCGCATATGGTTTCACCGGACCGGCGCGATGCGCACGAGCGTGCCGCCATCGCCGTTGAAGGTGAAGCGGACCCTTGACGCGGCACTTGTGAAGGCGGGCGTGAGTTTTCTCACAGGCAGCCCGGTTGCAGACCTCCTTCGCGATGCCAACGGCGATGTGGCCGGCGTGGTTGTGGCGAACCGTTCCGGACGGCAGGCGATCCTTGCGAAGACCGTGGTGGATGCTACGGCGTACAATGTGGCAACCCGTCTTGGAAAGCAAGTGCCGGGTGTCAAAGGTACCATGCGCTTTTCGCGGATCGTGATCGCCGGAGCTCCGCCGCGGACAGAAGGGGTTTCGGTCGAAGAGCTGCCGCAGCGGTATTACGTGTCGCAGGCGAAGTTCTCGAAGCGCGATTCCGAGCTGAGGGGCCTGCCGGTGACGGCACGTGTCTACCGCTGCACGTTCGATCTGCCGATGGCCGATGGTTCGTACCGTTCGTTCGCCGCTGCGGAGGCCAAGGCGAGGGATATTACATGGACGACGACGATGATGGACGACGCCAACTTGCTGAAGCTCGTTTCCCCGCATGGCGCGTCACCGGCGAGGAGATACGTGTACCCCGTCAATGGCGCGGCAGGTCTTCAGGATCGCATCCGCCAGGCGCGAAAGGCCGGCGGAGCGGCGGCCATCGCGGCGCAAAAGCGTGGACGGCTTGCTGCCGTGAGGGTGGAGACCGGCAAGACGCTTTCGTCATCGCAGGCGTGGAATGGCGACATAAAGGAAGAACTGGGCGGGCTTCGCCCATACGAACGCGGGCTTGCCCGCCGCACGATTCCATCTTCCGCCCGCGAACTGCCAGTGCTGGGCGAATACGACGTGGTCGTGGTAGGGGCGGGATCGTCGGGAGCACCTGCCGCTATCGCGGCAGGGCGGGCAGGTGCGCACACGCTTGCGGTCGAGTACCTGCACGTTCTGGGAGGCGTGTCTACGGAAGGCATGATTCTCGGGTACTACGACGGGAACCACTGCGGCTTCACTGAGGCGTACGAGGCGGCGGTCGACAGTTTCCCGGCGGAGAATCGTTTCTACCGGCGCAGCGAGACGTTGCGCCACTGGGCTAAAGACGCAGGCGTGGAGATGTGGCATGGCGTGTTCGGCGAAGGAGCGTACGTCAAGGACGGGAAGGTGCTTGGCGTTGTGGTGGTGACGCCGCAAGGCCGTGGTGTCGTGCTTGCGAAGAGCGTGGTGGATGGTACCGGCAATGCCGACATCGCGGCCGCTGCCGGCGCAGATACGGTTTTTATCGGGTCGCAGGAACTTGCTCTCCAGAGCGCGGGCCAGGCGCCGCAGCGCCTTGGCAGAGGCGGGATCAACTCCGATTTCGGTTTCGTGAACGATCCGTGCGCGTGGGACATGTGGCTCTTCGGGTTGCGGGCCAGAGCCGGCGCGCCGGATGCGTGGGACATATCGCAGGTCGCCGACTCGCGCGAACGCCGGCGCATTCTGCCAGATATTGTCGTGCAGGGATGGGACGTGGTGTCGAAGCGAGGTTTCCCAGACACTGTAGTGCAGGCTTTGAGCAGACAGGATTCGCACGGCTATCTGGTGGACGACTTCTGCTACATAGCCGAGTCGATGTCGTCCGAACGTACCCCGTTCAATGTGAACGTGCCACTTCGCACGCTCCTTCCAAAGGGGCTTTCCAACATATGCGTGATCGGCCTGGGCAAGGGTTGCGCACGTGATGTGAATCCGATGGCCCGCATGCAGGCCGATCTTACGAACGAAGGATATGCGGCCGGACGTGCTGCGGCGCTTGCGGCACGTCAAGGTGGCGATTTCCGCAAGATCGACGTGAAGGAACTGCAGCGACATCTCGTTGAAATCGGCAACTTGCGGCCGGAGGTGCTAGGTTGGACCCCGGAGACGGATGCGGAGCTGACTGACGCCCAGATCGCCGCCCATGTTGCGACGATGACGAACCACTACGAGGGTAGCTGGGTGGTGATGCGATATCCAGGACGGGCCCTGCCGCATCTGCGCGAGGGGTATCAGCGTGCCGTCGTGGAAAAGAATGCCGCAGGAATGCAGGTGTATGCCCAGACGCTTGGTTTGCTTGGCGATGGCACAGGTGCAAAACTGTTGGCGAAGATCGTGTCAGGAGAATGCCGCCGGTTGCATTTGCGTACAGGCAAGTACTACGGCGGAGGCGGGATGGATGCGATCGGAATGCAGTTGTCGCTCGGACGTACGAAGAGTCATTGCGCACTTTCGCCGCTGCTGGAGAAGCTTTCAGAAGTTAATTTGTCGTCGCCTTTGGCGGAAGTCAGGGCCGTGACGCTTGGTCTCGAGGCGTTGGGCGATCCTGCGGCGGCAGAACCGCTGGCCAAGCTGCTGGAACGGCCGGGATTCTCAGGATGGGCCGTCGACGATTTCCGCAAACTGCCGCCTCAGGGCGGATACGGTCTTGGCCCGGAGATGGATCGCTGCCTGCGAGAACTGGCAATCGCAAGGACGCTGCTGGCTTGCGGCGACTGGAAGGGCCGCGGACGTGCCGTCTACGAGGCTTATGCCCGCGATCCACGCGGCGTTCTGGCATGCCATGCGAACGCCGTGCTCGCCCGGTACGCGAACCGCGACATGCACGTCCGCTGAAAGATTCGCCATCAGTTGAAGTCTGGCATTGGCGGTGCCGGCATGTTGAATACGCCGCTTACAAGTTTTCCAAGAGAATCGTTGCGGTCTAGCGCGTCGGCAGGCAGGTCGGATACTTCTATATCGCCAGACATGGACTCGGCCTGTGTGATGGTTAGCGCCGGGGCTGCATTGCGGGCCTGGCCGGATTTTGCAACGTCGTCCGGGCCTGCCTGATGCAGGATTCCTCCTACTGACGGAGGTGGTGTATGCATGTTTGCTATCGTCATATTCATGGTGGTCATCTCCACAGGCATTACACGCGACACGTCAAAAGGTTACACGAAGATCGGCCAAAATGACGCGAAGTTTCTCTTTCGCACGGAAGATGCGTACCTTCACAAGGTTTTCCGACACGCCAGTCTGCCTGGCAATTTCACGAATCGGCATTTCTGCCACTTGAAAAAGAGAATATGCCTCACGCAGAATCGGCGGCAGCTGGGCGAACGCCTTTTTCAGGCGAACACGAAGATACGCTACGTCGGACTGCATGGTCACATTTCTGCCATCTATGGTCATCGCGGGGTCGGATATGCTCTCTCCCGAATCTGAAGATTGGCTTTCAGCGGACATGTCCTCCGAAAGAACAAGCCTTTTGTTGTCGCGTGCCAGGTTCTTTCGCAGGTTTCTTGCTATAGTAAAGGCGAGCCCGGAGACAGCCTCGTCGGAATCGCGCAGGTCGTCCTTCATTTGCCAGATCTTCAGAAACGTGTTCTGGACGAGGTCGCACGCCTCGGCATAGGCGCTGCCGGTGGCGACGAGCCAGTTCGTCAGCTTTGGAGCCAACGTGTTGTAATGTTCTTCTACTGTCATAGCGGTTCCTTGGAAACTTCTTCACGCGTTAATCGGACAATCGCGAAACATCCTCGTCCAGGCTGATCGCATCGAGTTCGGCTTCTTCGCGGCGGGCGTCTTCAAGTCTTTTCGCCCACTTCAGCACTTCCGCCACCGGCTCGATCAGCGAATCGGGAATGAAGTCTTCCACATGCCCTTTTGCAAACAGTGCGCGGGCGAGAGGCTTGTCTTCCATTATCGGTATGCCTTCAGCGAGCGCTGTTTCGCGGATTATCTTTGCTTGCGGGCCTGATCCGAGCACGCATATGCGTGGAAGGGGGGCCTCCTCGGCCCGGTAGCGTATGCCGACCGCGAGGCGGGTCGGGTTCGTCACGACGACGTTGGCGTCTTTCGTCGCCTTTACGGGATCCGGGCCGTTGAGAAGCTCGTCGCGGAACTGGCGCTGGGCCTGTTTGATTTCCGCAGAACCTTCCATTTCCTTGTATTCGCGCTTCACTTCGTCCTTTGTCATCATCATCTGCTTCGTGAAGTTACGTCCTTGGAATATCCGGTCGACGATGGCGATGACGATGTAGCCGAACGCGGTATATACCGCAAGACGCTTGAGCATCACCTTCAGGCACGGGAATATGTCGTCCACGGTGCCGTAGCACATCGTCAGCAGTTCCGGCACGGACGCCCATATGATCTTGTAGAGTAGATAGCTGAGGAAGCATACCTTGACCACGTTCTTCAGAAATTCGAAGAGGTTCTTCATGGAGAATATCTTCTTCGCGCCTTCAACGGGGTTCAACTTCTCCAGTTTGGGGATTATAGGTTCGAATGTGAAGAGAAAGCCGATCTGCGCGGTGTTGGCGACAAGGCCGATGACGGCCGCGACCGCCACGAAGATGAACGAGTGCTTGCATATGATCAGCGCCGCCATCTTTCCGGATTCGCGTATGGCGGGCACGTCATTGTCGGCAATACGCCCAGAGAGGAACATGAGGAGATTCTCCATGTCGTCCATCAGTGCGATGCCCATCCATCCGAGAAGCGCAAACAGGACGACGAGTATGGCCGTGGAGACGATGTCTTTTGACGTGCAAACCTGCCCCTTCTGCCGCGCGTCGCGCAGCTTCTTCGGAGTCGGCATTTCCGTCTTCTCTCCACTCGATTCAGCCACGTCAACCTCCAAGAAGCTTGCGCACGGGTCCGAGGATCGCGCCGTCCTTGGTATACATCAGCATGTCCATGACGAACGGAAGGTAGATGACAAGCATGGCTATGCCAAGCGCGGATTTGACAGGCATGGAGAGAAAGAACACGTTCAGCTGTGGCGCCGTGCGGTTCACAAGTCCCAAGCCAAGCGTTGCAAGGAACATGATTATGATGACCGGCGCGGAGATGACGACAGTCGTGCGCAGCATGTCGTCAAGCGAACCCAGCATCTGCACGGGCGCGTCCCGCACGAACGTCAGATTGCCTGCGAAGACCGGCCACGCCGAGTAGCTGGCATAGATTGCGCCGAGGAAGACCAGCACCGCGCCGCCAACGAAGAAGATGGTTGATACGATCTGCGTGAAGAAGATTCCGGTGGTGGAAACCTGCGCACCAGAGAGAGGCGAATAGACCTCGCCCATCGTCGCGCCTCTCTGGTTGTCGATGAAGTTGCCTACGTTTTCCGCGATCCAGAACGGTACGGCCGCGAAGAAACCGATCAGGAAGCCTATCAGGGCCTCTTTGAACGCGAGTGCGCCAAACATCCACAAATTCGGTTCGCCTGGCGGCATGGCATCTTTGATGGCCGGGATCGCGATGCAGGAGAATGCCAGCACTGCCGCCCGCCGCGCGATGCCGGGGATCATCGAGTCCGTCAATGCAGGGCAGACGGCAAACGCACCCCCGATTCTCGCCATTGCCAGAACAGCAGCCAGTATCCATCTATGGAATTCTATGTATGGCATCCTACTTCCCCAGCAGCGGGAAATGCGCGAATATGTCCTGCGTATAGAGGAGAAGTTCGGATCCCATCCATGATGCGCAGGCGAGAAGCGTGAGGGAAATCGCGATCAGCTTCACCGCGAAGCCGAGCGTCTGCTCCTGTATCTGCGTCAGGGCCTGCAGGAGCGAGACCAGGATACCTATCACCGTAGCGACGAGAATCGGGATCAGTGATAGGCGCAGAACGAGCAGCAGGCAGGTTTGCGCATAGTCGAGGATCTGCGCCTGGCTCATATCATGTACCCCCTGACTAGACCTTGTATCAGAAGCGTCCAGCCGTTCACCATTACGAAGAGAAGCAGCTTGAACGGCAACGATATCGTCACGGGCGAAACCATCATCATGCCCATGGCCAGGAGAATGTTGGATACGATGATGTCAATCGCTATGAACGGCAGATATACCAGAAACCCGATCTGGAACGCCTTGGTGAGTTCCGATACGCAGAAAGATGGGAGCAGGATGTAGAAACTCTCTGGATCGACCTGTGCAGGTTCGTCATTCTTTCCCCACAGCTGTTCGGCAGTATGCACGAAAAATGCACGTTCGCGGGTGGTGGTGTGCTTGGACAGAAACGTCCTGAAAGGTTCGGCGGCCTTGGCGATGGCATCGGTTTCGAAGAAGGCATTGGCAGTCGGGACGTGGGCGGACTGTGCGACATTCGCCTGGCGGACGGCTCGCGCATCCGTCTTGGCCAGTTCCTCCTTGGCGATGTTCCACGACTCGCCCATGATCGGGGCCATGATATAGAAGGTAAGGATCATCGCAAGCGCGTTTACGACCATGTTTGGAGGAATGGACTGTATGCCCAACGCATTGCGTATGAGCGACATCACCACGACTATCTTGAGGTAGCTGGTGGCGATCATCGCCACAAAGGGAAGAAGCGAAAGCCCTACAAACAGGACGATCAGCGAGAATGGGTCTGTCTGGAACATGGTTTGGCGTGTGTTAATGTGTTGTTGCGTCAAGCATGAATGCGGGCTGTCCAGCCAGATGGTCGAAACGTCCCGTTGCAAGAGTCGAACCTGCAATGACAATCTTCAATGGCGTGTTGACCAGAGGCATGTCCGTCTTTTGCCTTGGGGCATCAGGGCTTGTCGCGCAATCGAAAAGTTCACCCAATGTGATGGCGGACGGTTCGCCGCGGAAAACGTGCACCAGCGAATCGTTCTTCCATGGCATCACATCCGTGGCCGTCACCATGAAACGCCCGTCAACGACGATTCGTGGCGGGATGGTGTCGATTTCGGGCAATAGCAGGGCGTCGCCAGGCGCTAGGGACGCCACCTCTGCGGCGGGTAGCGCAAAAGAAGCGTATTCTGTTTCCGCGGCAAGTTCCAGCGTCCTGAGCGCAGGGTTCGTGGAATCTAGATACCGCAGTTTCCCAAACTGCTCCACCAGCGCTGGCGAAGAGGAAAGCGTGAAAGAGAAGAGAGTTTTTTCTTCGGAAACCACCTGCAGACAGAGTGGCTGGATGCCGTTTCCATGATCGGCTGGCGCAAGACCGACGACTTGAAGCTGCCTACGTGTTGCATTCTCCAGCATCTGGAACAGCGGTCCGTACTCCTTTTCGACCAATGCAAGCAGAATCGGCTCCGGCACGTCCAAGCGCGATGGCCATATGGCATGCAGTTCCGCAGCTTGCTCGTTGTCGGTCAGGCAAAGGACGTGTTCCTCCCTTTCAAGAAGGATATTGAGGCTTAACGTGTCTGATGGATGTATTTCGGCCAGGCGCATTACGCATGCCGTATCGCCGATACGACATGGCATCGCCCATGCAGGCGAGGCAATCAACTCGCCTGGCGAGGCCTTGGACCAGTTAGGGAGGGCTGCAAGTATCTCATGCGGTTTCATCGCGCAGGGCTTTCTTTTCAACAAGGTGTCTAGGAACTACAGCGACCACGATCTGGAAAGACGGGAGCCGCTCGTGCAGCAGACTCTCGAACTGGACTTTGGTCTGATCCATGATATTGGCTATCGCCGTTGTGGACGGCAGGAACGATATGTTCAACTTCGAACCTTTCGCTTCGATGTGGATATCGGAACCTTCAAGCACGGTGGGTTTAAGGCGGATGACGACTTCTCCGTCGCCATGAACCAGCGCTGGCGTAACGAGAATCGTATCGGCAACCTGCGCGGCCGTCTCGACGAGTTCATGCGTCCTTGCCGTTGCCACGTTGGGATTGATATCAACGGCGACCGTACCCAAGGCTGTCATTCCCATTCCCCGCAATGGTGCATCTCCTGGAACAGGAGCCGCCTGAAGCATGACTTCATTTCCCGTTGTCTCGTCGGTTATGACGTGTTCGTCCGGGATGCCGGTTCGGTCACGCGGGACGCGTGACCCTACCGCTGGGTCGTCGGTTATGACGTGTTCGTCCGGGATGCCGATCCTGTCACGCGTGACGCGTGACCCTACCGTTGTCTCGTCGGTTATGACGTATTGCACCGGGAAGCCGGTCCTGTCACGCGTGACGCGTGACCCTGCCGTTGGGTCGTCGGTTATGACGTGTTGCGCCGGGATGCCGGTTCGGTCACGCGTGACGCGTGACCCTACCGTTGTCTCGTCGGTTATGACGTGTTCGTCCGGGATGCCGGTCCTGTCACGCGTGACGCGTG
>DFLH01000035.1:0-10678 GCA_002373695.1 Verrucomicrobia bacterium UBA3624
GTATTCGACGTGGCGGGCGCTTTCGGCGGCGTCGCGGACAGCTGGGACGTGGTGAACGAGAGCGCGAAAGACTGGGTCCGCTACCGCAAGGCGCGCACGAACCTGCCCGTCTGGTTCAGCATATATGGGCTTATGCCAGGCGACTATCCGCTGAACGCGCTTCTCGACGCGAAAGAGGCTTTCCCGGCATCGGCGCGGCTCGCCATCAACGACTACAAGATCGACGAAGCGTTCCTCGAGCAGACGAAGCAGCTGACGGAGGAAGGCGCGCGCATCGACATCGTCGGCTGCCAGATGCACATCTTCAACACCAACGACTGCATGCGGCTCGTGAAAGGCGCGGCGAACGTAAGCTGGGTCGGCACGCCGAAGACGATTCGCAACCACCTCGACATGATGGCGAAGACCGGCCGCCCGCTCCACGTCTCGGAGGTCACGATCGCCGCGCCGGGAGAGGACCAGAGGAGCCGCGAGATGCAGGCGATCCTTGTTCGCAATATCTACCGCGCATGGTTCTCGCATCCGGCGACGATGGGTATTACATGGTGGAACACCGTCGATGGCGCGGGCGTAGCGGGCGAGCCACTCGTCTCGGGGCTTTTCACGCGCGACATGGAGAAGAAGCCGGCCTACCGCGCCCTCGACCAACTCATCAACCACGAATGGAAGACGACGCTCGACGTCAAGGCGACGGGCGGCAAGGTGGCTTTCCGCGGTTTCAAGGGCCGCTACCGCCTGACGTGGAAGGGAGCGGACGGCAAGCCGCGCGCGAAACTCGTCGAACTTCACTGATTTGATCAACTCGAATTACAGGAGGCAAGCAAATGAAAAAACTGCTCACAGCAATAGGCGCGGCGCTCGGTTTCGCCGCCACACTCAACGCGACAGAGATCAATCTCCGCGATTGGCTGACCGCAAAAGGCGTGACAGTAGCCGATTGCGTTTCGGACAATGGTGGGGCCAAAGAAGCGGGTGCGGGGGATTTCGGCCGCGAGAAGCTGTTCGACGGCGCTGGCACGAAATCCTTTGATAACAATAATCGCTGGCTAGCAGGCCAGTCGAGTCTTGCCGACGTACATGTGACGATCGAGATTCCTAAATCGGCGATATCCACCGCGAAGAAAGAACTCGTGCTGAAGAGGTTTCGCCTGTATCGTAGCAGCGTTGCCGAACGTGCGCCGACGAAATGGGTCGTATCCGGATCGAACGATGGCATCGGATGGACAGTGCTCCACAATCAGAGCACGGCTGCGACATGGACGGGCCTCAGCAACGAGATTATGCTGGCGGAAAACACCGAACCGTTCCGCTATATCAAGTTCGAGCCGAAGACTTCCAACTATGCCTACAATTGGAAAGTCGGTCTTCAGGAAATAGAGTATTTCGTTGAGGAAGTCCCGCAGAAGCCTGGCGTGAATCTGCGCGACTGGCTGACGGAGAAAGGCGTGACAGTTGCCGACTGTGTTTCGGGCGACGGCCATAACTCCAGCTTCGGGCCGACCATCCTCTTCGACGGCACGAACAGCGTTTCGAACACGACAGACGCCAAGAACAACCGCTGGCTCGCGAAGAAAAATGCCGGCGACACGGCGTATGCGACGATTTCCGCGCCGGACGAGTTGTTCGCCAGCGATGCCGATGGCCTTGTCCTGCGGCGCTACCGCATCTATCGCAATTCCGATTTGAATGACGCCCACTATCTCAGGCGCGCTCCGGCGACATGGAGGGTCTTAGGGTACGACAGCAAAAAGGACACGTGGGAAGTTATCGACGACCGCTCTTCAGTCGCGGCCGATTGGCTTGAACCCGGCATCGGCAAGAAGGCGTATGTCGAGTTTGAAGTTCCGGCGGCGGGGCGCACGCCGTATCGCAAGTTCATGTTCGAGCCACTGGAATCCGGCATAGAATTCCACGAAACAACAACATCTTTGGAGTGGCGGATAGGCGCGATGGAAATTGAGTATTTCGTCGAGGAAGCCCAAACCGCCGCCAATCTGCGGACGTATCTGGAAGCAAAGGGCAAAGCAGCCGTGGTCACGGGGGATGGCGCCCACAAAGACTACGGTGCGGAAAAGTTGTTCGACGGCGAAGGCATGAACAATGACAAGGAGGCCTCTGAAAGGTGGCTTGCCGGAGAGAACGATATCACTACGGCCAGCGCGACGATCGAGATGCCTTCCGACGCGCTGCCGGTCGGCAAGAAGGGCCTCGCGGTGAAGAAAATCCGTTTGTGGCGCTGCATCGACATCTATTACAACAATGACGGCCTTTACCGTGCGCCCCAAACGTGGGTCTTCTACGGCTCCAACACCGGGAATGACGGCGATTGGACGGAAATCCAGAGGCAGAGCGAACCTGTCGCGTGGAATAAGGACATGCTGTCGTTTGATGTGGCATTGCCGGATAACGACACGCCGTTCCGCTTCCTCAAGTTCCTGCCGTTGTCGTCGAAATATACCGCCGGAACATACAAGGTCGGATTGCGGGAGCTTGAATATTTCGTGGCGGAGGTCGAGCCCGACACGGTCGTCGTATGCGGCTCGCTCGGCGACGATGTGGGGGACTCGTCGCATGGCTACGGGCGCGTCAATGGCGTGAGCGCCGGCGACACGCTGACAATCACGGCGAAAACGCCGTCCTATGCAAACGGCGTGAAGTACGAGGCGACCGGCTACACGCTCGAAACTTCCACCGACGGCGGCATCACGTGGGGCGCGGCGACGAGCCACAACGGAACCTCCGCCACGATTGCCTACGACGGGACACCAACACGCCTCACATGGTAGTGGTCGCCCGTCGCCTACAGACTCGACGCCCACGCCGACGAAGGCAACGAGACGGTGACCGTCTCGCCCGCCTCCGCCGACGGCTACTATGCTGCCGGGACGGCACTCACCGTCACGGCGGCGGGTGCGACTTCTCCGACGGTCACGACATTCAAGAAATGGGACGTGCAGCCGGAGGGCGCCGTGGCGGACGGCGCGACGATCAGCTTCACCATGCCCGCCACGCCGACCGAGGTGAACGCCGCTTTCACGCGCCCATGGACTTATGTCGCGGCGGGCGCGATCGCGAACTACCCAGATTACGAAGAATACGCCGCCGTGACGGACGGCAACTGGCTCTTTGTCGTCGCGTCGCGCAAACCCAATACAGTCAGCGCTGAGCAATACTTCTGCCTAAACGCCTACGTGAAAGGCTCTGGGCAGCTCGATATGACGACGCTTTATTCCGATCTGGAGACGCAGGGTACGCGATCCTATCCGCTGCGCGGCATCAACGACACGGCCATGTACAAGAAGCCCGAGCTATACGACTCCTGGAATGACGGTCGCGGCAAGATTACGTCGGTCGTCGTCCCGGCCGACATTCTGGACGTTGAAAGCAGCGCGTTCGGCAGTTGCTCAAACCTCGTCTCGGCGACGCTGGAAGGCAATCTGGAGAAGTGGAACATCTTGACCGGCGGCGCGACCGGCGCGTTCAACGATTGCCCGGCGCTTGCAAGCGTGAAAATCTCCGGCGCGACGGCGCTGCCGCACCACATCTTTGCGGGCAGTGCGCCCGAAGTCGTTTTCGACGGCGTTCCGCCGGCGAAGGTTGGAACCGGCTGGGCGAACGACTGGAACCTTGCTGTCGGCTGCCCGCGCAGAAGTCTTGGAGCATGGCATGTCGACTCGCGCTTCACCGCGCTTGCCACGATAGAGGATGTTTCGTCCAAGCCTAACTATGCCGCGATGGTCGAGCGCTACGGCAAAGACCTCGTCGGCGCGTGGGACGGCAAGTGGCTTTTCCGCTACGGCAACCCTCTGGGCTTGGTCATAATCCTCAAGTAGTGAAACGAACAATGCTGCGCAATTCGATAAGAGCGGCCGCATCGGTTTTCGCTGCATCGTTGGCGACATCCGTCCTGTGCGGCGAGCTGACGCCTTCACGTCCGCTGATGTCGATGCGCCTGAGGGCGAACGACACCGACACGAAGGAGGTCTGGAAGACAAACTTCAAGGCGATCGCGGAGAATCCCGGCTGCTGCGACGAGATCTGGTTCTCGACCGGCACGGGCGCGCCGACGTTCGACTGGCACCGTGCGCGCGCCGAGGTTCTCGCGGAGGCGGTGAAAGACGTGCGGGCCGCCGGCATCGTCCCTTCTTTGCAATTTCAGGCCACGATCGGACATGACGATTGCGTCGGCACGCCCGCGATGTTCGCCAGGAAGACGTGGACCGGCTGGACCGACTGGAAGGGTGTCGAGGACAGGTACTGCAACTGCCCGCGTCAGACGGCGTTCCTTGCCTATCTGCGCGATGTCTCGGCGATCTACGCGAGGCTCGGCTTTGCCGCGCTCTGGATCGACGACGATCTGCGCATCGCCTACCACCGGCCGGCCGACAGCAGCGGCCGACGCAGCGGCTGCTTCTGCCAGACGTGTATCGCCGCGTTCAACGCCGAGACGGGCGGGAAGTGGACGCGCGAGACGCTGGCCGGGGCCGTCCTGACGGACGACGCGGTCTGCGCGCGCTGGCGGCGGTTTTCCATTCAGAGCCTTGTGCGCGTCGCGCGGGCGGTGGGCGAGGTGTTCCACGCCCTCTCGCCGGATACGAGGATGGGGCTTCAGTGCGCGTCGGGGCCCGAGGTCGACGACCAGGCTCTGGCGGTTCTCCAGACGCTTCATGACGTGACGGGCCGACCTGTCGGCTGCCGTCCGGGAGGCGGGTCGTACTACGACGACGATCCGAACATCGTCGTTCTGAAGAGCATCAACGCCGCGGCGCTGCGCGGGCGCATCGGGAACCCTGGCTATATCGACGTCTGGACGCCGGAAATCGAAAGCTGGCCGCGCACCTACTACGCGCGTTCGGCGCAGGGCGTTCTGGCGGAGGGCTTCGCCGCGCTCATGTACGGCTACAACTCGGTGAGCTTCTTCGTCTCGAACGGCGCGATGGAGGATGCGGCCCTCTACGGGAGGACGATGTGGCGGCCGCTCGCCGAGGCGTCGCGCGTGCTGCGCGGCTATGCCCGCGTCACGGACGGCTGCGAGCCGGTCGGCTTCACCCTGCCCGTCGAGAAGAAGATCGGCGTGCGGAGCCTGGCGATTCCCGTCATCTCCGGCCTCGGGCGCAGCGCGGGGGCGCTCACGAAGGAGGAGGCCGGAAAGAACGCGAACCTCTTGACGTCGGCCGACGTGCAGACGTTCCGCGAGGCGCTGGACGCGCGCGCCGGAGGGCTCCCCGCCGTCGTCAAGTCGCCGTTCCGGGGGCTCATGCAGGTGCATGTCGACAAGGACGGGCGCTTGAGGAGCGTCGCGCTCTTGAATCTCCGAATTTCCGAGCAGGGGCCTGTGCGCGTCCTTTTGCGCGGCGTTCCGCCGACATGGAAAGGTGTCGTCTGGCACGAGATGCGGCGTGAGCCTGTGAAGCTGGCGCTTGAGCGCTCCGGCGGCGCGACCTACGCCACGATTCCGTCCGTCGGCGCCTGGAACGGCGGGTATTTGAGCGGCGCCGGGGCGATGCGGGACGGCACGGGAGACTGAAGAGAAAGGACGGAGAATATGACGCGCAGAGAATTCATCGGCGGAGTGCTGGCGTTCGGGATGGGAGGGCCGACCTCTGTGTCGGCCGTGGACGGGACAGAGCCCGTCCCTCCCAAACCCAACCTTCGTTTCGGCGTCATGAGCGACATCCACATTGGCGGCAAGAAGGAGGCGGCGGCGACGGCGGAGAAGGTGTTGCGCTACTTCGCGTCCGAGCATGTCGACGCGGTGCTGTGTCCCGGCGACATCGCGCATTCGGGGCTGATCGGCGAACTGGAGGCGTTCGCGGCGATCTGGCGCAAGGTGTTTCCGGAGAGCGGGCGACGGGTGGAGCTCATGATCTCCACGGGCAACCATGACGTGGATGCGTGGGGCGGGCGGTGGCAGCGCTTCACCGAGGAGCAGATGGACGCGCAGCGCTTCAGCTGGAAGGACAATCCGCAGAAGACGTGGCGGAGGCTCTTCGGGCAGGACTGGTCGCTGATCTGGCGGCGCGAGGTGAAGGGCTACACGTTCGTCGGTGCGCAGTGGTCGAGCCTCAATCCGCCGATCGGCGACTACTTCCGCGCGCACGCGTCGGAATTGCGCGGCGACAAGCCGTTCTTCTACTGTCAGCATGCGCACCCGAAGGGGACGTGTCACGGCACGTATTCGCTGGGCGACGACAAGGGCGAGTCGGTCGCGGCGCTCGCGCCGTTTCCGAACGCCGTCGCCATCTCGGGCCATTCGCACTGCGCGATCGCGGACGAGCGCACCGTCTGGCAGGGCGCGTTCACGTCCATTGGCGCCGGGTGCGTCCACGAGGGCGCGGGCGGCTTCGACTACGACAACGTGACGGCCCACTGGCACCCGAGCAGCCGAACGAAACTCATGGGTTCGCTGGCCGATCCGCAGCTGTGGGGCGGCGATGCGAAGGGGGGCGGCTGCGAGATCGTCGAGGTCTACGACGACCGTCTCGTCGTGCGGCGGCAGTCCGTGGCGTTCATGCGCCCGATCGGTCCGGCGTGGACGGTCCCTGTTCCGGCGCGGGCGGGCGGACCGTTCGACTTCGCGGTGCGCGCGGCGCGGCGGCAGGCCGACGGCGCGGTGCCGCAGTTTGCGCCGGATGCCGGAATCGCGGCGACGTTCTGTCCAGAGGGCCATGCGCTCGAAAGCGCGGCGCACAGGGGCGAGCCCTGCCTGTACGTGTCCTTTCCGCGCGCGCAGACCGTCAAGGGGAGCCGGGTCTTCGATTACACGGTCGAGGCGTTTGCCGATGGCCGGCCCGCGCCTGCGGTGCGCCGGCTCATCGCCGCCGGGTTCGCCTATCCGGAAGAATGCGCCGACCTGCCGGGCGAATGTCTGTTCTCGGCGAATGAACTGCCGCCGGGCCGGACGATCCGCATTACCGTCACGCCGCGTGACTGCTTCGGCCTTGCCGGAAAGCCGATGGCGTCGACGTTCGTCAACGTCGCCCGCGATCACGGACTTTCCGGCCGCGCCCGCGCGTGCTGAACGCGCCGCCGCCTTGCGCGGCAGATGCAAGTGTGGCGTTGAAGGTTGCAATTGTCTTCCGGCCCCGACAAATGGTAAAATAACGGCAGTTAAAGGAGACCTGTCGGATGAACGCAAAAGCATGGAGACTTTACGGCGCGAAAGATGCGCGACTGGAGGATGTTGAACTGGAGGGCGCCGGAGAAGACGGCGTCGTCGTCGAGATCGTGACGAACACGATCTGCCTCAGCGACTACAAGGCGCTGTCGCTCGGCACGGGGCACAAGCGAGTGCCGAAGGACATCGCGACGAATCCGATCATGTTCGGGCACGAAGTCTCGGGCATCGTCCGCGAGGTCGGGGCCAAGTGGGCGGGGCAGTTCCGCGTCGGGCAGCGCGTGTGCATACAGCCTGCGTTCAACATCCCCGGGCACGAGCTGGAGACGATGGGCTACGCCTGGCATTCCATCGGCGGCGAGACGACGTGCGTGTATCTCCCGTCCATCGTGATGGAGATGGGCTGTCTTCTGCCTTATGACGGCGAGGCGTACTTCAAGTGCTCGCTTGCGGAGCCGATCAGCTGCATCGTCTCGGCGTTCCGCACGAACTACCACCATCCGTTCGGCTCGCACGTCCACGAGATGGGCATCGCGAACGGCGGCACGATGCTGCTCATGGCCGGCTGCGGCGCGATGGGCCTGGGCTGCATCGACATCGCCTGCCATTCGCCCGAGAAGAGGCCGCGCCGCCTCGTCGTCACCGATGTCGACGACGCGCGGCTCGCGCGCGCGGCGAGGATGTTCGGGCTCTGTCCGAACACAGTTCGGACATCAGGGCTGGACGACGGGCGGACATCAGGGCTGGGCGACGGGCGGACATCGGGGCTGGTCGCGGCGGGGAAGGTGAACGGCGTCGAGGTGAGTTTCGTCAACACGAAGGACGTGGCCGATCCCGTCGCGACGCTCAAGGCGCTCAACAGCGACGCGCCGACGGACGCCGCGAACCCGACGTCGACGGGCGGTGGCTACGACGACATCTTCCTCTTCGCCGCCGTGCCCGCGCTCATCACGCAGTGCTCCGACCTGCTGGCGTTCGGCGGGTGCCTCAACTTCTTCGCGGGGCCGACGGACCAGAAGCTCTCCGCGCCGTTCAACTTCTACAACATCCACTACATGAACCACCACATCGTCGCCAACTCCGGCGGCGACGTGAAGGACATGTCCGATTCCGTCGACTGGATCGGCCGGGGGCTGCTCCATCCCGAGGTGATGATCACGCATGTCGGCGGACTCGACTCCGCGTTTCAGGCGACGCTCGACCTCACGAAGGTCCCGGGCGGGAAGCGCCTCGTCTACACGCACGCCCAGATGCCGATGACGGCGATCGCCGATTTCGCCGAGAAGGGGAAGAGCGATCCGTTCTACGCCGAGCTCGACCGCCTCTGCGCCGCGAACAGCGGGCTCTGGTGCAAGGAGGCGGAGGACTACCTGCTGGCAAACGCGCCGAAGATCGAGATTGGCGCGCCGAAGGAAAAGATCGTCGAAAGGAGAATTGAGCTTTGAAGGGTTCCAAAGAGAGGACGCAGCAGGATGCCGCGTCTCCATGTGCGCTCCTCTTGGTTGCGGCGGTGGCGCTGATTTTCGCCGCGGAGGCGCGCTCGGAGAGCGCGCCCTACCATGCCGGCGGCGTTGTCTCTGTGGCCGACTTCATGCCGACCGACGGGATGACGGACGTGGCAGACAGAATCCAGCGCGTCATCGACGAACATCCAAACAGGACAATCTGGTTCCCGGACGGAACGTATCTCATTTCCAAGCCGATCTGCACGCCAGCCGATCCCAAGCGGAGCGTAGACCTGCGCCTCTCCAACTACGCCGTCCTGAAGGCCGCGCCCGGATGGACGAACACGGAGGCAATGGTGCGCCTGGGCGGGATACATCCGGCGAACAACATCCGCGTTGTCGGGAGCTGCTATTCGTTCACCGGCGGCGTCATCGACGGCAGCGGCGTCGCGCAGGGCATCTCCATCGACTCGGGCCGCGAGACGAAGGTGCGCGACGTTTCCATGAAGTTCGTGAGTCTCGGTCTCCACATCAAGGAAGGGGCGAACAACAACTCGTCCGACTGCGACATATCGGACGTGAACATCGTCGGAAACAGGGCGAAGGGCTCCATCGGAGTCTTGATCGACGCGTGCGACAACACCCTCACGAACATGCGCATCGCCGACATGCAGATCGGCGTCAAGCTGACGCGCTCGGCATGCGGGAACCTCATGCGCAATCTGCATCCGCTCTACGCGAGCCCGATGGACCAGTACGACGGCAGCGCTGGGTTTGTCGACGACGCGTTCGACAACAGCTACGACCGCTGCTACAGCGACCACTTCTCCACCGGCTTCCTGTTCGGCCGCACAGCAGGGAACACCGTGATGGATGCCTGCATCGCGTTCTGGTATGCCCCCTCGAAAGGCCGCCGACACACGGCGGTGAAGTGCGAGGGAAGGCTCAGGGCGCAGATCGCGAACATGCAGATCGGCTTCAGGGGCGCCGAGGCGGTCAATACCGTTCTTGAAGTCGGCGAGAAAGGAGGCGGCGGCTACCTGCGCGATCCGCGCATCAACATTGGTCTTGTCCGCAAGGACGACACGGTCTACAAGGACTATCTTCAGGGAGTTGTCCACGCGCCATGAAATTCTTCTGCCTCTGCATGAGCCCGGCCATCGACGCGACGGTCACGCTGCCGCGCGCGCCGCAGGGCGCGGGCGAAATCTTCAAGGACGTCGCCGAGGAGGAGAACGTCGGCGGCAAGGCCGTCAACGTTGCCCGCTGGCTGGCGATCCGGGGCGCGGAGGTCGCCTGCGGCGGACTGCTCGGCGAGGACAACGACAGGCCTTTCGTCAAAGAGCTTGCGAAGTACGCCATCGAGGACAGATTCGTGCGCGTGCCAGGCGCAACGCGGCGAAACGAGATGATCGTCTGGCCGGGCGGGTCGGTGAAACTCAACCGCGCGGCATTTCCCGGCCTCGCCGCCGTGCCGTCCCTTGATGCGCTGCTGCCGCTTTCATCCGTCACGCCGCCCGCGGTCGCCATTCTCTCGGGCTCGCTGCCGCCTGTTGTTCCGAAGGATTTCTACGCCGCGGCCGTCGCGCGTCTCAAGTCGCTCGGCCTGACCGTCGTGCTCGACGCCAGCGGCGCTGCGCTCGTGGAGGGCATCAAGGCGCATCCCGACGTGATCAAGCCGAATGCCGAGGAGTGCGAGCCGCTTGTCGGTTTCGTTCCGAAGACGCGCGACGAGTTCTTGAAGGCGACGGACGAACTGAAGAAGGTCTGCACCTGTCCGATCATCTCCGACGGCGGCGCGGGGGCGTGGTTCGACGGTGAGTTCGTCGCCGCGCCGAAGGTCGCGGTCGCGGACACGACGGCGGCGGGCGACACGCTGCTGGCCGAGTGGTGCTGGCGGACGTTCGGCGCGCCGTGCGCGGACGCCGCGCGCTGGGCCGTCGCGGCGGGCTCCGCGGCCTGCACGCGGCCGGGCGGCGCGCCGCCGGACGTCTCGCTCGTCGATGGGCTTTTCAGCAAGGAGCGGCCCTCGCCGCCGCGCGGCGTCTGATCGGGGCGTGAACGGGCGGTGTGTCATTTCCACAAGTTTGACGCGCCGAATTTACAACACCGCGAT
>DFLH01000035.1:10794-22631 GCA_002373695.1 Verrucomicrobia bacterium UBA3624
CGGCAATGGACATGTGCAGCGAAACGATCGCGCGCGCGCTGGAGCGCGCGACAGACACGAAGGCATGCCTGATTGGAGACGGCGCGCTGGACGAGACGGCGCGCCTCTTCAGGGACTTCTTTCCCGGCGCCGGCCGCGCCCTCGTCGTGGACGACCCGCGCACCCGCGCGGCGGCGGGCGTGCGCGTCGCGGACCTGCTGCGCGCGCAGGGCGTCGAGGTCGTCGAGCATGTCCTTGAACCGGGCGGAAAGATCTTCCACGGCGACTACCGGTATGCCGAAGAGGTGCGCGCGGCCATCCAGGCGGCGGGCGTCGAGCGGGACGGGAAAAAGATTGTGCCGGTCGCCGTCGGCAGCGGCGTCGTGAACGACGTCACCAAGCGCGCGTCGGGCGAGCTGGGGTTGCCGTATCTCACCGTCGGGACCGCCGCGAGCGTGGACGGCTATTCCAGCTTCGGCGCTGCGCTGCGCAGTCCGGAAGGCGCCAAGCAGACGTATCCCTGTCCCGCGCCGCGCGTGATCATCGCCGATCTGGACGTGATGCGCACCGCGCCCGCGTGGATGGCGGCGAGCGGATTTGCCGATCTTCTCGCCAAGGTGCCGGCGGGCGCGGACTGGATTCTCGCCGCCGAACTGGGCGCGGCCCAATGGCATGATCCGGCGTGGCACACGGTGCAGGACGGCCTGAAGGCGGCGGTCGGCGACCCCGAGGGCGTCGTCGCGATGAAGACCGCCCCCCTGACGCGCTTCGTCGAAGGGCTGATGCTCGGCGGGTTCGCGATGCAGGACATGCAGAGCTCCCGCCCGGCCTCCGGCGCGGAGCACATGTTCAGCCACCTTCTTGAAATGCGCGACCACACTTTCAACGGCGAGATCGTGCCGCACGGCATCCAGGTGGGCGTGTTCACGCTCTTCATGTGCCGCGTCTACGAGCAGATTCTGGCGTTCGACTACTCCCGGCTGGACGTGGAGGCGTGTCTGGCCAACTGGAAGCCGCTGGAGGAGCAGGAGCGGATCGGGCGGGCGATGTTCGCCGGAACGAAATTCCCCGACATCGGCGTGAAGGCGGCGCGCGCGAAGTTCATCGGCCGCGCGGCGACGCGCGCGCGGCTGGAGGACTTCAAGGCGCGCTGGCCGCAGATCAGGGCGCGTCTCGCGGCGCAGATGGTGAGCGCGGCGGAAATCGAGCGCCGGCTCAAGGTCGTCGGCGCGCCGACGACGCCCGAGGGGATCGGCTCGACCGTCGAAGCGTCGCTTGCCGACGTGCGCAAGACCGTCTACATGCGCGACCGCTACATGGCGCTCGACTTCCTGGACCTCACGGGGCAGCTGGATGCGTTCGCGCGGCGGGCGTTCGCCTAGCCTCGCGTGCGCCAGGCGCGCGGCGACAGGCCCGTTTCGCGGCGGAACACGTTCGAGAGATAAGAGCGGGGCATGGTAGTTTCCGTAAACTCTGCCGGTATTGAATTTTACAACTTTCACTCTTCAATATTACAACATACAAAAGCGGGCGAACTGCTTGCCGAGCAGAAGAATTTATGCTATATTATAGATCAGGCGATGCGGCTCAGAGGTGAGTTGCGTTGTACAAGGACGGTAAACGAAAGGGAACAACAACATGAAAATGCTGAAACTGATCGGAATGCGGGGGTGGGGGCAATTTCGCCTACTTACCGCCGCAATAATCGCGCTTAGCGCCTCCTTCGGCGCCTTCGCCGAGGCCGCATACATCCAGTCAGATGGTGCGAATACGATCAACACCGGCTATCACGCAAGCGGAAAGACCAAAATTTCCGTCGATTTCCAGATGACTGAGATCAAGAGCGGCAACGACTGCCTCATCGGGCACTATAATGCCGGCGCGACTGTCACGTGTTTGATCTACTGCCCAAACACGACTAGTATCTTCGCCGAGTTGAAAGACGGTACCCATGAGGGATATGCCAAGATGATCGTGTCGGGCAGCACTACGACACTTGCCGGCTCGGACACCAAGCGTCATACGATGGTAATCGACGCACCAGGAGAACGGGCGGATCTGTATGATTCTAGCGGGAATCCAGAGGCGTACTACGAATTTCCGGAGGCGTGGACGTATAACAATACGTCAACCTGGCCGCTTCTCCTTTTCGGCGCAAGCGCCGATACGGCGGGCACTCCGAAGCAAGCCGTCAAGGCCAAGATATATGGCGTGAAGATCTGGGAGACGGAGAACGGCGTAACGTCGCTGGTCCACAACTACGTGCCGGCGATGAAGGGCGGCTACGCGGGATTCTACGATACGGAGACAGGCGACTTTTTCTCGAATGCGCCAGGGACTTCCGCTGCGTTCACATACGGCGGTGAATTGCTGGAGGTCGAGGACGATCCCTACATCGAGAACGACGGCTCCGCCTACTCTGCCATAGACACGCGCTACTTCCCGAACAAGCGGACGAAGGTCGAGGTCGATTTCCGGGAGATGACATTGGCGAAAGACAAAGATATTCCGTTCGGCCACTATTCCACTGCAGATTATTCTCTCCTTATCTACCGCCCGCTCAATCTTAACAATGGTACAGCTGGCACATACAAACTGGTTGCGAAGGATTTAGGCTATAACGGATTGGAACTCTCGCCTGCGGTATCCGTTGATACGCGCCGCCACACGGCCGTCATCGACATTCCGGGCCGCCATGTTGAAATGCGCGCGCCGAACGGCCTTGTGCAGGGATCCGCGAGTCTCGCCAGCAAGACGGACTGGTCGTGGAACTTCAATAAAGTCACATGTCCTCTCATGATATTCGGCCATTCCACCGATGCCTACGGAAATTCGAACCAGCGCATTCCCAAAGGCCGCATCTACGGTGTGAGGATCTACGAGAACGCAAAGGATGACGGCTCCGGCGCGTGGACGACCGTCCACGATTTCGCGCCGTGCCTGAAGAACGGCGTCCCTGGATTGAAGGACAGCGTGACAGGCATGTTCATCTCGGGCGGCAACATAACGGCTAGCGACAACACGCCGGAAGAGGACGAGACCGACGCCTACATAGACACGACGACGGCTGGTGCCGAGATTTCCTTCGACACGGGCTACAAGGTGTCCTCCAACACATGCATCGTCTGCGACTTCAGGCCGCTCAAGCAAAAGGCAGAACAGTCGTTCGTGTTCGAGGCCGGCGACGGGTCTTCCGCAAACGACTCGGGCAAGATGTTTATGCGCATGTACGCCAATGGAACAACCGGCACGGGCGGCATTTCATACGCGTGCGGAGGCGATCAGTATAAGAGAGTGTATCCGGACGACAGCGGCAAAGAAGAAATCTGGTTTGCTCCGAATGTTCGTCGCACGCTGACGCTTGACGCCTATAAAGGCAAGGTCTCGGTCGCGATGTACGGCAAGACCGTTTCCGAAAGAACGCTTTCCGCAGCCGCCCGCGTCCCGAATCCGTCCAGTACAACGCTGAAGATTCTCAGCAACGCGAATGGCAAAGTCAACTGCTGTATGGCGCGGCTCTACAGCTTCCAGATATACGAGGAGGGCTCCCTTGTGCGTGAATACAGGCCGTATGTAAACAATGGCGTCATCGGTCTCAAGGATGTCAAGGGCGCCGGCGGCTTCATTACGGCGACTGCGAATGTCGGTGTGTTAAAGTGTGGCGGCGCGATAGAGGGACGCAAGGACGCCTATATCCAGAACGACGGCAAGACGATCCTTAACCTTGGCTACAAGGCCAAAACGAGTAGTCGCATTGAATGTGATTATCAATGGCTTAGTCTGACAAAGAGCACAGTTATTTGCGGGGCATGGAATGACTATGTCACAGGGATTAGATATTGCTGTTGGAACAATAACGGGAATTCAGGGAAGATACAGTTTATCTTTGATGGAAACAGCAAAGCGCATCAGTCGACTCCTGACATTATCGCAGATTTGAAGCGTCATACGGCGGTAATGGATATGAAGAATAGGCAACTCGCCTATGTCACTGACGGCATTACGAACAGCGTAGCAGTCAGTAGTGAAGCGAACTTGACGAATTCTCCTGATTGTTCTCATGAGATGGGAGTGTTTGGCGGCATCCCCTATAACGAGAGCATGACCTCCTACGCCCGCGTCTACGCCGTCCGCATCTACGAGAATGACGAACTCATCCATGAGTTCCTGCCGTACAAGAGCGGCGAGGTCGTCAGCCTTCGCGATACAAAGACCGGCTATGTAGCGACCAAGACTGCGAAGAGCGGCGTGACAAATCCCGCCTGGCCGACGATTGGCGGTAAGGGCGTCGATGGCGGGGAGAAGTGGATTGTCGAGCCGCAGGCTGCGGTGACGCTGACGAAGACCGGCGAGCCCAAGACGATTATTGCAAATGCCGCTGGCGCTGTTTCGTACAAGTGGACGAAGAATGGCGAGGCGGTCGAGGACGGCGCGAACGGCGAGTTGACCGTTTCCTGGGAGAAGCGCCGCACAGGCAACACCGTCGATACATACACAGTAACGCCAGTCTACAACGTTTTCGGCACAGAAGTCGACGGCGAGCCCAAGACCGTCGAGGTCACGAACGCGCCGCTTGGAATGAAGGTGATACTAAGGTGACGCCTGTATGCACGTGACGCGCAGGGATTTCGCGAAGGGATTGTTCGCCGTAGCCGGTCTGTCGGCTGCGGCGACGCGCGCGCGGCGGGCGTTCGCCTAGCCTAGCCCCTGGCGCGCCAGGCGCGCGGCGACAGGCCCGTTTCGCGGCGGAACACGTTCGAGAGATAGGCGACGTTGCAGAAGCCGCACGCCTCGGCGATTGACTTCACCGACAGGGCCGGGTCCGCGAGCAGCCGCTTGACGCGGGCGATGCGCCGCGCATGGATTTCATCGCCGACCGAGTGCCCGAACTTCTCCGCGAAGAGGTGGTCGAGCCGGTGGCGCGTGAGGCCGAGCGAGGCGGCGATCTCGGGCGCGCCGAAGGACCTGCCGATGTTTTTGTTGATGAAGACGAGCGCGGCGCGGACGTACGGGTCGGGATGCGCGAGGGTGTCGGTCGAGGCGCGCGAGGTGAGCCCGGTCGGCGGAATCAGCACCGGCTCCGACGGCGCCGTTCCGCCGTCCATCAGCCGTTGCAGAAGCGCGGCTCCTTCGTAGGCGCCGCGCGCGAGATCCTGCCGGACGCTTGAGATCGGCGTCGACTGGTTCTCGCACAGGAACGGATCGTCGCCGATGCCGAGGACGGACACTTCGTCCGGGACGGCAAGGCCCAGTTCGCGCGCGGCAGCGACGACCTGCGCGGCGTCGGTGTCGTTGTAGGCGAGGATGCCCACCGGCTTCTCGGCGGCGGCGAGGCGCCGACGGAGGCGCTGGATCCCGAGGCGCGGCGGTTTTGCCGCGAACGCCTCCGAAAAGCCGGCGTAGCGGCGTCGGTGGACCTCGGACCAGCCGGAGGAGAACCAGGCGACGTTGGTGAAGCCACGTTCGCGGAAGTGTTCGCCCGCGAGACGTCCGATCGCGGTGTGGTCCGAGATGACGCGCGGGACCTTCAGATTCTGGCATTCGACGGTGAGATCGACGACGGGAATGCCGGCGCGCCTGAACTTGCGCACGGCGTCGAGACGCGGGGAGCGCCGGCGGAGCGTGGCGATCACGCCGTCGCCGCGCCAGCTGGAGATGCCGCCGGTGAGGCGGTCGTCCAGCATCAGGTTCCACCGGTGTTCGCGGGCAAAGCGCGCGATGCCCTCAAGCCGCGGAAGGCTTACGGGCTCCATCATCACGAGAACGGAAGGTGACTTCATACGCGGGTAGTATATCACAATCTGGACGTAATGAATTCTACAACTTATTCCGTTCAACATTACAACATGAAACATATTGCGCGCTTTTGCGGTCTGGGTGTATAATTGCATGCGGAAGGTTGGGGAGCGTCGTTCGGCCGGCGTTCGAAACGGCAACCCGCCTTCAGGAAGCAACAACAAGGAGAACCTCGCATGAAAGCAAAAAGATTCGGAGCGATCCTCGCGACGCTGGTTTCGGCGGCCGCATGTCTCAGCGCCTCTTCGGCATACATCGAGAGCGACGGAACGCAGTTCATGAACACGGGCTACTATCCGGGGCCGAAGACGAAGATTGAAGTCGATTTCCAGTTGACGGAAGCCATCAAGGGCAAGGACTGCGTTTTCGGCAATTACGGGGATCCGAATTTCTCCGTTCTTCTTTACGCTCAGCCGGAAACACAGTCCAAGAAATTCCAGTTCTGCGGCAAGGATGGCGGATGGCAAGGACAAAACTTGAATGTTCTCGTCGATACAGCGCGCCATACGATGGTCATCGACGTTCCCAAGAAGAAGGGGACGATGTTCGCACCAGATGGAACCGTCCAAAGTCAGGCGGACTTCAATAGTTCATGGACATACACGAAAACCGCAGCTTGGCCGATTGCCTTTTTCGCTTCATGCAACAACGCCTCCGGTAACAGTGCGCAGCAGGGTGCAAAGGTGAAAATCTACGGCGCAAGGATCTGGGAGAGCGACGACAATGGCGAGACATACGCGCTTCTCCACGACTATTCGCCCGCCATCAAGAATGGCATCGCCGGTCTTCACGATGCCGAAACCGGTACATTCCTCTATGACACACGCGCCAAAGGAACCTGGACATTCGCCACTGGCGGCGACATTGCGACGATCGACGACGACCCTTACGTTGAATCGGACGGCACAAGCGCGATCAACCTCGGCATCAGCGCCTCGCCTAAACTCAAGATTGCGCTTGACTACGCGCTTCTGGAGGGGAACGAGTTGCAGTACCGGCTCTTCGGGCAGGATACGAAGGACAGCTTGCCTCGTTTTTCGGCTTATATCAACAGCAGTGGAAACATCGCCCTCGCCGGTGGCACTGATACGAATTTCAACAATGTATCGACCGGCATTGCCACAAACACGGCGCGTCATACGGTTGTCATCGACAATGTCGCCCTCCGCAACGCTTACATAACCGGCGTGACGACGAACTGGTATGGATACGGCAATACGAAAGCCGATTGCACGAAATGCGCGACGCGTCCGCTCGCCCTCTTCGGCAACACGGACGCGGATGACGGCTCCGCGTTCAAGCAGTGCACGAAGATGAAGGTCTATGGCCTCAAGATTTGGGCTGGCGACACGCTTCTGCGCGACCTCGCGCCGCGTTGCATCGACGGCGCTGCCGGTTTCGAGGATCTTACGACTGGTCGCTTCTACACCTGCGGTGGTCTCACGGCCAGCGCGAACGCCCCGACGAAACTATCGGGAGCCTCTAAAGAAGGCGATGCGTTCATCGAGTCCGACGGCTCGTTCTACTCCGTCGTCAACACCTACTATTTCGTCAAGCCCACGACGAAAATCGAAATCGACTACCAGCTCGCCAGTTTCGTAAATAGCGGCATCGTAATGGGCGGCTACGGTTCCGCCGCGGGAGTTTCGACGATTCTCTGGTGCTCGTCGAACGAGAAGATTGTAATGGAAATGCACGACGGCGACCACAACAACAATGCGAACAATCTTCTCTCGCCTCAGACGCCGCCGGATTTAGCCCGCCATACGGCGGTGTTCGACGGACCAAATCGCCACTTGACGCTCAAGGGGGCGAACGGAGCAGTAGAGGCCGAAGCTGATTTCGTCTCTTCTTGGACGCTCAATGCGACTGCGAATTGGCCGGTTCTTCTCTTCGGCTCCGCGACGGACGCATACGGCCACAACAAGCAGCACGCGAAGGCTCGCATCTACGGCGTGAAGTTCTACGAGAACGGTTCGCCCGTGCTGACGCTCACCCCGGCGGTCAAGGGCGGAGTGGCAGGCTTCAAGGACGACGACGGCAATTTCTACTCCGGCGACGGACTCATCGCCGGCGGCGCCGTCGAAACGCTCGACGAGGATCCTTATGTCGAGAATCCGACCGGCGGACGCTACTTCGATACAGGATACTATGTGACGAGCAACACTTGCATCGTCTGCGACTTTATGCTTCTTATGCAACAAGCTTCTCCGCAGCAGTTCCCGTTCGAGGCTGGCACTGATCAGACAGCCAAGAACGACGGGAAAATGTATATGCGCATGTATGGTAACGGCGACAAGGGCCAGGGGGATGTCGCTTACGCATGCGGTCTTGATCAGTTTAAAACACTTAATGTGCCTTATTCTCCGCATGTTAGACGTACGTTGACTCTGGATGCATACAACCTGAAGGCGAAAGTAGAGACGAGTGGAATGACTATTCGAGAAGCGAATATTGCCGATAACGGCAAGGTGCTTGAGAAGTCAAGCAACACGCTGAAGCTCCTTTGCAATTCCACAATGAACGCGAACAGTTGCAAGGCTCGTATCTACGGTTTCAAGATTTACGAAGAGGGGGTTCTTGTACGCGACTATGTGCCGATCTGCCAGGGCGGCTCGTATGCGCTTCTCGACAAGGTGCAGGGCAAGGTTCTCGTCAAGGCGAGTTCTAATGAATTCACAGGCTACACCGTGAACAACGATTTGAACGACGCGTTCTTTGTGGCGGCTATGCGCGCCGAGGATGCGTACATCGAGTCGGACGGCACGCAGGCCATCAACCTTGGCTATCACACGACGCCGAACACGCGTTACGAGATTGACTACCAGTTTACGGAAATTGGCACGCAAAAACGTCCGTTCGGCGCGGCGGCGTCCGGTGCTCCCAGCTCCGAAATCTATGTTCAGGGGAATGGCAACGTAGCATTCGGCGCGGGCGACTCATGGACGGCGCAGATAACCGGTGTCAAGGCTGATTTGAATCGTCATGTCGCCGTCCTCGACATCGCTAATCACGAGTGCGGATATTCTGGCTACAAGATGTTTGCGTTCACCAGCGCAACTGTCTGCTCGAAGGTGGTCGATATTCCAATATATCTCTTCGCCAATGGAACGGACGCGACAGGAACCTACGCGAACCGCACGAAGATGAAGCTCTACGCCTTCCGCATCTACGAGGCGGGTGCGCTCGTCCACGAATATCTGCCCTACAAGAACGGCGAGACGGTTGGCCTCTACGACACGATGACGGGCGATGTGGTCACAAGCACCGTTTCGGGAAGCAACGCCTTCACATACGGCGGCGGAGATGGCTACGGCAAGTTCGCGGGCGAGAAGACCGTGCTGACGACCGAACCTGCCGATGATGTGTCCGTGAAGCCGCGCAGGACGGCGACCTTGACGGCGTTCGCGCCGGGTGCCGTCCGCTATGTCTGGACGCGTAACGGCGTCGTGCTTGCCGGCGCGACCGGGCCGGAGGTCACCGTCGTGTGGGAGCGCCCGAAGGCGGTGGGCGGGAATCCCGTCGTCTATTGCGTCACGCCTGTCTTTCTCAAGGATGGCGTGGAAGTGCTTGGCGAAGAAGCCTCGGCCGAGGTCACGATGATGCCGCTCGGAATGGTGCTCATACTTCGTTGACGGCAGAAATGCGTACGACACGCAGAGATTTTGCAAAAGGGTTGCTTGCGGCAGGGCTGGCGGCGGCGGTGACGCCCCGCCGGCTGTTCGCCGCTGCGCCTGCGGATTTCGACGAGACGTTCGCCGTATTCCTTTCCGACGTTCATGTCAACGGTCTTGACAACGACCCGGGAAACGGCAAGCCGTTCAAAACCACCATGCGGCATTGGCTGAAAGAGAATGTCGCGGAAATATTGCGCATGGAGCCGCTGCCGCGCCATGTGTTCATTTTCGGCGACCTCGCGCATCTGCAGGGGCGACTGGTCGACTACAAACGGTCGTATCCGGATTTGAAGCTGCTGATCGACGCCGGGATCAAATTGACCATCGGTATGGGCAACCACGACCATCGCAAGGCGTTTCTCGAAGTCTGGCCCGAATACGAACAGCGCACGCTCGTCCCCGGCGCGATCCATACCGTCACGTCTTTGCCGGATTACGATCTGGTCATGCTCGATTCCCTGAACGAAAAGGACGAAGTCGACGCGTGGAATCCGGCGGCCGGCGCGCTGTCGAGCGCTTCGCAGGAGTGGGTGCTTTCGGAGTTGCCAAAATGGCCGCGCCCTTTCTTCATAGGAGCGCACCATCCAATCTACGAATTGAAATTCGGCGCGGACGGGAAAAAACGTTTGCATGATTACATCGTGAAATTCCCGAATTGCCGCGGTTACATACACGGCCACGACCACATCTGGAAAATGAATGTCGCCAACTGGCGTGAACCCAGGACCGTGCCGTGGCTGACACTGCCGTCCAACGGATGCTGGGGCGACATCGGATATGTCACGATGCGCGTGGCCGCCGGCAAGTGGCACGGCCGCAAAGTGGCGCAGGCGAAATTCGTGCAGAAGGATTTCTTCCTCGGCAGTCCCGTCCCGCAGGAGAAGCGCAATCCCGTTTGGGACGCGCGGATGGCGGATATCAAGGGAGCGAAATGCACATTCGTGCTGTAGCGATGAAAAAGTATGCTCTTTCGCTCATGGCCGCCGTGGCGGTCTGCGCTGGACTCGCCGATACGGCGCAGCTCCGCATTTTGTGGGGTGACACGAAGAAGCCGTCACGCACGGAGTCAAGATCCATAGATATGGTGCGCACGGACGCCGCCGACTTCCGTGTGACCGTGCCGAAGGGCGAGATTCCCTCCGATGCGACGTGCGTGGAGATCGTTCCGCCGTTCATGAAAGCCCGCAAGGACACTGACGGCTACTGGCTGGATGGACGCGGCAACTACGGGTTTTTCGACAAGGCGTCCGGGAGTGTAATAGCCGCGCGCCAGGTGATGCCGATCTATGCCATGAAGAAAGGCGGCACGATGTGGTATGCACACGTGAAGACATGGCGCTTCAACTACGATTTCGTGACGATGGCCAAGGATGGCGAATATGAGACATATGCGCGGTTCCGGTGCGATGAGGTACGCAGATTCTTCCGAAACTACTATGATGACATTGTGATGGACTTCCACCGTCTGGATGGCGCGGAGGCGGATTACAACGGCGTTGCCCGCGCATACAGGAAATACCAGCTTGATCAGGGGGCGGTGCGCACGATAAAGGACAGGCTCAATCCTGAGCTTGACTACCTGTGCGACGCGATCGTCGTGCGTATCCAAACCCATGCGGCGAAACCGATTCCTGACAAGGAGACGTTCTACAAGGTCGGCGAAGAGCCGCCGATAGCGGTGCACATGCCATTTGGCGTGACGGAGGAGTTCCTTCAGGCGCTGAAGGATACGGGCATTGACAAGCTTTCGATCTGTTCGGCGGGTTGGCAGGACGGCGGCTATGACGGGCGCGTTCCGGGACATTTCCCCGTCGGTGCCGAGGCCGGCGGAGAGGAGGCGTACAGGCGGCTGATCGAAAGGGCCAAGGCTCTTGGTTTTCAGTTTGCTCTTCATGCCACAAACACGGATGGTTACATGTGTTCCCGCAAATGGGACGAGGATTGGGTCTGCAAGTTCGCGGATGGTTCGTTCTACAAGGGCGGACTTTGGGCTGGCGGTCAATGCTATTGGGTGTGCCAGCGGTGCGCATGGGAAAGGTGGCTGCCCGACGAGATGCGCAAGATGGCCGCACTTGGCATCAGGGGGCCGCACTACATTGATGTGTATTCGGCGACATATCCGATCCCATGCGGCGATCCGAAGCATCTCTGCACGCCAGAAAGGACGGCGGAGCTGCAGAACCGAATCCTTGCCTACGGCAGGGAACTCATGGGCGGGGCGGCGAGCGAGGCCGGTTTTGACCATGTGGCGGGAAACATCGACTATATCAACTATGTCGGGCGTGACATCCAGAATCTGCTGAAAGGCAAGGCGAGTCCGCTTATCAAGGGCGTGTTTCCGCTGTGGGAGCTTGTCTATCATGGCATCATTCTCTACAATTCAGA
>DFLH01000077.1 GCA_002373695.1 Verrucomicrobia bacterium UBA3624
GCGTGAGCCCAAACGATCGGAGTTGTATTTCGTGCAGTTACTTTCAGAACACGCGTTTACTCTTGGACACGACGCCCCACCTTGGTAAAAGGCTGCCGAGCTGATCTAGAATTCTAGGATTCTAGAAGTCTAGGATTCTATAGAAACGGCAACAAATGGGGTTGATTCATTGGGAGGGCCGCGCTCCGTCGCGGCCACATATGACGGACGGGACAGAGCCCGTCCCTCCCTGATGCAAATCAAACCCTTTAATTGCCGGAGCAATAGATTAGCCCGCGCAAGCGGGCGGCCTAGCCGAGGGCGAGCCCTCCCCACGATCGCGGATACGCGTATTCACGAACGCGGATACGCATGTTCACAAAACCGAGGTCAGATCCCGAAAATAAAAAGGAGCTTCCTCCAGGGGGTAGGAAGCTCCGGACGGCCAGAGAGAGAGTAAAGGACCGTCCAAAATCGTTTCACACGCGCTTACTCGGCGGCGGTCTTTTGCGGCGTGTCGCTCACGCTCCACTTGTAATAGAGGACATTGCCCGTGCCGAAGTCGAGCGTGCCCGCATCAAGCGAGATCGCCTGGTTGTCCGCCGTCGCCTGCTTCTCGGCCACAACAGCAACAACCGTCCCATCCGGATCCGTTACCGTCCCGACGCCGTAGTAAAGCCCCTTCTTCACATTCGTGCCCGGCAACTTGAATGTGCTCTTTACATTCCCTTCCTCAACCGACATCTGCGCCGCCTCGGTCGACTCGCCGTCGGCAAAACCGACCTGCACGGAATCCGCCAGCTTCGGCTCGATCTTGCCATTAACCACCGCAAGCGACTCGGCAGTATAGTAGGAGGTGATATCAACCGTTTCAGAACCGACAGTTGTCGTTATTGAGATATTACCGACCGATGTTTCGCCGAGACCCGTTATTGCGACTCCAGGTTTCAATGTGATATTCTGACCGCTCAGCGTGCTGCCATCAACCACTTCCACACTGCCGCCCGACTCCGCCGCCGCTTCAATCGCTGCATCAACCGTCACATACCCTACGCCATTGACCTTGGCCGCAGCTGGAGAATACACACGGATAGCAAAGACTGCATTGCCGCTCCCTTGCTCAACCATGATGTACGCATTGCCGTCGGCCTGCACTGTGTACCAATTTTCGTAATTCCCTCCAGATATGCTATCTGCAACTGCAAGATTGGAATTGATTGCGCTCGCATCGCAATAATAGTTTGATTTAGCTGGAGGCAATTTGGCGGCAACAGAGTTAAAGTAGATGAGGTCGCCAGCCTTGCAATCCTTGATCGCAATAAGCTGCGTTATCGAGTAGGTATATACGCCCTTAGAATCAACTGTGTACCAGCGCGACTTATTATTGTTGTCCTTTGCCGTTCCCCACACTACGCCAGAGCACAATTTATCCGCCGAATCGAACGAAATTGGCATGAATTCAAAGTCGCCTGAAGTAGTGAATTTCTCAACATCATCCCCGGAATAGAGGTGCGTGGTCGCGCCCTTGTTCTTCCGCGTCCAAGCTGCCAAATCCGCTTCATCGCGTACAGCATAATAATCCGCCGAGGGGCGCGACACTGTGAACGATACAGTGTCCGAATTAGCGTACCCATCCGCCTCGCACCATACGGTGATGACCGTACCATTTCCCTCTTCGAAATCAATGTAATGGTTTGTGGTCTCTTTAGTTTCGCCGTCGCCAATTTTGTACATCGTCCTGTAGGAGGATGGTTTGACGGGCGTGACGCTAGACTGCGAATCGTTCACATAAAGAGCAGAAAGTCCACGCGCTGTCACCGATGTAGGCGTTGCACATTTCACTGCCGTGCCGGCATTGACGACGAGTGTCACTGCCGCCGAATAAACAAGTGCACCGCCTGCGGATGTTATCGCCGTCTTGACATAAAGCGGGTTAGCAACGGACGAAAGCGTGAGCGTAGTGCCTTCCAAAAGCGTGTAGTTTTCGCCGTCGGTTGACGTATAGATGCTCAGGCCATCATCAGCTGTTATCGTGACAGTCTGGTTAATACCGCTGACTGCCGTCACCTCTGCCGTCGGCGCATTGAACGCTGTCGCTGTGTATGTTCCATCATTATTGTCAGCAAGGTAAAGACCCGATGCAAGATTGGTTTCAATCGATGCAACCGGCGTGGAATTCTGCGGCTTCACGACGGAACCGGCGACAACCTTTGTTGCCAGTTCATCAAGCGTCGCGACACCTATACCATCAACACTCGCCACGGCTGGTGAATATACGCGAACTGCATATAAATAACGTGTGTTACTATCCTGAAAGAACACTTGTGCCGCAACATCTCCAGCTCCTGTCAGCGTAAAGAAGTATTCTTTTCCAGATTTTGCAAGATTTCCAGTCCCAGCTACAAGGTTCATTTTATTTTCTGCTGTTTTTGAACTGTTTACGTACAGGACTTGATTGGCAGAAAGTTCCTTTAAGTAGATGAAACCGTTACGATTCCATTGGGCAAGACCATTTACGCCACCATTGCTGAACTGAGAAGAATCAACGTTATAGTAAATCTTATCGTCTTTGGACAACGAGGTGCTACCAATGGAAATTTCCACATAATTATCATTATTGGAATCTGTCGCCTTTGTTTCAGTACCTCTGGTCGGCTTGCTAGAATTGGCCTTGCATATCTCTGTATAATCGATCTCAAAAGTCACAGCATATTCGTCAACAGGAAAGCTCGACTTTGTAAACGAAAGAGTTTCTGATGCAGAGTATTCGCCGTATTCAGCCCAAGCAGTCCAACTTGAAGATGCATCAATGTCTGGGACTTCAATGTGAACAGTCTTTCCAGATTGCGTGTATTCATTGCCCGCCGCATCACGGAGGTGGATGACAGGGACTGGCTTTCCAAGTTTATCATCTTGGCTTGCCTCTATATAAAAAGTCCTCAATCCCCTGCGTTCAAACATAGTGGGTGCGTTGAGTTGAATTGTTGCTAGATTGGAATATATATATTCGTTGACAATTCCTGACGTGAGCGTGTTACTTGGATCATTTTCGTTCACATATACTTCCCAAGCGAATACACGAGCGCTGTTTGCAAGGAGAAATGGTTCCGTATATACAGTCTCAGCGCCATTATCTCCTATTTTGTAATAAAGAGTTGACGTATAGCCACTTGGCGCGGATGCCGCAGCCGTTATGGTTATTGTTTTTTGATTTTCATCATTGTCCGATATTGTCGGCAAATCAGGAGCAGAAGTTGAATATCCGAGTTTGAACACTACATTATCAATTCCCTCATAAACAGTAATTCCCTTTGCGGCCGTCATAATCAGGTTGATACCTGTGACCGTATCAAAATCTCCCGCATCTTCATCTTCAAATACAGCATTCCCTTGATAGTCGTACAAAGAAACCTTAAGCGTACCGTTCCCTCCCGCAATGTCGCCAGAGACGCCTGTGATTTTCATGTGATACCAGTCCGACGTCTCGTTATCTCCAACGGTTGAACGTCGGGCAACCCAATAATCGCTACCTATCTGGGTTGTCAGGCTGTCACCTTTGTAGAGTTTGCCAACTTTTTGACTTTCATCGCCGCCCTTGCCGCTGTTATCCTGAAATGAAGTCAAGATAGTAGAAGAGGAACCTCTTACTGCAACCGCGTTTGGATATTGACCGTTATTTGAACCTGAGCCAGAATAAAAATCGAATTCCAATTGCCAATTGGTAGCCGTAGCCGCTATTGACGGCAATGTAACCAGCGCTCCGCTCGCCCTTGGATAGCTCCTATTGTAATGCTGAGCCGCACCATAGATAGATGTAGTGCCATCTGCAAGAGTGCGATACCTGTAAGAGATGGAACAATCAGACGAATTCGCTATATCAGAACTTATTGGGCAACCCTCCGCGCTAAAACATCCGTTCGCGTACAAGTAGTTGGATAAATTAGCATCGTAGTTCTCCACGCATTCAAAGTCCTCAGACCAGACTTGCATGTACTTGTAGTCCGTCGCCCACACGCCAGTGGTCGCTAGAATGCCGACGGCGAGGGCTGCGAGACGCGCGGCCGAGGGCACGAGCCACTTGAGTTTGTGGATTTCTCTTTTTTTCATCATTTCTCTTTTTCTCCTTATATTATGCATTTTGTATTATGTATTTATTTGATTGCATGAAAAACTAAAGCATGGCTTCGCGATGGATGCGATGCCATGCCCGTGGATAAAAAGGATTGTGTGTGCGGCTAGATTGTGCGGAGCAGAGATTTTGCCCCCCCCCTTAAGGTGTTAAAAGCAGTCGAGAACAGGGTTTCACCCCCGTTTTTATTGGCCTGAATGGCATTTGTGCATCTGCTTTTAATCATTCTCTCTCGCTGTTATTTATTGCCGGAGCAACAATCTTTAGCGGTATTATAGCAAACGCCGTGGACCTCCGCCCTACCCGAATGGGTACATGGGCGAATTTTTTTTGAAAATTTTATTTTCAACCTTTCGCGCGGCGGGAATATCCGCAGTTTTGGAAATGCTGCCAAGCTCTTGGAGATTCCCGCGCGGCAGCGGGCCCGCCCGCTCGAGAGTTCGAGATCGCTCGCTTTGCTCGCTCAGCTAGACCGCGCGCGACGCGCGCTATTCTAGACCGTTCGCTGCGCTCACTACGCTAGACCGCGCGGCAGAACTGCCGCGCTATTCTAGACGTCTAGGATTCTAGATTAGCCCGCGAGAGCGGGCGGTCTAGCTCCTCTAGATGCCCCGCATTCCGGCGCGTTGAGGACAACGCGCCCGACCATCAATTGACACGGAATAGGACTGACAGGGCACCTCCGGTAGGGCGGCTTGTCCTCAAGCCGCCGCACCGCATTCCGGCGCGTTGAGGACAACGCGCCCTACCACCAATTGACGCGAAATAGGACTGACAGGGTGCCTCTGGTAGGGCGGCTTGTCCTCAAGCCGCCGCGCGCCGCAGGATCTGCCTGAAGGTGAAACGCGCGCTACGCCCCGCAGCCGCGCGGAATTGAGAACCGACCAAACCCCACACGCCTCTCCAAGAGCTCGGTCGCGTTTCCAAAAACTGGGGATATTCCGCGCGGGCGTGGGTTGATTCGCGCGGCGCGGCATGATACAATATCCGCCTGTGAAGGAGGGGAATATGAAACACGCACACATCTCGAAATGGCTCATCGGCGCGGCGCTGCTCGCCGTGACGCCGGCCGTCGTCGCCAAACCGAAAGCCATCGTCGTCTTCTACGCCGACGACCTCGGCTACGGCGATACGTCCGTCTACGGGCAGGCGAAGGTGCCGACGCCCAACCTGGAGCGGCTGGCGCACGACGGCTGCCGCTTCTGCGACGCGCACGCGGCGACGCCGATCTGCACGCCGTCGCGCTATTCGCTGCTGACGGGCCGCTACGCCTTCCGCCGCCCCGACACGCGCATCCTCGACGGCGACGCGAAGCTCATCCTGCCGGTCGAAGGGAGCGGCGAAGCGAACGTCACGCTGCCCGTGCTGATGAAGCGCGCGGGCTACCGCACCGCCGCGATCGGCAAGTGGCACCTCGGGCTGGGCGCGGGCGAGGAGCCCATCGACTGGAACGGCGAAATCACGCCCTCGCCGCGCGAAGTCGGCTTCGACCACTCGTTCGTGATGGCCGCCACCGCCGACCGCGTGCCGTGCGTGTTCATCCGCAACGGCCGCGTCGTCGATCTCGATCCGGCCGACCCGATCGAGGTGAGCTACGACAACGTCGAGACAAAGTGGGAGGGCGAGCTGACCGCGCACACGAACCCGGAGCTTCTCAAGGCGTGGGGCCGCCCGTCCGACCGTCAGCACGACAAGACGATCATCGACGGCATTTCGCGCATCGGCCACATGCGCGGCGGCGCGGCGGCGTGCTGGAAGGACCAGGACCTCGCCGACCGCATCACCGCCGAGGCGGAGCGCTTCATCCGGGAGAGCGCGGGCCAGCCGATCTTCCTCTACTTCGCCACGAACGACATCCACGTGCCGCGCGATCCCAACCCGCGCTTCAAGGGCAAAAGCGGGCTCGGCATCCGCGGCGACGCGACGGTGCAGATGGACGACTGCCTCGGGCGCGTGCGCGCGGCACTCGCCGCGGCGGGCTATGACGACACGCTTTTCATCTTCACGAGCGACAACGGGCCGCGCGTCAGCGACGGCTACGAGGACGGCGCGCACGACGCGTGGGCGAACGACAATCCGGCGGCGCCCTTCCGCGGCGGCAAGTACACCGTGCTCGAAGGCGGCACGCGCATTCCGATGATCGTCGCGTGGCCGGGGCACGTGAAGCCCGGCACAACAAACAACGCGCTCATCTCGCAGACCGACTTCGCGCGTTCGCTCGCGAAGATCGCGGGCGTCGACGTGCCCGACGGCGCGTGCGGCGACAGCCAGGAACTTTCCTACGTCCTGCTCGGCGCAAGCGACGCGGGGCGCGACAGCCTCGTTGAACAGCCGGCGTGGGGTCCGTGGGGCTACCGCAAGGGCGCGTGGAAGCTGATCAACTCGAAGGAGCCGCAGCTCTATTTCCTCGACGACGATCCGGGCGAGCGGCACAACCTCGCGGCAGAACGCCCCGAGAAACTGCGCGAACTTCAGCGCGACCTGCGCGCCGCACGGGGACTTTGACGGCCTACCGCGCCGTCAGGTTGACGGCGATGCGGAAGAACTGGGTCGCCGCCTCGATTTTCGGCACGCGGATGGTGACGCCCGCGGCCGTGGCAAGGCTGCGCGCCGTTTCGGTCGCACCGGTCAAACGGACGTTGTCGGCGTATTCGACCGAATAGTAGAGGCCCGGCGTCACCTTGTCGGCGGGGAGCTCAACCGTCACGTCGCCGACATTCTCCGCGATCGCGGCAAGCCCGGCAATCGCAAATTCCGCGACCGTCGTTTCGGGCGCGACGAACTTCTCACTCGCCGTATTGATGACGAGCGTGACGTCGTACTTGCCGGTCTCAGGGTTGAGGACGATGTCCTTCACGACCACCTCTTCCTGCCCGGCCGCCTTGGCAGCGGCGTCAACGATTTCAATCGGCAGCGCGGCGGCGTCTTCCGCGGTAGCGACAGAGACCGCCTCGCCCGGCGTAACCGGCGTCAGCGTGCGGACGAGTTCGGCCTTGACGACGCGCTCGGTCGCGACTTCGGCGGTGGCGACGAGCTTTGCGCCGGCCGCGCCCGTTTCGCGCGTGTCCTGCTGATAGATGAGGAAGCGCCCGCCCGTCTGCGCGGGCGTCACGTTGAAGAGCGTCACCGGACAGAACCCGTCCTCCGCGAGCGCGAGGCGCAGGACCTCGTTCGTCACGGCCGCCTCGTCCGTCCAGACGAGCGCGAATTCCTCGCCGTCGGCGACCGCCGCGCCGTCCAGGTAGGTGGCGCGGTCGAGGCCGAAGGTGATCCAGTTGTCCGTCGGCGCGGCGAGAGCCGCAACGGACAGGAAGAGCAAAGAAACGGCAATCAAGTTTTTCACGGTCTTTTATCCCCTTCCCGCTCGTTGTTCGTCGTGTCGTACGGACGGTCATAGTTCTTGGCCGCGCCGCCGTTCGCCCAGCTGTCAGGACGCCGCCAGAGCGTGTGGTACGACTTCATGAGCGCGCGCATCCGCGGCAGAATTTCCCGGACGACATATTCGTCGTCCTTCAGGTCCTTCGACTGGCTGGGATCCTTCGCCACATCATAGACGTTGATTGTCATATCATCGAACGTCTTGCCCGCGCCGATGTTCGTATTGACGCCCACATAGTCGCCGATACGCACCATCACCTGCTGATTGCCCCGCTGTCCGTGCGTGTACTCCGTATAGACGTCTTCGGGGAGCTGGCCGGGCGCGCCGCTCTTGACGAGTTGTTCGAGGAAGCTGTACCAGCTGTGGTTCATGGACGGCTGGTCGTCGACCGAGCCCGCCGGAATGTGGCCGGGCCACCACATGAACGTCGGCTCGCGCACGCCGCCTTCGAGCACGTCGCGCTTCATGCCGCAGAAGTCGCCGTTCGAATCGAAGTAGTCGACATTTGTGCCGTATTCGTTCGTCGGGCCGTTATCAGAAGTGAAGATGACGAGCGTGTTTTCGGCGATGCCGAGGTCGATCAGCGTCTGCTTCAAATCCTCCATCGCGTCGTCGAGGCGCGTAATGCCCGTCGCATAGCGCTGTCGTTCTTCTTTATTCGCCTTTGAAGTGAAGCTCTCGGTATAGGGATACTTCCATGTGTTGCGCTTGTCAATCTCTTCGCGGTTCGCCTGGAGCCAGTCCCAGTCCGCGCCGCTGCCGAGGCCGAACGGCTTGCCGTCGCCCGGCGTCGCGTCGGGATACGGACGCCCCGGCACGTGGAGGTTCACGTGCGTCGGCACGCTCGCGTCGAGGTAGGAGCCGTTCGAGCCGTGGATCGCGTTGATGGCGAGGTACATGAAGAACGGCTTGTCCGTCCCGTTCTTCTTGTTCTCGGCCACCTGATCGGCGATCACCTTCTTGGCGCGCGCGATGAAGAGGTCAGTCGAATAGATGCCGAGCGCCGTGTCGGTGCGGTGCTCGCGGTCTTCGACAACGCCCATGTACGCGCCGTTGACGAGGCCGTCGTAATGGTAGTACGTGTGCCCCGCGCCGTGGTCGAGGAAGCCGTAGTGATGGTCGAAGCCGCGGTCGAGCGGACGCGCCGTGGCGGCCGTGCCCGATTCGCCCGCGCCGCCGACGCCCCACTTGCCGATCGCGTACGTCGTATAGCCCGCCTCGCGCATGAGCGTGCCGATCGTGCGCGTTTCGAGGATCGGATAGTCGAAGAGATTGTCGCGCAGCGAGCATTCGCCCTGATGCTTGCCTGTCAGGATGGATGCGCGGGACGGCGCGCAGACGGGGCACGCCGCGTAGTGCGCCGTCATCGTGCAGCCCTCGGCCGCCATCTGGTCCATGTGCGGCGTCTCGATCCAGCAGTCCGCGCCGTTCGCCTTGCGCTTGTTCTGCACCGTCCAGCCGACATCGCCGTAGCCGAGATCGTCCGCGAGTACGAAGATCACGTTCGGCTTCTTCGGCGCGACTTCTGTCACCGCTTTGTATGCTGTCGCGGTGCGTCCGCCCGCTTCGAGGTCGCGGATGACGGCCTGGCCGTCCACCACGGGAATGTCGCGCTTGAGCGCGTTCTGGTCGCCGCGCGCCTGGAGGCGGTAGGTGACGTTGATGCCGGAATTCGCCGCCGGGTTCGCGTATTCAAGGAGAACCGTCGCGTTCGTCTGCGCGAAGTCGATCGGGTCTGCCGAGAACTTCACCTCGTTGATGTAGGCGCGCGTATGGCCGGGCACGGGGTCCTCGGGATCGAGGCCCAGGAGATAACTCTGGAGAAACGTCTTCTTGTTTGCCGCCTGCGCGTCCAGCGCCGCCATGAACGCATCAATTTCGTCCTTCGTCGGAATGTAATCCTGCCGGTAAATCGGCTCCACCACATCCGGCGGCAGATACTGCGCCGCCCATTCGGAACTGACGCGCGGCGTCGTCGTGTCGATGACGGGCCACGACGCGGCGAGCGTCTGGACGGCCGCCGCGCCGAGCTTCGCGCCCTCGACGCGCACCATGCGCACCGCGAGGCCGCCGCCCAGCGTGTACGCGCCGGACACATCGTCCGTCACCGAGAAGTCGATGCCTTGCAGCGTCCCGTCGAAATAGAGCGCTGTTTCGCTCCCGCTCCGCACAACCGTGTAGAGGTGGTAGCCCTTCATGCGCGGCGCAAGAAGCCCGAGTTCGCGCACCGTACCGCCCTTCACTTCGGCGAGCGCCATCATGCCGGGCTTCGCGAGCAGGCGGAGCGCGGTGGCGGAGGGATCGCCGAGCGTCAGCACCGTCTCACCCAGCGCACCCGATACATCCGCGTAGAGCGACGCCGTGAAGGTGCCGGCGGGCAGCGATTCCGCCGCCGTGAAGCCGTCAGCGCCCGTCAGCGCCGACGTAAAGCTCGTATCATAGCCGATGTTGGTGAGCTTCACGAGGTCGCCAAACGCCGCGGCGTAGCCCATCGTCACGCCGCCCGTCGGATCGCACGTCGCCGCGACATCCGTTTCCGGCAGCGTCAGATACGGCGCGGACGAGCCGTGCGCATAAAGTTCGATCCTGCCGCCGTCTTCAATCTCGAAGCGACCGAGGAAGTCGGTCAGGTTCGTATCGAGCGTCGTGGACATCGTGGTGAACTTCAGGGTCGCGTCCGCCCCGACCTTGCCATGGTCGGTCCAGACGATCTGCTGGCGCAGCTGCCCTTCGCTTCCATACTGAAACTTCGCATCTACACCGAGATAGCCGCCGTGGACCGTGCGGTTCGGCGCGACGGCGAACGTTCCGTTGCCGTAGTAGCCCTTGGAATTGCTGCTTTTCAGCGTCAGGTCGGCGTCAATCGTCAGCGTCGCGCCTGGAGCGAACTTGAAGTAGCGGTTCTGTACGCCGGACGACTTGAGCGTCAGGTTTCCGCTTTCGATAAAGACTTCGCCGCCGCCCGAGAAGGAGGCATTATTGAGCGTCGCGTTTCCGTAGCTGTAGAACGGATTGGAGTTGATCGTGAGCGCGCCCGTCGCCGTCTCGCCCGCTTCGCCATAGCCGATCACGCCGCGGCGGACGGAGCTGTCGAGCGTCGTCGCGGACGTCAGGCTGGAGGCCTTCACGAGGAAGCGTCCCGCGCCAGAGAACGAGGTCGCCGTCGCCGCCGTGACGTCGCAGGCGACGAATTCGTCCAGCGCAAGGCCGAGTGGGGACGACGCAAGCCCCGTGACGAGTCCCTTGCCGTGAATCGCGAGGACGGCCATGCTCAAGTTTTCGGGAAGCGTCGCGGGCGAACCATCAGAAGTCTTCGTCCAGACGATGTCGCCCCACGCCGTCTCGCCGTTGATCGTCGCCTCGAACGCATCGGAAAGGCGCTCGAACGTCTGCGTGAGCGTCACGCCGTCAATGCCGGAGAAGAAGCCGTTGTTGTCCGTATGTGCATGCGCCTTTATGAAGAGTTTGAACGAGCGCCCTGGATTCGCCGCAATCGTCGCCGCCTCGGTGTTGCGCAGCTGATTGCCCATCTGACTGGTGAGGACAGTTGTCGCGGTCGTCGTCTCGCCGTCAATAATCGCAAGATCGCAGTCGATCAGCTTGTATTCCTGATACGCGGTCTGAGCAGCCCCCGTCGCGTTGCAGAGGAAGAGCTGCGGCAGAATCGACGCGACGCCCATCGGTTCGACGCCATCGGGAATTGCGACATCCAGCACCATCGACCACCATTCCTTTCCAGACGCTGTGCCACCGTTCGTCTTGGAGCCGGATTCGTCCGTCATCTTCACATTGATGCTCGGATGGACAACGCCGTCTTTCGCCGCGATGCCATTGCTGAAATAGGCGAGAAACGAGCCTGTATTCATTCCGCCATAGCACGTATCATTGCCGCGCGCCGAATTTTTCGTCGTCGCGGTCCACGTCACCGCGTCCCACGTTTCCGTCGTGCCGTCGATCATCGTCGCTTTCGGCGTGACGGTCATCGTGTTGCCGCTTGCCGTGAGCGTAAAGGCGAGATCGAGCGCGACGGGCGTCCGCGGCGGAACCATATCTACATAGTTAAGGTAAAGGCCCGTCGCCGTCTTTTCAAAGCGGTAGTCGCCGACGGCGCTGTCGCTCGTGAACGGCAGGGCGGAGACCTTGGGTTCCACCGACGTGCCGGCCGTGTTCGTCACGACGGCTCCGCTCGTGTTGAAGTTGACGCCCGCCGACGCATAGCTGATGAGCTGCTTGCGGCGGAGAACCTTCACGCCCCCTTCCACGATTTCGCCAAGCGCGATTTCCACGCTCTTGATGGCGTGCGTGCCGTGATCGACCGCGCCGCCGAACTTCACCGACCCTTCGCCCCTCAGAAAATAGTTGAACGTATAGTTGAACGTATAAGATTCGCTCTTCGTTCCCGCCCCGAATTCAAGGCCGTCGGGCGCATCCACCTGAATCTTCGTCGTGCCCTGCATCGTACCGGCGCGTGCGCCCCAGCCGCCGATGTACAGCTTGGATGTCGCATCGACGCGGATGGAATTGACGTCTTCCGCGCTCGTATTGGCCTGCAACTTGTTGATAGCGCCGACAGTGACCTTGGCACCATTGTAAAGCGCCACCTTGAACTGCCAGCCTTCGAGGTCCGTCGCCGTCACGGGGCCATTCTGCATCACTGTGCCGTCAAACGCCGCCGGCGCATACGCGGCATTGCTCAGCGCATACGGAATCTTGTCCTGCGGCCTCTTCCAGTTCGCCAGCGTCTCCCAGACGCCGCTTTCCGTGCCAAGAAAGACGTAGTCGTAGATCACGCCTTCGCGTCCGTAGGGGAATGCGTACGCGGCGATTTCGTCCGCCGTCAGCGCCGAACCGTTGAAAACCGCCGCGCCGAGAATCTTGAGTCCGGTCGCGCACTTGATCTTGTCGCCGCTGCTCTTCGCTTTCGCCGCGCCGATCGTGCAGCCGCCGAAGGTATGGCCTTGGTTGCCATAAGAATAGGAGTATTTGCTGTTCGCAACACCCTCTTCGACCTCGAAAAGTTCCATCTTCGTCTGCGTCCAGACGAACGCGAACGTGCGCACGCCCGTGCGGTCCGCAAGTTCGCTGCCCGGCGTCGCGTTGGAAACCTTGTTGCCGCCGACGATCGGATAGATCTTGTTGTCGGTGCCCACATAGACGCCGCGCGGATCGTTCACGCCGACGCCCGCGCTCAGCTTGTTGTGCATCGAAATGAGGAACGCTTCCGTATTGCGCGGCAGATCCGCCACCTTGAAGATGATTGTCGCGGCGGTCGCCGTCGCACTGTCGTCCGCGACGATGAAGCGCGCGCCGCCTTCATAGTTCGGCGCGCCCTTCGTGATGACGATCACATCGCCGTTGTCCGGCGCGGTGTTGCCGTTCAGTTCGAGCGTAGAACCCGCGCTCGGCGCACTTGTGAGAAAGTTGCGCGACCACACGGCTGACGGTTCCGCGGCCAGCGCCGACAGGACAGAGCCGGTGAACAGCACAGCGGCCGCCTGACGAATGAGATTTTTCATGAGCCCCTCTTTTCTTTCCTACTTTGAAGACGCGCTATCTTCAATCTGTCGCAGATTATAGCAAATTTTCATCATTCCGTGGCAAAGGAAAAATCTCCGACCGTTCGCACCGCACAAAGGCAGACCCATCGGCCGATGGCGGGGTGAGGGAGAATGTGATATACTATCTGGACAATTGAAACAAGGGAGCTGAAAAGACTATGGCAGAAGCGTGCACACACGACTGTTCGACCTGCGGCAAGAGCTGCGGCAGCCGGACGGCTGATTTTGATTTTTCCGCAAAGCTGAACGCGGCCTCGAAGGTCGCGCGCGTCATCGCCGTCGCGAGCGGCAAGGGCGGCGTCGGCAAGAGTTTCGTCACCACCATGCTCGCCGTCGCCGCGATGCGTCAGGGCAAGAAGGTCGGCATCCTCGATGCGGACATCACGGGGCCGTCGATCCCCAAGGCGTTCGGCCTCGCCGGCGGCGCATTCAAGACGGATGACGGGATTGAACCATCCGTCTCGAACACCGGCATCAAGGTCATTTCGCTCAACATGCTCGTGGAAGATCCGTCCGATCCCGTCGTCTGGCGCGGCCCGGTGATTGCGGGCGTCGTCAAGCAATTCTGGACCGATGTGCACTGGGGCGAGCTGGATATTCTCTTCGTCGACATGCCGCCCGGGACGGGCGACGTGCCGCTGACCGTCTTTCAGTCGCTGCCGGTCGACGGCGTCATCGTCGTGTCGTCGCCGCAGGAGCTGGTGGAGATGATCGTCTCGAAATCCGTCAAGATGGCGGGCATGATGAACAAGAAGGTGCTCGGTCTCGTCGAGAATATGAGTTACTTGACGTGTCCCGACTGCGGCAAGAAGATCGAACCGTTCGGCGCATCGAAAGTCGAGGCGCTCGCGCAGAAATTCGCGATTCCCGCGACAATCCGGCTGCCGATCAATCCGGAGTATGCCGCCTCCATCGACGGCGGTGCCGCGGAATTCATTGAACTTCCCGGCTTTGACGATTTTGCCGCAAAGGTTCTAAGATTCTAGAAGCCTAGTCGCCAGAGGGGTGCGTCCGCAGGACGGCGCCCGGCTTTTTTCATGCCCTGAGGGCATGAAAAAAGGCTGGCGGCGTCCTACTCTCGCATGGGCGGGTCCCACACTACCCTCGGCGATGGGGCGCTTGACTGCCGTGTTCGGAATGGGAACGGGTATTTCAGCCCCTCTATGGCCACCAGCCAGAAGGCCGGTTTCAGATGGAAACCAAAGAGAATCACAACGCGCCGAGACCAGATCGGGTCTCACATTGAAGTGAAGTCTGGAAAAATAAGCTAAGCCGCACGCCTGATTAGTACCGCTCGGCTCAACGCATCGCTGCGCTTACACTTGCGGCCTATCGAGGTCCTGGTCTAGAACCTGGCTTGAGACCATTGCTGGTGGGTGAACTTGTCTCGGGGGAGGCTTGGCGCTTAGATGCCTTCAGCGCTTATCCGTTCCCTACGTAGCTACCCGGCCTGCCGCTGGCGCGACAACCGGAACACCATTGGTAGGTCATTCCCGGTCCTCTCGTACTAGGGAATGCTCCCCTCAATTCACCTGCGCCCACA
>DFLH01000022.1:0-11274 GCA_002373695.1 Verrucomicrobia bacterium UBA3624
ATGGCATCATTCTCTACAATTCAGATAGAGCCACCCAGAACCACACGCGAGGCAAGTGCCTCTACAAGCTTGAGAAAAGCGGAGACCCCCGCTGGATGGAAGGCGATGGCGTGGAGGATCCGTACGTCGCGCTGAAGATCATCGAGTTTGGCGGACGTCCGATATTCTATACGTACAAGTTCGCGGACGTGCCGCGCATCAAAAAGGCATGGAACGAGTTCGTCCCGGTGCGTCATCTTCAGCGTGAACTGATGGCTTCGCACCGTCAAATTGCGCAGGACGTTTTTGAGACGTGCTATGCCGATGGTTCGCGGACGGTCTGCAACTATCGTGCGGAGCCGTTCGTCCTTTGCGGAGAGACGGTCCCTGCGATGGGGTATCTCCTGTTTGGCCCACACGGCGAGTTGCGGCACATGGAATCGTTCGCCGAGAAGATGAGCGCTTCGTTCGACGGCAGGAACGCCCTTAAAGGCATACGCATCGACAAGACAGTGTTTGCGACCGGTGGCGGTGACTTGTGGATGGCCACGTTTGCGCAGGACGGGAACCTGACGAATCGCGTGAAGGTTGCTGCGCACGACGCCGCATCCGTGGAGCAGCGCGAGACGGACGAAGGGATTACATTGACCTGGCGCGACATACCGCTCGGCGGAGAACGCGGCGTTCTGGATGCGAAGGTCGCGATTGAAAAACGCGCCGACGGTTCGCAGGCGTGGCGGCTTTCATTCGACAACAGGTCGCAGGACTGGAAACTTTTCTCGACCGATTTCCCGCGTCTCAACCGCGTGACGCGCAATGGCGAGGGCGATGCGATGCTGCCGGATTGCGACCACGGCGCGCGGCTCTTCAAAAAGCGCACAGCCAAGCCGAAGCCCGTCCGCCGCGACTATCTCGGACACGCGCCGATGGTCAGCGCGTTTTTCATCGGCGAGGACGGGCTTTACATCGCCGCCGAAGACCCCGAGGCGAGAATCAAGAGTTTCATAATTGAAGGCGAGCAGAACGTCCGCTTCGAGACGCCGACGGAACTTGGTGCCGATGGGCCGCGCCATCCTGTCGTGCTTGCGCCGCTGAAGGGCGACTGGTGGGCGGCTGCGCGCCGCTACCGCGATTTTGCGCTCCGGCAGAAATGGGCGGCAAAGGGGCCCGTAAAAGACATCCCGTCCTATCCGCGGCGCATCTGCGAAATCCCGCTTTGGATCAACATCCACGGGGGGCCGGACGTCGCATCGAACGTCCTGGCGAAGGCGAAGGCTCTTTTCCCCGAATGGACGACGGGGCTTCACTGGCATCTGTGGCAGCATTCCGGCCACGACGTGAACTATCCAGAATATTTTCCGGAACAGCCGGGCGTGAAAGAGTGCATCGCGTTTTGCGAGTCGATCGGACAGGAGCCGATGCCGTATACGAACGGGCGGCTCTGGACGGCGACGACGAGCGGATTCCTCATGGCTGAACCGTATTCCGTTAAGCGCGCCGACGGTTCGAACTATATCGAAAAGTATGCGCCGTGGACGCCGCCAATGGCCGTGATGTGCCCGTCATGTCCCGAGTGGCGCCGCGTCATGCGGAATTTCACCGGACGCATACTGGACGACCTTGGCGCGAAGTCGATCTTCATCGACCAGATCGGCGCGGCGGAAGGCTGCGCATGCTACGACCCGTCCCACGGCCATCCGGTCGGCGGCGGCGCGTGGTGGTACGACGGCTATGAAAAGGCGCTGGAGCCGATCCGCCGCGCCTATAACACAAAGGGAGCGTTCGTCACCACCGAAGGCGCGGGCGAAGCGTACATCGGCATGGTGGACGGTTTTCTCCAGGTCGTTCGCAGGACGCCGGAAGACGTGCCGTTCCACAATGCCGTCTACTCCGGCTACACGACATATTTCTGCAGTCCGGAAAACAACGACGACGCCCCCGCCGCGTTCCGCGCGCTCCAGACGCGCGAACTCCTTTGGGGAAATTCGCTCGGCTGGTTCCTTCAGGATATTCTCGATCACCCGGACAAGTGTGAAATCCTGCGCGAATTGTGCGCGTTCAGGCAGAAGAACCTGGACGCCCTGGCATACGGGAATCTGCTCGACGAATTGCGTTTCGCCGGTTCTGTCGGCACTTCGACCTACGAGTGGCTGGGGCGGAGGCCGCACTTCCGCCTTTTCGACAAGACGTTCAAATTGCCGCCAAGCAAATTCGCGGCGATGGCGGACGTGATTGGCAACTGGTGGCGGACGGCAGACGGCGAAATCGTTCTCCTCGCGGCCAATTTGACCGACAGGCGGCAGGACGTGGAATGCCATGTGTTCGGCACGGACGAAACCATGCGGCTTTCGTTAGCGCCGCACGAACTCGTTCGTGTGCCGCATGGCACCGGGACTCGGATTCAATCCAAGGAGGGAAATTAGATGACACGGCGAGATTTTACGAAAGGGCTGTTCGCCGCGGGACTGGCGGCGGGTCTGCCCGTGATCGGCCGCGCCGACGAGGCACCGTCCGCGGCGGCGGAATCGCCGTCCGCCGCGCTGAAGGTGACGCGTTATTCCGTTGCCGCAGGGGCGTCGAGGCCGTTCAGGGTGCTTCATGTTTCGGATACGCATCTATCGCTTGTCGACCGGATCGACGGGCAGCCTTCGCCGAGAAACGCGGAAGAGCGCGCGAAATGTTTTCCGCGCGCGGAGGAGGGTCTGAATGCGGCGCTTGCATACGCCCGCGAACGCGGCGAGACGATTGTCCACACCGGCGATCTGATTGACTACGTGAACGACGGAAATCTGGCCGTCGCCGGAAAGATGGCGGATTTGGCTCCGGGCGGCGTCTTCGCGGCGGGCAACCACGAGTACTGCAAGATGGTCGGCGACGGAAAGGTCGAAGACGAGGCGTACAAGGCGGAATCGCGCGCGCGCGTCCAGTCGGCATATCCCGGCAATCTGCTTTTTGCCTCGCGCGTTGTCAACGGCGTCAACTTCGTCTCCTTCGACAACATCTACTACTATGTGCCGGCAGGGGTGCCAGAGATGTTCGAGGCGGAGGCGGCGCGGGGACTGCCTGTCGTGCTGTGTTGCCATGTGCCGTTCTACACTCCCGAGATATATGAGGCGGTGACTCGCGGCGACGTGACGCGCGCGCCGTATCTTTGCGGCACGCCGGACGAGATCGTCGACCAGGTGAAAGACCAGTACCGCCGCCGCCAGCAGCGCGCCGACGCCAGAACGCATGAGTTCGTGGCGCGGCTGCGGGGCGAGAAACTTGTAAAGGCGGTGCTTTGCGGTCATCTCCACTGGCCGCACGTCTCAGACTTCGCGCCCGGCGTTCCGCAATACTGCGTCGGAGCGAACTTCAAAATGCAGGCGTTCGAGATCGAATTTTCGTAAGAGCCGGTGATATAATATTCATAAGGAGCAATAGAAATGACACGGAGAGATTTTACGAAAGGGCTGTTCGCCGCCGGACTCGCGGCGGGACTGCCCGTGATCGGCCGCGCCGACGAGGCACCGTCCGCGGCGGCCGGCGCGCGGCCCTCCCGTTCGCTCGATCCGTTCGCGATCGGCGTGATCAGCGACATCCACACGGGCCTTCCCTGGTCGCGGCAGAAATACCGCACGGGACGCGAATATCCCTGGCAGCCCGAGGCGTCGAAGCGGCTGGTGGACGAAATCCTCGCGCTGCCGCATCCGCCCGCGAACGTGATCGGCCTGGGCGACATCTCGCTCGCGTTCGGCGAGACGGGCGACTACGAGATCGCCGCCGAAACGCTCAAGCCGCTGTCGGACGCCGGCATCAAGGTCACGCACGCGATGGGCAACCACGACATCCGCGCCGAGTTCCTGAAGTTCTTCCCCGGATACGACACGGCGACGAAAGTGCCGGGACGGTTCGTCTCCGTCGTCGAGACGCCGCACGTCGACTTCATCCTTCTCGATTCGCTCAAGGAGCCCGTCAAGCGCGGCGACTACGCCGCGTGTACGGGCTTCGGACTGGGCGAGGCGCAGATGGAATGGCTGCGCGAAACGCTCTCCTCGCTCGTGAAGCCGACGTTCGTGTGCGCCCATCACACCGCGTGGGATCTGAAGATCGACAAGCTCTGCGCGAAGTCGCCGAAGGTCGTCGGGTACCTGCACGGACACCACCACCGCTGGATGACCAACTACCTCCACAACGGCTACTCCGACAGCGCGCGCGTGATCCGCATGATGGGCTTCCCCTCGCTCGGGCTCGACTTCGACGTCGGCTGGGGGCTGATCCGCACGTCGCCTTCGAAAGCCGTTCTCGAATGCTGCGCGCGCGACCACTACTTCCCGGTGAAGAAGCCGGCGGCGGAGCGCCCGCCGCAGTGGGACCTGTTCGTCCGCGACTGGGCCGGCCGCGAAATCTCCTTCGCGCTTTAAACATCTTATTCAGGAATTAACTTATTCAGGAATTAACAACAAGGAGAAATGCCGTGCAAAACAGTAAAATCGCATACGCAGTCGCAGCGTTGGTCGTCGCGGCGGCGGTATTGCCGGTCGGCGGCGCGACGCTGCCGCACATATTCGGACACAACATGGTCCTGCAGCGAGGCCAGCGCGTGCCGGTCTGGGGAAAGGGAGCGCCGGGGGAGAAGGTCGCCGTCTCGTTCGCGGGACAGACCGTTTCCACTGCGGCCGGAGCCGACGGCAGCTGGCGCGTCGAACTCGCGCCGCTTGCGGCGAACGCCGCGGGCATGGACTTCCGCGTGACGGGCGCGAACGAGATCGTCTGCACCAACGTTGTCGTGGGCGAGGTGTGGTTCTGCTCGGGGCAGAGCAACATGGAGTTCACAATGAGCGCGCGCCGCAGGGTCAAAGACTGGGAACGGGAGATCGCCGCGGCAAAGTGGCCGAACATACGCCACTTCAGGCCGCCGCACAAGGTCTCGGCCGAGCCGCAGGACGACGTCGAGGCGAACTGGGTTCCGACGACTCCGGAGACGATTCCGCCGCAGAGCGCCGTCGCGTTCTTCTTCGGCGAGACGCTGCACCGCGAGCTTGACGTGCCGGTCGGGCTCATCAACTGCTCGTGGGGCGGAACGCGCATCGAGCCGTGGACGCCGGCCGGACATCCCGACGACCTCTGGCTTCTGCAGCACATCCGCGATTGGGGGCGTCCGCAGGACGTGCCGACCGTGCTGTGGAACGGCATGGTCGCGGGCATCGTCCCGTATGCGATCAAAGGAGCGATCTGGTATCAGGGCTGCGCCAACCGCACGGACGGCGACGCCTATCTCGAAAAGACGGTCTCGCTCGTGCGCGGCTGGCGCCGCGAATGGGGACAGGGCGACTTCCCGTATTTCCTCGTGCAGCTCGCGCCGTACAAATACGATTCGCCGAAGGGTACGACGCTTGCCGTGATACAGGAGGCGCAGGCGCGCGTCCCTGACCGTGTGCCGAACAGCGGCTATACCGTCATCAACGACGTCGGCGATGTCAATGACATCCATCCGACCGACAAGCGCACCGTGGGAATGCGCATGGCCGACCAGGTGATGGACAGAGTCTACGGAAGGTTCGTCCGGCCGTGGAAGACGCCTGTCGCGACCGGCATGAAGGTCGAAGGAGCGTCCGTGCGTGTCTCGTTCGAGAACGCGAAGGGGCTCAGGACGCGCGACGGGCTCGCGCCGACGGAGTTCGAGATACGCGATGTCGTGGGCGCATGGATGCCTGCGGCCGCGCGCATCGACGGATGCGACGTCGTTCTCTCCGCAGATGGCGTGAAGGAGCCGATGGGCGTCCGCTTCGCCGCGTACAACGGATCGACTCCGAACCTGGTCAACGGGGACGGACTTCCCGCCGGGCCGTTCAGGATCGGCCGCACGTGCCCGCTCGGCGCGGCGGAGCGTCTCGCGAAAGACGGCGGATATGAATGTGTTCAACGGTACGACATCCCGGTCTGCTGCGATCTGCGCGTCAACGCGCCGAAGACGCTGGCTTCGCGGAAGGGCGTCAGGCGCGTCGGCTATCTGCTTGAGCTTCAGGACGGTTCGGGCGACACGAAGTTCGCGTTCGCAGAGATGGACGCGTTCGCCGACGACAGCGACAAGCTCGTCCTCGGCGCGGAGAGCGGGCGCGACCCGGTCAGAACGCCTGTGGCTCATCTGCAGGTGTTCTCAAACGTGCCCGGGGCGGTCGTCGCGCCCGGAACGGCAGACGGTTTTGTCGAGTTCTACTTCTGCAACTATTCGCCGAAGACGCTGTCTACTCCCGCAGGCGGCGATGCGTCGAAATATGACTTCAACGACATGCCGCATCCGGACGCCGTACGAGGGCTTGGCTACGGATGCCTTCAGGTGCACGATCTCAAGTCCAGGAAGACGGTCCTTGCGTTCAACCATTTCAATGCCGCGTCGGTTCCGTGCGACCTTGGCATCGGCAGCAGCGGGAAGGATCATCCCGACTGGACATTCGCCCGCAACGCCGGGGAGTGGAAGGCAAGGCGGCTGAGCGTCTGGGTCAAGTAACGCGGGAAATCTGAGAGGAAGACGCATGACCGTCGGTCTCGCCTTGGCTGATTCTGCAAGTTGCGGACAGAAAAATTGCAAGTCGCCGAGGGTTGATTAATCGCGCCCGCTTAGGGTATAATACCCGAAACGCCGGCGCTGTGTCCTGTCGGCGCGAAACGTAAATTCAGGAGGATCGAGATGAAGAAGATGGTTGTGGCGCTGGGCGCCGTGCTGTTCGCGGTCGCGGTGCAGGCGGAGCCGATGATGACGGAGTGGGGCGAGCAGGTCACGCCCGCGAACGCGTGGCGCGGCTATCCGCGTCCGCAGATGGTGCGCGCGAACTGGACGAACCTGAACGGCGAATGGGACTATGCCGTCACGAGCGTGACGAACACGCCCGGCCGTCCGGAGAAGTGGGACGGCAAGATTCTCGTCCCGTTCCCGATCGAGAGCGCGCTGTCGGGCGTGGGGCGGCTCCTCGAACCCGACGAGTTCCTCTGGTACACGCGCACGATCGTGTGCGATCCGAAGCCGGGCGAGCGGATCCTCCTGCACTTCGGCGGCGTCGATTTCCGCACGATGGTCTTCATCGGCCACGCGGAGGTGACGGACGTTCCGCACGAGGGCGGGCAGAATCCCTTTACGGTCGATATCACCGATTTCGTCAAGCCGGGCGAAAACGAACTCACCGTATGCGTGTGGGATCCGACCGAGGATTTCGTGAACTCTCTCGGCAAGCAGAGTTTCAAGCCGGGCGGGATCGTCTATACGCGCGTATCCGGCATCTGGCAGACGGTGTGGATGGAGACCGTGCCGGAGCGCTACATCAAGTCGTACAAGGTCGAGACCGACATCGACAAGGGCGAGGTCACGTTTGTATTCAATGTGGATGGGATAATGTGCGGGGGGCAGGAAAGTGGAAGTGTGGTTGTGTCAGAACCACAGACCAACGCAGACGCCGCTGCGCTTACGCTTGCGGAGATGGAAAAGGCGAGCGTAAGCGAAGCCTCGTCTGCGATTGTCTGTGGTTTCAAATCTGGCATGCCCGTTAAAATCAAGATGCTCAAGGACTTCGAGTGCTGGTCGCCGGAGAATCCGAAGCTCTACCATTTCACCGCGAAGTATGGCACGGACGAGATCAAGGGCTACTTCGGCATGCGCAAGATCGAGAAGCGCAAGGATGCTCACGGGTATCTGCGATTCTTCCTCAACAACAAGCCATACTTCCTCTTGGGCACTCTCGACCAGGGATGGTGGCCCGACGGTCTTCTCACGCCGCCCAGCGAAGAGGCGATGGAATACGACGTGAGGGTTCTCAAGGCCTGCGGCTACAACATGCTGCGCAAGCACATAAAGGTAGAACCCAGTCAGTATTACGCGATGTGCGACAGGGTCGGCATTCTCGTCATACAGGATCTGCCCAGCGGAACCACCGTCTGGAAAGACCCGTTGAAGGCCGATACGGTCAAGCGCTACTGGCTGCAGCGCCAGGAGATGAAGGAGATGATGGATGTCCTCCAGCCGTTCACGTCGATCGTGATGTGGAATCCGTACAACGAGGGCTGGAGCCAGCCCTGCGAGTTCCTTACCCACTCGATGCTCGATTTCGCGAAGAGATACGATCCTTCGCGTCTCGTCAACGCGCCGAGCGGATGTTGGGATTGGGAAGGCGGCCACCTGCTGCCGAACGGATGGAAGTGGGCGAATCGCGTTCTCACGAACCACAAGCCTGAAGGCGTCTGCGAAGCGGCCGATACGGTTGACATGCATCTCTACCGCGGCCCGGCGATGTTCGCCGTCAACGACCGGCGCATATCATTCCTCGGCGAGTTCGGCGGCCTCGGCCATCCCGTGCCCGGCCACATGTGGAAGGAGGCCAAGGACGGCAACTGGGGCTACGGCGGTATCGAGGACACGAAGACCCCCGAAGGACTGGAGCGCACCTACCTCGCCCTCATGGACAAGCTCGGCCAGTATGCGGAGTGGGGGCTTGGCGGCGCGGTCTACACGCAGACGAGCGACGTCGAAGTCGAGATCAACGGTCTTCTCACCTACGACCGCAAGGTGCTCAAGTACAACCCCGAGGTGCTGAAGAAGGCCCACGCCGAAGTGATCCGCCGCGCGCTCGAAGCTCCGCGCACGGGGCTGCTGCACCTCAGCCACGTCCATCGCGGCGGCGGCAAGCTGGAGCGCCCCGACAACACGCTCGACACGTTCACGTGGTGCTGGGAGAACGGTTCGGCGCTCGAATGCGACTGCCGCAAGACGAAGGACGGCGTCGGCGTCATGCTGCACGACAACAACCTGAAGCGCACCGGGCGCGGCATTTCCGCCGCGCTGGCCGCGAAGTCGGTTTCGAAGGAGCTGACGTGGGACGAGATCAAGGATGTTGATGTGGGCAGCTACCTCGACCCCAAGTTCGCGCACCACCGCATTCCGACGATCGAGGCGACGTTCGCCGCGATGAAGGGCCATCCGACGTATCTGTGCTTCGTCGACGAGAAGGGCGCGGGCCCCGAGTATATCGCCGAGAAGGCGCGCGAAGCTGACGTACTCGACCAGGTGTACTACACGGGGCAGGACTATCCGAAGGCGCTTGCCTGGAACAAGGCGACGGACGGCGGCAAGACGCTGATCTGGATCGGCACCTGGCCGAAGCCGAAGCATACGCCGGAAGACATTGCGCGTTTCGAGGCGCATTTCGAGCAAAAGATGGACGAAATGCGCGCCAACCACTTCAAGGGCGTGTCGGCCGTCTCGCTGCACACCTACTACGACCCGAAGGCCGAGGAACCGTTCGTGCCGCGCGCGTCCTACCTGAAGAAGATCATTGCGGAGTTCCATGCCAACGGCATCCCCGTCTGCTCGATCCCCTTCGAGGGCGGCGAGACGGAGGAGGTCTACTTCAAGCTCCACGAACTTGGCTGCGACGGATTCTCCACCGACTATCCGAGCGTGATGTTCTCGGTCATCCGCCAGCTCAAGGAGCGTCCGTGAAGCTGTTTCCGGACGAGCAGACGGACCGGCGGTTCGCGCGCAGACAGTGGCGGATGCTTTTCGCCACGATGATCGGCTACACGCTCTTCTACTTCATGCGCAAGAACTTCTCCTTCGCGATGCCGGGGCTCCAGCAGGACTGCGGCATCTCCAAGTCGATGCTCGGCAACTTCCTCTTCTGGGGCGGCATCGTCTATGGCCTCTCCAAGTTCGTGAACGGCATCGTCGGCGACCGGGTGGCGCCGCGCAAGATGCTGTGCTTCGGGCTGCTCGCGTGCACGCTCGTCAACGTCGCGTTCGGCTTCGCGCCGCAGATCGCGGCCGTGTTCGGCGGCGACGCGACGGGCGCGGCGGAGGCGTCGCTGCCGCTCGTGTGGACGTTCGGCCTGCTGCTCGTCCTCAACCAGTTCTTTCAGGGAACGGGCTTCCCGCCGTGCGCGAAGCTGATCGCGTTCTGGATCCCGCCGAGGGAGCTCGCCACGAAGATGTCCGTCTGGAACACGTCCCACTCGATCGGCGGCGGGCTCGTCGCCAAGATCTGCGGGGTGGTGATGGGGCTCGGCGTGATCGGGTCCGCGAACCAGGGCGTCGGCATGTGGCGGTGGTGCTTCTGGTCGATGGCCGCGCTCGGCTTTCTCGGCCTCGTCCTCATGCTCTTCTGGCTGCCGGGCACGCCGAAGGAAGAGGGGCTGCCCGATCTGCCGGGCACGGACGTGAAAGGTGAGAAGGAAGACTCGAGAAGGGAGAAGGGCGGCGCGACGTCAAACGCGGCCCTGCGCATGGTGTTCCTCAATCCCGTCATCTGGATGCTCGGCTTCATCAACTTCACGATCAACGCCGTGCGCGCGCTGATCGCGGACTGGGGCCCGACGCTGCTCCAGGAGGCGAAGGGGTTCGATCCGAGCGAGACGGGCACGGTGATCATGCTGTTCGAGTTCGCGGGGATCGGCGGCATGCTGTTCGCGGGCTGGGCGACGGACCGCTTCTTCGGCGGCCGGGCGCCGCGGCTCTGCGTGTTTCTGATGGTGCTGACCGCCGCGCTGCTCGCGGCGTTCTGGTTCCTGCCGGCCGGGCTGCTCGGTGCGGCGGCGCTGTGCGTGGGCGGCTTCTGCCTCTACGGGCCCCAGGCGTTGACCGGCGTCACGGCCACGAACATCGCGACAAAGGGCTTTGCGGGAACGGCCATCGGCTTCATTTCGCTCTTTTCGTACGTGGGCGTGTCCGTGGCGGGAAAGGTCTGCGGCAGTCTGGCGCAGTCGTCCGGCGGCTGGGGCCTTCCGCTCATCGTCATCGTCGTGACCGCGGCGGTCGGCGCAGCGCTGTTCGCCGGCCTCTGGGGCGCGCGCGCCAACGCCTACGGGGACTGAACGCGCACCGATAAAAACGGAAAGGAGGGGCAGAATGACGATGCGGGACCTGCTGAAGCTGCTCGCGGCGGCCGTGCTGCTGGCCGGCTGCGCGACGCGTCCGGAGGGGGCGTCGCGTCCGGACGGGGCTCTGTCGCTCTGGCGGGACGGCGCGCCCGCGAAAGCCGCCTTGCTGGACTACGTGGCCGCCGTCACGACGGCTGGTTCGCCGGACTACATTCCGCCGTCGGACCGCATCGCCGTGTTCGATTTTGACGGCACGCTCTTCTGCGAGACCGCCCCCACCTATCTCGACTGGATGCTCTACGACCACCGCGTGCTGGACGATCCGAACTTTTTGGCCTCGGACGAACAGAAGGCCGTCGCCCGCGCGGCGCGCGCCACGGGCCGCTGGCCGGGCCTGGACAACCCCGTGCGCGAGCAGGTCATGGCGGCGGCCTGGCGCGGGGTGGAGCCGGA
>DFLH01000022.1:11335-11813 GCA_002373695.1 Verrucomicrobia bacterium UBA3624
CGGCCTGGCGCGGGGTGGAGCCGGATGCGGCGGCGGACGCGCTGCGCGCCTTTGCCGCCGGGCCGCAGCCGGGCTTTGCCGGCATGAAGCGAGGCGAGGCGTTCTACCGGCCGATGGTGGAGGTCGTGCGGTTTCTCGAGGCGAACGGATTTCTGGTGTACGTGTGCAGCGGAACGGAGCGTTTCGTCCTGCGGGCGATCGTCGGGGAGGGCCTGGCGCTGCCGCCCCGGCAGGTCATCGGCACCGACTACGCGCTGGTCGCGGCGGCGCAGGACGGGCGCGACGGCCTGGCCTTCACGTACGGGACGAACGACGTCCTCGTCCTGGGTGGCACGCTCGCCGTCAAGAATCTCCAGATGAACAAGGTGTCCGCCCTCGCGCGGGAAATCGGCGTGCGGCCCGTGTTGGCGTTCGGCAACAGCTTCAGCGACGCGAGCATGCTCAACTACGCCCTGCAGAACAGGCGGTACAGGTCGCT
>DFLH01000016.1:0-5461 GCA_002373695.1 Verrucomicrobia bacterium UBA3624
CGGCAGAGCAGAGAAATAGTCTCTGCGTTGCAGAGCGGCAATATCCCGCATAATTGCGAGATCATGGCGTCCATGGCGCCGATCTGCGCATCAAGCCGCTAGAGGCGATTCGTCGGCTGAAATTCATACGCACCGTAATCTCATTCAAATTCCAGGCGTGAACCTTCTCTCCATAACCACTCCGGGCAGATAAGGCCGCGTATGAAAGAGTGAAATGACAAGTCAAATGACTATAGTTTATGGTCATTTCACCCGCAGACTTCTCTCCGCCTTTTCTGCCTTTTGAAATTTTCATACGCGCCCTTGTGCCACATCCAGAGATTTGATACACTGCATGTCGGCAAAGACAGCAATGTCGGAGTCACCGGGATGCGGGAAACTTTCCTGCCTTTGGCGAGGAGCGATCCTCGCCATCGTTTTTAGACGGCAAGGACCGTGGCGAAAGAGATAAGCATATTCGTTGACGAATCTGGCAGCTTCTCACCGGCCGGAGCGGACTTGCATTCTCCCTATTATATTCTATGCATGGTTTTTCATGACCAATCAGACGACTTGTCTGCCGAGCTTGACCGATTGCGCGAGGCGTTCAGACAAACCGGTATTGATCCCGACCATGCCATACATGCCGGCCCGATGATTCGGCGTGAAGATGAATACAGAACCATGCCAAGGGAAATGCGAATCCGCATATTCCGCCGCATGATGGTGTTCATACAAAAAGCCAGATTCAGGTACAGATGCTTCAAGTTGTTCAAACCCTACAACTCTGGCGACAGTGCGATACACGATACGCTTCTTCAAGAGATCGTGGATTTCCTGATATCACATCGCGATGGTTTTAACACATGCGGACAGATCAAGGTCTACTACGACAATGGACAGACTCAGATAACTGCGCTCTTGAACGAGGCATTTGCCATCTACGCATCAAAGGTGACGTTCGCAACAGACGTGTACCCCGCAAAATACAGGCTCTTTCAGGTGGCCGACGTGATCTGCACTCTTGAACTTGTTAAAACAAAGCTGCTTGAAAACGGTGCAATTTCGGAATCGGAAGATAGGTTCTTCGGCGGAATTAAGAACTTCAAAAAGAACTATCTCAAACCACTGTCGCGCAAGGAGTACGCATGACAGCAACTCCTTCCTCGAAGCTTGCACGCATATCGCAGCCAACTGCTTGTGCCTGCGCCACGTGCCAGCTGTCCACCATGCGTGCCCCGCATGCACACCGGCGCCTCGTAAACGCCCCGCGCGGCGCCCCCACTCCGGGATCTGGTGTGCTTGTTGCAGCCGACCGTCAATGTTGTCGCCCCGAACCCCAGCAACCCAAATAAAACGGTGGGAGGGCTTATATCCAGCCGTCCGTCTGCGTGAGCGACGGCCTTCGGCGGCACATGGGGGAAGGATCGTACGGCCTAATTCTTCTTGTTGGGCGGTGAGATGGTGATGGGTTTTGTGGGCCCGCGCTCCTTGTCGGCCCTCACCTGCTCCCAGATCGCCCGCTGCACGTCGTTCGTCGGCGCCGGCGCCCAGCCCTCCTGGCAGGCACGCCGGTAGGTGTCCGTGCGCACGGTGTCAATGCCTCGCGCCATCGCTCCGTTTACCATCCTCATCACCGGGTCGGGGCTGGGAAGCATGAGTCGGTTTGCATCAAGCGCCTCCAGCGTCGGCTCGTATTGCATGATACACGGCTTCATCATCGACTCCCCTGCCCCAAGAGCCCATGCCGCAGCCCTGGTGAGTTCCTTCCTGACGCGAACGCCGAGAACGGACTTCGGAGGGAAGTCGGCCGCGAGAGCCGTCACGTTAACCGCCGCCCAGCTTTTTTCTGGCGCGACAACAATTGAAGGCAACCTGTCGTCCTCGACTAGCAGCACGGCCGCCCCGGCGGACTTCTCCCCCATCGTTCTACGCGCCATGGCACACACGTCTCCGTCAGGCTCCAACGCCTTCGTCGCCACCGGCATGTTTATCGCCTCGGCCACGACACTTGCGGCATCTTCCACGGTTTCACCGCCAATACGGCTCTGCGCATTGACGAAATAGACCTTCCTGCCCAGGTTCGGCTTGGTCACCAACCCGCCGTCGCGGGCGATCCTCCGCTCCCTGCGTATCCGCCTCCTTTCCGCTTTGTCGAGAGTGTTGGTCGCGGCCGTGTCAGCGGCGAAGCATGCGCCAGCAATTGCAAAGGCCGCCGCCAGAATGGTTTTCCTGCTCATCTTGATCTTCCCTTCTCGATGTCGTTACGGTAGCGCCTGCGCATCCGCTCTTCGGGCAGTTCCAGTTTCATTATCCCCATCTTCTCCAAAGTGCCGTTAACGGCTTCGATGTATCTATTCGCCCCCTCCTCGTCGCCGACCTCAAGAATGCTCCGCAGTTCTTCGACGGCTTTGTTGCGAATGCCGATGTTCTCATTCGCGATCTTGAAGTGTTCCGCAAGCGCCTGCTCCACGGTCATGCCCTTGCCCATTAGCGCCATCATGTCCTCCCTTGCTTGCATGACACCGCGCTTCAAATTCTTGACCTCTTCGCTGTCATCCTCCGATATCACGACCGGCTTCTTGAGTGATTCCATGAAATCCCGCTCCACCATCGGCGAAAGTGGCATCGGTGGCATTTCCGAGCCTTGGGACGCCTGCACTGCAAGCGCAAGCATCTGATCGGAGCCGTTGTCAAAGACCGGCTTGACCGTGGATCCTATCACCCCGTGGCTCTTGCCGTCGGCAGTTACAATGTGTTCGTACGTGCTCCAGCCGTTCGTCTTGACCGTGTAAGAGACGATCTTCTGTCCTCGCCACACTCCATCATAGGGATCGCCGGCAGACACGTCGTCCACTACCGGGACAGGCCTGTCGCCGTCCTTCGCCGGGACATTGGCGATCTCCCGTCCTTTGGCATCTTGGACATCATGCGCGTTCCGGGTGTCATGGTTGGCAGTGGTCGCCTCTGAGACCTCTAGCATCCCCGCCCGGCCAGGCCGCCCGTCCCGCGCGCCCGCCATCCACCACCACGCGCCGCCCGCAACGGCAAGAACAACGGCCGCGACAACCGCCACCCGGTAGGGCGGCGTGTCCCCACGCCGCCGCCGGCAGGGGCACGCGTCCCGCGTGCCCGCCCGCTCCGCGATCGCCACGGGCGCGACGCCCCGCCGCCGGCACTCCGCCACGCACTCCACGCGACTTGCCGCCTCCACGCGCTCTTCGCGCAACGCACCGTCCGCGCCCCTGTATGTCACCGTGAACGTCATGCGACCCTCGTTGGGCCGCGCTGGAAATCAAGCGTACCTCTCGGCGAATTCCCAAACGTCCTCGGGTCCGATGTCGATCTCGTCAGGCCACACGAGCGTCCCGTACCCGACAAACACCTGCCGGAAGAAAGCCTTGTCCTTCAGCCGTCTCCAATAGGGCTTGTCGAGATAGCGCGAACAGTCGAAGACGGCTTTCTCGCCGGTGTCGAACATGACATCGACCTTGTAGCCGTCCAGAGGTTTTGCGGACACTATGTCGTGGATGACTTCCATCGGTTCCCTAGCGCAAAGGATCGATCTTGAAGAAGGAACCCTGCTCGATCAGCAACGTCCAGTTCGCGAAGAGGTCTTCACGATGGATGCTGATCCAGGCGCGCACCTTCACCTCGTCGTCGCCGTCAAGCTCTCCCGCCAATCTCTCTCCCGTCGCGATGTCAAACGAAGCCTGCCTGCCCGCATGTCTCGCATGGATATGGGGCTTCTTGTGGCGTTCACCCTCTTCAGGGCGCATCGTGATGAGAATGCCGTAGAACAGCGACAGCGTTGCCATTGCCTTGTCTCCTAACGCGGCCAGTATAGCAAAAAAACGTTTTCGCAGTCAAACGGCCCGCCCGCACACGCGGACGGGCCGTCTTCAGTCCTGACGGACGGTCTGAGACCGTCCACCACCCTCTTACTTCTGCTTCCGGCGGAGCGCGAGCATCGCGCCGCCAACGAGGAGCAGCAGACCCGACGTCGGCTCCGGCACGTCGCCACCGCCACCGCTGCCGCCGCCGACAGGCGTCCAGCTTGCAGAGGCGAAGGATGAGGAGAAGTCAGCTTCTACTGCGGTACCCGCCGACTCTGCCGTATACGAATACCCAGTTATGCCGCTTACCGTTGTATAGTTCTTGCCTTCTGAATCAAATACGACAAGCATCAGATCGACATTAGACTTGTCCGCTATCCCTGAATCCATAAGAATTCCGCTGACGGCACCACGCCCATTGCCCGTTCCCTTGCTGTATCCACCCGAGTAGGAGACGCCTGCAGTACCTAGTGCAGCCTCAAATCCGCTCAACGCCGTTGTGTTTCCAAGGGCGGTAGAGACCTTGGCGGAATCAGCCGCAAGGAATGCGTAGACGGTCGCATCCTTGGTCATTTCGGTGGAGTTACGTGCGACTTTCCAGTCCACACTTGCGCCATGCGCGAACATCGCCGCACAGGCAATGCCCGCAATAACAATCAGGTTCTTCATTTTCGTTTTCCTTGTTTTTTTTGGTAGGGCGGCGTGTCCCCACGCCGCCGTTCCCGTTTGTTTTCCCGGTAGGGCGGCGTGTCCCCACGCCGCCGTTCCCGTGAAATTTACTTTGTGAATGTAGCCTTCACCCCTGTGTGGCCAGATGGGAGGATGAGCCAGAAACCCTGTCCTGCAGGAATGGAGATATCTGCAACATCGCCATTCCTATCGGCCCATGCGGTGACCTCCTCGTCATTGTCCTCGTCGTAGGCGTCGCTGATGTAGTAGTATGTCAAGTAGGCACCTATGCCATTGCCGGCGGCTGCATCCCAAACCTTGATGGTTGGAGCGGCCGTACTTTGCGTGTCGTATGTTGCAGGCGCCAAAGGAGTCTTCCCGTCTGCGGCGTACCACTCGACCGTGTTGAGATCCGTTGCCTGCGGGAACGGATTGGCCACCATTGTATAACCGGGCGTTGTTGCCGAGATGGTAAGATCGCTTGCCGGAGAAACCTCGCCGGACATGGTCACGCTCTTGCCAGTCTCGGTCTGGCAGATATACCACAATGCCGAACCAAGAGGAAGCGTGACATCTTTAGCGCAATCGCCATTTCGGTCGGCCCATGCGGTGACTTCGTCATCCGTATCCTCGTCGTATGCGTCAGTAATGAGGTAATACGTGTAGTACGCACCAATTCCGTTGCCTGCCGTCGGATCCCAAATCTTAAGCATTGGGGCGGAAGAACTGGCGGTGTCGTATGCGCCGGCCGTTGCTTCCGTCGCAATTTTGTTGAGGTCGAGTGTCGTGCCGCCGACATCCTGGAAGGAGTTGGCTACCATGACATAGGACTTCGGCGCAGGATTGCTGGTCTGCGTATACCCGACCACGTTGGCGCTTTCTATCGCGAACGCGCCGATTGCGGCTGCGGCCGCGAATGCAAACATCATCTTCTTCATTTTCTTTTCCTTTCGCTTTCCGGTCACGCGGGACGCGTG
>DFLH01000016.1:5665-16606 GCA_002373695.1 Verrucomicrobia bacterium UBA3624
GAAATTCATACGCACCGTAATCTCACTAAATCTCCCCTCCCCAGCCCTATAAAATTCTGAAAGATGAATCCTGCAGGTATTTTATGCCAATCCAAAGACTGCAATGTAATAATTATGCGATTCTCGCTAAAAGTATGCAATTCAGGTTGCCGGAACCAGATAATTATAGTATACTCCATGCAACACGAGGAAGACTATGCAGGAAACCGACCTTGTCAATTTGATCGAAAAGATACAGCGCCAATGCTGCGAGGGGCAGCAAGTTGAAGTAAAGAAGGCGGCATTGGGGTGTCCGACTAGCCTCTATGATACGCTTTCGTCATTTTCCAACCAGGATACGGGCGGAACCATCGTCTTTGGCCTGGATGAAGAAGCGGGCTTTGCCGTGACGGGAGTTTATGACGTGCAGGATCTGCAGCACAGGGTTTCTCAGCAATGCCGCGAAATGGAACCGGCGGTCAGGGCGCTCTTCACTGCTGCCGACTATGGGGGCAAGATGGTCGTAAGCGCCGAGATTCCGCCGGTCGAGCCGATATCTCGCCCCGTGTTCTACCGCGGGAAGGGACGTGTTGGCGGGGCGTTCGTCCGCGTAGGCGATGCGGATGAGCAGATGACGGAGTTCGAGATATACAACTACGAATCCTATCGGCGACACATAAAGAACGACCGCCGGACAATAGACGAGGCGGACACGTCGCTTTTTGACAGGGACAGGCTGTCGGACTACATCCGTTCGGTCAAGACGGGGCGTCCCAACCTTGCCGCCCTCGTGGCCGATGCGGACATCCCCGAGAAAGTGGGCATCGTCCGCGACGGGAAGCCGTCGCTGGCCGGCCTTATGGTTTTTTCAAGATATCCGCAGCTGGCCCTGCCGCAACTGTGCGTTACGGCGGTTGTCGTCCCCGGCAGGGAGATCGGGGACGACGACGCGGGCACGCGGTTCATTGACAACCAGCAATTGACCGGATCGATCCCCGACATGCTGGAGGCCGCAGAGTCGTTTGTGATGCGATCCATCCGCAAGAAGACGGTAGTGACGCCCGAAGGGAAACGGCATGACGCCTACGAATACCCGATGAAGGCTGTACGCGAAGCGATCCTCAACGCCCTGATCCACCGCGATTACAGCCCGTACACGGAAGACAGCCCCGTCCGGATTGCAATCTACCCGGACCGGATCGAGATATCGAACAAGGGCGATCTGTACGGAGCGGTACCCGTCACCGCCCTTGGACGGATCGACATCGGAACGCGGAACTCGTTTCTGGTGGAACTGCTTGAATGCCTGGGACAGACTGAGAACAGGAATTCCGGAATCGCGACCATGCGCGCCGAATGCGAGGCGTACAATCTGCCGCCGCCGGTCTTTTCCGTCATCCATGGAGAGTTCAAGGTCGTATTCAGGAACAGCCGTCCGGCGGATGACGTCGTCTTCGACAGGTCGCATGCCGAGGAAACGATCCTCGCATTCTGCGAGGTGCCGCGTTCCCGCGACGAACTCGCGTCCTTTACGGGGCTCAACCAGTCTTACACCATGTCGTACCTGGTCCGGCCTCTCCTGCTAAGCGGCAAGCTGGAACGCACGGACCCCGGCGCGCCCAAAAGTCCGTTCCAGCGTTTTGTTCGCGCCAGTTAGAGCCTAGGGCTTCGTCTTGCCTCACCCCGGCGGCCGTATCGCTATCGGCTTCGCCGGCCCGCGCTCCTTGTCGGCCCTCACCTGCTCCCAGATCGCCCGATGATACTCGTTTGTGGGCGGCGTGTCCCCACGCCGCCGTTGGTAGGGGCACGCGTCCCGCGTGCCCGCCGCGGCGCGGTGGGACACCGCGCCCTACCGGGTTCTGCTGGCTCGAGAGATTGATTGGCATCGGGAGGGGCGGGCTTCGTTCCGTCCCAAAACGCGGCTACAGAAGATCGATTACGCGAATGCCTTCAATGTTAACGGCACTTGGATCGGCATAGTAGCGAGTAACCGTACGAATATCATCGCCACTGATGGACGATGCCATCTCCGCGCCAAATTTCTGGTAGATATGGTCTATACATATCTTTCGCAGTTCGTAACATCCTTTCGAACCTGTGAAAATCTTCAGAGACCGTAGTTCCATGTTTAGTCGCACATATACGTCTCTCGCGCATGGCACGACGAGTTGCATATCGCGATCCTCGTTCTTGGCCCATCCGTTACGCTTGTTGTGAGGGATGCCAGAATCATGGTATTCGTGCAGCTTCCGCCAGATGTCGGGGTGTACTGGCCATGCGACCGTACGGGCTGACGACAGACGCGTTTTGTGCGGCGTATAACAGAGAACCATGCGATCATGAGGACAAGCCGGCAAGATGTCGTCACTCGGACTGGCGCAATCATGAGATTTCATACGCGCAGCAATCTCTTTTCTGCTCGGACGGAAATCCGACCAGCGCAACCGTTCCGTATCTCCATTTCGCATACCGAATTCCAGCATGAGCGTTGCCAACACCCATTCGCGCCGATCCGGCCGCAGTTCCAAGCTCTTATACCAGTCCTTGACCTTCGCAAGAACTGTCGAGTCTGGACGGACATAACGTGGCGACTGACGCCGGCAAGACGGCATTTCAAACGTAGGGATGGCCCATTTCCTGTCCGCGTAGTAGGAACGAGTCCATTTTGCGAACAGCTTGCGGAACGAATAGAAGTAACTCCATATGGAGATAGGGCGCAATTTCAAGTTGCGCGCACTATCGAGTATGTGCTCAAGACGCTTGCGGGTAAGGATCGTCAGCGGTTCGTCAAGCGATATGCCGCCTATCTCACAAAGCCGGCGCGTACCGCTGATGGCGCTTGCAACGGTTCGTTCGCACGGCCTTTCCATACGCATGCGCTCTACTGAGGCGAACTTGGGATAGGCTTCCATTATCATTCTGATTGTCGGTGTGGTTTTCATTTCATGTCCTTTCGTTTAACGGGTGAAAGCAGGTATTCTATCGTCTTCGCGGATGCGCCGTATGTTGCGGCGGGTGAAAGGGTTTGGTATACTCTCACCGTTTTCGTTTGAACGATGAAGTTTACCTACACATACAGGTCGTCAGACGGCCAACGACATTCCGATGAGATGGAGGGCAAGTCTCGTGATGCCGTGTTTGCGGCGTTGCGCGAACGCGGTATCAAGCCCATCAAGGTGCTGCCTGCAGACAATGAAATGCCAGTACGCCCATCCCGCGCCGTGTCGTATGCCATCGTATCGGTTCTTGCTGCTGCCGTCGTCGTCCTTGGTAGCGCGTTGTGGTGGCGATACAACCGGCAGAACGGAAGCAACGCGCCCTACGAAGTCATGACGGCGCAAGGGCCGGTCTCCTACACTGTCGCCATGCCACTTCCACGTCAGGCTATCCCCGGCGACCGCAACCGTATCGTCAAGGCGAGGACTGCCGCCTTCTCCCTGCCTGCCGAACGTTTCTTGGCGCGATTTGCCGAGCCGGGACGTTCGTCCGGCTTGACGCCAAAAGAGCACGACGGTTTGGGCGAAACAGATTTCACCGCCGCCTTGCGCGAACCGATAAGAATCGCCAGTACCGACTTTACAGAGGTCATCGACCTTAAACGCATTGTCGCAGGAATGAAACGTGAAATGCGCACATACATCGCTGGCGGCGGAACTGTCGACGGATATCTCATCGAGCTGGAGAAGCGTCAGCTGCTTGAGATTTCATACCGGGAGAACGCTGAAAAACGCCTGAACGAAATCCTAGCCAGTGCGATCCGCGATGAAGAGACGTCCGGCGGAAAAGCCTTGCCGCAAGAGGCGTCCCATGTAAAACCAGCCGCGCCCAATCCTCACACTATCGAGTCGACGCCGATCCAGATCGATCCAATGAAAGCGGCGTATGCCTATTGGCTGAAGGCAAACGCCCAGCTGCAGGCCATGGGCATCTACCCGCTCGCGCTTCCCGACGCTCTGCGCTCCTACCAGATGAGCCTGGATATCGAAGAATAGGCTCTAGTCCTGCCATGTCCTGCGCGACGCGCACTCTTTGCCGGCATTTACCTGCTATCTGAAATCCCGCCGGCATTCGCTCTCCGGCGTAGGCCTCCTTCCCCCATGCCAGGCGGCAGGATCAGGATTGGATTCGCAGGCCCGCGCTCCTTCTCGTCAAGCATTTTCGCCCATATCGTGCGCTGCGCATCGTTGGTCGGTGCCGGCGCCCAGCCCTCGCGGCATGCCGTTTCGTAGGTTGCGATGACGGCTGGTGAAAATCCGGCCTGCAGCAGCAGGCGTTTCACTTCGTTGACCGCCATCATTGTAAAGGCGTTGCCGGCGAACACGGCTTCAATCTGCCGGCGGCTCACGGCCGTCTTGCGATCTTTGGGCACAAGCAATTCTGTTGCAACGTGCGCAAATGCCGCATCGAAATCTTTTGCCGCATCGTCGCCATGCGACGATTCCGCAATCTCGATGACACCAATCCCCGGCTCCGTCGTTTTGGTCCGCGTCCTCGTTTCCCTGTCGCCATTTGTCAACAGAATCGTTATCGTCGCACGCTCTGCCGCATTCGTCGTCACTCCAGTACGAATGCCCAGGAGACGCGTCAGATAATCTGTCTTGTTCCGAACGATTTCCGGCACGGCATGTTTCCGGCATTCGACTATGAGGAAGCGTCCCGAACCTTCCTTAGCTATCAGCCCGCCCTTTTTCTTGAGCGTTTGCGCATCCATCGCGCCGCATATGGCGGCAAGTGCCGCATTCGCCGCCGCAAAAACAGCTTTCCACTTCATTTTGCCAACTCCTGATGCGATTCCGGCGCGTTGCGCGTCTCAAGTTCCGGCAGCCCGCGTTCGCGAAGATAGCGATTCAATTCTTCCCGATAGGCTTTGTAATCTGCATCGGAGACCGTAGCGTCGTGAAACAGATATTCGTCCATTTCCTTCGCCTCCGCGAGGAATCGCGCATCATCGTTGAACTTGTTCCGCAGTGCGTTCACATATTCGGAGAACGTCATGCCGCTCTGCCGCAGTTCGCGGAACTCTTCCTTCTGCTGGGCAACTGTCATCTTGATCTCCAGAGTGCGTTCCGTATCGCCTGGCGCGGCGGCGATCGTGTTTCTCATTGCCTGCTTGAGATCTTCAGCCACGCTTTCATCTGCGATCATGGGCAACGGCGGTACTGGCATTCCCGGCGCGGCGGGGGTCGCCAGCGCCAGCAACTGTTCCGTGCCATGCTTGAACAGTCTTTCTTTCCGTGTCGCTGCCGCCGCGTCTGCCGCATTCGCTCCTGCGCCTCCATCTGCTTTTGCCAATCCGTCATGCGCTGTCATGGCGGGCCTCTCGCCGCCGGTTGCAATTCGTTGTGGCGGCAACGGATTCTTCCCGGTATCGTCCGGCGCAATCGCGGCCGCGCCCGGCGTCAGCGTTGCGACGGTCCCATCCTCCGCATGTCGCGAGACGGATTTCTGGTGATTCCGTTCGACGGGACATCTCTCCGTCCACCACAGCACGACCCCGCCGATGATCGCCGTCGCAAGGCATGCCGTCAGCGAAATCATGCGCATGCCAGCTCCGTTCTTTGCTGCAGGACAGTCTTGGACGGATGGCGGCTGCTTGTCCGTTCTCGAACTTGTAGCGGCGGCACGACCTCCCCATCCTTCATGAACGCTTATCGGAACGATTCCCCTTGTCCGGACAAGCGTCAGGCAAGCCGCCCGGCTTGCGGCTTCCACCGGTTCTTTTCTGGCAGAGCCGTCCGTTCCCCGGTATGTCACTGTGAATGTCATGCTATTCCTGCCGCGTCACGATTTCATCGCCGCCCACATGCTTGAGCTGTTCCAGCATCGGGAAATACACGCCGGGCGAGAGCCGTATCCCCACCTTGTCCAACCCATCCAGGGTATTGCCTCCATAGTACATCGAGCAGCGCGCGTCAAGCGCCGCGCCGCATCCTGCCGCATGCGCCAGTCCCTTGAGGATCATCTTGGCGACGCGATCCTTGAATATCTGCCCATCCGCCGCACCGTCTCCCAGTCCATCCACATTCACGCGGCACCAGACGCCGGGAACCGACAGAAACCGCGGCGCAGTTCCGGCCCGCTCGAGAAACACCCCTAGCTTCGCCTTCTCGCCGAACGTCCGCTGCAGAAGTGTCGGATCTTCCACGAGCCGCTCGGCACGGAACGCCGTTGTCGAATTCGTCCATGCGTTAACGCCTACCTTTGAGAGCGCGTACGTCGCCGCTTCGCGAAACACCTTTGATCCTACGGCATTTCCCACATTTACCACCACCACATGGTTTGCCGCTTGCGCACCGTCTGGTATTCCGCGCACCCCTGTCCGCACGTGATCGCCTGTCGCCGCGCCAAATGTCGCCACCGCACATGCCGTCGCAAGAATCGTCATTGTTTTTTTCATCTTTCAGTCCTTGTCTTTCTCCGGGACGAGGCCGGCTACCATTTGATGAGCGAGATGAAGCTGCCTTTCTCGTCCGTTGGCAGATCCGCCATGGGCCGGAACCGTGTGAAATCGATCATTCGAACCCGTTCGCCCGTTGGCGGCCGAGAAAGTCCGTCGGGGCGCCGGCAGAAGAATGCCACCTTTGCGCCGAACGCCAGCCGCGCGTAGTCGTCGCGCGTCTCCAGCCCGAGCAGAGGGATTCCGTACGCTTCGCCCACCGCCCGCATGAACGGCTCCAGCGTCAGGTGCCAGTTCGAAATGTTCACGCACAAGATTCCGTCTGGTTTGAGCAGCTTGAAATACAGATCGAACGCCTCCCGTGTCGATAGATGGTACGGCAGGTTGTCTCCCGTGAACGCATCTACGACGATCACGTCGTACGGTTCCACGCCTGCCGCCAGTTCGGCCTCAAGGCCCTTGCGGGCGTCCCCCAATACGATCTCCTTGCTCGCCGGGCAGTCCGCCACGAACGTGAACAGGTTCGTATCCGTCGCCACACGCAATGCGTCTTGCGAGATCTCGTAGGCCCGGTAATAGTCGTTTGTCCGCCCGTAGCAAAACATCACGCCAATCCCCAGCCCCGTGATGTTGACGCGCATCGGCGCGCCGCTTCTGTACTTCGGGTGTCCGCATATCGCGTATCCGCTGGCGTCGGGCGTGTAGTACGTAGTCGGCATTCGATGGCGCCCGGGCAGCAATGCCTGGATGCCGTGGATCGTCGTGCCGTGCACGAATTCGCGTATGCACCCTTCTCCTGACGCAGACTTCGCCTTGGCTTCCAGCACCTCCACCGTCCCGAAGAACCCCCGTCCGCGGTACACCACGGGACGCGTCTCGCGCGTCGCTCCGGCCGCGTACATCCATGTTCCGGCAACAAATGCCGCCGCAGGTGCTGCAGTCCGCGCTATTCGTCGCCACCGTCTGCCACCGCCCGCGAACGCAAGGTACAGCATGGCCGTCATGCCAACTCCGAACAAGGCTACGGGATACTCAAGCAACGTCTTGCACAGTCCTGGAAACGCCAATGACGCCACGACTCCGCCTGCCGCGCCTCCAACCGACTGGAGCAGATAGTACCTGGTAAGCCCTTCGGAAGCTGGGCGCACCGCATATAGCCACGAATGCAGGAACGCGCACGCCGCGAACAGAAACGCTCCGCACGCCCCTGCCGCCGCAAACGGTGAAATCTTTCGCACGTCATGCCCGTTCACCCAGCACAGCAGCAGGAACGCCGCAACCGTAGTCCACGCGAAGGGGCGTACCAACCGTTCTCCTCTTCCCGAAAATCCGATGATGTAACTCGCCAGAAACAATGCCAGCGACACCGTCCAGATCAGCGGCATCGGCATCACATCCAGGGTCACGTGCGTCGTCAGCGCATTAAGCAGGAAACAGCTTGCCGCCGGTATGCCCGCCCACAGCAAGGCCCTGCGGGGATCGACTTTGGCAGGGGCGTCTCCACGCGCATGCCCCGCTTCTCTTGTACGGCGTGTCGTCGAAAGGGCGCAGCATCCCCACACCATTCCCGCATAGGTTGCGATTCCCATGCCGAACCCCAGCCACTGCGTGCCAACCGCAACATAAGGCTCCAGCAGAAAGGGATACGCCAGCAACCCGGCGAGCGATCCTGCATTGCTTACCGCGTAAAGCCTGTAGTCTCCACCTGCCAACGACTGTACGAGGCTCGCATTCGCGCTCAACAGCACGTATGGCGCCCCGACCAGCGCCACCACGCACATTAGAACCTGTAGAGCAGGAAACTTCGATCCGCCGGCCATAGCCAACAGCTCGCCTCGCCGGCATGCGATAGCACACGTCCATATCGCCGCCGCCACAAGCAGCATAAGGTAGATGCGCTTCTTGCGAACATCGCCGCGCACGATCCAATCGGCCAGCCAGTAGCCCGCCAGCAGAAGCCCCTGAAATGCGCACAAGCACACCACCCATACCGCCGCAGTCCCTCCGAATGCAGGCAGTAGCGTACGTCCCACCATTGGCTGAACGCCAAATGACAGGAACGATCCCATGAATATCGCCACCGCCGGCAGCATGCGTCTCATCGCCTATCTCCTCAATATGGTCATCTCGTGTCCGCCTACGGCGCGAAAACGCGCCAACGCCGGAAAATACGCCTCGGGTACAAGCATGATCCGCGTCTTGTCCATGTCTGCAGGCACGTGTACCCCGGAATAGAAGCTGCATTCGGGGTTTGCCGTCTCCATTGCCCCGCCCGCGCGCGCCACGCCACGCAAGATCGCTTTCGCCCACCGGTCTCGCAACGTCTGCCTGGACGGCGAATCGTCGGCATATCCCCATACGTTCACCACGCACCACGCCCCTGCGCACGCCACTTCGCGCGGGGCGCCAGGCCGGGCGCATACGAATACGCCGACCTTCGCCATCTTTCCAAAACGGGCCGCAACGGCATTTGTCGATGACATCAGTCCATCAAGCCATGCAGCCTCCACGCTGTTGGTCCATGTGTTCAAGCAGATGCGCGAAAGCGCATAAGTCGACACCACCGGCCAATCTTCCGCCGGTATGCCGCCAGCGTTCGCCACAAGCAGATGGTTCGCCTCTTTTGCCGCTGCAACGATCGGACGCAGCCCTTCAGCCGTCTCAGGCACATGGTTCATCGGAATGGCCCAAGCACCAAGTGTCTGCGCCACGGCCAGAAACGCCACAACACGGCAATAGTTTCCTACGCTACACATGATCCAGATACTAGAGGCAATACCATGCGAGGTAATTTCAAAACCTCCCGCGCACTTGGCAGGGGCACGCGTCCCGCGTGCCCCTACCGGGTTTTGAAACTCCCTCATGCACCTTTGCGGAAACCGGCAATCCACGCGTCCCCATACTGTGTTGACATGACAAAAGAAAGTCACCCCCAAACGAGGGCGGCTTTCTTTCGCATCTGACAGAATCAGATGAACCTGCCGTATATCCGGTAGGGACGGCACCCCGTGCCGTCCTCGGCGGTCGCGTGGCAACCGCCCTACCGGGCTCAGATTACGCGCGACGGCGGCGGAGAGCAAGCGCACCCATGCCGATGAGCATCAGCAGACCGGATGTCGGCTCAGGAACGCCCGTGACCGTGCCAGAACGTGCGGGATCGCCCAAGAAGTCACTGCCGCTCCAGTCGGCATTGATCTTATAGTTTTGCGTCGGTGTCGTGGCTGAAGTGAACTCGGTGACATTGAATGTATTGTAGTACATCTTGTCGCCATCAACCATAACAACTGCATAGAAGCCATTCATTGCCGCGTAGTCAGAATTGTTATACGTGTCCGAGAACGCATAAGCACTTGCTTCCGTTGCTGTGATTGCATGTGTTTGTACTAGTGTTCCACCTGCATTCGTCGTTTTCGTGTCCGTGTTGAATTCGGAGATTCCAGTGAACGCCGTATCCGAATAGAGCAGATACGCTGTCGCACCAGAGCCAACCTCTGCCATACCGTCAGGAGCAGCAATTGCACCGCCCCAACTAAACGATGCCGCATGGGCGCCAACCGCCGCCGCGACAATAGCCAACATAACCAGTAGTTTCTTCATTTTCGTTTTCCTTGTTTTTTTGGTAGGGCGGCGTGTCCCCACGCCGCCGTTCCCGTTCGTTTTCCCGGTAGGGCGGCGTGTCCCCACGCCGCCGTCCCCGTGAAATGTTCCCATTATTCCGCCGCCGCGTTCGGATTCGCTATCGTAATGTTCGCAAGTGATGCGCTCTTACGAACGAACCATCCGCCCTTGCCTGCAGGGAGTACCGCATCTGTCACAGCAAATTCGTCATCTTTGACCCACTTACCATCACCACCGGTAACCGTAGCCTTACCCTGCTTGCCGTTACACATGTAGTATACATTGTAATTACCCGCATCATCCATAATTTGAATACAGTCAGCAGCCGTAGAAGCACCACCCTTCGTCATGCCTGCAACATAGGGAACGCCATCGTTGAGCGGAAGATCGCACGGATAGGGGTTGGCAATCAACTGATACGTCACATTGAGCGGGGTCTGCTCGGAACTGGTGGAAAGTACCTGTCCGGCCACCGTGATCGTGTACGGTGTGGCATAGTTCTTGGAGACGTACCAGAACGGAGTACCGGCTGGCATTGTCGCCGTGGAGACAGCGAACTCATCATCCTTGACCCATTTGCCGTCTCCGCCGACGACCGTGGCCTTACCCTGCTTACCGTTACACATATAATACACGTTATAGTTACCTTCACTATCCATGATCTGGATACAGTCAGCGGCAGTAGAAGCACCACCCTTCGTCATACCCGTGCAGTATGGAACGGCGTCCTGGATTGACATCGCAGTACCGGTCGTACCCGTGAACGGGATACCGAGGATCGTGTATTCCTTGTTGATCTCAACCTGGTTGTACCCCACCACGTTGGCGGATTCGATCGCGAACGCGCCGATCGCGGCTGCGGCCGCGAATGCAAACATCATCTTCTTCATAGTCTTTTCCTTTCGCTTTCCGGCCACGCTGGACGCGCGGCCCTACCAGTTTCGCTC
>DFLH01000037.1 GCA_002373695.1 Verrucomicrobia bacterium UBA3624
CAAAAATATCTCATGCGATTTGGGTGCTCCAAAGGGTCTGTCCCAACGCGTTCCCCACGCGTTCCGAAGGGTCTGTCCCAACGCGTTCGGCGAAGCGTTAGAGGCCGCGTGGAGGGATTCTCACGCGGAGGCGCGAAGAGGCGGAGAGGCAAGAGCTAGGAGTTCTGAAGGGTCTGTCCCCAACGCAATTTGTCCCCAACGCAATTCCTCGTTTTCCGTTCAGAGGCACACGCCACCGTCACGGAAAACGCCGGCATGATACCACATCTCCTGCCGCCTATCAAATGGAAAGAATGGAAAGGGGCGCATCTCCATAATTCTCCGTAGCCTTTTCCATTGAATGGAAACAACTATTTGAAACAACTTACCTTATGCGCGCGGGCTAACTCGCCCGCGCCCATTTGCCGATCCATAAGCTATAACGATTCTGAAAGTGAGAATGTTCAAGGTGTGCCCGTAGGACCAAGTTGTTTTTGAAAGTTGTTTTGGTTGTTTCCATTACAAAGGAGGGACGGTGAAAAACGGAGATGCGCCCAATGGAAAGCCGCCTGACGCGTGCGCGGCCCAAGGCAACGCGTCTTCTGGCGCATTGCCATATAATGCACGAAAACGGGAGGGGGGGGATTATTTGCAATTACCCCATTGACGCGAGGGGTGGGCTATGGTACCATACGCAACAGTTTCAGGACATGGTGTCCTGAAACGCTATGGGATAGTAGCGGAACGACACGATGAAAAAGATGTTGCTCACAATCGCGGCGGCGGTCGGAATGGCCACATGCGCGTTCGCGTCCACGATCGACCTCTCGCGCGTGACCGGCGACACGACGCTCCGGGACGGCGACTTCGTCACAGGCACCTTGGAGCGAAACTACAAGATTACCGTCGCAGACGGCGCGATGGTGACGCTGAGCATGGCGCGGATATACGGAGATTCCTCCGCAGGGCGTTCGTTTGCCGCCATAACCTGCGAAGGCGACGCGACGATCGTTTTAGAGAACTCGAACGCGCTACAGAGCTTCGGCCTCAACCGCCCAGGCATTTATGTTCCGCCAGGCAAGACGCTGACGATTCGCGGCAAAGGGCTGCTGAAGACCATGTCGAGCGAACGCGGCGCTGGAATCGGCGGGGGCTACGCGCTGGACTGCGGCAACATCGTGATCGAGGGCGCCACGATCCTGGCCTACGGCGACAACGGCACGGCCGCGATCGGCGGCGGCCAGAGCGCCGCGTGTGGCGACATAACAATTGTAGGCGGCAGGGTCGAGGCCTATGGCAGCGAATACGCAGCCGGCATCGGCAGCGGATACAAGGGCAGCTGCGGCGACATCTTCATCCGGCATGGAATCACAAGCGTCTCCGCCCTGCGCGGAGAAGGCTGCCTGAACCCCATCGGAAACGGCAAGGACGGGACGTCCGGCGAGCTGATGATCGACGACAGCCTCTTTTTCTTCAGCCGCGGCGACAGGTACACCGTGAAGCCCGGCAACATCGTGAACCTGAACATACTCAAGGGCGACAGGGTGCTGCACGACTGCGACATTGCCACTGGTACGCTTCCGGGCGACCACAAGATTTCCATCGCGGACGGAGCGACGGTAAAACTCGCCGACGTGGATATCGGCAGATATGTACCTTATAAGCTCGGCTTTGAGATGGCGCATACTAAATGGGCGGGGTTGACATGTCTTGGCGATGCTACAATAATTCTAGAGGGCAGCAGTACCATCTACGGATTCGGCGCAGGATGTCCCGGCATATACGTCCCCAAAGGCAAAACGCTGACTATTAACGGGGACGGCAAGCTGTACGCAGAGGGTTATTACTGTTCGGCCGGCATCGGCGGCGGCGAGAGCATGGACTGCGGGAACATCGTCATCAACGGCGGCGAAATCACCGCCGTCGGCAATCTGGACGCGGCGGGCATCGGCGGCGGCGGCGCCGGGTACGGCACCTTTCCGTGGTGGAAGTGGACTTCCTGCGGCGATATCACAATCAATGGCGGGAAAATCACCGCCAGCGGCGGCAAGTGGGGTGCGGGCATCGGCGGCGGAGTCATCTGCCGATGCGGCAACATCAGAATCAACGGCGGCATAGTCGATGCAACCGGCTCCACCGATGACATGTTTCGTGTTTTCATCAATCATAGCCACTGGGATGAAGATAAGGGCGACTTCGGAATCGGGTCGCCCGGCATCGGCGCCGGCGGTTTTTCTTCCTGCGGCGACATCAGGATCGACGGCGGCGAAGTGACCGCGAGAGGCGGCAGGTGGGCTGCCGGCATTGGCACAGGGAACGCCTGTCTCAATGGCAGCAGCAGAATCTCCCGCTCCGACGCGCGGTGCGGAAAAATCACTATAAACGGCGGCTCCGTGACGGCGACGGGCGGCGAAAGGGCCGCCGGCATCGGCTCCGGATGCGACGGAACGTGCGGCGACATCAAGATCGGAAAGGACGTGGAGCGCATCCTTGCGGTGCGCGGCGAAGACTGCACGGAAGTCGTAGGCGCGGGCAAGGGCGGCGCGTGCGGCAACGTCGAAATGGGGCCCGGAATGGCCACGGCCAACAACCGGCAGTTCTTCAAGGGGCTGCTCGACCTCACCCTGCTCAGGAACTACGAGGACGTGACCGTACCAGACGGCACTGTCCTCACTGGCTCCCTGAGCGGGTACATTACAAAGGTCTCGATCGCGGACGGCGCACACGTCTGGCTGAAGGACGCGACCATCAGCTGCATCAACGACTGCGACTGGCCCGGCTTAACATGCCTCGGCAACGCGCGGATAACGCTCGAGGGCAACAATACGGTGAAGGCCAGCTTCGAAGCGCAGCCCGGCATATTCGTTCCCGCGGGCAAGACGCTCACGATTGACGGCACGGGTTCGCTCTTCGCGTCCGCCGCCGACTCGCTGGGATACGGTGGAGAGGGCCGCGGAGCCGGGATTGGCGCCGGCTACAACACGCCCTGCGGAGACATCGTGATAAACGGCGGCTTCATAACGGCGGTCGGCGGCAGGAAGGCGGCGGGGATAGGCGGAGCCGACCACAAAACGTGCGGCTCCATAACCGTCAACTCCGGCGTTTCCTTCGTTTCGGCCACGGCCGGCGTGGATGCGCCAAATCCGGTCGGCGCGGGTTACGGCAGCACTGGCGGCACCGTCACGATCGCGTCGGGGCTCAAAAGCGCTACGGACGGCTCGACGCGCACAATCGGAAAGGCAGTCTACAATCTCGCGGAAGTCTCCTCCGACACCGTGCTTTACAGTGGCATGGTCGTCAAGGGCACGCTCGGCGGGAACTACAAGATATCGATCGCGGACGGCGCCACGGTCACGCTCAAGGACGTCGTCATCAACGGCGAAGACGATTCCGCATATGGATGGGCCGGCATTACGTGCCTCGGCGACGCAACGATCGTGCTGGAAGGGGAGAACCGCGTGACGGGTTTTCATAAATACTATCCCGGTATATACGTCCCGCCGAGGAAGACGCTTACCATAAAAGGCGGCGGATCTTTGAAGGCGTGGGGCAATGGATTGGCCCCGGGCATCGGCGGCGGATATTATAAAGACTCGGGCAATATCGTCATCGAAAGCGGGACGATAATAGCATCCGAAGACGGTTCCCTGAGCGGTGGCATCGGCGGCGGCATTCGTGCGTCTGCCGGCGACATCACGATTCTTGGCGGAACTATAATCTCCGGAGTTGCTGACCGCCTCCGGGCGGCAATCGGCAACTGCAAAGGCAGCTACTGCGGAGACATAACGATACTTGGTGGCACAATAACCGCAGATGGCGGCGATGTGGGAATCGGTTCCGCCGAAGAAGGAACATGCGGCGACATCACCATAGGCCCAGGTGTAACGCGGATCCTGGTGACACGGAACGGCGCGAGATCCACCGCGATAATCGGCGCCTTCGACAGTGGCAACTGCGGCGAGGTCAGCATTGATCCGAGTCTGTCTGTCGTCAGGAGCCCAGACGATGTCTCGATTTTGATTTCCACCTGCGACCTTTCGCGCATCTCGGAGGACACGGTGTTCGGCGACGGCGCGGTGCTCACCGGCACGTTCGACGGATTCTTGTCCAGCCAACGGCACAAGATTTCGATCGCGGACGGCGCAACGGTCACGCTCCGGAACGCGCGGATCGAGGGCTACGCCGACACCCGGTATCAATGGGCGGGAATCACATGCGAAGGCGACGCGACGATCGTTCTCGAGGGCAACAACTTCGTCCGCGGATTCGACGACCATTATCCAGGGATATTCGTGCCCGCAGACGACTTTAAGACCTCCACGCTCACGATTAAGGGCGAAGGTTTGCTCGAGGTCTATCCCGGCAAGGACTCGTGGTCTGGCAAGAGCTATGCAGCCGCCATCGGCGCCGGCGACTGGACCTACGCCGCCGGTAACATCGTGATCGAGGGCGGCTACATCATTGCGACCGGAGGAGAGGACAGAGCGGTCATCGGAGCCTCCGGGGGCCTCGGCGACAAGTGCGGCGATATCACGATCACCGGCGGCTGCGGCGTCCTGACGAGGATGGACGGCGGTCTCGTTGTTGCCGACACGATCGGCAAGGGCAACTACGGATCGAAGTGCGGAACGGTGACGGTTTTCGACGAGGTCATGAAGCCTGGCGACGCCTACAGGAGGTTTAGGGCAAGTCCGCTCACATACCCGAAGGGCGTGAGCGACATCACCTGCACGATCACGTTCGACGCGACGGGTGGGACGGTCGCCTACACATCCAAGAGCGTGCTGAAGGACTCGGCGGCGGGCGCTCTGCCAACGCCGACGAAGAAGGGATTCAAGTTCGCCGGGTGGTTCACCGATCCGGAGGACGGGGAACAGAAGAACGCGACAAGCCTCGTAATGGCGGACATTACGCTTTACGCGCACTGGACCGCGAGTGGCTCGTCCGGCGCCACGAGTGACGACGGCACGATCAAGCTCAACTTCGATTCGCACTATACGGCGAACGGCGACGGCTCGTGGACTCTCAATCTCGACAGCCTTGTGAAATCCGACACGACTCCTACGATTTCGGTTAAGGGCCTGCCGACGGGGATCAAGTACACGGCCGCGACGAAGACGATTTCCGGCACCTGCACGAAGCCCGGCATCTACACTGTTACCGTCTCCGTGACCAACAAGACTCAGAAGAAGGCGATTGTCGCGCAGTTCGCGCTGGAGATTCCGAACGTCGTGGCGTCGGCGTTCGCTGCGGCGGGGCTCGCGGATCTCTACGAGGCGGGCGCTGGAGTGGCGCCTGATATCGACGCGGTCGTTTCCGCGCTTGTCGCCGACGGCTGGAAGGTGTCGGTTTCGGGGCTGCCTTCCGGCATGAAGTTCGACGCGTCCAATGGCACGCTTACCGGAATCGCAAGCACGGAGGGCAACTTCACAGTCAAGTTCACCGCCACCAGGGGCAAGGAGAAGCAAACAGCCACGTCAACGATCAACGTCGCTTTCCCGACGCTCGAAATCTCGGTCGTCGCGTGGAGCAATCCTTCCGCGTCGGGCACGGTGACGGGAGGCGGCAAGTATCCCGCGCAGAAGAAGATCACGCTCAAGGCGACGCCGGCGAAGGGCAGCGTGTTCGCCGGATGGTTCGACGAGGACGGAGATCCGCTTCTGGGCGCTTCCGACCACCGCTCGGCCTCCTTCGCCTACACGACAGGCGTGGAGGACACGAAGATATATGCTACATTCGCGACCGCGGAAGAGGACGAGGGCAGCCTGGCTATCCATCTCGTGGACGACAAGACCGAAAAGGACGGCACGTACTCGCTAGATCTCGGCGCGCTTGTCACTTCGATCACGGAGGCGAAGCTCGCGGTGAAGGGGCTTCCCGCCGGGCTCAAATACGACGCCAAGACGATGACTATCTCCGGAAAGGCCACGAAGAGCGGCAAGTACAAGGTTTCGGTGACGCCCACGAACGCAACCGTGAAGAAGGGCGTTGAGCAGACGTTTACGCTCACCGTGCCCAACGCCGACTCGTCGGCTGCGATGCCGGGCCTCTTCACCGATGCTGGCGCGTACGGCGTAGTGTCGGTCGGCGTAGCGTTCGATCCGTGGCTTGTGGACTGCACGCCTGCGGACGGCTGGAGCGTCAAGGTCTCGGGGCTTCCCTCGGGGCTAAAGTTCGACGCGAAGACGTTCTCGATAACTGGCGTCCCGACGAAGGCGGGCGTCTACACCGTCACGTTCACTGCGTCGAAGAAGGGCGAGAAGAACCAGGTGTCGACGATCACGCTCGAAATCGAGGGACTGCCCTACTGGGCGGTCGGTACGTTTATCGGAGCGGCGGTCGACGAATCCGGCGAGGTCGTGGGGCAGGTGCAGAACATAACCGTTTCGGCCGCCGGCAAGATATCGGGCAAGATCATTTACGGCGACATGACATGGACTCTCTCCGCGCCGTCGTTCGACCGCTACTCCGGCGGAAGATACTCGGCGCTCGTTACGTTCAAGTCAGGCAAGAACGAGTTTACGGACGAGGTCGTCGTCTATGACGGCGTTGCGACTTCGGCAGACTGGACCGCATGGAGGAACGTGTGGAAGGACGCCGACCGCAAGGAGGAGGCGAAGGCGCTCAAGAACCTGAAGATCGACCCCGCCCGCGGCGGGACGGTGACCTTCGCCGCACCCTCCACGGCCGGAGCCGTTACGGCAAAGCTCAAGGAAGGCAGCTATTCCGCGTCGTGTTCCTCCACGCTCATCCCCGATGAGGGCGGCTACACGCTCTTTTGGTACTTCCCGCCGAAGGCTGGGAAGTTCGCCGGCGCCGGCGGCTGCGAGTACGTGAAGTAGCGCGGCAGACCGCCAGAGATGGTAGTGAGGTGCCAAACGAGTTGATTGGTGCAGAATATGTCAATGTGCGGGGCATGTTATGCCGTTTTCCGGCGGAGAAATCAAGCCTGAAATTCATCGGGGCGCGAATATCCCGCATCGGGGGCCTCCGCTCCGTCAATTCCGGAAAGGGCGTTGAGCTTGTCGATCCAGAACTTACCGAGCTTGTCCTTGCGGGCCATGTGCTCCGTCGTCGCCGCGACGAACGGGTTCGTCTCGAAGACGCCGCGCACGCCCTCGAAGTCCGCGTCCGCGACCATCCGGTCCCCGTCAAAGCCGAAGCCCGTCTTCGCCGAAAGGGAGAATTCCTTCTTCGCGTCGTCGTAGAGCATCCTGTCGAGGCGCAGCACGGAGTCGCGCCAGCGCCGGAGGATCAGCACGAGGTCGCGATAGGAGAGCTTCCCCTCCTCAAGCCCGTAGTGCCGGAGCATCAGGTCGTAGGCCCAGACCCATTCGTACTCGTAGTAGTTCGCGTGAAGCGCCCCGAAACGGGCGTCGAGCTCGGCGCAGGAGGCGATCTTGCCGGACTCGATGTCGTCCTGTATCTCCGCCACGCACGAGTACGGCGCGATCAGGCCCGAGAGGTCGATCCACCGGCCGCGCCCGACCGTCCCTTCCGGCTTCAGGTGGGAGAGGTAGTCGCCGTCGAACTTCTCAAGGCGCGAGATGAGGGAGTTGCCGAGGAACTTGTCGAGCGCCATCCTGTAGAACTCGATCCCCTTCCGGAGGGCGGAGGCCGTGATGCGCGCGCTCTGGTAGGCGTACGTGTCGCTTGTCGCCCCCGAGAGCCGGCGGAGGTCCTCCAGCACGCCGATGCCGCGCACCATCTTGTCGATCGTGTACGGCGAGAGGAGGTTGAAGTTCACCTTGTCGAGGCGGCCCTCCTGCGCGCGGCGGTCGCGCTTCGGCCACTTCTGCACGTCCCGGATCGTCCCGACCGAGCGAAGGTTCACCCCCGGGACGAGATAGGTCTCGCCCTTCGACTCGATGAGGTAGGAGAAGGGGAGGGCCGAGGTGTCGGGATGCGTCGTGTGGCGCCCCATGACGAGCGAGAACGCGCCCACGCGCGCGGGCCAGAGGATGTAGGAGTCGCTGGACGTCTTGGAGCCGCGCTCAAGCGCGCCCTGGTGGATGGGCCCGAGCTTGTACATGTGGTTCGACTGGTTCGAGCCCGAGCCCGCGTTCATGAAGCTGAACATCCCGGCGATCAGGAGCGTCGACTTGTGGTGCGTGACGGTGAACGGGCCGGCGAACACCGCGCACGCCTCGCCGTTCTCCTCCTGGCAGTTGCAGAAGAAGAGGGAGTCGCTCGCGGAATAGCCGTGGCCGAGCTCGCACGATTGCCCGACGAAGCATCGCGTGAGGCGCGTGGCGTCCTCGATGCGCGAGCCGTCCTGGACGATGAAGTCGTCGGCGATGACGCCGCGCCCGATGACGACCGGGGAGCCCCTCCTGCTCGCGAGCGTGCCGTTCGTGAGCCGCGCCGCGCCGTCCACGACGGCGGCTTCGCCGATCTTGACGCCGGAGATGAGCCCCGTGTCGATGACGGTCGCGCCGGCGCCGATCGTGCCGCGGCCGGACGCCGCCGCCTCGGCGAACGCGCGGGCGAATCCCTTGAGCCTTGCGATCAGGACGGGCCTGTGGCGGTACATCGCCTCAAGGTAGGCCTCGTGCGCGGTGAGGTTTTCGTGGATCGCGACCTCGCGTCCCCCGGTCTCGTTGAGGACCGCGACCTCGACGCCGTTGCCGAACGCGGAGCACCCGTCGACGAAGATCTTGTCGACGTTGCCGACGTGCGCGCCCGGGCCGATGTCGTAGTTCGCGATATAGCTCCTCACGTTGGCGATGCGCGCGTCGTCGCCGACCGTCACGCTGTGGAGCGTCGCGTTGTAGATGCCCGAGGGCTTGCTGACGCCGCCCGGGAACGTGAACGCGCCGGAGAACCGGCCGAGCCGGCAGTGCCCGGAAAAGGTCGTGCAGGCGACGCGCGTGACGTCGAATTCCACGTCGACCTCCACGTCGTTCCAGTCGGCGGCGGAGCAACCGGCCGCCTCCAGGCGGCCTATCTCCTGTCTAGTGAGTCTTCGGTACTTCATGGCCCGGGCCTTCCTTTCTGGTCGCCGCACCTCCCTGGACGCGCCAAGGAGGCCGGCCGCAGGGAGATTATAGCAAAACATCGCGCGGGGGGACGCCGCGCACAGTCTGGGATTGGCTCCGATGCAACGTCCTTGGACTTTGGTATAATGTCGCCAGCCCAGCAGGGCAGAAAGGACAAAAAGAATGCAACTCAAAGGATCCAAGACGGAAGCGAACCTGATGGCGGCGTTTGCCGGCGAATCGCAGGCTCGCAACAAGTACGACTACTACGCCTCCCGCGCGAAAAAGGACGGCTACGAGCAGATTGCCGCCATCTTCCAGGAGACGGCGCTGAACGAGAAAGAACACGCGAAGATGTGGTTCAAGCTCCTTGATGGCATCCGCGACACGAAGGAGAACCTCCTCGCAGCGGCGGCAGGCGAGCACGAGGAGTGGACTGACATGTACAAGCGCTTCGCCGAAGAGGCGGATGCGGAAGGGTTCGCCGATGTCGCCGAGAAGTTCCGCAAGGTGGCAGAGGTGGAAGCGCACCACGAGGAACGCTACCGCAAGCTCGTCGCGAACATGGAGTCTGGCGAGGTTTGGGTACGGATCGGCAAGAACAGGTGGCAGTGTCGCAACTGCGGCGCAATAGTGGAGGCCGAAAGCGCTCCTGAAAAGTGTCCGGTTTGCGACCATCCCAAGGCGTACTTCCAGCTCGAGCAGAACAATTTTTGACGAGTTGGACCATACCATATGAAAAACATGTCGCCATTTGTTTTTGCCTGCGTACTTGGTACGTTGTTCCCTGCAGCCGCCGATCTTCGTCCGGCGGCGCAATCACGTCTGCCGATCGGCGCGGTGCGTCCGGACGGCTGGTTGCGTACGCAGCTGGAGAAGCAGCGCGACGGAATCACCGGGAACGCCGACAAGCTGTACGACGACATCGGCCGCAGCGACTGGCTGACGGGCAAGAAACGCGGCGGGCAGTATGCCTGGGAACGCGGGCCCTACTACGCCAAGGGGCTGCTTTCGCTCGCGTTCGCGCTTGACGACGCGATGTTGAAGGCGAAGGCGAAGAAGTGGGTGGATGCCATCCTCGCCTCGCAGCGCGAAAACGGCGACTTCGGGCCAAAGGACCGCAACTGGTGGGCAAACATGATCGCCCTATGGCTTGTACGCGACTGGGCGGAGGCGACGGGAGACGCGCGCGTGGTGCCGTTTCTGGAGAGATACTTCGATTTCCAGAAAAAGGAATTTGCCGAATACCCGATCTCCGGCGACTCGATGTGGGCAGTCGCGCGGACAGGCGACGAGATGGACGTCGTCTTATGGCTCTACGAGCAGACGGGGAATGACGCATGGATCGACTTCGCACGGACGCTCTCGAAGGAGTCCGCCGACTGGACGACCTACTACCGGCGCGGCGGCGATCCGGGCGGCCCGAAGTCGAACGGCTATCGCTGCCATATCGTCAACTTCATGCAGGGGTTGAAGACGCCCGCCCTCCAGTGGCGGCTGGACGGCGACGTCCGCAAGCGCGACGCATACCATTCCGCATTCGATCCCAAAGGCTGGGCGATGCGGCTGTGCGGCCGTCCGGACCGCATGGCCAACGGCTCGGAACCGCTCGTCGACCGCAGCGCCTCGGGCGGTACCGAACTGTGCGCGATCGCCGAACGCATTCTCAGCTGCCAGACGCACCTCGTCGTCTTCGCCGATGCGGATGTGGCGGACGACTTGGAATCCGTGGCCTACAACTCGCTCCCCGCCACGCTTGCTCCGGACGGGAAGGGGTTGCGCTACTACTGCCTGCTCAACCAGCCGGCATGCCAGGACAAGCTCCTCCTCTTCGCGAACAACGGCGACAGGGCCGAGAACGTGGGGGCGATCTGCCCGGGGCCGCATTCCGGGTTCGGGTGCTGCCGTTCCAACTTCCACCTCGCGTGGCCGAAGTTCGTGCAGTCGATGTGGATGGCTAGGGATGGCGGTCTTGCGGCGGTCGCCTATGGCCCATGCAAACTCTCCACGCCGACGGCCGACGTGATCGAGACGGGCAACTATCCTTTCGGGCCGGACGTGACGCTCAAGGTGACACGCGCGAAGGGCGGGAAATGGCCTCTCTTCGTGCGCATCCCCGGCTGGTGCCGGGAGGCTAAGGTGACGGTGAACGGAAAGGACGCCGGCAAGACCGATACGGGAACCTTCCTGCGGATCGATCGCGAATGGAAGGCGGGCGACCATGTGGCGCTCGTCTTCCCGATGGAGGCGCGCGTCTCGCACTGGGAGATGGACGCCGTGGCCGTCACGCGCGGGCCGCTGCTCTATTCCCTTGACATCCCAACAGAGGAACGGAAGGTGGAGAAGTACAAGGTGCCGTACGAAAATACGTGGATCGACAATTTCGGCGGCGACTTTCCGCGCAAGGAACTGCTGCCGAAGGGGGCATGGAACTACGTAATCGCGCTTGGAAAGGATGGCGAACTGGAAGCGAAGACATCGGCCGTCCGCGTGCCGGCGGATCCGTTCGTGCCGGGGAACGCGCCGGTGACAATCTCCGTGCCGGCTGTGAAATCCGACTTCGGCGGATGGGGGTACATGCGCGAGATTGCATCGGGGCGCGCGGTAGATCCGCCGCCGAGTCCGGTGCCTGACGAGGGTGGTGAAATCGAGACGGTAAGACTGGTGCCGCTTGGATCGACGCAGCTGCGCATCTCTTTGTTTCCGTGGTGCGCACGGATGCGCCGTGGAGCGCGGGCGACGCCGTAGATTGCGGCACGACCGTCGCGTGACCGGCTGGAAGCCTAAACGCGAGAAACGAAAGGGCCGGTCTTGCGACCGGCCTTCTTGCGTTCTGGAAAAGTTGGTGCGGCGTTACCACGCGTAGTGGGCGAACGCCTTGTTTGCCTGAGCCATCTTGTGCACGTCATCGCGCTTCTTGATGACGTTGCCCTGTCCCTGGAACGCCTCGACGATCTCGGCGGCGACGGCGGCGGGCATGCCCATGCCGTGGCGGGCGCCGGCGAACGTCGTCATCCAGCGGAGCGCGAGCGAAAGCTGGCGAACCGGATTGATCTCCACGGGCACCGGGTAGGTGGTGCCGCCCACGCGGCGGGTCTTCACCTCCACCTTCGGCTTCATGTTCTCGATGGCCTGAGAGATGATCTCCAGAGGATCCGAGACTACCGCCTTCTGGTCGCCTTCGCCCTTCTCGAACTTGGACGGATCCTTTTCGACGGACTCCTTGATCTTGTCCACAGCGCCGTACACGATGCGTTCGGCCGTGGTCTTCTTGCCATCCTTCATGATCACGCGAATGACGTGGGCGATCAGTTCGGAGTTGAACTTGGGATCGACGGAAACCCGCTTTTCAATCTTCTTTGCGCGTCTTGACATTGCCTAGTCCCTTACTTCTTTTCTTCCTTCTGATGCTTGACGCCGTACTTCGAACGGCTGCGGTTGCGGCCGGAGACGCCAAGCGAGTCCAACACGCCGCGCACGATGTGGTAGCGCACGCCAGGAAGATCCTTCACACGGCCGCCACGCACGAGCACCACGCTGTGCTCCTGCAGGTTGTGGCCCTCGCCAGGGATGTAGGCCGTCACTTCAACACCGGTCGTAAGACGCACACGGGCGACCTTTCGAAGGGCGGAGTTAGGCTTCTTGGGCGTCATCGTCTTCACGACGAGACACACGCCACGACGCTGCGGACAAGCCTTCAGCGCCGGCGACTTCGAATGCGAGGCAAGAGGACGACGCCCCTTGCGAATCAACTGGTTAATAGTCGGCATGAATGTTGTTTTCCTTACTTTTCCAAAACGGAGCGTATAATTTACCAAAAATATTCGGCAGATGCAAGGGGGTAAGTTCGTTAAGAAAATTTTCTCACTTTCCAGTTGCGTTATCGCCGAATTTTCACTATCCTATTCGACCGTGAGGCCGCGGTATCTTTTCCGGGTGTCTCCGTTGATTGTACAATGAGGAAGAAATAATGAATAAGGCTTTGCACGTGCTCGTATACGTGATCCTTGTGGTCGCGGGTGTGGCGCTGTACTTCGAGTACAACTTGTATGGCAAAAAGGAGTTGCTGAAAGACCGCAACCGGCAGCTTGAAGACTATCTCATCAACATCTCGAAAACGATCGAGAAAGCGGATGCGCCCAAACCCGCCTCCCAGCCGGAAGCCCGCAAGGACGTTTCTCCCATCGAGGCAAAGCTTGTAGAGACGCCCGAAACCGAAAACGTGCTGGAAGAGTTTCCTGTCCAGCTCGAAGAAGCAAACCTCGAGACTCTCAAGTGGGACGACAAGGAACGCGTCCAGTTGCGCCAGCTCTACAAGCTCGATCCGGACGGCATGAAGATTCCCGATCCTGCGAACCCCGGCGATTTTGTGAAGAAAGGTCCCGGCACGGCGCAGGAACTTCTCGACCAGCTGTTCGACCGCGCCAAGGCCCAGCAAGCCAAGTTGAACACGACGCGCGCCGAACTCGCCGCCGCCCGCACCAAGATCGAAGGGCTGGTGGCCGACTTCAACAAGCTGCCGCCCGACATGCGTCAGGACAAGGTGACAATCGAAGAGCAGAAGAAGAACATCGCCGATCTCGAAGACCAGAAGAAGGACGTGGAAGAACAGCTCCAGAAGTCAAAGGCGCAGGTGGAGGAGCTCAACGCGGAGATCGCTTCGCTGAAGGATGAAGTGACGAATGCGAAGGACGAGACGGAAGCCGTGAAGGAGGATCTCGCCAAGATGACGAAGTTGAAGGACCAGTTGACGAAGCTCCTCCAGCAGCAGGCCGCGACTCCGAGCGCCGCCGCGTCGGGCGTTGCCGTCACATCGCTTTCCGCCGGGGACAAGGGCAAGATCGTCAAGGCCGACAACCAGTTGATGTTTGCCATCGTCGAGTTCACCGATGAAGCCATGAAGGAGCTGCTTGGGCCGGAACGCCAGAATGCGCTGCCGCAGCTTGAAATGGGTCTGCGCCGCAAGGGCTTCAACGGTCCTGCCGGCGAATATGTCGGGCGGATTCGCCTGCGCCAGGAGGTGAAAGGAAAGAATTTCATCATAGCCGACATTCTTGGCGATTGGAAGCAGGCAGATTTGCAGGGTGGCGATGTCGTCTTCTCGGAATAAGCAGTCTCCGCTTTGGATGCTGGTGGTGCTGGCGGCATTGGCCGTCGGCATGTTGGCTGGGTGTATTGCCGATACGGCGGAGGACACCGATCTGCCGTGGGCGCGCAACCAGGGCTGGGAGGGAATGATTCCGCTTCCTTCCGGCGTAGCGGATCGCTATGATTGAAAACGTTTCATTTCATCTGGAAACAGGCGGTGTCCGGTTGGACGCCGCTTTGTTGTCTCGCTTCCCCTCGTCCACAAGGGCATTCTGCCGCGAGGCCTGCGCCGCAGGCTTGGTGCTTGTGGATGGCCGCCCTGCGCTAAAAGGCATGAAACTTCGTCCGGGAGCTGACGTAACCGTCAAGGCACTGGCCGAAGCGTCGGACAACCGCGTAGCGCCAGACCGTTCCGTGCGCACGAACTGTCTTTTCGAAGACTCGGCCCTTCTCGCGTTCGACAAGCCGCCGACGTTGCCGGTGCAGCCGCTAACCTGCCATGAGACGGGCACTCTAATGAATGGAGTGGTCGCCCGTTGGCCGGAGGTGCGCGACATCGGCGATCAGCCGCTCATGGCCGGTGCGCTCCACCGCATAGATGCAGACACGTCTGGACTCGTACTTGTCGCTCGCACGGCAGAGGCGTTCGACGCCTTGCGGGCCCAGTTTGCCGCCCAAACGGTGAAGAAGACCTATCTTGCCCTTGTCGAAGGGGCAGTGGCCGTAGGCGGAACGCTTGAGAACGATCTGGTCCATGTGCCCGGACTTTCGTACTGCAAGATGACCGACATCTCACGGGCGCGGCTGACACGTGGCTCGCGCCAGCCCACGCCTCTCCATGCCGTGACGAACTTCCGTCCGATCGCCCATACAACGTTTGAAAACGAAGAGCGTACGCTTCTCGAAGTGACCATCTACACGGGCGTAACCCACCAGATACGCGCCCAGCTGGCGCTCGCAGGCCTGCACATCGTAAACGACAGGATCTACGGCGCATTCGCCGTCGAAAACCAAGCCGGGCATTGCCTGCACGCATTGGCCGCACATTTCAACCACCCCGTTTCTGGCGACGAGGTGGAAATCAGGACGCCATTCCCGCCATGGGCCGAAATCATCTAGAACCCGTCCGCACTCCGTTCTTCACTTTCAGGAAAGCCGTCGCTTTAGCGGTTGCCTCGGTCCTGCTGCTCTTGCTGGGTTTCGCTGTGAGGGAGGCCGAGTTCAACCAGGTAGGGTCGTCGAATTCGGCATCGATGTGGACATTCGTCGCGTCGGGGATTTGCCTCTATCTGGCATTGTTCGTCATCTGGATGATCAGGCGAAACGGGCAACAGCAACGAGGGCGCAGGTAGAAACCTGCGCCCCTTGCGGCCTGACGATGCCAGGCTCTACCGGAACAGCTACTTGTCCTCGGTCGGTACGATCGTAGCGACCTTGCCGTCCTTGACGAACTTCACCTTGCCGTCCTTGAGGGCGAACAGCGTGAAGTCGCGACCGCACCCGACGTTGGCGCCGGGGTGGATCTTGGTGCCGCGCTGGCGGACGATTATCGACCCGGCTTTCAGAAGCTGGCCGTCATACGCCTTGACGCCGAGGTACTTGGGGTTGGAGTCGCGGCCGTTGCGCGCAGAAGCGGATGTTGCCATTTTCTCTTCTCCTTCTTCTCAGGCGATAGCCTTGACTGTTGCGACCATGAGCTGCTGGCGGTGGCCAACCGTACGGCGGCTGCCCTTCCTGCGCTTGACCTTGAAGTTGATCACCTTGGGGCCGCGCTTCACGGCTTCGACGGCGAGCGTCACCTTGGCGCCCTCGACGTACGGGGTGCCAACCTTTAACGTCGTACCATCGGAAACGGCACACACCGTGTCCAGCACGACTTCCTGTCCTGGTTCGGTCGAGAGCTTTTCAATCTCGATCGTATCGCCGGCCTTGACAAGCACCTGCTTGCCGCCGGTTTCGAGTACTGCGTAGGCTTCCATTGCTATTACCTTTGTTTTGTCTACTGCCATTTCCATGAGGAGGAACGCCTCCTCCTCGAAAAAGGCGGCCAATAGTCTACCGAATCCCCGGTCGAACGTCAAGCGCGGACTGCCATGCCATTCCTGTTTTGTTTTTTTTGCAAAACCCCCTTGCGGACGCCGCGCAAGTTTGATATAATATCCGCGTTTTGACCCCACGGGCTCATCGTTCATCGGTTAGGACCTCGGACTGTCGATCCGAAGAGGGGAGTTCGATTCTCCCTGAGCCCGCCACTTTCCAGCAACCGCCAGACGGCGGTTTTTTGTTTGCCCCTGTCCAGACCTTCCGCCTTTTGGTATACTTCCGCCGATGAAAGAATTCTTTGATGTAACCGTGCTTGCGATCCTTCAAGGCGTAGCGGAATTCCTGCCGATCTCCAGTTCCGGGCACCTCGTTATAGGGCAGCACGTCCTTGGGATGGAAGTGCCTGGCATTCGACTCGACGTCTTTCTGCATATGGGAACGCTTATGGCCATCTTCGCCTACTATCGCCGCCGGATCTCGAGAATCATGTCGGGGCTATGGTCGCGGGAGAAGGAGCCGCGCCGCGAATCGTGGCAATACGCAGGAAAGATATTCATTTCAGCGTTACCGGCCGTAGCCGTATATCTTCTCTTCCGGAAACCCATCGACGGGCTCTTCGAGAATGCGAAGATGGTCGGCGCCCTGCTGATGTTTACGGGGGCGGTACTTGCGGGCACCCGTTTTCTCCCGCGTGGCGAGCGCGGCGTCAACTGGCTGCGCGCACTTGTCATGGGGTGCGGCCAGGCTATCGCCCTTCTTCCGGGCGTGTCGCGCAGCGGCATGACGCTGGCATCGGCCCGCACAGGCCGTGTAAATCCAGACGCGGCGGCGGAATTCTCGTTTCTCATGAGCACACCCCTGATCATGGGCGCAGCCTTTCTGGAGTTCGTCAAGAGTTTCACGCTCGCCGATGATTCTGGCGAGATATCATGGTTTCTTACCCTGTATGGCGCCGCGCTTGCCGCGGTCGTCGGATATTTCTCCCTTGCACTTCTCGTACGTACGCTGCGAAGCCGCTGGTTCTGGCTTTTTGGCCCATACTGCATCGCTGCCGGCCTTCTTACGCTCTGCTTCTGTTGAAATCGGCATTGTCCACCTTGAAAAACAGGCAACCCCATGAAAATCATCCACCTGCCGCTGATAGCCCTGGCCACGCTTGCCTGCGGTTGCGCAACGGAACATTACATCACTGACGCAAAGCACCCCGAGATCGCCATCAAGGAAGACGGAGGCGTCACGTACCGCGGACGATACGTGGAGCCGGAAGACCTCCCCGGACTGTTGAAACGTTCGGGATTGACGCGGGAGGATACCATCAACATCCACTATCCGGACACGCAGACCGACTTCCGCACGCCCAGCCGCGTAATGACCATCCTGCTCCGCAACGGTTTCCCTCGCACGGTACTGGTGGGCGACCGCAAGTCGTATTCGCACGCCGGCGCCGAACGCAAGAATCCGCCGGCGCATCGCCAGATGGAAACGCCGCCCGAACGCATACGCTACAAAAAGTGACCGGACAAAAAACGCGGGACGCCGAATGCCGGCATCCCGCGTTTCTCGCATTGCCCGCATCGGGGCTTCGTCTTAGAGCTTGTCGTTCGAACCGAGAACCTTGACGATCTTGTGGATGTACATCTTCTTCATGTTCTCGCGGGCAGGACCGAGGTACTGGCGAGGATCGAAGTGGCTGGGGTTCTCCGCGAAGTACTTGCGGATGGCCGCAGTCATGGCGAGGCGGGAGTCGGAGTCGATGTTGATCTTGCAAACCGCGCTCTTCGCGGCCTTGCGCAGCTGCTCTTCGGGGATGCCCACTGCGTCAGGCAACTTGCCGCCGTACTTGTTGATGGTGTCCACCTCCTCCTGCGGGACGGACGACGAGCCGTGGAGGACGATCGGGAAACCGGGAAGCTTCTTCTCGATGGCCTTCAGCACGTCGAACGCGAGCGGCGGCGGAACGAGCTTGCCCGTCTTCTTGTCGCGCGTACACTGCTCGGGCTTGAACTTGTACGCGCCATGCGAAGTGCCGATGGAGATGGCGAGCGAATCGCAACCCGTCTTGGTGGCGAATTCGATCACTTCCTCGGGCTTCGTGTAGTGGCTCTCCTCGGCGGCAACCTCGTCTTCGACGCCAGCGAGGACGCCAAGTTCGGCTTCAACAGTCACATCGAACTTGTGCGCGTAGGCGACAACCTTCTTCGTGAGCTTGATGTTGTCCTTGAACGGAAGCGACGAACCGTCGATCATGACGCTGGAGAAGCCCATGTCGATGCAGCTCTTGCACGTCTCGAAGCTGTCGCCGTGGTCGAGATGGAGGACGATCTGCGGCTTCTTGCAGCCCAGCTCCTTCGCATATTCCACCGCACCCTGCGCCATGTAGCGGAGGATCGTGGGGTTCGCGTACTTGCGCGCGCCCTTCGACACCTGCATGATGACGGGGGACCTCGTCTCCACCGCCGCCTGCACGATGGCCTGCATCTGCTCCATCGTGTTGAAGTTGAACGCCGGAATGGCGTAACCGCCCTTGACGGCCTTCGCGAACATCTTGCGCGTGTTGACGAGGCCGAGCTCCTTGTAGCTGACTTTCTTCATGGTTTATCCTTTATGACTTGGACAAAAACGAGTGGATATTATACGCTTGCCGCCGCAAAAACGCAAGCGGCCTAGGCGAGCTGCCGCAGAAAACGCAGATCGTTCTCGTACAGCCAGCGGATGTCAGGTATGCCGTATTTGATCATCGCGATGCGTTCGACGCCGAAACCAAAGGCATATCCGCTCACCTCGTCAGGATTCCATCCCACATGGCCAAAGACCCGCGGATCGACCATGCCGGCGCCGGCGATCTCGATCCAGCCGCTCTGCTTGCAGACGTTGCACCCCTTGCCCTTGCACACGTGGCACGTGAAGTCCACCTCCACGCTCGGCTCGGTGAACGGGAAGAAGTGCGGCCGGAAACGGACGCCCGCGCCGTCGTTGCCCATCATCTCCTTGGCGAAATAGGCAAGGACGCTCTTGAGATCGGCGAGAGACACGGGCTTGGTGTCTACGTACAGCCCCTCGATCTGGTGGAAGTTCGCGGAGTGCGTGGCATCCGTCGTGTCGCGCCGGTATGTGCGTCCGGGGCATATGACGCGCACGGGAGGCTTCTTGGCCGCCACCATGGTGCGGATCTGCACTGGCGAAGTCTGCGTGCGCAGAAGCGCGTCGGCCGCAAGCCAGAACGTGTCGCTGCGATCCTGGGACGGATGGTGCGGCGGCGTGTTGAGCGCGGTGAAGTTGTTGAACGGGTTCTCGATGTCCGGCCCGTCGGCAACGGTGAAGCCCAGCTTTCCGAAGATGCGCGCGGCGTCTGCGATCACGCGGCTGAGCGGATGCTCCACGCCCTGCGCCGGCCAGCGTCCGGGCAAAGTGGCGTCCACGGCCGCGACAGGGCCGGCCGCCTTGGCGCCAGCGCCTTTTTCCGCCAAAGCGGCCTCCACTGCGGCGCGCCACGCCTGCACGGCCTTGCCGAACGCCGGACGCTCATCCTTCGGAACATCCTTCATTCCCTTGATGAGCGCCGGAATGGATCCGTTGCGGCCCACATACTTGACGCGCAGCTTTTCAACTGTTGCGGCATCATCCGCCGCCGCGATCTCCGCGAGCGACGCCGCCTTGCCCTGTTCAATTTCTTCGAGTGTCATGATTTCTTTCCCGGAACGCGGATATTCTATCAAAAATCGCCCCGCGCACCAAGCGCCATCAGCGGACCAGCTCGTATAGGAACGTCGCTTCTGCGGGATCGGCGGCCGTGTCGCAGAGTATTCTCATCCGGCCGTTCGCGTCGAAGCGGTGCGGCACCGTGCGGCGGCGGCGGCCTCCGGGCGAGAGTGCGTGCACCGTCCATCCGCCGCGCGCCACGGCCAGCGAGACGTCGGCCGTGCCGCGTTCCATCAGGAACGGGAGTTTCCCGTAGCGGTACACCGTCAGCGAACGGGCCGTCTTGACGCTGGGCATTCCCGTCGATTCCACGTTCGTGGCGTGGACGAGCAGCGCGCGGCTCGTCTCGGCGAGCGGCGCGCCGTCAAGCGAGATTATCCACACTGCGGCCGCGGCATCCTTCACGTCCGCCGCCAGGGCGCCGGCGGCCACGCGTCCTCCTTCGGTGAAAATCCCGCACGTGCGCGGCGTGGAGACCGCGAACGTCCCCGTCGCCGGATCGGCCGACACGCGCGGATCCGGCGGCATGGCGGCGGCGACCGCCTCCGGCGCGCGCCGGAACGCCTCCGGATATTTCCATTCCTCCGCGCCGGCTGGAACGGCGGCGGGGGAGACGAGCGTTCCGGTCTTGACGCGCCAGCCGGACCAGATGCAGTCGACCTTCTTGACGTCCTGGATCACGTCATTCCCGGACGCGCGCAGCGTCTTTTCGTCGATCGTCACCGCCACCGTCCTGTCAAGCGGCGCCAGATCGCCGCGCAGGTACAGCGCGGCGAACAGCCCTTCGCCGGCGAGCTGAAGCGGATCTCCGGGCGTGTCGAATCCCGTGGCGCGCATCGGAACGCGGTAGTCCATCGCCACGGCGTCGTCGGGATTCATCGTCCACTCGAAACGCCACACGCCGTCCCAGTCCTGCAGCGCCGCCGCCGCGCCCGTCAGCAGCGCGCCCGCCATGCGGTAGCGCATCGGCGCGGGGTAGTTGTATTCGGTGGAGACGAAAGGCCTGTCGAGAAGACGGGTGTAGAGGACGCGCGGGAAGCCGTGCGTCAGCGCGTCGCGCACGGGATTGAAATTGTTGTACTGCCAAGGCGCGCACCACGGCGTGACGGGGAACCGGGGATGGTCCACGTAGAAATGCTGGTCCACGTAGTCGTATACCTTCGCGCGCGGCAGCTGGAGCGCCGGCGAGCCCCAGCCGGAAGAGATGTTGGAAACGGGTATGCGGCACTTCAGAGTGTCGCGTACGTGCGCCTTCAAATCCGCCGCGAGATCCGTCTCCAGGTCCGCAAGGCGGCAGTGCTCCTCCGCGGATGCCGGGTACGACTGCGGGCGCGGCGTCCCTTCGTTGATGAACGCGATGCCGAGAAATCCCGGCTCGTCGGCGTACCGCCGCCCGGTGTACTTGTTGACGTGCCCCAGGAAGTTGGATATGTACGTCTTGAAGTTGGCGCGCAACAGGGAATTGGTGAATATCACTTCCTTGAACTCGCGCTGCGCGACGTTTCCCTTGCCGGGAAGCCCGACGGCGGCGCGCGGCACCAGGCGCCCGATGAAATAGTCGGTCGTCACGTACAGACCGGCGTCCCAGCATTTGGACAGGAACCAGTCGAGCTTCTCCATCCGCTCCGGATCGAGCGCCGTCGCGTCCGGCGAAAACCCCTGCGTGAGCTTGCGGTCGAAATGGTGGAGACGGACGGAATTGTACCCGGCGCGCGCCAGCAGTTCCACCAGGCGGTCAGACTTTTCATGCTCCATGTAGCACGCGTCGAAACAGACGTTCGCGCCGTAGAAGCGGACCGGAACGCCGGGGCGGTTCTCGAATTCGAAGTGCGGACCGCGCACCACCACGCGCCCGTACGTCCCGCACGGCTTCACTTCGCCGCGCAGCCCCGACCAGTCGCACGCGGAACCGGCTACGATGTCCTTGTCCGGCATGAACGGAATCCAGTCAGGGCCGGCCTGGCGCGCTCTGGGCGTTCCGTCGTTCACGTCAAACTCGCGCGGGCCGCTGATCCTGAACGTCCGCTCAAGTACCGTACCGGCGGGATAGGTGGCCGCCTCGCCCAGCGGGAGGCGCAACGTGTAGCCGCCAAGACCTTCTTTCGAACGGGCCATCATCGTCAGCGGCGATGGCAGAGGAAAGTCGAACCGCACGATGGCCTTTCCGGCGGCATCGCGGAATTCGGCGGTGCGCGCCATGCCGAAAAACACGTTGCCGCCGCCCGGCGTGACACGCGGCACGGGATAGGACCGGCCGTCCACCGTCAACGTGCCGCCGGCGAACGTGTCGGCTGGCATGTTGGACTGCAATCCGATTTGCTGCGCTGTCACGGCCTCCGGCAATGTCACGCGGTAGTGGACGTCGACCCCGCCGCGACCGTCCGCAGCCACGTGCAGCAACCCCGTCGCCTTCTTCGCCGCGGGATTTCCTTTGGCAGCAGCGAAATCGAATGCGCGGATGCCGTCTCCCCGCGAGACGATCCCGCCGCCGGCCACGGCCTGCCCTTGCCACTTGGGATAGACGATTCGCATGAAGAACGACAATCCGGGATCGGACACCTCCAGCATACCCCCCTGAAGCGATGCGACGGACGGGTTTTCCGCGCAAACGGGCATGGCAGCCTGCAAAAAGACCGCCAGAAACGCACGTAGCCTCATTGTACCAATACTCCTGTCCGTCAATGCAATATGATCACCGTAGCGTGCGGATAGACCAGCCTGAACGTATTTCCGCTGCGCTCGATCGACCACGGCCACGGCAGAGACGCGTCAGCCACGGGCGGATTCGCCACCGTGCCGTCCACGGACAGGAAAGTGTAGCCGCCACGATGGTCCTTGTCAAGCAACCCCGTGTTGACGAACGATACCGTCGCACCCTCCGCAAACGACACGTCTCCCGTCAGGACCGGATATTCGCCCGCCGCCAGCTCCGCGACGTCAACGGTCCAGGCGGCGGAAAGCGACAGCGTACCGCCCTTGACCGTGCCAGCCGCGCCGCCGACGGACCGGAACACGGCCTGCTTGCCGTTGAGGTCGAGCGTACCGCCGGAAAGGACGAGCTCGGACGATGCGGAGATCGCGTTGTCGCACATCAGTTTCAGCGTACCTCCGGAAATCTCCGTAACTCCCTTGTACGTGCATGGCACATGGAGCTCCAGCGTGCCGGTGCCGGATTTCTTCAGGCCGCCAGAGGCGGGCGTGGAAGACGTCAGGACGCACGTGTTCGTGAACCAGACGGACGGCACGCTCTTGGCCGAGCAGAGCGCCTCCGCGCGGATAACCGCCTTCGCCTCCGTGTAGTTGCAGCCGGGGCTGACGATTCTCACACCCGTCACTTTCCCGCTCGCCGGATCGAAGGCCGCGACCGCCGCGGCGCCACAGCCGTCGCCGATGATGTTGACAACCGGTTCGCCCAGATACGCGAACTCCGACGCCGCCGTGCCGGTCCACGCCACGGAGGCGACGCCGTTCCCCTCCGGCGCCGAAACGGGCGCGTACGCCTTGGCCGTGACGCCGCTTTCGACGGCGATCTTCGCGCCGCCCGCGAAGGACGTCACCCGGTCGAACGTCCATCCCTCCTGGCCGAACAGTTCGCCGTTTCCGTTTGCGGAAAGCGTGCCGCCGCCGAAGTTCATGTAGGCGTGCACCTTGCCGGGAAGGATGTTGTAGGTGTTGTGCTTCGAGAACTTCGTGGCGTGCAGCGTGCCGCCGTTGAGGTTGACGATCGTCGTCGTGCCGTAATCGGCGTTGCCGTCGAGCCCATTGTTGTTTTCGGGGAGCTTGCTGGAATCCGGGTTCGCCTGCGCGATGGGAACCGTGGAGCCGGCCTTGACCGTGAACTCGCCGCCTTCCATGGTGAACACGGAGCGTCCGCCGTAGCCGTTCCAGTTCACGTACGGCAGCTGGACGACGCCCGCCCTTGCAGTGCCGCTCTCCATGCGGAAGTGCGCCGACGAATACGCGCCCCAGCCGACGCAGAGCGCGCCGTAGTTCGCCGTGCCGCCCGTTTGCGAGAAGAGAGCCGTGGAGTCCATGCCGTACGCCATCGACACGTGTTCCATCTGCCCTGAATCGAACGAGCCGTCCTCCAGCGCGTAAGCCGCCCACGTGCCGGGACCGTTGGCGATGTACATTCTGGGATGCGACGCTCCGCTCTGCGTCCTGACGAGCACCTTGCTCCCGGTCTTCTGGCGCACCGCGCCCATGCCGGCGGCCGTGCCGCCCGTGTGCGTGTGGCCCAGGGTCATGCTGGCGGACACCTCCGCGCCGTTCCCCAGTTCCATGTATCCGGGTTCGTAGCCGTAGCCGACGCTTATCTGCGGGAAGGGACACGCGGAGTTGTCCTGCGGCTGGACCACTTTCGCGTTGGCCACGCGGATCTTCGCGACGCGCCCGAAGTTGGTGGTCGTCTGGCCCTGTCCCGCGATGAACGGCTTTGCGCCAAGATTCAGCACGCCGCCCTCGATGGAGATTTCGGAATCGACCGCCGGCAGGAACGGATGCGCGGCCATGACCGTCCCGGCGGCGCGTTCGCCGTCGCCGACAAGCGCCAGCGTCCCGCCCCACGAGGCGAGCGTGACCGGCTCCGTCCAGGAACCGGAAATCTCCACGCGGCCGGGCCCGTCGTGGCCGATGCCGAATTGCGCGACGGGTGCGATCTTTTCGTCGGAGAGCGCCAGTGCGGCGGTCTGGTTCTCGGCGCCGGACGTGTTCACGGCCACGACGGCGTTGTTCTCGAGTTTGGCGGAATTCGCCAGCGACAGGATCTGCTCCGCCGTCCAGTTCCCGGCGTAGGCGACGACGCGGCCTGTGTTCGCGCCAACCTTGGAATAGTCCGGGACGGAACCGGGATGGTGCAGATGGTATGCGTTGTACATCGATCCCGTCGTGGCGAGATGGCCGGAGAACGTGTTCTCGCTTCCGCCGACGTGGATGTCGCCGAGGAATCCGTTCACGATCTCGAGAGATCCGTTGCCGCTGATTTTGCCGTTGAACCACGCCGGCGTGAACTTTGCGCCGTTCTGTCCAAGTCTGAGCACGGCGGGCTCGCCGTCCGCCGCGAAGGCGATGTCGCCGTTGAAGCGGTAGCGGTCGGTATTGGCGGGGTCGACAGCGGTCTGGAACACGAAACGCGAAGGCTTTGCGGCCGTGCCGCGGATCTCCCACTTGCGGTCCTGCGCCTTGGTGCCGTACGGCGAGAGCTGCGCGTTCGGATACAGGACGATCGGCTCCGCGTCTCCGTCGCCGAGCCATGTCTCGGCGTACGCGCCGATGGTACCGTTCTGCATCAGGATGCGCCCGGCATTCGCGATGGAAATGCGGCTCTGGAACACCAGGTAGCCGGCCACCGGATTGCCGTTCGCGTCGGGCGCGCCTTTGACCGTGAGCGTGTGTCCGCCCATGTCGAACACCGGCGTGGCGGCGTTTGGACTGAACGAGATGTAGCCGGGATTGACGGCGCCCTTGCCGAAGCCGAAAGTGGTGTCGCCGTCGAGCGTGACGCCGTCGAGGAACCTGTTGAAAAACTCCTGCGAGAAGATCGCGCCCTTGCCGTCCGGGCCGTGCCCGGACACGCGGATTTTCTTCCCGCCCATCTGCAGATTTTGGCTCGCCGCGGTGCCGAGCACGATCGCCGCGCCGTTGGAGACGACCAGCGTTCCGGCGGAAGAGCCGAAATGCGTGACGGTGCCGTCGTCTTTCGTCAGGGTGACGGTTCCGCCGTTCAGGACGAAGTCGCCGTCGTAATCCGGGTTCTTGTGCGCGAAGGAAAGTTCTCCGGATCCGTCCACGCGGATCTCAGACACGCCCGGCTGCCCGCCCGTCAGCGTGGCCGCCAGCGAAAGCGCCGTCTCGTTCGTCAGCGTCACGCGCCCCGCGGTCGTTTCCAGTTCGCCCGCGAAAGCGAACGGCGCGCGGAACGCGGCCTCGCCCGGCCCCTTCTTCTCGATCTTGCCCGCGAAGGACGGATCGAGCGCGGCGTTGACCGCAACCGACGCGTCTGGATCGGGGTTGGCGGCGTCAAGCGTCAGCGTGCCGCCCGCAACGCCCAGCGTGCCTTCGCCCGGCACGGAGCCGATCGCAAGGGCGGAGCCGTCCTCGTCCACCGCCAGCGTGGAGACGGTCAGTTTGCGGTCTTCCGCCAGCGAGACTACCGCGGGGACGGTGGTCTTCTGCACAAGCGTGTCCACGGCCGTTTCGTCCGCCGCCAGCACGTCCGCATCGCCGGAGCCGGGAGACGCGATTCCGACGACGGCGGAGGCCGAATTTGGCACGGTGTCGCCGCGCGCGGCGATCGTCTCGGTGATGGCGTACGCCTGCTTTTTCAGGCGTCCGGAGGCGTCGAACTCGGCCGGGGATCCGTTCACCGTCAGCCATCCGGGGGCGGTTCCGGCCAGAGCGGAACAGACGAGCGAAGCGCCCGTTCCGGCCGTCACGGCCAACGACCCGGAACTTTGCGACAGCGCGCCGACCGTCAGCGCCGCGCCGTCGGCGAGGGCGAGCGAAGCCGCGCCGCCGGAGACGGCGATCGACGAGACGCTTTTCGCTTCGGCGGCCGTCACGGCGAAAGTCGCACCGCCCGCCACCGTGACGGCGGAGTTCTCGAGCGTGCCGCCCGCGCCCAGAGCCAGCGTACCGGCGTTCACCAGCGTGTCGCCGGTGTACGTATCGGCGCCGGTGTAGACCCAGCGGCCGGATCCCCCCTTCGTCACCTGCAGTTTCGTTGACGCGCCGTCCGCCAGAACGCCCGACCAGATGCCATCCGCCGACCCGTTGCCGGTCAGCGTGAACTTGTGGATGCCGTCGGCGGGCGCGGAACGCAGCGACGGCGTGGATTCGATCGTAAGCGACGCCGAGCCGGCCTGCTCGACGACGAAAGAATGCTGCTTATTCTTGAACGTATTGTTGTTGTTTGCCACGTCGACAGAACCAATCTCGAATACGCGGTCCGTGGCATCGGGTTCAGATCCCGTGAACACGACCTTGAGATAATTGTTCGCGCGGATCGTCGAAACGTTGGCAAGCGGCGTCCCAGTCTCGCCGATGCGTCCTATTTTATCGAACACGAAGGCCGACTGCGCGTTCTGCCCGCAGTATTGCAACGTGCCCGAGAGCGTGTTGCCGGTATTGGAAATATGGTACGCGCCCTGCCCGTACAGGTGAACCCCGCGATCGGCGCCAGGCGTGCTGTTCTGCGCCAGACGGCAATTCAGATATATGTCGCTATCGGCATAGCACTGCGCGTACTTCCCCGGCGCGACTGAAAGCGTGCCGGGGCCGTCGATGTAGAACGGCGGATTGCCGAAATCGCCCCAGCCGCCAGTTGTCGTTATCGTGACGCCATCGGCTATCGTCATCTTGCTTCCAGCCGTGTTGCACCGGAATATGCCCGGGAACGTGAACGACTTGTTGAACGTCACGCCCCCGCCCGCGCCGATGTTGATGTAACTCTGGCCGGCGGCCATGGGATTCGTCGTGGCCGTCACCCATCCGCCGTTCACTGCAAACGCGCCAGTCCCGGCGAAGGTGGCGAGGATGCGCTTCGTGCCCGACATGTAGCCGAAATCGTTCACGACCACCGTGTCGGACGAGTTGTTGTAAAAGTATACGTTCACGTTGACGGTGCCATTGTTCCCCACGCCCGAGCCGAACGCGAAAATCGCCTTGATCACCGGCGCGCGCACCACCGAGGCGTGGACGACGAACTGGTTGAGACTGCTGCCCGGTTTCGCCTCGATGGGGAGTACCTGGGTCGTGGACGTGCCGAACGTGTAGCGCGGCGCGTCCGCGCCGGTGACGGTCACTTTGCCGATGGAATACAGCCCGTCAAGGTCGATTTCGGTGGCGACCGCGCCAGCGCCGAACGTCGCCACCATCTCCGCAGCTCCCGCCAGCGTCCCGTCTGGCGCGTAATACTGCCCGGGCACCTGACCCTCAGCCCAGTTGGCGGCATTCGTCCAGCATGCATCTGCGGCGCCGGTCCAAGTCGCGGCATAGCCCGTCCCGACCGTAAAACATGCGAACGACACGAGACGGGCGGCTAATTGTACCCTCCCCCTAGCTCCAATTCGTTTTGGCAATTTCATGACACGTCATCCTTATCGCATCTTTCTGAAGCAGAAATATCCTCGCTTGAAGATTCTCTGCGGAGGGTATCACATCATACGCCACCTGTCAAGCGTGCCACCTGACGGGCGCGATGTCGCCCGGCAGGTAGAGCGGATGGCTCGGAAAACCTCCAGAGGTGAGGCGCAGGTAGTAGAGCGGACGTTCCTTGAGCAGTTCCAGCAGGTGTGCCTGACGCCCGCCGAGTTTCGCGTGCGTGCCCCAGCAGCAGAACACGCGGTCGGCTTTCGCCGTCTCGGAGAGGAGCCACTTGTCGTTGTCAGGCCCTACTGGATCCGGCGCGGCCTCCATCTCGCGCGGATCCGTGGCGCGAAACGCGAATGCGTTCAGCATCATGAAGCCTGTGTAGCCCCACCGCATCGAGTAGCCGCGGATGCGCCGGAGCGTCGGGTCGAGCTGGTTCTCGTCGGCCGTCGACGGGTTTAGCGCGATCCAGCACGCGATCCTGTCCTCCGCGTCCAGCAGACCTCGCCAGCTGTGCAGCAGCGTGTAGCGGTACGCGCGGTCTGGCGAAAAGACGCATTTGTTTCCCGTCTCGTCCATTGATGTTCCTTCTTTGGTCTGCTTGGCCGTCAACGGCGCCAAGCCGCCGTCGCGCCGATATTGTAGTACATCCATCATCCGAATTCAACAGCGGTGTTTCAGGGAGGGAGATCGCAATTTGCCGTTGAAAACCGGGGTTCGCTATGGTATGCTTTCCGTCCGTCAAAGGAAACAGAAGATGGCACAGGAGACTAACGAGTATCGCGAGAACCGCCTGGCGGCAATGGACGCCCTGCGGAACCTTGGTTTCACGCCCTACGGGCACGCTTTCCCGCACACGGACCTCAAGGACGTCCGCGCGACGTTTGAGGAAGGCAAGGAGGTGACAGCCGCCGGTCGCCTGCTGATGATACGCCGCATGGGCAAGATGAACTTCTGCACGCTCAACGACGGCACCGACCGTTTCCAGGTCATCTTCAAGCGCGACGAGCTGGACGAACGGCTGTTCGCGGGATTCAAGCTTCTCAACCTGGGCGACATAATCGGCGTCAAGGGCGTCCTGTTCACCACGCAGAAGGGCGAAAAGTCCATCGTGGTGAAGAGGTGGGATCTGCTTGCCAAGGCGCTGGAGCAGCCGCCGGAGAAGTTCCACGGCCTGACTGACCAGGAGGAGTGCTACCGCCGCCGTTACGTAGACCTGATGACGAACGACGAGAGCCGCGCACGTTTCTTCATGCGTTCGAAGCTCATCATGGAAATCCGCAAATACCTTTGGGACAGGGGTTTTGTGGAGGTGGAGACGCCCATACTCCAGGATCAGGCCGGCGGCGCGGCCGCCAAGCCTTTCTTCTCGCACTTCAACGCGCTCGACAAGGACTGCGTGATGCGCATCGCCCCCGAACTCTACCTGAAACGTCTGCTTGTCGGCGGAATGAACAAGGTGTTCGAGCTCGGGAAGGATTTCCGCAACGAGGGTATCGACCGTACGCACAACCCCGAGTTCACGGTGTGCGAGATATACGAGGCGTACGGAGACCGCAAGTCCATGGAAGACATCATGGAAGGGCTTCTTCCGCACCTGTGCGACAAGGTGATCGGCACTCGCAAGATCCCGTACGGGGAGAAGAAGGAGATCATAGATTTCACGCCTCCATACCGCCGCGTCCCGTACAAGGATCTTGTCAAGGAGCTGATGGGCGACGACTGGTTCGAGCTCGACTTCGCCGCGCAGCTGGAGAAGGCCAAGGCAAAAGGCCGCGAAACGGATACGAACCTGGAGCTTGATGGCGTGACCACCGAACTGATGCTTACGCACGAGGTCTACGACAAGCTCATCGAGCGCAACCTGATGCAGCCGACCTTCGTAACGCGGATCCCGCACGAGTTCGTTCCTCTCGCCAAGGCGTGCCCGGACGATCCAAGCCTCGTCGACGTGTTCGAGTTCGTCGTGGCCGGCCGCGAGCTGTGCCCCGGCTATACCGAGCAGAACGATCCTCTCGAACAGCGCAAGGCCCTTGAGAACCAGGCGGGCGAAGACACGGAGAAGATCGACGAGGACTTCATCAGCGCGCTGGAATGCGGCATGCCGCCCACGGGCGGCCTAGGCTTCGGCGTAGACCGTCTCGTCATGTTCCTCACCGGAACCGACTCCATCCGCGATGTCGTTCTCTTCCCCCAGCTGAAGAACTCCTGATCTCGCCGGTCACGGAGCTGGCGGGATTGTGCTATAATGTCGGCATGAAAAACTCTGCTATCAACCTGTTGGCGGTGGGCGTCGTGTCCGCCGGAATCGTGATTTTCGCACCTGGCTGCGCGTCGTCCTGCGGTTCGTGCCGCACGCAGGCCTCCTGCGGCTGTGCCACCGCTCCGGAGGCTTGCACCTGCGCATCGCCGTGCGCATGCGCCGACTGCGGGTGCCCTTACGGCAGCTGGGCCCTTGCGCTGCCCTATCCCGACATGAACGCCGGGCATCTCATACTCTCGAAGGATTCCGGCGGCAAGCCGGAGGCGCTCCTCCTGTGGCGTTGGGGCAGCCCCACTCCGGCGGACGTGACGGCGATCGACGGCAAGTCTTTCACGATACAGCGCCCTTTCAACAAGCCGAAAGGCAAGGAAAACGACAAGGCGGCATGGCGCGCGCTCCGCGTCTCCGGCACGGTCAACGGGAAGGTGCTGGTGGCTACATGCTGCAACGTGGATGGAAACGGCAGGCCAGTCGACAAGCCCATGGCGTTTTCCGGCAAGCGCAATCCGCCGATCGGGCCTGCGCCTGACATGTCCAAGGCCATTTACGGCAAGCCGGTAGACATCCTTTCCGGTACCATGGACGATTTCGCGCTGATGGGCGAAGGGAAGATCAACGGTTGGACTCTCAAGGACGGCGTGCTTTCCAACCGGATCACACGCGACAAGAACGGCAAGTCCGTACACAAGAACGGCAACCTCCGCACGAAGCGCGCCGACTTCTACGACTTCAACCTGAAGTACGAAGTGCGCGTCCTTCCTGGCTGCAACTCCGGCGTCTATCTGCGCGGCATCTACGAAATCCAGGTGCTTGACAGCTACGGCAAGCCCGTGGACATGCACAACATGGCCGCCTACTACGGACGCGTGACGCCGAGCGTCGCCGCCGAGAAGCCGGCAGGGGAATGGCAGTCCGTCGATGTCACGCTCTACAAGCGCCATCTGACGGTTGTCTTGAACGGCACCAAGATCATCGACAACGTCCCGGTGACGGGCATCACCGGCGGAGCGATGACGGCAAACGAATTCGCGCCCGGGCCTCTATACATCCAGGGCGACCATTCCGACGCCGACTTCCGCAACATGGTACTGAAGCCGATCGTAAAGTGATTGAAGTCAAAGCGTCTCTGCGAACCTGACCGCTTCGAATACCGCCTTCGATTTGTTGACGGTCTCCTGGTACTCCTTCGACGGATCGGAGTCGGCTACTATCCCGGCGCCGGCGCGCATGGTCAGGGTGCGCCCGTTGAGGATCATAGTCCTTATGACTATGGCAAAATCCATATCGCCGGTGTTGCTGAAGTAGCCTGCCGCGCCGCCGTATATGCCACGCGGCGATTTCTCGAGTTCCGCGAGAAGCTGCATTGCCCTTATCTTCGGGGCGCCGGTGAGCGTGCCTGCGGGAAAGGCGGCGCGCAGGAGGTCGAAGCCGTCCTTGCCGGCCTCCAGCCGCCCTTGGACGTGCGAAACCAGGTGCATCACGTGCGAGTAGCGTTCCACGGCGGCGAGCGAGGCCACTTTTACCGTGCCCGGCTCCGAGACGCGCCCCAGATCGTTGCGCCCCAGGTCGACGAGCATTACGTGTTCCGCGCGTTCCTTTGCATCGGACAGCAGCTCGTCTTCCAGCAGCTTGTCCGCCTGCGGAGTCGAACCGCGCGGCCGCGTCCCTGCGATCGGCGCCGTGCTGGCGATGCGTCCATCCAGCTTCACGAGCTCCTCTGGCGAAGACCCGATCAGCGTACGCGTCCCGAACTTCATGAAGAAGTTGTATGGCGAAGGGTTCACCATGCGCAGCGCCCGGTACAGCGCCAGGGCGGACACGCTGGTTTCCATGGTGAACTTCTGGGAGGGGACGATCTGTATGCACTCGCCTGCGCGGATGGCCTCCTTGCATTTGCCTACTATCCCGGTGAATTCCGATTCCGTCATTTCCGGCGTGAAGGAATGCGAGGAACGGCGTTCCGCCTTGGCGGTGTTCCGTCCTACGCAGCGGGCGATGGACTCTGCGCTCAACAGGCGGTTGCATACGGATGCGATCCGCGCCTGCGCGGTTTCGTAAGCCTCGCGAAGGGACGGAAAATCGCCTGGCGTCACAATTTCCACGACAAGAACCGTCTGCCGCACGTTGTCGAACATGGCCAGCGTGTCGGTTATCATGAAAGCCGCTTCTGGCGTTCCAGGCTCTCGCGTCAGCTTCACGTGCGGCTCGAACGTTCTGACGATGTCGTATGAAACGAATCCGACCGCGCCTCCCTGGAGCGGCGGCAGCTCCGGCGTGGCCGTGTACGGGACGGCGGAAAGAAGTTCCTTGACGGTTTCGAGGGCGTTCCGTCCGGGCCTGGATTCAGTCGTTCCGTCTGCGCGGACGATCGTCGTGCCGTCCTGTTCCTGCACGACGCATGCCGTCGGGTCGATGCCGAGAAATGACCAGCGGCCGCGCTGTTCGCCGCCGGTTACGCTTTCGAGAAGGAACACCATGTCGTCGTCCGCCACACGCGACAGGATCGAAACCGGCGTCTCGCGGTCTGCAAGGTATTCACGGTACACGGCCAACCGGCCGCCGGCGGCAGCCCGCCGCTCGAATTCCTCGTAGGACAGGTTCTTGAGCATGACAATCTCCAGGTGGCTCTACAGCATGCGCAGCTTGACGGGGGCTTCGCCCAGGATTCCCGAGTCCACGATATCCTTCAGGGCGTCGTCGAGAGACTTCGCCGGCGCGGGATGCGTAAGCATCACCACCGGGACGAAACCTGTTTCCGCGCCATGGGCGTGCTTCTGCGTGGCGGCGGATATCGAGACGCCATGTCTGCCGAGCGCGGATGTCATGGTGCCGAGGCTTCCAGCCTTGTCGGCCACGAGGAAACGAAGGTAGAAGCGGCTGACGATATCCCCTGGTGCGCGGAGCCTGGTCTTCCCTTCGCCATACGTTGGAACCGCGTGCGCGTAACGCACTTCGCCATGGGCCATGTTGCGCGCGATATCGCCGATGTCGCCTATCACGGTCGAGGCCGTAGGGAGACGCCCGGCGCCGCGACCGTAGAACATCGTGTCGCCAACCAGATCGCCACGTACCATCGCGGCGTTGAAGACGCCATTTACCGAAGCGAGGATGTGGTCTGTAGGCACCAGCGTTGGATGTACGCCAACTTCCACCTCCGTGCCATGCTTGGCGACCACGGCAAGGAGCTTTATCCTGTAGCCGAAATCGGCCGCATACTTCACGTCCAGCCCCGAGAGGTTGCGGATGCCTTCCACCTGGATCTGGTCGAGCGTCGGCTGGAAGCCGTATGCCAATGCGGCGAGAATGCACGCCTTGTGGGCGGTGTCGAACCCGTCGATGTCCAGCGACGGGTTGGCTTCGGCGTAACCGAGCTTCTGGGCATCCGCGAGAACCTCGTCGAAAGGCTTGCCTTCGTTCTCCATCCGTGTGAGGATGTAGTTGCACGTGCCGTTGAGAATGCCGTGTATCTGCTGGATTTCGTTTCCGGCGAGGCCTTCGCGGACGCTGCGGATGATTGGTATGCCGCCGCCCACGGAAGCGCCGAAGTAGATGTCCACGCCGTTCTTTGCCGCCGTGGCGAAGATCTCGGCGCCGTGTTCGGCCAGGAGCTTCTTGTTGGCGGTCACGACGGCCTTGCCCGCGTTGAGCGCCGCGAGCACGAGCGTCTTGGCGATGCCGGTGCCGCCAATCGTCTCTACGACGATGTTCACCGCGGGATCCGATATCACGCTCTGCGCATCTGTCGTCAACACGTCCGGATCGACGGCCACGCCACGGTCTGACGTTATGTCCAGATCGGCAATCTTGCAAAGGATCACGTCAACGCCAATGCGTTCCGCCATGACCGTACGGTTGCGCAACAGGCCGTCTGCGACGCCTGCGCCGACGGTTCCGAACCCTAAAATACCGACTCCGATTTCTTTCATTCGCTGATTCTCGCTTTCGTCAATATCATACCGCACAGGCCCTCTTGCGTCAAATGCCAATTCGTTCTATAATAACGGCATGAAAAATTCTATCAAGACTGTTGTTGCGATTGCGGTCGTCGGTGCGGTAGCGGCTGGAACGGTCAGCTGGTGCTGGAAAAACCGCGATACGGTTGAAACGCGCAGGGCCGTCCGCAAGGAAGTGGCCAAGGAACTCCGGGCGACACCGTCCGAGGGCGTTCTCGCCTATCTCGAGCAGCTTGCCGGCGACAAGCGGTTCCATGCCTGGTTCGAGCACGACGAAGAAGGCAAGGAGAGTCCGTACCGGTTCTGGTCGCTTCGCATGGGAATGTTGACGCGCGTCCCGTACGACTATATAGCCCAGCTGACGGAAGACCAGTTCATCCGTTTCGCCGGGAATGGCGGCGACAAGGCCCCGGACGGTCCGCGCCTCAAGGAATTGCTGGCTTTCTCGCAGAAACTCATCCCGCATTGCTCGCCGACTGCCGCGGCGTCTCTCCACGAACGGCGTCTAGACGGCATGTTCCTGGCCGGCGACTACGACGGTGCCATTGCCGCGCTGGAATCCGGCACGATAACCAAGAGGTCTCCGCTCTGGTGCAAGGGGACTGCCGCAAAGCTTCGCGCCCACAAGGCGATGGACGCCAACGACTACAAGGAGGCTGTCAAGCAGCTGCTCGTGTTCGGCGAGTTCATGCTGTCGGACGAGCAGAAGGACTTTGAGGACTGCGACCCCACCACGGGCATCCTCTATTCAAGGGAATGGGTTGTCGCGCGCAACTACATGCGCTGCTCCAACATGTCGGACAAGCTGGGAGATGCCGCAAAGGCCGCCGAATACAAGGCGTTGGCCAAGAAGTATTTCGCGACAGCGCTTGAGAAGGCGAAGGACGACAAGAAGTCTCTGGACGCGCTCAAAGAGGAAGTGAAGCCGGTCGGTTTGTGAAGATAGTCTTTCTCTTCATCGATGGCGTAGGACTGCGCGCTCCCGCATCGGACAACCCTGTCAACCCCGAGGTGTGCCCGACGTTGTGCCGCTTGATCGAGAGGCATGGCGTGCCGATCGACGCATGCCTCTCCGTGGATGGCCTGCCGCAGTCGGCCACGGGCCAGGCCACCATGTTCACTGGCGTGAACGCGCCGGTCTTCATGGGACGCCATTGCGAGGGGTTTCCGGGACCTTCGCTCCGCAAGAAGATCGCAGAGGGGAACCTGTTCATGGAGCTTAAGGCGCGCGGCCGGCGGGTGAAGTTCGCAGACGCATATCTGGTGGAATCGCCTGAGGAGCTGGAGGCGAGACGGTTCAAGTCTGTCACCACCGTCATGGCCCTGACCGTTCCGGAAACCATTTCGACTACTGACGACCTCGTGGACGACCAGGCCCTCATGCAGGACCTTACGCGGGAGACGATACAGGACCGCTATCCTGACATCCCCATCATCACCCCGGAAGACGCCGCAATGCACCTGTTCGGCATCGCACGCGCGTACGACTTCACCCTCTACGAGTTCTTCCAGACGGATGTGGCCGGGCATTCCATGGACTACGCGCGCGCCTGCTCCGTGCTGCGTACCTACGACCAGTTTCTCGCGGCGCTCGTTCGCTACACGGATGCCGCAGGCATAACGCTGCTTATGACAGCAGACCACGGCAATATCGAGGCGATGTCAGAACGCGGACACACCCGCAATCCCGTGCCGTTCATCGCATTCGGACCGCATGAGGAGGATTTTCGCGCCCACGTGAAGTCGCTCGTCGATGTCACGCCAACGATTCTCAGGAATTTCTGACCACCGCAGGCGGCGTCCGGCTTCCATTAGAGCGACAGGACGTATTCGGCGAGATCCTTGATTTCCTCCGGGGAAAGCTTGCTTGTTTCGCCGTGGGCGTCGTTGGGGTTTGCGGTGGTGAGAACCTCCTCCATCGTGAGGGCGCGTCCATCGTAGAGGTACGGGGCGGTGCGCCAGACTTCGGCGAGCGTGGGCGTGTCGAACATCTTCCCCTCCTCCGTGCCGGTGCCAACGCCCACGTCGTATTTCGTGCCATCCGTCCAGAGGTGTTCGCCGTTCGGGCCTTTCGAATCTTCCGTGTGGCAGTCTGCGCACTTCGCCTTCTTGAAGAGCTTCTTGCCGCGCTTGGCGCGTTCGGAAAGAGATCCATTCACAAGGTAGGGGCTGGGGACCGGCTTCATGGATGCGACATATGCATCGAAGCAATGCACGTCCTCCTCCGGGCGCGTGACGAACTGGATGTGGATGAGCCCGGCACGGTTGCACTCGTGCATGTCCTTGCGGATTCCTGTGACCATCGTCGGCGGCGTCCACTGCGCATACAGTTCGTTCTTCGTCTGTTTGGGATTGCCCATGCCGTCGTTGAGCAGATCCCAGTTGAGCCCGTCCACGCGGCCGTCCGGGTGGCAGCTTGCGCAGCTTTGCCACTGCTGGAAGCACATGGAACCGTCGTTGTAGAGCATTTCGCCCCGCCGCGTCCTGTCTTCCGCAAGATCCCTCCTCGCGCCCACGGCGAGCCGCGTGGCGGATGCCGCGGCATTGTCGAGGTCTACGGTCGCAAGCGCGTCGGCGAAGTACAGCGCCGTCACGGCGCGGCGCCCTGTCGTTACGACGCCACGCGGGCCGTCGCCGCCCATGTGGACCCGGCGCCTGATCGAAACCAGGAACGCCAGATCGTTCGGGACGTCCTCCGCGCTTTTGACGATACCGCTCGCGCTCTGCCCCTTTACGGCCTTTTCGAGACGGTCGTGCAGGGCGACACGGTCGATGATCGAAAGTTCGCAAGTGCCGGCGTGCGCGACGACTAGAGTCTTTCCGTCGGCCGTCACGGCGACGCCCCATGGATTCGCCCCACCGCGGTCTACGTCATCGAGCAGGACGGTGTTCACATAGGCGCCGGTCGAGCCGTCGAACACGCTCAGGGCGGCAGTGTTCATCCAGCCGCGTTCGAGCTGCGTCGTCGGCAGCTGGTATCGGCCCATCGTGTGCGTCACGTAGATCGATTTCCCGTCCGGCGAAGCGCACAGCCCCCGTACTCCCGTGGAACCGTTCGGCAGCAGCACGTGGCGCACGGCGCGCGTGGCGGTGTCGATCACGCTGACGGCCGCGGCGACCACGTCGTTGGTGGCCGCGCAGTATGGCAGCATGTTGGCGACGAACAGCAGTTTGCCGTCAGTTCCAAGAGCGGCGGCGAACGGTTCGCGCAGAACGGACGCCGTGCCCGTCACCTTCATCGCGTCCGTGTCGACGAAGCTGACCTTGCCGGCGAAACGGTTGAGAACGTACGCCGTCTTGCCGTCGCAGGAAATCACCGGCGCGCACGGGGAATGTCCTGCCTGGACGGAAGCGATGCGCTTTCCGTCTTGCGAGTACTTCTGCAGCTCGCCAGCCTGCACGCCGCATGTGACGTAGACGGACGCGCCATGGACGGCTATGCCGGAGGGGTTGAGCGGCGTATCCTTGACGAGAGTGGATTCTATCTTCCAGACGCGTACGGCCGAACCGTCGAGCGCCACGTTCTGCACGTGCGCGCCTGTTGCGGAAGTGACGTACACGCTGGCGCCGTCCTGCGATACGGCAAGATATTCCGGCGAAACGTAAGCCGATTCCGGCGCAGGCGCTTCCACCACCTTCTCCCTGCCCCATGTCCAGCCCAAGGCAATGCCTGCAACCGCCAGCAGACCTATCGTCTTATTCATTTTACCGACACTTTCTTTTCGATGAAATCAACAAATCCTCCGTACAGGCGTTCCGCGTCGAACAGCAGCCTGAACCCGTCTGGAACGGCATGGTCCTGCCGCCTTAGCTTCCGTACGGCGCGGATGAATGATACCATATTTCCCGCTTCGTACGAAACCCCCGCGCCAAACTTGTCCAGGATTTGCGCAGTCTCGCCCGGGAGGGAGTTTACGACCCGCAGCCCGGCCGCCGCGTAGTCCGCCAGCTTGTTGGGCACGCCGACGCAGGAATCGGGGAACATCGGTATGACGCCTGCATGGGCGCGTCTGAAGATGGAGGCCGTCGCATCCTTTTCAAGATACCCTCGGAAATGTATGCGCGGGCAATCCGCCGCCCGCCGCCGGAGCGCCATCTCTTTGGGGCCTGTCCCCGCAAGATCAAGTTCTACGTCCTCCATTTCCTTGACTGCGTCGATGACGGTTTCAAGGTCGTACGACTTGCCCATCGCGCCAAGGTAGAAAAGATTGAAGGTCTTGGAAGGCGCGGCAGGACGGGCCGCCTGCTTTTCAATCTCTATGCCCAGATGGCAGAGGTGCGTCGGGGCCGCGGCGCCATAGGAGCGTGCAAGGTCGATGTAACGCTGGGCGACGGCGGTGACGGCATCAGCAGAACGGTAGATGCGCCCGGCCATCGCCTTTAGCGGCGCGAAAAGCCATCGTGGCGCGAGACGGTAGAACGTCTCGGGCCAGGCGTCCTGCACGTCCGCGACGAACCTTGCGCCCGTATTTCGGCAGAGATCCAGCGCCGCCGCGCAGGACGACAGCGGCGGCAACGAGGCGATAGTCACGTCTGGACGTTCGCCTGATTCCACGGCCATGCGCTTCCAGGCGCGCGCGAACGCGCGGTGGCTCAAGACGCGTCGGAGGCAGATGTTGTACGGATACGGGCGCGTAGGCACCAGCACCAGGCGGAATCCATCGACGGACATGGCGCCGCCGGATGGCCGCGCCATAGGCCGGTCCTTGAACCGCCGTGGCGCTTTGCGGGCATGCGAGAAGTCGCTTGTCCAATACGTCACCGCATGTCCGGCCCTTGCGAAGGCCCGGGCCATGAGCCAGTACCGTTGGGGGCGGTAGCCCTCAACCGGCAGGTTGTCGAAAGGGTTGACGATCCATACAGTCATCTCGAACAGGATGCGACAATTATACACGCCGATGCCGCCTGTTGCAAGCAGCGGGCGAACGTCCGCATTGACAAATCGGAGTCGTGACGGTATCATTGTGGCGTTTTAGCTTTCAAGGAGAAACGAGCGATATGAAGAAACTGGCGATTCTGTCTGCCGTGCTGGCGGCATTGGCGGTCCGTGCGGCACTTGTGCCGGCTACGTTGTTCAACGACCATTGCGTGCTGCAGCGCGACCGCAAGGTGCCTGTCTGGGGAACGGCCGATCCAGGCGCATCCGTCACCGTCTCATTCGCCGGCCAGGAGAAAAGGGCGAAGGCGGATGCGAACGGCCGCTGGCGCGTGGATCTCGATCCGCTGGCCGTTTCGTGCCAGCCGCGCGAGATGCGTATCGCCGCCGATGGCGCGAAGCATGAGGAAGTCGTCCTGAAGGACGTGCTCGTAGGCGTGGTATGGCTTTGCGGAGGACAGTCCAACATGACGTTCGCCATGTGGCCGGAGCCTAGCGTCGGAACGCACGCCGGACGCGAGATGAACGGATATTACGATGTCATGCTCACCGACGCGCCGCTTGTACGGGGCGTGAGGATGCCGCAATGCTGGAGCGTGAAAGAGAAGGATCATGAGAAGCTCAAGTGGTTTTCGTTCACGCCGGAGGACAGGCAGGAAGCCAAGGTCTTCTCCGGCGCGGCCTGGCATTTCGCGATAAGGTTGAACCAGGCGCTGAAGATTCCGGTGGGCGTGATCGAATCGGCTTGGGGCGGCAGCTGCATCGAGACGTGGATTCCGCCGGAAGGCTATGCCGCGAGCGAGAACTTCAAGGGCATGGCCAGCCTTCCGATCGCCGGCAAGCCTACGCCCGCGCAGGTCGAAAGCGCAAAGAAAAGCGGCCGCAAGCCGTCGCTCCACCAGCAGCCGCGCGCCTGCTGGAACGCGATGGTATATCCGCTCGCGCCCTACGCCATAGAGGGGGCGATATGGTACCAGGGCTGCACGAACCGCGGCAAGTGGAACCAGTATTACGAAATGCTGACAGCGCTCCGCACCGGGTGGGCCACCCGTTTCGAGGTGGCCGACATGCCGTTTTTCCTATGCCAGATCACGCCGTACGGATACGGGTTCAAGACGGAAGAGGCTGATCCCGGAGAAGTGCAGATTCGCGAAGAGATGGAGCGCTTCGGGCTTTCCAACGGCAACAACGTAGGGTGTGCGATACTTTCCGACATCGGCGAACTGGACTGCATACATCCTGGCGACAAGCGTACGGTCGGGACGCGCCTGGCGGCGCTTGCGCTCAACAGGATATACGGCAGGAAAGATCTCAAATGCGATGCGCCGGTCTTCGACAAGGCCGTTCTTTCCGCCGACGGCAAGCGTGTGACGCTCTCGTTCAGGAATGTCGAGGGATGGTGCATGAAGGGTTCTTACGCGCCGAGATTCGAACTCGCCGGAGCGGATGGCGTCTACAAGCCTGCCGTCTGCGACATCAAGGCGAAGGTCAAGACCATCACCCTCGCCGTCCCGGACGGCATGAGGCCCGAACGCGTGGCATACATGCGCAGAAGCTGCGTGCACGGGTTCTTGAAGAACGAGGCGGGGCTTCCGCTCGGACCTTTCCGCGCCCCTGTCGCCGCAAGGTGACTTTGGATATTGCCGCCAGGCATGACAGTTGCACGATCCGCTCCCGGAAGCATGTCGCGCCGGATGAGAACGGCAAGAGTTGCCTCTTGTAGTCGCACGCCAGACATGGTATCATTGCCTGCACGATTTTAGCGTATCAAACTTGAAGGAGAACAGGAAAATGAGACCAGTAGTATTGATTGTTCGCGATGGTTGGGGCGTGAACGCGCGTCCTGACGGCAATTCCGTCGTGGCGGCGAAGACGCCGGTGATCGACCAGATCCGCGCACGCTATCCGCACTGCCTGCTAGACTGCTGCGGAGAGGCCGTGGGCCTGCCTGACGGCTATCAGGGCTCGAGCGAGGTCGGCCACCTGAACATGGGCGCGGGCAGGATCGTAGTGCAGGAGCTCAAGCGCATCGACGACGGGCTTTCCAGCGGCGAGCTCTTCGAAAGCCCGAAGTGGCAGAACCTCATCGGGACCTGGAAGAAGAACAACAGCCGTCTCCACTTCTTCGGGCTGCTTCAGGACGAGGGCGTGCACGCGCACCAGGAGCATCTCTACAAGCTCATGAAACGCGCCCGCCAGGAGAATCCTGCCGGCGCCATGGTGGTGCATCCGTTCCTCGACGGGCGCGACACGCCGCCGCGTTCCACGCTTGAATATGTAGCACGGCTGAAGCAGGAGATGGCCTCCGTGGGCAACTGCACGATCGGCACGTTCATGGGCCGCTACTACGGCATGGACCGCGTGAAGAACTGGAAGCTCACCGACCTCGCCTACAACTGCATCGTCTCGGGCGAAGGGCGCGTGGTGGACTCCATCGAGGACGCGGTCAAGGCGTCGTACGAGAACGACAAGACTCCCGACGGCACGCCGATGACCGACGAATACATCCCCTGCTGCGTGATGAAGGGATATGCCGGCGTGAAGGACGGCGACTGCATCATGCACACCAACTACCGCCAGGACCGTGCAATCCAGCTCACGCAGGCGTTCGTGCTGGACGATTATGCCGGCAACCGCCATGCGCGCCCGAAGACGACATACCTCGGCTTCACGCGCTACTGGGACGAGTTCGAGGACTACCTGCTCGGCGCGATGGGCGCGGGCGGTGGCATGGACAACCTCCTCGGAGAGGTCGTCTCCAGGGCCGGCATCCGCCAGCTCCGTCTCGCGGAGACGCAGAAGTTCCGCCATGTAACAAGCTTCTTCAACGGCAAGTCCACTACGCCCAGCGAGGGCGAGGATCAGGTGGAAGTGAAGAGCCGCTTCGACCCCGCCACGTTCGCGTCGCATCCGGAGATGGACGCGTACACGGTGACGGACGAGCTGCTCAAGCGCATCAAGGACAACCCGTACGGCTTCATCGTGGTCAACTACGCGAACTGCGACATGGTGGGCCACACCGGCGACCCCAAAGCCGCGGCAAAGGCAGTCGAGGTCGTGGACGAGTGCATAGGCAAGATAATGCCTCGCCTCCTGGAACTTGACGCCCACGTGCTCATCTACGCCGACCACGGCAACGCCGAACAGATGGTGGACTACAAGACAGGCATGGTCAAGACCTCGCACACACTCAATCTCGTGGACTGCTTCTATGTGGCCAACGATGCGGCAGGCGTGCGCCTGACGCCGGTCGCAAAGCTGAGCGCCATCGCGCCGACCGCCCTGCAGATGCTGGGCATCCCGGTGCCGCCGGAGATGACGACGCCTTCGCTCCTGGCCGGCAAGGAACCATGGTCTAGGACCGCACTCAACATCTAAGACGGTCATGCGGACCTTAAGGACTTTAAGGACCACTAAGACTTTAAAGACCTTAAGGGCTTTAGGGCTCTTGAAGCTCATGCTTGGCGGTGCGCTTGCAATGCTCGCGTGCTGCCAGGCCTATGCCGCTCCGCTCGTGATCAAGGACGACTACCGTTCCCCGAGAAACAAGGAGCGCCGCGTACGGAAAGCCACGGCGCTCATCGTGCTGCACACCACGGAGGCTCATGCAAAAAGTTCGCTGAACAAGCTTTGCGAACGCGGAGAGGCCCACTATTGCGTCGTGGAGAACGGAACCGTCTACAGGATAGTGGATCGCGACCGCGAGGCGTTCCACGCCGGGCGTTCGATGTGGAACGGAAAGGAAGACTGCGACACCTATTCGATAGGCATCGAGGTCGTAGGCCATCACGACAAGGCCGTGACGCTTCAGCAGCTTGATGCGCTGCGGCAGCTTCTGAACAGGCTGAAGGGCATCTATCGGCTTGGCGATGCGCAGGTGGTCTGCCACTCGCATGTCGCATATGGCGCGCCGAACACGTGGCACAAGAAGAAGCATCGCGGCCGCAAGCGGTGCGGCATGCTGTTTGCCATGCCTAGCGTCCGTGCGCGGCTGGGGCTTTCCGCCCGTCCGCCCGGCGATCCGGACGTCAAGGCGAAACGGCTGGTGCAGGCGGATGAATACCTTGGCAGCGTCCTGTACGGCTCGGTAGATACCATGGTTTCTAAATATGGCGGGCTGCGCTCTGTCATGGCGACTTCGACGAAGTCCGCGCCCGGCCGCAAGCCTTCCGGCCCCAAGCCTGCCACCGCCGCGAAGATGGCTGCGCAGAAGCCGTCTGCACCTCCACCGGTGGTCAAGCCGCCGCTGATAGTGCCCCAGGCGAAGGAACCTCCCAAAGCGGAGGAGTCGGCAGGCCTGCTCTCGGTTCTCGTTCCTCCAGTGTTCAAGAAGAAAGCCAGGCTTGTCATCCCGCAGGCGCAGCTGCCAGACAATTCCTCCCAGGTGCTGGAACTGCCTAGAAATCTGACAATAGGCAAGATGGGGGACTCCGCACGGGACCTGAGGGCGCTGGAATCGCTGCCCGGGTATGTGAAGGGAGGGCCGGTGACCGCCGACCTTTCGCCCTACAAGATCGCAGGAGCCGCCTGGAAGTCGCCAACCACATACTACTACCTTAGGGGCAAGGTGACGCCAGGCAGCAAGATAGACGAGAAGGCTGTCGAGGTCGGAACCCTGATCTTCTACAAGACGGACAATCCTTGATTCGTCCAGCCGCTAGCGGGACAGTTTCTCCTTGTGCTTGTAGAACTCTTCGAGCCGTCTTGAAAACGCCTGCTGCTCCGGGAAGTTGTTGGAATCCATGGATTTCGACAGGTCTTCAACAGCGCCTCGCTGCTTGCCGGTCAGGCGCTGAGGGACTTCCAGGACGATTCTTGCAACGAGATCTCCCGTCGGACCGCCGCGCAGGTCGGGCACGCCTTTGCCGCGCAGGCGCAGCATCTTGCCGTTGAGCGTACCGGCTGGAATCTTGACGTTGGCGATTCCGTCGGGAGTAGGTATGTCCACGTTGCCGCCAAGCATGGCGATGAATGGCGATACCGGGACGTTGACGTAGAGGTCGTTGTCCTCGCGTTCGAAGATCTCGCTTGGCCTTACGCGCAGCATCACATAGAGGTCGCCAGGTTCGCCGCCGCGGAGGCCGCCTGCGCCTTTGCCGCTCAGGCGCAGGCGCGCACCGGTATCGACGCCTTTGGGTATGCGAAGCGTCAGCTTGCGTGGAGTCTTCACCTGCCCGGAGCCGCGGCACTTTGAACAAGGTCTTTCGATTACGGTTCCTGCGCCGCCGCAGCGCGGACACGTCTGGCGGACCTGGAAGAAACCGCCGCCGCTGACCACCTGGCCGTGCCCGTTGCACGTAGGGCAGGTCTTGCGGGAACTTCCGCTGGCGGCGCCCGTGCCGTGGCAATCCGGGCACTGGTCCGGGAACGTGAGATCCAGCGTCCGTTCGCTGCCGAATATGGCCTCGTCGAAGTCAATCTCCAGCTCCATCGTCATGTCGTCGCCCGGTTGCGGCCCGTTGGGGTCTCCATGCCGGTGGCGTCCGCCGCCGAAGATGTCTTCAAAGCCTCCGCCATGCCCGCCGAAGAGATCGCCGAACATGGAGAATATGTCCTCCATGCCCATGCCGCCGGCGCCGAAACCGCTGTAGCCTCCGGCATTCATGCCCTGGTGCCCGAACTGGTCGTAGCGCTGGCGTTTTTCCGGATCATGGAGGACGTCGTACGCTTCGGCAGCCTCCTTGAACTTCTCCTCGGCCTCCTTGTTGCCAGGATTCCGGTCTGGATGCCATTTCATGGCAAGCTTGCGGTATGCGCTCTTGATCTCGTCAGCGCTCGCCGTCTTGGGAACGCCAAGAACCTCGTAGTAGTCTCTTTTCTCTGCCATTGTTCACCTTGGAAGCGGATGCGTCCGTTTCCGCATTGCTCAAGCGGGTTTTCCGGATGAGACGACAACCTGTGCGGCCCGCAAAAGCTTGCCGTTGAGGAGCCATCCGCGCTTCACCTCGTTTATGACGTGGCCCTCTTCCACCTCCTCTGACGGAAGTTGCGCCAGCGCCTCGTGGAAATTGGCGTCGAACGGCTCCCCTATGGAGTCCAACGGCGTCGCTCCGTGGTCTGCCAGCGCCTTGACAAGACCATCGTATACGAGTTTTACGCCATCGACGAATGGATCGTCCGTCTTGTCCTTCGCCCCGTCTAGCGCCCTGGCGAGGTTGTCCACCGTCGGCAGGACGTCCTTGAGGACGTCAGAAGCCGCAAACTTTACAAGATCTTCGCGATCTCTTGCCGTGCGCTTGCGGAAATTGTCGAAATCCGCCATGGTGCGCATGTAGCGGTCTTTCCAGTCGGGTTCGTCCTCGACTGTTTCTTCGGCTTTCTCTGCGACGCCGGCCTCTTCGCCTGGCTCCTGCGCTTCCTGCTCGCCGCCGTTTTCATGAAAGTCCGCCGCCTCTGCGTCCTTGGGCGGCTCAGTGACCTCGGACGCCTGCAAATCTTCGGCGTTTTTCAGATCTTTGCTTTCGTCTTCCATTTGCTGATATTCCTTTCGAAAGGGCGATTATTAAACCACACATCGCCCATTCCGTCAAATCGGGGCAAGCAATAAGCGCGTCCCGCCCTTGATTTCATTGGGAGAAACGCACCTTTTCGAATGGTGGGCTATAGTGGATTCGAACCACTGACCTCTTCCATGTCAAGGAAGCGCTCTAACCAACTGAGCTAATAGCCCGAAAAACGCGAGTAGTTTACCAAATGACGCCGATGGGGTCAATGTGAAAAATATGGTATAATTTTCCCATGGACGAAAAAACGATAGAAGGTTGGCTGAGAGACGGATTCTCGGCCGCATTTCCAGAGAACGATTTCTCGCACGTCAGGGCGTTGCCGGCCACAGACGCCAAGTTCGGCGATTTCCAGTGCAATGACGCGCTGGCGGCGGCCAAGACGCTTAGGCAGCCGCCGCGAAAGATCGCAGAAGCGGTTTTCGCCAAGCTGCTGGACAACCGTCCGCCGTTCGTGGAAAAGCTGGAGCTGGCAGGCCCCGGCTTCCTGAACATGACGGTCTCTACCGCATGGCTCGCCTCGCGCCTCCGCGACATCTCCGAATCTCCGAATCTCGACATTCCGCAGGTTGGCGCCGGCAAGAAGGTGGTGATCGACTACTCTTCGCCAAACGCGGCCAAGCAGATGCACATCGGCCATATCCGCTCCACCGTTATCGGCAACGCCATCGACCGCATCTATCGCGCACTCGGATACGATGTGATCGCCGACAACCACCTTGGCGACTGGGGCACGCAGTTCGGCATCCTCATCAAGGGCTACCGCGAGTGCCTCACGCAGGAGGAACGCGACAACCTCACAGTAGCCAACCTGGAGAAATGCTACGTGCTGTCGTCGTCGCGCGCAAAGGCCGACGAGGCATGGAAGAACGCCTGCCGAGAGGAGCTGGTTCGTCTGCAGCAGGGCGATGCTGAGGATGTCGCCCTCTGGAAACGGTTCATCGAGATATCTATCGCCGAGTTCGACCGCATGTACGCGAAGCTCGGCGTGAAGTTCGACACTTATCGCGGCGAGTCCTACTACAACCCCCTCATGCCTGGCGTAGTGGACCGGCTGAAGAAGGCCGGCCTTGCCGAACCTTCCGAAGGTGCGCTCATCGTGCGGTTCGACGCCGAAAAACTGCCTGTCGCCATCGTTCAGAAGTCAGATGGCGGCTTCAACTACACCACTTCCGACATCGCGTGCGTGGAGAGTCGCGTCAAAGACTATGCCCCCGAACGCATCATATACGTCACGGACGACCGCCAGCAGCTCCACTTCCGCCAATTCTTCATCATATGCGAAAAACTTGGCTACACGACCAAGCTCGTCCACGTGCCGTTCGGCCTGATGAGCTACGGCGGCAAGGCCATCTCCACCCGCGAAGGCAACCTCATCAAGCTCGACGACCTGCTCGCCGAGGCCGTGAGAAGGGCGCTGAAGATCGTGCAGAAGCGAACAACGACCGTTGACACCCCGAACCCCGCGGCGGATCAGGCCACACCTGCCCAGATTTCCCTCGCCGAGCAGATCGGTTTCGGCGCCGTGAAATACGCCGACCTTTCGCACGACCCCGCAACGGCCATCGATTTCGACTGGGACAAGGCGCTTGCCCTGGAGGGCAACTCCGGCCCCTATCTGCAGTATGCCTACGCTCGCGTCTGTTCGCTGATGGAGAAGGCGGCGGTTTTGGATGGCGGGGACGGCCATCGCGCCAGCGCGACCCTACCGGGCGATGCGCAACCACCAACTACCGGCTACCAACTGTCAACTCCAATCGAGAAGCAGCTCGCCCTGCAACTGCTGCAGTTCGGGCCGACCGTCCTGCGGGCGGCGGAGAACTACAAGCCGTCCGTGCTGGCGGACTACCTTTTCCAGACGGCGCAGATGTATTCGAGCTTCTACCAGCGCAGCCCGATCCTCAAGAGCGAACCGGAAGTGCGCGAAGCGCGCCTGGCGCTTTGCGCTCTATTCGGCAAAGTGCTGGCCAAGGGTCTGTCCCTATTGGGCATCGAAACGCCTGCCCGCATCTGACCGGGCGTTCATAAAATCTCAAAATTAAAATATGGACGAATTGAAGGCGCCATGCGTGCTATACTGGCGGCATGGAATTCTTGGTTCATGCGAGGGAGTCGGCGGGCGTCGACGTGCTGGTGGAGGCGTCAAGCATGCTTGGCGGAATGGCCGCCGGTGGACAGGTGTCGCATTGGCTCGATCGAACAGGTGATAGTTCACGAGAAGGATGGATTCGTGGCGGTTCCTGCACGTTGCGTCATCGATGTACGGCTGGGACCTGCCCGACCCGAAGCGTCCGAGCGTGCAGCCGCTCGTGGACGAGGCGGGCGGAGGATTCGTCAACAAGGTGCAGAAGGGTCTTGCGACGCCGATCCCGTTCCGCGTGATGGTGCCGCAGGGTTGCGCAAACCTGCTCTGTCCGGGACGGGCGATCAGCGTGGAACGAGACGTGTTGGGTCCGCTTCGCGTGAGATATCCGCACGGTACGACGATAATCTTAAGGTAGCGGTCGGCCTATTTATTGTCCCGGCGACTGTTGTGGTGGAAGCAGATAACAGGTGTATTTCCTTGACCGAAAACACGGCGCGTGAGGATACGCGCCCTACCATCGGATCAACCCCATTTGTTGCCGGTTCTATAGCCGCGTATTGGCCTGAGAGGGATTTCTCTGGTGAAGAGCCTCTGCGGCAGCCGGGTGAATTCTACCTTGCCGTCAGGGGCCTCTGTCGCGGCTGCCCGGGAGTAGACGTTGAAGATAGCCTTGTCAGGGTGCATCTCGACAATCGCCCATGAAGCTCTGGAGCCTGTAACCGTGCCGCAGTTGATGTCGGTCATGCATCCAGCCTTGGCCATGGGATAGCCGCCGTTGTGCTCGTGGCCGTTTATGTACAGGTCGCATCCATACTTCTCCGCGAGGGAGAGGAGCTTCTTGCGGTTGTCGTTGAACTTGTTCTCCTTGCAGGCGTCGATGATTGGGCAGATGAAGTCCTTGCTCTTTGGAGCGATGGCCCAATGCGAGACGAGGACGATATGGCGGATCGCCGGATCTGCAGCGGCGGCCGCCATCTCCTTCTCTATGAAGACCACTGCTTCATCGGAGATGCGGGCGGTGGAGAGGTATTGGCCCTTGGGCGATGGCAGGCCGACGTAGCGCGCGAAGAAGGTGATGAAGCGCGTGCCGGCGCACGTGAAGGCACATTCGCGGTAGAAGTCCTCCACTGCAGTGTCGTGGTTGCCCTGGATGGCGATGACGCGAGAATCCAGTTTCTTGAAGGGAATCGGGGCCTTCACGTATCCCTTCGGCGTGTTGCCGTCGCAGATGAATGTCTCTGGCGCATGGAAGTTGAAGTCCGATACGTCGGTACCCTTTGTGTTCCGGTAAAGATCGAGGGAGTCGAGGGTCCTGTAGTAGTTGACGCGTTCGGCCTCAAGGAACGGGCGGTGGCTCATGTAGCCGGTGTTGAGCTGGTCGCCGCCGAAGAGGGCGAACTGGATGTCGTGGCAATAGGGGTCGGAGTTGATGAATTCGTAGGTCTTCACAAGGGCGGCGTGGTTGCCGGGTTTCCACATGGCGTAGGATGGCGTGCCCTTGTCCGCGCCAAAGTCCTGGATGAAGTTGCTTTCTATGTGGTGGTCCGTCATGAAAAGAAACTTGAGAGGCTTGGTTCCGGCACCTTTGACGGTCGTCGGCGAGGCGGACGGACGAGTCGCCGTACCGGCGGCACCTTGTGGGTCTTCGATGCAGCCGGACATGATGGCTGCCGTTCCGGCGGCGAACGCGCCGGCAACAAACTCGCGTCTTGTCGATTGTTTCATGTGTGATACCCGTTACATATCATACCGGAAATAAAAACAGTTGCCTTGGGAAGAACCGCTGCCTGCCCAAGCGACAACATGGAGATTGTACCATATTCAGTGGGGCATTTGAAGTTTAAATGGGGCGCCCGGAAGTACGAATCGGCCACATGGAGTCCCCCACCGGAAATAATGATATTACGGTGCGTATGAAATCTCATGTCCGTTTGGCTTCCCCAGAAATATCGTTGGTCAGATGTCTTTGAAATGTTGTGAGAATTCAGTTCGGACTGAATTCTCAAGAAGTGGCGCAAGTATCGGACGTGGCACAAGCGGTGTGACATGGTGACACATGGACCTTGGACGCGTGGCACAGGTGTGACATCGGCGAAAGTGCGAAAAATGCAGAATAACACAGGAGTTAACACAGCAATCCGTTAGCGGGGGTATTCGTATCCTTGTTGGCACGGGGTCTGCTTGTATTACAACGTCTGTTTGGCATATGAGCGGACGGACAAAGGAGAACAGAACTATGGCAAAAGTACTTGGAATTGATTTGGGCACCACGAACAGCTGCATGGCTGTGATGGAAGGTGGCGAAGCGACGGTGATACCGAATGCTGAAGGCCAGCGCACCACGCCGTCGATCGTGGCGTTCACAAAGACAGGGGAGCGTCTTGTGGGCCAGGCCGCGAAGCGCCAGGCCGTTACAAACCCGAAGAGCACGATCTACTCGATCAAGCGTTTCATGGGCCGCCGCTACGATGAGATGGAGGCGGAGCGCAAGATGGTGCCGTACGAAGTCGTTCCTGCGGCGAACGGCGATGCTGCCGTGAAGATTGGCGACAAGACGTACAGCCCGCAGGAGATCAGCGCCATGATCCTGCAGAAGCTTAAGACGGACGCGGAGGCGTTTCTGGGCGAGAAGATCACGGAGGCGGTCATTACCGTGCCGGCGTACTTCAACGACCAGCAGCGCCAGGCAACGAAGGATGCGGGCCGGATCGCTGGCCTCGACGTGAAGCGCATCGTGAACGAGCCGACGGCGGCCTCGCTCGCGTACGGCCTCGACAAGAAGAAGAACGAGAAGATCGCCGTGTACGACTTCGGCGGCGGCACTTTCGACATCTCGATCCTCGACATCGGCGACGGGGTCTTCGAGGTGAAAGCCACGAACGGCGACACGCATCTCGGCGGCGACGACCTCGACCAGGCGATCATGAAGTGGCTGATCGAGGACTTCAAGGCGCAGAACGGCATCGACCTCGGCAACGACATGATGGCATTGCAGCGTCTCAAGGAAGAGGCGGAGAAGGCGAAGTGCGCACTGTCCAGCGCGACAACGTTCGACATCAACCTGCCGTTCATCACGGCCGACGCCACCGGCCCGAAGCACCTGACGGCTACCTTGAACAAGGCAAAACTTGAATCGCTGACGATGGACCTCGTGAACCGCACGAGCGAGCCGTGCCGCAAGTGCATGAACGACGCGGACCTGAGTTCCGTGGACGAGGTGGTGCTCGTTGGCGGCCAGACGCGCATGCCGCTCATCCAGGAGAAAGCGAAGAGCCTGTTCGGCAAGGATCCGCACAAGGGCGTCAATCCAGACGAAGTGGTCGCCATGGGCGCGGCCATACAGGGCGGCATCCTCAAGGGTGACGTGAAGGACGTGCTGCTTCTGGACGTGACGCCGCTCACACTCGGCATCGAGACGCTCGGCGGCGTGATGACGCCTCTCATCGAGCGCAACACCACGATCCCCACGAAGAAGAGCCAGGTGTTTTCCACGGCGGCGGACAACCAGCCGGCGGTGACGATCAGCGTCTTCCAGGGCGACCGCAAGATGGCGCGCGACAACAAGAGCCTCGGCAACTTCAACCTCGACGGCATCCCACCGGCCCCGCGCGGCGTACCGCAGATCGAAGTGACGTTCGACCTCGACGCCAACGGCATCCTCAACGTCTCCGCAAAGGATCTCGGCACCGGCAAGGAGCAGAAGATCACCATCACGGCGGCGGGCGGCCTGTCGAAGGACGAAATCGAGAAGATGCGCAAGGACGCGGAGATGCACGCGGCCGAGGACGCCAAGCGCCACGAGGATGCGGAAGTCCGCAACAAGGCGGACAGCCTCGCCTTCCAGGTGGAGAAGAGCCTCAAGGACGCCGGCGACAAGATTCCTGCCGACAAGAAGGCTCCGGTCGAAACGGCCTTGAACGAACTCAAGGAGGCGCTCAAGGGCACGGACACCGCAGCCATCAAGGCCAAGGAGGACGCTCTCATGAAAGCGATGGAACCGGTGGCGCAGGCGATGTACGCCGGCACGCAGGCGGGCGCTGGCACGCCGCCTCCGGGCGGTGCGTCGGCTGGCACGCCGCCCCCGAACAATGGCGGCGACGCAAAAAAGGGCGGCGACGATGTCGTTGACGCGGACTACACGATGAAGTGATTTCGATTGTTGCCGAATGCAATCGAATGCAATCGACAGCAATCGACGGCAATCGCAAGGAAAAACAACCAAGGAGAAACAATGAAAGTAAGACCACTCGGAGATCGCGTTCTCGTTGAACCGATCGAGGAAAAGGAGCAGACGGTCGGCGGGATCATCATACCCGACGCCGCGAAGGAGAAGCCGATTACGGGCACGGTGAAGGCCATCGGCAAGAAGTATGACAAGGACCACAAGGAACTGGCGTTCGACGTCAAGGTGGGCGACACGGTACTGCTGCCGAAGTACGGCGGCACGGAAGTGAAGCTCGACGGCAAGAAGCTGCAGCTCGTCCGCGAAGAGGACCTGCTGGGTGTTATTGAGAAGTAAGAAGCGAGGTTATTCCATTATGGCAAAGCAGATCAAGTTCGACGCGGATGCGCGTCAGAAGATTCTCGCCGGCGTTGAGAAGCTCAGCGCGGCGGTCACAAGCACTCTCGGCCCCTCCGGCCGCAACGTGATTCTCGACAAGAAGTTCGGCTCCCCGCAGATCACCAAGGACGGCGTTACCGTCGCCAAGGAGATCGAGCTGGCCGATCCCTTCGAGAACATGGGTGCGCAAATGGTGCGCGAAGTCGCCAGCAAGACGAACGACGTGGCCGGCGACGGCACGACGACGGCGACGCTGCTCGCCGAGGCCGTCTACCGCGAAGGCCTGAAGAACATCACGGCCGGCGCGAACCCGATGGCCCTGAAGCGTGGCATAGATGCGGCGACGGGTGCGGTGACGGACGCCATCGCAAAGCTGGCAAAGAAGGTGAAGAGCGCCGAGGAGATCGCCCAGGTCGCCACGCTTTCCGCCAACGGCGACGAGGAGATCGGCAAGATCATCTCCGACGCGATGGACAAGGTCGGCAAGGACGGCACTATCACGGTCGAAGAGGCCAAGACGCTCGAGACGACGCTTGACGTGGTCGAGGGCATGCAGTTCGACAAGGGCTACCTCTCGCCGTACTTCGTGACGGATCCCGAGGACATGGAGTGCGTGCTCGAGAATCCCTACATCCTGCTCTTCGAGAAGAAGATCTCGAACCTCCAGGACATGCTGCCGCTGCTCCAGAACGTCGCCAAGACGGGCAAGCCGCTGATGATCATCGCGGAGGACGTCGAGGGCGAGGCGCTCGCGACGCTCGTCGTGAACAAGCTGCGCGGCACGTTCCAGGTGTGCGCCGTCAAGGCGCCGGGCTTCGGCGACCGCCGGAAGGCGATCCTCGAGGACATCGCGATCCTCACGGGCGGCAAGCTCATCAGCGAGGATCTCGGCATCAAGCTGGAGAACGTGACGCTCGACATGCTCGGCAAGGCCAAGAAGGTGACGGTCGACAAGGACAACACCACGATCGTCCAGGGCCAGGGCAAGAGCGCGGACATCTCCGCCCGCGTGGCGCTCATCAAGAAGCAGATCGACGAGACCACCTCCGACTACGACCGCGAGAAGCTCCAGGAGCGCCTGGCGAAGCTCGCCGGCGGCGTGGCGATCATCAAGGTCGGCGCGGCCACCGAGGCGGCGATGAAGGAGAAGAAGGACCGAGTGGACGACGCGCTGCACGCGACGCGCGCGGCCGTAGAGGAAGGCATCGTGGCCGGCGGCGGCGTCGCCTATCTGCGTTGCCAGAAGGCAATCGAGACGCTCAAGCTCGAAGGCGACGAGAAGGTCGGCGCGAGCATCATCGAGCGCGCGATCGAGGCTCCTCTGCGCAAGCTCGTCTCGAACGCGGGCCAGGAAGCCGCCCTCGTCGTGGCAAACGTCAAGAAGGCCGCGGGCTCGAACGGCTACAACGTCCGCACGGGCGAATACGGCGACCTGCTGAAGTGCGGCGTCGTCGATCCGGCCAAGGTGGTGCGCACCGCGCTCCAGAACGCGGCCTCCATCGCGGGCCTGCTCCTCACGACCGACTGCATGGTTACGGACCTTCCCGAGAAGAAGGACTGCAACTGCGGCGGCCACGGCGGCCAGCCCGGTATGGACGGCGGCATGATGTAAGGCCAGTCGGCCGGTAATGACCGGACGGAAGGCGGCGCGGATGAATCCGCGCCGCCTTTCTGCCATAAACACGGAGGCAATTGCAAAACCTTCGCGCCCTACCGGGTTTCGCAACTGCCGACACAGGCTTGCTGTGGAGCCGATCTCACGAACCGCGTGCCAGTTTCGCCAGGACCGTGTTTTCGGCTCGCATGAAGAATCCTCCGCGAGGGTCAGGCCCAAAAACAATCTCCAGATCGCCGACGCGATATGTCAGCTCTGGGAAATCCCCGTTCGACGTCTTCTCGGATGGCGCTACCTTGTAATGTTCGGAAAGAGCCTTCTTGACCGATTCGTAGTAGTCGCGGTCGTCTTGGCCTTCTGTCCCGCCTTCGCTGCTCAGGTTGACGGCGTAGACCCCTCCTCGAACCGGATCGGTTTCGGCCTTCCCATAAATGAATCCCCTGAAAGGGCGGCACTTGGCCCTTCTATAGTTGAGGTAGAAGCCTTTCGCACCCTTCTGCGGATTGACCAGCTGCGCGTTTTCCGCCGGTGCGCTGGCGAAGACGATGCCGCAGAACGATCGCGGAGTGTCGTCTTTCAGCCGCACGCCACGGTATTTTTTCCTGTCGATGGCGCCACGAGGATAGCGGGTGGAGTCCAATATGGCGCCATCTTCCGAAACGACGCTTTTTTCCGCGCGCAGCGTCTCCGTCTCGTTCCTGGCCTCTTCCTTCAGGTCTTCGCGTTCCACCGTGAATCTCAAAATGTTCCCGTATTCGCCGATGGTTACCGTGGACGGTCCCATCGGGAAAACGTATTCGCATCCCGCGCGGCCAGGCTCGCAAGGCCGTGGCGCGAACGGTTCGCTCTTGAAACGCGCCTGCAGCATGGCAACAAGGTTTGTCGTTTCGGCATCGTGCGCCGATCCTGCCTGCGGTTTCAGCGGACGGCTGAACTCTATGCGATAGGGACGGCGGGTCTTGGGTGTCACCCATACGACCGGCTGCAGCCCGAACGACATGAAAGGCTTGGGGAGTTTGGGGCCATACACGGCAAACGCCACGCCACGAGATTCAACCGAATCCCCCGCCTCCTCGGCAAGCGCGGTACCCCATTTGACCGGTGCGCCAGACGCAATCGGTTCACCGAACTTGATGCCCGCGAATCCTCCCATCGGCCTGGCGGCGCTTCCAGCGCGAGCCTCCTTTATCTTGGCCAAGACGGCTTTCCTCAAAGCCTCCTCCTCGCGCAACATCTCAGCTTCCGTCTTTTTCGGCGGCTCTGGCGGTTTTTCCGGCACTGTCTCCTCCTCGACCTGCTTCGGAGCCTCCTTCTCTTTTTCCTCATCTTCCGCATGCAAGAGGCGTTCGCGTTCGGCCAGCAGACGCCGGTACTCCGCCTCCCGCGCACGTTTTGCGGCTTGACGGCTGTCAAAGGCCTTCCACCCGAAATATCCTGCGACTCCAACGATTGCCAGAACCAGAATGAACGGGAGAGGCGAACCGCGACGCTGCGGCGGGGAAGCCGTCAGATCGATACTAGTCCTTGTTCTTGTGGCACTCATTGCAAGACTTGCCCTTGGTGTGCTTCGAATCTTTCTTGTGGCATTTGGCGCATGACTGTCCATTGCTGTGCGACGTCTTCGTCTTGAGGCCAAGCTGCGGGCCGCGTGTGTCCCTTGTACGTACGTTTTCGCCTGCCACGCCGAAATAGAACCCGTGCGCAGGAAGCAGATGGGAGTAGGCGAAAGCCTGTTCGCCCGGGTCCGTAGGCGTCACGCGCACGCGCAATATTTTCCCGTTCGGCAGTTCGCCGGATGCCGTGAGATCAAGACGTCTCACCCCTTGCCATTCTTTCTTGAATGATATGGAAACCTCCGTTTCGAGGGCTCCGTCCTCGAACACTCCTGACACTTCGTATTCGCTCGTGCTGTCGAACGTGATCGGACCTTCGAATCCGTCCTTGCGCAAAACGCACGCCTGGAATGTCGCACTGCCGTCACGCACCAGGCAGGCGGACGCTAGGGAGAACACTTCAAACGACGGCTCGGCTGGCGATATGCACAGAGTGTAGTCGTAGTGTTCGCCGCCGAGGGCCGCCCGGTCTGAAACCGTGACGCAATAGCGCCCCGGCTCCTTGAACGTCCATGTGCCCGACGGGTCGCATTCGGCCTGAGGGATGCTGCCCTCATACAGCATGTTCGTCTTGATGATCGGCAGATCGTCGCTGCCCACGTTCTTCACCTCGAATAGACGCCCTGGATTGTCGTCCCACACGGCAAGACGCGGCGCCACGGAGAGAGGCAGGTTGCCCATCGGGCCGTAGAGCTTGAGCACTCCATCGAGCGGCGCGCCTTCGCGGCGGGCGTACAGTTCGAAATGCCACGTGCCCGGATCCTTGATCTCGAAGAAGTGGCGATCCGTGCGCCCGGGCACGTCAATGGATCCGGTGCGGACGATCATGTTTGACGTGGCTTTCGGGGGAATGAACGCGGCCGGCTGTGGATAGCATTCGAATGCGCGTTCCTTCGGCGAGTATACCGGACGATCCGTCTTCACGTCGCGGCAAAAGACGGTGTACACGAAATTAGGGCCGCCGCGGTACAGGTTGTCGTGTATCTTCAGCTGGTAGAATCCGTCTTCCGGCACGGTGTATGCCAGTACCGGATCGGGCAGATAGTAGAAGTCGTCCGCGAATGCGACTTCCTTTCCGCGCGAGTTGTAGAGCCGCAGAACCGGATTGAAGAACCCTGGCACCGCATCGCCGAGGTACGGGAAGAGTTCACGTCCGACCAGCGAACACACGAGGTGCTGGCCTTCCTCAAGCCGGAGTATGTAGGTGTCTATTTCTCCGGGCCATATCTGGCCGTCCAGGTGGATCGGAAGGGGTTGCGGCTTTATGTCCGGCGGCAGATGCAGTTCTATCGCGGGATTGCGGGGGCGGGAACGCGGAGGTATCACCATGAACGGTTCGGCCACGTGAGGTTCCCGCGTGATGTATAAGGGATGCGGGGCACTTGCGCTGCTGCCGTCATATAGAATGATGTCGCGCCGGCCAGGCTTCGCGTCGGGAGCCACTTCTACATCCAGCAGGAGCAGGTGGTCCAGGGCGGGGGTTGCCTGCGGGTAGTTTTCCGGAGTGAACATGAACCGCGCGATGGTTTCCAGTTCCAGATGGTCGTGGTCTTCCAGGAAATGCCACCAGTTGCACTCGGCCCAGTCGGTTTCCTCTATCGTCGCTTCCGGAGGGAGTTTCCGATGAGGTTCGGTCTTGACGACAGGCTTGTTCTCGAGGATGTCGTACATCCAATCCAGCACCCATCCGCGTTGCGTCTTCCCCGGTGCGCGCGGCTGCGAAGGCACCGGGACGATGCGCGTCACCTTCACGCCGTCCCCCGTGACCCAAGCGCCTTGAACACCACCCACAACGTCGCCGCCCATGACGACGCGCGTCTTCGTACCGGCCTGCAGGCTTGACGGGTGGTAGTATCCAGGCTTCGGCACCGCACTGGCCGCCAACGCGCAAGCCCACAGCCCGGCGGCGATTCCTGTCCGTATACTAGACATATATCTCCTTCAGCCGGCCGCATTGCGACTTGACCGCCGGACTCATGACGGGGCCGTATTCCTTGAGCCATCTGGCGTTTGGCAGACGGTCGTCGGGATCCACACCAGCCAGCTCCATGATCGATCCAAGGAAGTCTTGCGGCGTCACCGGGCGCTCCTTGACGTTGTCGGACGTCTCGTCGCTGGCGCCCACCACCTGGCCGCCCTTGAATCCACCGCCCGCCACGAGCGCCGAGAAGCAGCGCGGGAAATGGTTGCGGCCTCCGTTCCACGGCGGCTGCCGGTCCACTTTAGGCACGCGGCCGAATTCGCCGCTCAGCCATACGATAGTGGAATCCAGAAGGTCGTGCTCCTTCAGATCCTGCAACAGCGCGGAGACCGCCATGTCCATCTCGAATGTCGGGCGCTTCATCGTCTCGAAATGCCGCTTGTGGGAATCCCATCCGCTGTAGTTGATGGAGATGTACGGCACGCCGTATTCCACCAGGCGGCGAGCAGTCAGCAGCTGCTGTCCTATTTCGGTGTATCCGCCGCCATTCGTAGTTCCGTACCGCTGGCGCGTCTTTTTCGTCTCGCGCGAAAGGTCGAAAGTCTCGGCGGCCTTGCCCAGGATGATGTCGCGCGCGGCGGCGCCTGCGGCCTCGAATTCGGCGTCCAACGGCAGACGGTCGATGCGCGATGCCCGGTCGAAGCGTTCGCGGATCTGGTCCTTCGTCAAGCCGCCTGGCGGAACGATGCCGTCCACCTCGAAACGCGGCGCCGCGGCACGGCCTCCTGTCACGAGTGGTGCGTACTCTTCGCCGAGGAAGCCCACCTCGGAGAACCGGCCCTTGGCGTGCGTGAGGATTACGAACGGCGGCAGTTCGCCCTCGTAGCGGAGGCTGGACATCACGGAGTTCTTCTTCCCGGCGTCCATCACGCGTGAGGACGAAATCAACGCGCCAAGTGCGGGAAACGTCACGCCGCCGCCAGGGTTGCGGCCTGTCTGCATGAGATAGGTGGCCGTCTCGTGGCCCGGGAACGGGTGGGTCATCGACCTGATGATGGAGTAGAGGTCCGAGCATTTCGCAAGCTCGGGAAGCCACTCGTGCAGTTCGAATCCTGAAGCCGACTTTATAGACTTCAGTCCGTTGTTGTAGTCGTGCGGCGCGTCCGGTTTCGGATCGAACGTCTCCAACTGGCAGGGGCCGCCCCACAGCCAAATCTCTATGACGCTTTTCGCGAACTTCCGCGAAGCCGGTTTCTTGGTGTTCGTGCTCATATTCTGTAGAGGAATTCGCGTGAGTTGAGGAGGTGCCACGCTACATCGCGGGCGTTGATCTTGTTCTTCTGGTCGAAGTAGAAGAGTTCGTCTTTCACTGGCGGGCGCGAGAGGAACCGCATGTACAGGTTCTTGATCTGGTCGGCATGCGACAGCGCCGCGAAATCCTTCTGCCCCACCATCGCGCCAAGGTCGCGCCAGAGCTTGCTGGAATTGTAGAGATACAGCCGCTGCTTGGCGGTGATGCGGTTGTTGCGCTCCTCCAGAAGCCCGGAGTCGCGCGCAGGACGGCCGAAAAGCAGCAGGAAGGCGCTTGAGATCGAACCATCCTCGACCAGAACCGATTTACGGGTGGCCGGAAGGAAGGAATACGGTTCCGGGGCGATGGACCCGAAGTTGCGGCGGGAACCGGTGAGATAGCATAGGGCGTCGTCCAGGACCTCTGCATCGAGGCGACGTGCGGGGAAGCCGCCCTTGCCAGGGCCCTTGCGGTATTCCGATTGCGCGAAGACGTGGCGAAGCAGCGGTTTCAGCCTGTATCCGCCACTCCTGAATGCGGCCGTCCAGCGGTCCAGCACCCCGCTTTTAGCCAACGTACCGTATATCCACCAGTGGACACGCTGCACGGGCGTGGAGACGAACTGTTTCGCCAGCGGACCCTCCAGCTCCGCCATGAACGCTTCAGGCGTGGCATCGGCCGGGCCGTCTTCCAGATACACGATCTCCTCCTTCCACTCCCGCGTCTTCTTCCATGCGACGCGCGTGAAGTACTTCGCGTATTTCGTGGTCGGTTCCAGGAGAAGACTGGTGGATACGGCTTCGGACAATCCTTCCGGAGTGCGGCGGGATACTGCGCGCAGGAAGTTCACCTCCGGAACGCGGAAGTTGCTTCCGCGAGCGTAAAGCAGCGCACGTGCAAACTCGTTCCACGGCTCGTCGTTCGCGATTGAATCGCGGATGCGGCGATGGTACACGTATACGGCATTCGGCCACAGGTTGATGGGGAATTCCGACTTCACGCGCAGGAAATCACAATAGCGCATGCTCCAGTAATCGGCATAATCGTCGGATTCAAGAAGCGCATCCACCAGTTTCGCCTGCTTGCGAACGTCGTGGGATTTCGTGTAGTCCTCCACCTCCTCGGGTGTGGGAAGTCTTCCGCATATGTCAAGGTATAGACGCCGGCAGATGAGAAAATCCGCCGCCTGGCCGCCGTTTGGCGCGAAAATCCGAGCATCCGCGCTTGTGGCGGCGAAACCGTCCCCAAGGACCGCCAGAGCGGCGGCTCCGCCCAAGAATGTTCGACGCGAGACTTGCATTGCTTCTGCTCCTTCCATCAAGATAAAACCACGCGTATTATACATTTCCGCGTACTGCCCCGCAACTGCAAAAATCCCCAATGATTCGCTTGCCGCCTTCCTTCGGAAACCGTATCCCTTGCCGAAGGGGATGAATTGTGGCATAATTGCACCGCAACGAAATGGAACACATGGGCGAAAGAGCATGAGCGCAGATCTTAGCGAGGCTTTTGGCAGCGAAGTTGTGCTGCTGTCAGCCGCAGACGACGCCACTCTGGTGGAGGAGGCGGAGCGTCTCGCCCATTTCCTGGAGCAGGCGCCGTCCATAGAGCTTAGCGATGTCGCATACACCTGCGCCAAGCGTTTTTCGGGCGGTGATGCCGCCGTGTTGGCCATAGTCACTTCGCATGTCGCCGGATTGAGAAACAGACTGGTCTCGGCTGCGGGACGGATCGCAGGTGGAGCGGAGCGCGTGCGCGACAAGTCCGGAACCTACTATTTCCGCCGCCATCTCGCAGGTGCGGGAACCGACGGCAAGCTGGCGTTCATATTTCCCGGGGTTGCGTCGTTCTATCCCGACATGCTGCGCGACCTGTCGGTAAGGTTCATCGACTGCCGCAGCGCGTTCGACGAGCTTGAGGCGGCGCTGAAAGGCGTAGGCCAGTTCGTGCCGTCGTCGTTCGTGTTTCCGCCTGCGCCATACTACAGGCACGATGCGGACGTGTTTACCGCGGGAGGCTATGCGGAGGCGATGGTGGCGACATACTCTGCGAACACGGCGCTTTACCGTCTTTTTCTTGCTCTTGGCGTTCGTCCCGATGGCGTCACCGGCTTCTCCGGCGGCGACTTGAACGCTCTTGCGGCGACTGGGGTCCTGGGGAAGTTCGAGCGAGGGAAAAGGCTCAAGTTCCTGCAGGAGATGTACAGGCTCGTGAATACGGCCGTAAATCATGCGGGACTTCCCACATGCGTGATGGTTTCGGTGCTGTCTTCCCATCCGGAGCGTACGGCGGAGGTGCTTGCGGCATTTGCTCCGGACAAGGTGACGGTGGCGTTCCGCCAGTCGCAAAGGCAGATGACGCTGGCGATCGCGCCAGATGTGGTCGATGTGGTGCAGCACGCCTTGTCTGAGGCGGGTGCGCGCGGAATGCGTCTGCCGGTGGACCGTCCGTTCAACACGCCCTGGTGCGCGAGCAACCTGCCCGCCTTCCGGAAATTCGCCGGAAACTGGGTGGACGACAAGCCCGGCCTGCCCGTATATTCATGCGGCACGTGCGAACTTCTGCCGCCAAAGGCCAGGAAAATACGCGACGAGGCGGCGGAGCAGTGGGTGCAGGCCGTCCGTTTCGACGAGACGATCCGCAGGATGTACGAGGACGGGTATCGCGTCTTTCTTGAAGTGGGGCCGAGAGGCGTGGCGACGAACGCCATCGACGAGATACTCAAGGGGGAGCAGTATGTGGCCTTGGCGGCCGATTCGGTCCATCGTGCGGGGCTTCTCCAGCTGCAGCATACGCTTGCGGCGCTTGCGGCGCACGGATGCGCTGTGACGCCGTTGGCGCTGTTCGAGCATCGCCGCTGCCGCCTGCTGGATCTGGCCGCGCCTCTGACGTTGAACATGCGGACGGAAGCGGAACTGCGCCTGTCCAGCGCATTCCCGCGGCTGTCCCTGCTGGCCGAGGATCCGTCTTTTGGCGGCGCGATGGCCACATCGTCCGCCAGCACGCCCGGAGCGAGGAACAAGGCCGCCACGCGCGCGGCCGCCGCCGCCGCGCGACGGCGGCGCCAGCAGCAGTTCGAGTTCGGCGCATTGAACCCGTTGATTTCCGATGCGGACATAACAGCGCAGCAGCCTGGCGTCTCGCTTGAAATCGCCAAGACGCTTGCTTTCGCCGACGAGCCGTTCCTTGCCGATTTCGCGCTTGGAGTGTCGCAGATATCATATTCCGATCCTTCCCTGCGCGGGTTGACCCTTTTGCCGCTGGTCGTCGGCGCCGAGATCATGGCCGAACTGGCCCAGATGCTGGTGCCAAACCGGCATGTGTCTGCGATCATAGACCTGCAAGGCCGCAGGGCCGTGGCGTTCAAGGAAGGTAAGCTGGCCGTGTTCGTGCGAGGCGAACGCGTCGCGTCTTCAGAACCGGGCCAGGTGGCCGTCAAAGTCCAGCTTCGCGAAGATTCACCAGACTCGGCATGGACATGGCCGGTGATGGAGGGCACGTTCATGCTGACGGAAGCGCCAATGGAACCAGTCGCCTTCACGCCTCCCGCGCTTGCACGACCGCGTGACGTGCACTGGGCGGCCAGCGACATCTATCCGGGCAGGCTTTGCGCCGGCGAACTGCTGCGGCACATCAAGTCTGCCGACCGCTGGAGCGAGACAGGTCTTGACTACGAGGTGGAGGTGCCGCAGCCTGCCGGCGCGGTGGCACATACGAGATTTCCGCTCTGGGCGCTCAATCCGCAGCTCCTGGCGGCCGTGGCGGACGGGTTCCTGCTGTGGCGCAGCCATGAGAAGTTTCCCGGAGCGTTTTCGTTCGCCTTCCGCTTGCAGAGGATGTCGCTGCATGCGTTGTCGCTGCCGCCGGGTCAGCATCTGCACTGCTATCTCCGCTATGCAGGCGCAACGCCAAAGTCGCTCATGACCGACATCCAGGTTTCCGACGGAAACGGAACGCTGGTGATGGAGCTGCATGGCTATGAGGAATTGACGGAACGTGTGCCGGACGAGTACAGGCAGCTGCTGCTTGCTCCTGCGCGGACGTTCCTGACGAAGGACGTGCCGGCCGACAGGCTTGGCGCTCCGGCGACCGCCGTGGCGTCCGCCATGCTTGCTGACGTGCCATATCCACTGTTCGAGCGCAACGAAAAACTGTGGCTGAAGACCGTGTCGCATATCGTTCTGGCCAAATCGGAACGCCGGGAGTTCGAGGTTATGACCGGCGGAACGGCACGAAGGACGGAATGGCTCTTTGGCAGGATCGCCGCCAAGGAGGCGGTGCGCAGGTTCCTTGAAACCAACTATCAGGCCCGCTGGAGCGATGCCGACGTGGAGATATATCGCGACGACAGCGGGAAACCGCATCCGATCGGGAAATGGAACGATTTTCTGTCTTCGAAGATAGACCTTGCGATCGCCCATACTGCGCAGTTCGTTGTTGCAGTCGTGGCGGCGAACGCGCGCGTAGGCGTTGACGTGGAGGCGCGAGACAGGGATCTTTCCGACGAATTCACACGCGGCGTGTTCCGTCCGGAGGAGCAGGAGCTTGCCACGCGCGCGGCCGACGCGCCGAGCGCCATACTCCGGTTCTGGTGCGCGAAAGAAGCCGTGTCCAAGGCGCTTGGCACGGGCATCCGCTATTCGCCGAAGGAGCTCGTGGTGGAATCCTTCCTTGCAGACACAGGCGATATGGACGTGCGCCTGGACGGGCAGTGGCTGGAGAATTTCAAGATGTTCACAGGCCGTACCGTCCGCGTATCCTCCAGCATCGTCCGCGGCCACGTGCTGGCCAGCTGCTTCATCCCCGCAAGCCTCTTCAGCTAGGCGGCGGTTGCGCGATCCGGCGCAGGATGGTAAACTTTCCACGTCATGAAACGCATATTTCTTTTTCTCGTAACGAACCTTGCCGTCATGCTCGTGCTGATGGTCGTGTTCCATCTGGTCTGCGCGCTCCTGGGGATAGACCCCAACGCGGCATTTGCGCGAAACGGGCTGGATCTCAACGCGCTGGCGGTGTTCTCGCTGATCTTCGGCATGGCGGGCGGCGTGATATCGCTGCTGCTTTCAAAGACGATCGCCAAGCTATCGGTCGGCGCGAAGACTATCGATGGCACGGAAGGAGAGGCGGAACGCTGGCTGGTGGAGACGGTACGCAGTCTCGCCGAACGGGCCAACGTGAAGATGCCCGAGGTGGCGATCTACAAGGGGCAGGCGAACGCTTTTGCGACCGGTGCGTTTCGCAATCACGCTCTTGTGGCCGTATCAACCGACATCATGGCGCAGATGACGCGGGAGGAGCTCAGGGCCGTGCTTGGGCACGAGATGAGCCATGTGGCCAATGGCGACATGGTTACTATGACGCTGCTGCAGGGGATACTCAACGCCTGCGTGATCTTCCTTTCGCGCGTCGTGGCGTATCTCGCAGACAACGCGCTTTCAAACGGCAAAGAGCGCAGGCGAGGGACGGGCGGCATGTACTACCTCGTCTATTACGCGATGCAGATGCTGCTTGGCGTAGCCGCATCGCTGGTGGTCTACTGGTATTCGCGCCGCCGCGAATACGCGGCCGATGCCGGAAGCGCGAGCCTGCTGGGGTCGCCTTCGCCTATGATAGCCGCTCTCCGCCGGCTGGGCAACCTCCAGCCTGGGATATTGCCCGATTCCATCAAGGCGATGGGCATCAGCGGAAAGCACGCATCCATCTTTGCCACGCATCCGTCGCTCGAGGATCGCATCGAAGCGCTTGAAAGGCTTCAGCGCGGAATCTGATAAACGCGAAAGCCCCGGCGTCGCGCCGGAGCTTTTATGGTGGCGAGAGGGGGACTCGAACCCTCAACCAGCGGATTATGATTCCGATGCTCTACCATTGAGCTATCTCGCCGAGAACGCGCATAGTGTACCAGAATGCCGTTGTCGCGTCAATAGGCTTGTTGCATCAAAGCAGTTGACACGGTTATCCGATTCATCTATCATGCGCAAACGCATAAGGAGATAAAATGACCCTTGACGACATACCGGAAGTAAACCGTCTGCTCAAGAAGGAATTCAAGGCGCACGCCGCCCCGATCATCGAACTTATCGAGGCTCAGACGCACGATCCGTTCTGCGTGCTGGTAGGAACCATCCTTTCCGCCCGTACCAAGGACCAGTGTACGGCAGGAGCGGTAAAACGGCTCTTTGCCCGCATGGGCGGCACGGCGACTCCAGCCGCTCTCGAAGCAATTCCCGTGCCCGAACTGGAGAAGTTGATCTTCCCTGTGGGGTTCTACCACGACAAGGCGCGCCATCTGCACGCCCTGCCCAAAGTCCTGCGCGAACGTTTCGGCGGCATTCTGCCGAACACGGTGGAAGAACTATGCGAATTGCCTGGTGTTGGACGAAAGACGGCCAACCTCACGGTGGCGGTAGGATTCGACCTTCCAGCCATCTGCGTAGACGTGCACGTACATCGCATAACAAACAGGCTAGGCTTCATCAATACGAAGACGCCGCTCGAAACCGAGATGGCGCTTAGGAAAACCCTGCCTGTAAGATACTGGAAGACCTGGAACTCGCATCTCGTATCATTCGGGCAGACACGCTGTTTCCCACGCAATCCCAATTGCACGGATTGCCCCATCCGCTCCTATTGCCCATCGGCAAAAAAATAAGGAAGCGGCCATGCGGCCGCTTCCTTATGCACCGGGAGCGCCTGCTCCAGCGCACGATCAACACCATCGCGCGAGCGCCTTGGCGGCATCATGGACATGCGCAGGTTCCATGGAAACCACACGATAGACATCTTCAAGCACGCCGCATGCCGAAACGTTGTCGCATTTAGCCGTGTATATCTTGGCATGTCCGGTGCGGCGGTAGGCTTTTCCGGTGACGTCCAGCTCCTCGAAGAGCTTCTCGCCTGGACGTATGCCGGTGAATTCGATCCGTATGTCGCGCCCGGGCGCGTAGCCCGCCTGGCGAATCATCTCCTCGGCGAGGTCGACCATCAGGACCGGCTTGCCCATGTCGAGCGTGTAGACGCAACCGCCGGCATCTGGCAGCACTGCCGTGGAGAGGACGAGCCCCACGGCCTCGGAGACCGTCATGAAGTAACGCTTCATGCGCCGGTCGGTGACGGTGACAGGGCCGCCGTTTGCGATCTGCTCCTCCCAGAGCGGCACAACGCTGCCGCTCGATCCCAGCACGTTGCCAAACCGCACGGCGGAGAACACCGTACTGCCGCCATTGAGGTCCAGCAGGAGGATTTCCGCCAGGCGCTTCGAGATGCCCATCACGCTTACGGGGTTCACCGCCTTGTCCGTGGAGATCATCACGAACTTCGCGACACCGGACTCTCGCGCCGTCTCGCCGAGCCGACGCGTGGCGAGCGTGTTGTTGCGCAGGCCCTCGCACGGATTCATCTCCACCATCGGCACGTGCTTGTAGGCCGCCGCGTGGAGGACGATCTCAGGACGGTACCGCGCGAAGATGCCACGCATTCTGTCAACGTCGCCGACATCCGCCATCTCCGGCACGCAGACACCGGACGGTACGCGCCGGGCTATTTCGTAGAGCGCGTTCTCGCCGCGCTCCACCATCACCACGCACGACGCGCCGAGCGCCGTCACCTGACGTACAAGCTCCGATCCGATCGTGCCGCCCGCGCCCGTCACAAGCACACGCTTGCCCTTGTAGTAGGCCCGCGTGGCGTCATCCACCGGCGGAACTTCGCGCCGCGTGAGAAGCCGCGCTTCGCGTGTGCGGGCATTCACGTAGAGCGTCCACAACCAGCGCATGCCCAACATCCCTACCGCCACAAGAACGCCATTGATGAGCGTAATCGAGTACGGCGGGCGGATGTAAAGCTTGTCGGGGGTAGGCAGCAATATCCGCATCGCGGTAAGCACGACCACGCTTGCGGCGAACGAACCGACGAAACGCGGCAGGTCGCGCGCGCGGAGGCGCCATCGGCGACCGCAATCGAAGAAGAGAAGCATGGCCGTCTGGACGCTCCATACAGTCAAGAAACTGATCCAAGCCCCCTTCCATCCCCATATCGGCTCCTCGAACTCGAAACGCAAAGCGAACGCCGCCGCGAACGCCGCCGCCATAACAATCGAATCTGCCAAGCCGCCAAAGAATATCCTGACAAAACTACGCTTCAAACCATTTGACATATATCAACTTCTTTTCGGGGCATAATTCTATCTGAATTCATGGCTGGTAATCCTGATGACGGTAGGACGGGCAACCGACTGGAACGTGATCGAGAGATCATCGATGGCCATAAGGGCAGAATTGCCCGAACTTGGCGGTTCCAACTTCCATCTGAGGACGACGACCATCCCGGGCGCGATACGACATTCTTCGGCAGGCATTTCTTCAACAGCGGTCGCGACAGGCATGTCATGTTCTTCACCTTTGAGGCATCGTGCCGCCGTATCGCAGCACTCCGTCCATCCATCAACCACGTCAACAGTTCGGACCAGCTGATTCGTTGTCAGGTACGAACATACGAGGGACTGTTCGGCAGTATTCGCAAATCCCCACTGCTGAGCCGCGTATGAAACACGTTCCAGAATCATAACCGCATCGGTATCGTTGGTGAATGCGATTCCCCATGTCATTGTCGTTCCCTGCCTCGTACGCGCACCAAAAGCACGAACCTTGTCGGAAACATTTGTCGCCAATGCTACAAACTTGGCCCCTGTCTGGTTGCCTCCGCTGTAAAATGCTATCTTGGCGGCTGGTCCTCCGTCTTGCCAAGCCTGCCAATACGGGATAGTAATGCCGTTGTAGAAATCTTTGTCACCAGTCTCCGACGTCACTCTCGCAACAGTGTCGAAGTTCTGCGTATAGACGTTGCCGACAAGCGACGACAACGGACAGGCGTTCAAGACGGCCACCTTGGAAAGATCCACCGTCACACCTTCCGTCATGTCCGACAGCACGCCATCGCCGTCCACCGCTTGTACACCGACATTCACGACTGTAGAATCAGGCAGTCCGTCTATCATGCACGACACGCCGTCGTCCACATCAACCGTCTTGAAGACATCTGGAGTCGACACCCCCGCCGAATACCCAGACAGAACGGCAAAGCCGCCCAGCACCGTTTTACGGTTGCCGCTCGCAAGTGAATTGAACCTGATGCTGTCACCGCTGTTCCAGCCTGGAACGGAGACGACAAACTCGTGCGTGTCCGTTGAAAGATCGACCTTGCCGACGGATACCACCTCGTCACCTGAAATCCGTTCAATGGACATAGCCATCGACTTGGTGTTCGACTCTTCAGCCCATGCGCTGAAACAGACGGCAATCCCATCTCCTGAAGTAGAAATCGGCGGTGTCTGAAGCCATCCCGAATCGCTCTGCGTACCGATACGCAACGTTCCATCCACGCCGGTAGGATATCCCGAAGCGCCGGCAGAACGGATCCATCCTGTTTTCGCGAAACACGCGTTAAACTTTTGATCGGTAAGTTTCGTACTGTTGGGGGCATTGGTCGCACCGGGCAACGCATCCTCCCATACGACGGTTCCCGCGGTCGTACCAACGACGGCATTCGTCCAGACGGATACATGATAGCCAGCTGCCCCATCGACCGCATTCCAGGAAACCTCGATTGTATCTGACGACACTGCCGAAGCAACGGTATTTGCAGGCGCGTCAAGGCGGGTATCCAGCCAAGTAGCGGAGAAACTTCCGATTGCGAGGCCGTCTGTGACTATTCTGAACCTGCGACAACCAGCTGTTTCTGGAAAATCAAACGCCACACCTGTGGCGAATGTATTCACCGTCGCTATTTGCGTTTCGGTGCCGCCAGCATGTCTGGTAGCGAACAATTGCGCTTCACCCGCCTGCTCTGTTCTTGTTGCCGCATAGGAGAGCGCTATATGGCTGACGGAGTTTGAGTATTCCGGTGAAACATACACGCCATCAGCCACCGTCCAACCTTCAGGAACCAACGCATCGGTGAAATTTGCGGTTTCAGTCACAGGCTTTGATGCAAAAACCGAAAATTGAAACGCGCCGAGCGCAACACCCAATACCCATAACGGCCCATTCCTCATCCCGTCTCTCCTTTTTTGTTAATCGCTTCCTGTTTCCAGTTGACAACATGGTTGTCAGTCTACCAAAAAACGCCCCTGCCATCTACCATATTTTTCACACCATGGCTTGAAGTATCCGTCTCCTACTTGAATAGACTGTAGCACACAATGCCAAGCCACTCGTGAAAAGCTACAGAGTTGGCGAGAAAACCATTTACATCTGGAATGATTGCCATTGCTGAAAATGCCCTTGCCGCGTATAGCGTCTGCTCGAAATCCGCCGGAGCGCAGAAAACTTCGACTTCCGGCGCGAACTTCTCAAACATCAATCTGGCGCGCTTCATGTGCCACGCGCTCGTAACGAGCAGAATCCGCCGCAGACCAAGTTGCGTTACGGCCTTGGCTTCCTCCTCCGTATTCTTTGCGGCGAGAAACGAGATGTTTTCTTCTGGAATGCCTAAATCCTTCAACAAAGGCAAAGTAGTGTTCTTGGCCTCATCACCTGTGGATATTATCTTGCACGCCTTGCCAGCTTTGAACAATCGCGCCGCTTGCCATACCCTGTCAGCCCCGGCCGACATCTCTGCGCATGAACTTAGGTTAGTATCACCTCCCATGCCGCCGCCGAGAAGCACAATGGCCTCCGCTCCCGGATACATCTCTATGTCAGGAACGCGTCCATCAACCAAGAACTCTCGCTCAAGCGAAGCGCCGACAAGAAGCACGGCAACAGGAGTCATCCAAAACCAAAGCCAAATGGAAGTAAGAATGCCAATCGTTCGCATCAATCTTATGCGCGTTCTCCCGCCAAACAGCAAGGAGATTGCCACCGCAAGTATGGCAATCCCCAAGGGGCTTATGATGTAGCCGACAAATTTGTTGAGGTAATACATATTACGTCCTATGCAGTCTCATGCAATGCCCTCACACGTCATCAATTGACCCGTCCCGGCCATCGGACTTGGACAGCCTCCCGTCACCCTTATATTCTCTCGGCTGGAATAGCGCGGCGATAATGACCGATGTTGAACCGACAACAAGTACGATCGCGCCGATCCCCCAAAGAATCTTCGCTACAACAGACATGTCGATTCCTCTCTAGCTTTCCCCATTCTCAACCAAGAGCTTGTTTACCAATTTGTCGCGGTTGAATATGGACCTGGACAATACCTTTGCCCTCTCGCCATACGCCAATGATTCACCGTTCCGGACCACCTGATACAGTTTTCGGTATGCTCCTGAAATAGTTTCAATATCATCAGGAGCTGACGTAAACCCAATACGATTCTCCTCTATCAGTTCGCGTGCCTCGCCATTGATGAACCCAAGAAGAGGTTTCCCGGTCTTTATGTATGTCTGAAACTTCCCTGGCAGCGTCAGGCTATACTGAGCTGTCAGGGAAATAATCAACGCATCCGCCTGCGCGAACCATTTGGGCATATCCGCTCGCGGCTGGCGTCCGCAGAACTTCACGGTGCGCAAATCGCCGTATTTTTCCTTCAACGGTTCGAACATGACACCCCCGCCGACAAGCCATAGTTCGGCATCGGACAATCCCGCCCTCACAAATCCATCTATGACATTTGGCAGATCCTGTGGCACCCCCATATTGCCAGCAAACATAAATATGACTTTCCCGCCAGACTCCTTCACTGGAAGATTCATCTCCGCCGGTTCCCACTGCGGAATCCATTCGGCATCGCGCCCCGTCAGCTCCTTGATACGCCCTACATAGCGCCTGCAGCTGACCGTTATCCTATCGCATCGGGCGTATATAAATCGGACGAAATAATTGAGCAGCGCAGCCTTCCATTTCGATGGCTTGAATCCGAATCCCCAGACGGCGTCAGGCCATAGATCCTGCGTCCAGATGGTTATATGCTTGCGCCAGAGCCATTTAAATGGCACAACAGCGCTTGCCATCGTGAGCGCCGCCGTGTGATAGACAAACACCCTGTCGTATTTTCGCCCATTCCATAGCGCCCAGAGACTCGTCATCAATCCAAAGTGAAGGTAGTTCAACACCTTCTTCTTCACACTCGTATTGTAGCCGAAAATCGTGCTGACGCGGTGCACGGGAATATCGTTCAGCTCCATCGTAGTCTGATAAGTTTTATTCTTGTAGCCTGCATAAATCTCGTCGAATGGATAGCTCGGAACCTGTGTCAGCACCTCAATATCATGACCCATGCGTTTCCACTCGCTTGCCAGATCGTTGACAAGGAAGTCCTCAGGATAGAACCTCTCAACCAATATCAGTATTTTGGACATTCTGCACGCTCTACACGTTCTACACGACTAAAATACCATCAAACTTCCAACCTGAAGGTGTCGGGGTTCTCCGGATCGAACACCTCGTTCGCCCACATGAGCGTCACCATGTCCGTATCGCCCACGTTCACGATGTTGTGCGTGTATCCTGGCGGTATACACACTATCTCCAGCTTGTTGCCGCTCACCTTGTAAGTGATGATCTTGCCCGCTGGATCGTCCGCCATCCTGAAGTTGATCTCGCCCTTGCCGCTGACGACAAGAAACTTCTCGTGCTTCGTATGGTGCCAGTGCTGCCCCTTGGCGATACCCGGCTTCGATACGTTCACGCTTACCTGTCCCCGCTCCGCCGAATGTAACGCCTCAGTGAAACTCCCGCGATTGTCGCAGTGCATTGCAAGCGGATAGCTGAACTTGTCCTCCGGCAACGCCGCAAGATAAGTCGAATAGAGTTTCTTGGTGAAACTGTCCGCCTGATCCGGAACCATGAGATTCTGCGGCTCGTCATGGAAGCTCTTTATCAGCTCCACAATCTCGCCGAGAGACCTCGTATACGATGGCGTTACTGACAAAATTTCATTTAACCGTGTAGATCGTGTAGAACATGTAGATTCAAATCCTCTACACGTTTCTGCACATTCTACATGGCTAATAAAACTCTTCACCACATCGTCGATATACACGAGCGTCACGGTCGCGGACGGATCGCGCACCATAATCGGCAAATCCCGTGCTATGTTGTACACCCAAGTGGCAACCGCGCTGTTGTAGTTCGGCCTACACCACTTGCCAAAGACATTGGCGAGGCGATAAATGAAAACCGACGCACCCGTCTTTTCGCCATACGCCCGCACCGCGTCTTCAGCGGCCGCCTTGCTCTTGCCGTAGTCGTTGTCGAGTGCCGCCTGTATGCTTGAACTCAACAAAACCGGCGGCGGATTTTGCCGCGCCGCAAGCTTCTCGAGAATGTCCTCGGTGAAGACTGTGTTGCCGGTTTTGAACTCCGCAGGATCTTTCGGACGGTTCACGCCAGCCAAGTGCATCACGAAGTCACACGCTGCCGCATAGCCATCCAGCTTCGCCTCGTCGCCGAGGTCGTATTTCAATACCTCGACATCGGGCATCTGCGCAAGGGAAAGGCAGAGATTCCGCCCGACAAAACCCTTCGCACCAGTTACCAGAATCTTCATGTTCTGCCTTCCTTTTTCAACCGTGTAGATCGTGTAGAAACGTGTAGATTATTCGATTGAATATCCACACACAGATTTCTACATGTTCTGCACGTTCTACACGGTTTTAATCATTCTCCCCAGACGCGACGCTTAATATAGTCCGTATAGCTCAAGATAATCCTTACCACCTTCTCGCTCACGTCCGGCATCGAGTAGTCGTGCACCTTCCTGCAGGGCTTGGCGACAGCCAGGTGCTTCAGTGCCTGCAAGATACGATCCTTGTTCTGCCCGACCATCATGACAGCCGCCTCTTCCATTGCCTCCGGGCGTTCATGCGCCTCGCGCAGATTGAGCGCCTTGAATCCGAGAATCGACGACTCTTCGCTGATGGTCCCGGAATCGGACAGAACAGCCTTGGCGTTCAACTGCAGCGCCAGATACTCGGTAAGGCCCATCGGCTTCACGAGCTTTACGAGCCTGTCGAACTTCACGCCCTTCTTCTCGATCATCTTGCGCGTGCGCGGATGCGTCGAGACGACGATGGGCAGTTTGTACTCCTTTGCGATCTCGTTCAGACAATCGACGAGGTTCAGGAAGTGATGTTCCTCGGCAATGTTCTCCTCCCGGTGGGCGCTCACAACAAAGTATTTTCCCTTGGCGATGCCCATTTTCTTCAGCACCTTTGCCGCATTGCGCTTCACCTTCGGCATCTGCTCGGTCAGAACCTCCAGCATCGGGGAGCCGGTCTTGATCACCTGATCCGGCGGCAACCCCTCGCGCAGCAAATACTCGCGCGCAATGCTCGAATAGCAAAGGTTGATGTCGCTGATGTGATCGACTATCTTGCGGTTGGACTCCTCGGGCACGCGCTGGTCGAAGCACCGGTTGCCCGCTTCCATGTGGAAAATCGGAATGTGCCGTTTTTTCGCGGCGATGGCACAGAGACAGCTGTTGGTATCTCCAAGTACTAAAAAAGCGTCCGGTTTAGTATCTTCAAGTACGGGGTCTATCGCCTCCAGAATCTTCCCAGCCGTCACAGTCGCATTGCCGCCGGCGGCATTGAGGAAGAAGTCGGGCTTCTTCAGTCCCAAATCCTCGAAGAACACCTCGTTAAGTTCGTAATCGTAGTTCTGCCCAGTATGAACGAGAACATGGTCTATGGCCGGACTCGCATCCAGCTTCTTCAATACGCAAGCCAGCCTGATTATTTCCGGTCGCGTACCAACTACCGTCATCACCTTTAGCTTTTTCATGATTTCTCCTGTATTTCTAACGCAGAGTAGCAGAGACGCGGAGTGGCAGAGTGAATTTAGAAGATGGGCTCCCCTCCATATCCCGCGCACACCATAATCATTTATAATTTATCAAGAACCACATACTATCCATATCAAGATATCTGCCACTCCGCTTCTCTGCGTTAAGAAATTTATAATGGCCTTCGAAGATCATCATCCTCAAATTCTCCGACCTTGCAATTCGAAAAGACCATAATCTCCGAGTTCCCATCCTGTTTTATGCTGAACCAATTACCTGATGGGACTTTTAACACTTTTGGTTCCTCAGCTTTCAACACAAACCTCTCTGCCTCTCTGCCACTCTGCTCCTCTGCGTTAAAATCCCCCATCGCCTCTACGACAATCTCAGTCTTTCCCCTCATCGGGAAGAACCACTTGGTCTCTTTCCTGTGCCCGATCCATCCGCGAACCGGCTGCGCTACGCTGTTGGCGATTGTGTAGAACCGCCTCACCATCGACATGTCGAAGTCGTTGCAGAAACGCAGCGCCCCACGGGAATCAGCGTGACTACCACCTTGTATAAGTTCAGGCTTCATTATTTTAACGCAGAGTAGCAGAGACGCAGAGAGGCAAAGAAAATCAAGGGGGTGGAAGTTCTCTCCATATTCCACGTAAACTTTAACCGAACCCTATACATATTAAAACCTCTGCTACTCTGTCTCTCTGCTTCTCTGCGTTAAAAACTATTGAGGCATGCGGTTCGCAACACGTTCCCATCCATCAAGAATGCGCTTTTGTCCAAAGTTTATGACGATGCCAAGCCTACAATCAAGAAGGTGAAGATAGGTGTTAACTTGCGCTGCAAAAATTGGATTGTTCTTTTCCGTCGCCTTGCACTCCACTACGACCTTGTCTTCGACTATCATATCGAGACGATATGGCTCGCCAATCACTTCACCCTTGTATATTACCGGCACAAGCTTTTGTGTTTCCACTTTCAAGCCGCGAAGCAAGAGTTCCCTCTTCAGGGCATTCTCATAATACGACTCAAGAAGCCCCGGCCCGCCCAGTTCATTATGAACTGCAATAGCCGAATCGAGGATCACCTTGCTTATCTCATTCTCTTCCAACTCCGCCCCTCTGCCTCTCTGCGTTAAAAATCTCTACACCCCGAACTCCTCATGAATCAGCGGCAGCTTCAGCAGCAGTTTCTTCATCCCGTCCACATCCAACCGCGTGGTGTTGTGCGAGTGGTAGGTATCAAGCGTCGGCGCAATCTGCTGGCCTTCGACAAAATACTTGTCGTAGTTCAAATCCCGCGAATCGGCAGGAACGCGATAATAATCCCCCATGTCGATCGCCTTCGCCATGTCCTCGCGCCCGACAAGCGTCTCGTACAGCTTCTCGCCGTGGCGCGTTCCGATGACCTTGATCTCAGTCTTCGCCGCAGCATCGCGGAGCTTCGTCCCCTCCTTTGCCAGTTCCAGAACCGCCTTGGCAAGGGTCTCAATCGTCGCCGCCGGAGCCTTTTGGACGAACAAATCTCCGTTCTCGCCATGCTCCCACGCAAACAGCACGAGATCGACCGCATCCTCCAGCGTCATCATGAACCGCGTCATGTTCGGATCGGTGACGGTGAGCGGCTTCCCGGCCTTGATCTGGTCGATGAAGAGCGGGATGACGCTGCCGCGGCTCGCCATCACGTTGCCGTACCGCGTGCAGCAGATGGTCGTCGCCGCGCCCTTTCCGAGCGACCGCCCCTTCGCGACGGCCACCTTCTCCATCAATGCCTTCGACATGCCCATGGCGTTGATCGGATACGCCGCCTTGTCCGTCGAGAGCACGACAACATTCTTGACGCCATGCGCAATGGCGCTGTTGAGCACATTGTCTGTTCCGACGACATTGGTAAGCACCGCCTGCATCGGAAAGAACTCGCAGCTAGGCACCTGCTTCAGCGCGGCCGCCGAGAAGATGTAGTCCACTCCCGGCATCACGCCGTCCACGCTCTGCCTATCCCTCACATCGCCGATGTAGAACTTCACCTTCGGATTCTGCAGCTCATGCCGCATATCATCCTGCTTCTTCTCGTCGCGAGAGAATATGCGAATCTCCTTGAAGTCGTTGATAAACCGGCTCAACACGGCATGGCCGAAACTCCCGGTTCCGCCGGTGATGAGCAACGTCTTGTCGCTGAACTTAGACATTTTACCTCCTATCGTTTTAGATTGAAAATTGATTATCGATTTTTAAGGAACAAATAGTTAACTATTGAGACCGTCGTAAATACTTTAAGTTATACTGCAACCATTTAGCTTTATCAGGCTTGGTTTGTCTGGTAGGTCGCCTCTCAAATGTTCTGGAATAATTGCTACCTCGAATTTGGTACGCTCATCCTCACTCAAAGATTCCCACAGTGAAGGCCTGACAGCATAATCTTCACTTCTGTTGAATATAGCATCGTTTAAGACCATTTCAAACTTTGCAATATCATTCGATGCAAATGCATCAATATAATCCTTAGCAACATCCGATATATCTTTGTGCCATACTAGAACCACATGGGTACAGTCATCTTTGGGAAGGACAGCAAGGCTAGCGAACGGTCGCGGTTTAGTCAACTTCAACTTCTTGTAATCTGTGGCATCACCGACATATTTATCGCCGGACTCGTCATCCAATGGGCAAATGCTTGATGTACACGACACTCCAATGTTCTTGTCGATTATTCTCCATACCCATCTAAGATTGTTTGCTGCACCCGGCTGGAAACATGGTTTAATCAACATCTCGTAATCAGCGGGAACATAAATCCGCCAATTTATTATCTGCGGATTTGGCTGCATGCACCCTATCTTATCAGACATTAACTCCCATAGTTTCATGGAGAAATAGAGTTCATGACGCTGTCTTGCAAATGTATACGACAATGCCCTGATATGAAACGCAACAACTTGATTGGGCGAGTCCTTAACCAATTCACTGCGCTCTATGCAGCTAAAAACAGATGTGTCATGCTCATTACAATATCCCAGAAAGACTGTTGCCTTGCTGACATTCTTTTTTACCAATCTAGGCAAAGGAGATTGCGCATGAAAGAAATATGGCGCTATGCTTTTGACATGATCCCTTTCAAGCACATACACTTGATTCCCTTCCGCTACACAATCCAATTGACCATGCTCCTGTTGGGAATGACTTCCAATCGCCAAGGTCTCGCATTCAGGATGCATGCACATTGCATTCTTTTCGTATTCTGTGACAATCTTTTGCGCTTCGCTGCATGTCGATATTAAAACCTTCCGCTGCTCCGAGATGTCGGTGGGCATTCCAACCCAGGCTTCAATAGAAAACACGCTTTGTCCTGCCATAAACGCCGAAGCAACCCTCAAGCAACCATTCAGCAAGTGGTATTTGTTCCCAACTTGAAACGCAATCAATGGATTCCCTGGAATTGTATGGCACGTGCGCACATAATCAAGATATCCTCGTATTTTCTGCCTACAAAATTGATGAATCGACTCTTTACCGTTAATAGTCTCTTCCATACATGAATCTAAATTCGCAATGGTTATCTCATCCAAATCCGACCTGCTTACATTTATAGGACGCTTGTCCCATCTCATCCATGCTACATCTAGAGTAGAATATGGAGCACAAAAATCATCCCAAGACGTCCCGGTAGGAGAATGCGACAAGCCAACCATGCGATCAGGTAAGACCCCGTTCTTAATCATCTGCTTCACCAAATAATTTAGAACATATTCCGGCATCTGCCGGAACATCATTCGGGCGTTGGATAGTCCTTTGTTAATCGCACTTTCTGAAATCATCATGAACAAGCACTTTCAAACCGATTGCACTAATGCGGAAAATAATTATTTTCGCTCAACACCTACGCCTATTTACATAAGGATCAACCCAACTTCGTCACGGTTGCAGACATTGCCTTGGCCTTGTCATAGCAAAACTCAATCATAGCCTCAACTGTATTTTCAATCGCCCTCAGAACTGGGACTATAATGTCTGGCATTTTTTCATTAATCTTATTGCCCTAAGAATAAAAATGTCCTCTCGTCCCTGACTTAATAAAGAAGCCACGCTCATCATAGTCAGGGAACATCATATACCTAGGCAAAAGATTCCCCGCCTTATCGGTAGCCTCATAAACAGTTGCACGATACGACCAAGAAGAGTTATGGACATACTCATTTCTAAATGCTTCAATCAACCTGATGCTCGGTATTTCAGAGAACACCATGCCGCATTTCTTAAATTTATCATCAATCGGCAACCCTTGCTTAAATAAAATATCGTCGCTTTTCATTCGCTTATATGACGCAAAATCATATTCTTCCACATGAGATACCTCATAGGCAATTTTAGCCAAAATGTCAAGACCTGCTGCAATTGCCACAAACACATTATTCGCGGCCACATAAGCATCATCTGCCCATTCAGATATATCAATTCTTGCACATTCAATCATACTATCATCAATGCAATCTATGTGTGGCAATTTAAGGTCAAAATCTAGATATAAACTCTCAACCGCTGCAATGCGATCCGCAAGCGATTCAATTTTCAACTCCATATCATACCAATACAGACACTTATTTGTATGACTATCGCAAATTACATCTCTAATCTTTTCATATTCCATCTTTGTCATTCTACTCTCTGGGCTAATCCCGCAATTGCAAAGGAACTCAGAACATAATGCCCTTTGAGTTGTCGCTCCCCCAAACAAAAGAGCTTGAACCGCGTCGTACAAGCCTTCTATCTTGTCGGATGCACTACGCACAATTCCTTTTATGTCATTCATACGAGAGATATTATCGCCTTGTTGAGTAATTCTTTTCTAATTTCATCTGTCCCATCGCGATACCCCTTCAAATAAACCAGCCGCCCACCGTAGTCGTTGCCGTCGCCCCAGGCTGGTGCGCCGTCGGTTGTGATGACGCATTTGCCGCGCTCGAGGGCTTCAGCAATGACGAGACCGAAGTTCTCGGAGAGGGTCGGCAACACAAGTGCGTCGCACCATTGGTACTCCATCTCTTTGTCCTCTTCGCTAACAACGCCCTTGAAATCAACATCAAGTCCACGACGGGCGGCAATCTTCTTGAGCTTGAGGCCTTCACCCTCATCCTTACCAATGACCACGAGTTTGCAGTCCGGTGGGACGGCCTCAAAAAGGAACTCAACGCCCTTGAGCGGATGCAACCGACCAACATAAAGCAACTTTAGTTTTGCCGTCGTTGGAACCGCAATGTCAACACAAGGCACATGGGATGCCGCACGATAAACGGACTGCGGCGACAACGGAACGACCTCGACCTTCTTCACCTTCGGCTCGAACGCCTTGATCCAATTAACCTCGTCCTCGCAGGTGGCGATGATTCTATCAGCCCGCCGGAAAAGCCAACGCTCGATTGGCGCGACCCAGCGCTTCTTGTGCCAGTGATAGCGCAACTTTTCCGGGTCTGTGCAGCCATGCGGCATACGCACAAGTCTTTTGCCCGTCAGCAATGCCTTAATGCTCGCCTTGATGACCTGCGGGGTCCACATTGAGTGAACCCAAACCTCTCCGTCAACCCCAACACCCCTCGCAATCAACTGCTTTGCCGCGACCGCGATTCCGCAAGTCGGATCGTAAATCCCCGGAATTATATGTTCAACTGCCATATTCAAACTCCAATTGCAGCCATCAACGACTTAACCTTCAACCGAACAGGGACTTCCCCGTCTGTAAGCACCTTACACAAATATTTGCGCACCCAATGCCGCGACCCATTCTCCGCCTTTAAATGCCTGGCGACATCTGCCATCGTCAAGGCCAAGCCAACATAACCATCCCTATGCCAATCTTCCGGCAACGCCTCGATCAACGATTCAAAGCGTTGCCCCGCCTCCCTATAGTCCATACCCTGTGCATAGTTCGACAATCCCATGCCATGCCTGTTGTAGCGGTAGAGAGGCTTCCCGATAGACCAAACGCTTTTGATGCGTGGCAGAATATGCAGGAACATCCCGTAGTCATGCTTTACCCGGCCCTCAAACTGCAAGCCGTCAAACAACTCCCTCCTGAAAACCCGTGTCCACAACCATGCCGGCATCCCGTCGTTCCGCAACAGCTCGTGGGCAAACTCCTCACCTTCGATCAGCCCCTTGTATCCGTATGTCAGCGCCCTTGTCCGACCCCTCACGACCTCTGTCGCATCGAACTGAATCACGTCAACTTCTGTATGCGAATTGATTGCAGAGCATAACTCGCTCGCCCAACTTGGCTCAACCTCGTCATCACAGTCAACCCACGCAACCCATTCTCCCGTGGCTCTCGCCAAACCCTCGTTCCGAGCTAAATAGGCGCCCTTGTGTTTAATGTCCAGACATGGCAGAACCTCAATCTCGACAGAGCGATCTTGCCCCAAAAGACCAACGCTTTTGTCCAGACTTTGCCGACAGAGCATCCAAGCCCCCTCGTCGCCAACTGGTATTATCACTGATATCCGCAAGGCACGCTCCGTCATTCTTCCGGCAATGTCACACTCACCATCAAATCGGGCCGCAAGTACGCAAGCAGGAAATCCTCCCCGTCGAAATCACACGATAGCTTCACCGCTGAACCCGGTTGGATGCCAGAATACTTCTCCAGCACACGAGCCTTCACAACCGTATAGGGATCGCCGATGCCATAGCCTCTCAACCCGCAGATCTGGCGCAGTTGAAGTTCCCCGTGCAGAAGCCATGCCCCGAACAAGGCCAAGAAGATGCAAAATCCAGCCGCAATTCGTTTAGGCAGCGCCCCAAGCATCGACATCCAATCCATCTTGAGCTTCTGTGAAATGACCAGTACACATCCAATCGTCACAAGAAAGGTGCCTGGATAGAGCAACCTGAACCCCAGCGGATTGAAAAAATGCCTGCTTCTCATCACTATCATCGTAACATGGAACATGACACCGATTGCAATAAAGGCCAAGCCTGATGGACATGCCCATGACGTCGATTCTGGCGACTCGCCTTGCCTTGACTTTGCGACATGCATTCTGAGCAGCACCAGCAAGAAGCCGAGAAACAGACAGATGCCATACGCCTGCAACTCATGGAACTCCGCAGACAGCGTCATCCTGACCAGCTCCTGCGCCGACTCAGGTGCCACCGGCCTCTCGTATCCTGACACGCTTCCGCACATCACCCTGTTCATCAGCAAATAGCAACCCTCCAACGCCCACGCGACGGCAGCCGCAATCGCCACCTCCCCCAAGCGGCGAATCTTGACGCCAAGCCCTTGTCCCCGCCGGTTTGCAAACGCCGCCACCGCAACGGCCACACCCGCCCACACAGGCGCGACCGCGCCAACGTACCGCAGAATAAACAGCCCGACAAACGTCAGCGCAAGCAAAACGATCCTTCCGACGCTGTCCCTGCCAATTCTCGCTCCATCGCTCTGGATAATCCGATTGACCGCAAACCCAAGACACGCCATAAGCACAATGAACGGCTGTTCGCTCAACGAGCCACGCGAAATCTTCAGATACGCAAGATTGACAAGCATCAAGGCGAAGATCGGGAACTGCCTGCGTGCGCACTTCCAGAACAGAGCCAGAAGAGAAACGCAGCAAATGACAGAAAAGACCTTTGACGCCCAGTATGGTTCAAGACGGGAAACGCTGCTGAACGCCGCCAGCAGCGCAGGATAGCCGACAGGCCACACGGCGAACCATCCGTCCCTACCCGCCAATCCATGTTGATTCATCCAATTGCCCGCCTTGATGTTTTCGGCGAGCCGCATGTAATTGACACTATCGGAGATGTAGAACGACGACAGGAAACCTCCCTCGGCTATCGCAACCCACGCTACGACGGCAACAACCGACATGGCAAGCATCAGGCAGTTCGCACGGAAGTTTCTATCCACGACACACGCTCCCCTTACAGCCGCACTGCCTCTCGCCGATTATGACATGAGCCATCAGATGCAGACAGGAAAACACCGCCACAACAAGCCCCCAATTGCGCCGCCTGTAAAGCCAAAGGTCATGGAGATTCCATCCTTTGGGATTGCGCAGCATGGCAATCCTCTCACGCAGTGTCAACCCGTTCAGACTCGGCCTGTTGGGATGCCCCTCTGCTCTGCCCACCACGCCAGCGCTCACGACACCAATCCCAGCCCGCTTTGCCATCATCGCATAGTCGCTGTCCGCCCAGGCGTGGGAATAGTCTCCGCAGATCATTCCAAGCCGTTCATATACCTTGCGCGGCACAAGAACACAATTGCCGGTGAACAAACCGCCCGACCTCGTGCCATACTCGATTTCGCCCTTCGCATTCTCCAGTTCGCCGACGACTATCTTTTCGCCATCGTTCGCAGACAACATCTTTGCAATCGCATCAGGATACAATTCGGTATCATCGTTCAACCATAAATATCCGTCCCAATCCTGCCGCTCCGCAACTGCCGCCTCCCATGCCTTGCGCATACCCTTCGCCCAATACAAAGAACCATCACCTATCGACACTCTAGTTTGGGGGTATAGTTCTCTTATCATTTCCACTGTCCCATCAATTGACCCATCATCACACAGGAAAACCTCATTTTGTGTAAGGGATTGTTGGGATAGTTTCCGAAGAAGTCCTATTGTGTAGGATGCTCTGTTGTGGCAAGATATAAGCACTGCTACTCTCATGATTTTTGGGGCTTACATTATCCCGAACTGATGCAATATATCTCGTTTTAATTTGCCAAGTTGATATTTATCGATATCTTCCCTATCTGGTATGTCATGCCAAATCATTTGTGAGACATTAATACCCTTCAATTTTAAAAACTCAGGATAATTTGACGAATAAATTTGTATACGCCTTAATAACTCTCCTATATCCTCGAAAAATATTTTATCGTACATTTCTTCTAGTCCAAAGAAGCATGTCAGTGCCATTGCCCTTCCCGCCTCACTCTTGTTTTTATTTGGGAAACTTATAACATGACATTTATCTATTCGCACTCTAGAAAAACAATCGCCAATGTTCTCGATTAAAATGTCAAAATGCAAATTGTCATCAAAGTCATCTCGATACGGCATAGCAATATTCAACAAATCATCTATCTGATCGCTTTTTAGCAATCGATTACAGCGTGAACACGCTGGCACAAGATTATGAAGTGTTGTCGCAAGGAATGGGAACTTGTCTTTAGGGAAAAAGTGATCTAAATCCGAACGTACCGACTGCCCCTTGATTCGCGTCGCATAAACGGGATCAGCATTACAATAAGGGCAATATCGCATCCCAGAGTACAATGACAAAATGAAATTGTTTTGCTTAAGCCATTCAACAGCACATTTATAACTGAATAATGGAGCTAAACGTGAACACAAACATCTATAGGTGTGCACTTCAAGATTGGGATACAACAATTTGACTTTTGCCACCAGTTCGAAAATGTTTTTTACTGAGAGTGCTCTAAGATCGTAAGCATCGTGATATTCTATCAATGTCTGCAAAAGTTTGTGCTTTGCCCCCTTTTTTGTTGCCACATATAGTTTTAACAGTCCGTTCTTGATACGCTTATATGTTCTCGGCCTATCGCAAAATTTGCGAACCAAAGTGTCTGGCAATTGTGAGAGTTGTTTCACCTGCCGTTTCCTTTGTTTACTTTCATCTCAGCCTGCATGAAACGAAAATATCTTATCAGCATTGGATCGCCTATTAAATCAATCAACTTGCGTTCCTCGAATGTAAACAAGTACCCTTTATCAGGAAGTTCGTCACCTTTACTCCACGCCTTACACTTATCTAATAATGCCTGTATCTTATTTGCAGCAAACGCCCCAACCGTCCCTTGTTCCATGAAGAAAGGTATTCTGTACAAATCAAAAATATTGGCACCAAACGTATTGAGTAATCCAACTGGATTTATGCTATTTCTTTCACCACCATTCTCTTCGAGAAATACAATATTCCCTTTAGGAATATCAGAGATAAGCATAGGAGAATGTGTTGAAAAGAATATGTGAAACTTTTTAGAAGGAAAGAATATTTCCAGAAACGCAATTGTCATCTTAACAAGGTTTCTTTGCCATTCTGGATGTAGCGTAGTCTCCGATTCGTCCAAAAATAGGAACACATTGCCGCGCTCGACTCCTGTCTCATATATCTTCTTGTGAATATAATGGTATAATCTGGAATACATTGAAAGAAGCGTCTGTTCGCCCGAAGAAGTTATATGTTCATATCCGAAATGTATATAATCTGTCTTCCAAGAGCCCCGCGCTTTAACCTGCAATTTCAACACTTTTCCCATATCCTTAAGAATCTGGTCGTCGGATGTAGGCAATGTTATCACATAATCATTTTGCTTGTCGGGGAATCTTCGCATATCCGATAACAAAATTCTGAACATGTTTAGTCCATCTGTGAATGATCCTCTGTCGTTTATCTGATTCCCTATTTTTAGTTCAGAAAGACGAACAAGCGTCTTTTCTATGGCAGCAAACATAGGTTCTCCCTTTACTTGCACATCCATTGGCGTATCTGGATGGAAGTGAAGCGCTTTGCCAAGTTCAACAAATATGTCAAGCAGGCTATCTTCAAGTGGACTCACCTGAGGGGGAACCGGCTGATTATATAATGTTTCGGAATAACAATGCCAGTTAGCAGCATCGCTGACAAAGGCAATCAACGCATTGGTGAAAGCATCATCCACAGTCATGATATTAGCCAAATCTGCATAGCGACTGTCTCTATCTCTGTTATCGTTTACAAATTTCTCCAAGCGCGACATTGCACCTCTCTCGGCACATATCAGCAGATTTTCTGGTAAAGGCAATTCAAACTCATTCCTGTATTCACCCAAACTCTCTTTCCATGCCGCAAGAAACTCGAACACCCGTTCTGTCTCGCGAAACTGATAAAGATCTTGAGCCTCTAACTGAACAAAAGTGTTGTCCTGTTCATCTCCGGTTTTCTCGAAAAGAAGTCTTGAGGTGGAAATGTCAAGTAAGCATCCTTCCTCATCAACCGGGAGATAATGGTCAGCATGATAATAAGGGGAATAATAGATCAAATCCCCAATACTTGTATCAAAACCCAGATACTCTGTCTTACTCTTTTCTGCGTTGCCCTTCAAATGCCCCGGCATATTCTGATACAAGCGTAAATTGCCGCGTTCCTCCACAACCATCAAGTATTTTATCCGAGGAATTGGTTCCTCCTCCCAAGGGAATTCCATAGCTTGCTTAATCCGGTCTGTCTCCTCGGCTATCTCAAATAATGTTCTGCATAACGAAGTCTTCCCTGATCTATTTTTCCCGACAATCGCAGAAACCCATACATTCAAATCTTCAGGTGCATCATCATTATCCTCCTTAGTTGAGAAAAAGTCAGCGGGAAGAACACTCTTCTTGCTGACTTCAATCTCACCCTTAGGCTTGTCGAAAACTACTACATAGTTGGAATCAAAGGAAAAGCTATCCCCTTTGAAAACCCCATATCTATCCTCAATATACAGAAATACTAGTTTCATCTAATTCAGCCAACTTCAATATTCCGCTTCACATGATAAACTTCTCCGCCTCGGAGCATCTATAATGCGAGGATTGCCATATGTACCAACGTAAAGCGATAAGACTGTCGCGGTATATGAACTTGGGAATATCAGGCATATCTGCTACGCAATAAAATCTTTGAAATACTCAATCGTCTTGGCCAAACCTTCCTGCAACTGAACTTTCGGTTCCCAGCCAAGCAATTCCTTGGCGAGGGTGATGTCGGGCTTACGGCGCTTGGGATCATCTGACGGAATCGGACGATAGACGAGCTGCGACTTTGATTCGGGCAACTGTCTTAATGTCTCTTCCGCAAGTTGCTTAATCGTATACTCACCCGGATTGCCGGTGTTTATTACTGGGGCGCCGAGTTTGTGCTTTGCGCAGAACGCATCCACCATCTCACGCGGCAATTCCATGTATCGACGCATCGCCTCAATCAAATCATCGCAATACTGGAAGCTGCGAGTCTGCAAGCCGTCGCCAAACAAAGTAATGTCCTCGTTGTCCAACGCCTGCATTATGAAGTTGGAAATCACGCGACCATCTTTCGGATGCATATTCGGCCCGTAGGTGTTGAAGATTCGCACCATACGGACATCGACGCCATACTCCCGGCGATAGTCGGCGGCAAGCGTCTCGGCACATCGCTTACCCTCATCATAGCAAGAGCGGATGCCGATGGTGTTTACATTACCCCAATAGCTCTCAACCTGCGGATGCACCAGCGGATCTCCGTACACCTCGCTCGTTGAAGTATGAAGAATCTTCGCCTTCGTCTTGAGCGCCAAGTCCAGCATGTTCATCATTCCGAGAACGCTGGACTTCATCGTCTCTACAGGATTGTGCTGGTAGTGGATCGGGCTGGCCGGACACGCGAGATTGTATATCTCGTCGAACTGTCCCCAATACGGCTGCGTCACATCGTGAAGGACAAACGAAAAACGCTTGTCGTCAAACAAGTCCAGGATGTTGCTTTTTGTCCCCGTGAAGAGATTGTCAAGCGCCGTTACTTCATAGCCGTCATTCAACAGCCGCCTACAAAGATGGCTACCCAAAAAACCTGCCGCGCCAGTGACTAATGCCTTTCTTGGCAATTTCAATTCCATAGTTAAACTCCCTTCAAAATCTTTCTTCTAATGTTCCCGAAGTATCGCCATTTATTCCTTGCAAACACATAGCCCGGCTTGCCATCAAGGATACCAAGCTTCACGAAATAGCATGCGCAGAAGTAGGCAAACCCAAACCACCACTTCTGGATGAGCCGATACTTCGTTTGCTGACGATCTGTCAATTTCGAGAAATCGCCCTTCAGCGCCTTATAGCGGTTCGCCTCCCAATTGGCGTATTCCTCATGCTTCTTGTAATAGCTCTCAAGACTGCGTTTATCATGATGCTCAAGCCGCGCCTTGATAACGCCGATCTCGCCCTCTACCTGAAGATGCTCGTGAATCTCCATGTCAAGCTTTGACCACCCATGTTCATCTATCTTCTCGTACTCGCCTGTGCCAAGGCGCAGGATAGCCGTCTTGCGCATGGCATCGCCATGCCGCAACATCCGTCCCATGAACCAGTTGTCGTAGAAGCAGATAAAGGCGTTACACTTTGTCGTCGGCAGCGTCTGTTCCAATTCATCGCAAAATCTCGGCGTCAACCGTTCGTCGGCATCAAGGAACATCACCCAAGGCGTCTTGAACTTGTAGTTCCGCAAAAGCCAGTTGCGCTTCTTCGGGAACTCGCCATTCCATTTGAACTCCACGACCTCGCGCCCAAATTCAGCCGCAATCTCTAGCGTCCGATCCGTACTTCCCGAATCGACCAAGACAACATGTCTGAACTCTTTAACGTTCTCAAGACATGTCCGGAGATTCTTCTCCTCGTTCTTGATGGGAATCACAATTGTCAGTATTTCATAGATGTTATTCACTAACATATTCAGCACAGATTACGTTTAGGATGAAACATTCTCTCCGTCTTGCCAATCCACTAACACTTCAAGAATCACAAACAATTAACCGCGCTGCTTTCGCTCGACATTCCAGATGCCGCCGGGACGTACAATAACGTTAAATCCAAGCTCCTCACACGATACATATATTTTTTGAGGTGTGAACCCTAGCAATATAAATGTCAACTTTTCGGGAACCGCGTTGACATGGCGCTCAGTCATAGCACTGGTGAGAATTGAGCCAAGATTGTCGCGTATCGCTTTATCTGCGCACTTCAGTCGGCGCTTGGTCTGAATCATTGGAAATATTATTTTACTCGGAGTGCCATCACACATTACACCCATGCCAGGTTCAACAAAAATCATTCCATTTACCTTAAGCATCATGTTAAGATTGGCTTTTCTTAAACGCTTATGGTCTTCTTCTGTTGCCTCCCAAGAAATATCCAATGCATCGGTCTTATATGGAGCAAGCGCCTCTGGAAAATCAAAGTCAAGTTTTTCCAATAATGCCTGATCTGCCCATTTCCCATGTTCAGCAATATCAATCACATATACTGCATTATTGTTTACAAACGCATATGCAATCTCGGACTCACCCTTAATCAATGTCGGGTATTTTGGATCCGGCCCCACACCTAGATGAAAATGTTGTAAGCCCCAATGATTCAACATCTCATCCTGGCTATCAAGAACGAGACTTTTTCGACTTAATCTTCGATTGAGATCAGAACCATTGCGAACTTCCTCGCAGAAATCGCGCCACCCTTGTCGGAGCGCATCAGGCACAGCAAGCCCACTACATAATTTCAATGCCCTTGGCCTAGGTTCAATCAGACGGTACTTGCGTACAAGATTTATAATCAAGAGTCGTTCCCTAGTTCCTGCATTCTCTATAATATCACCTGCGGTGATTTTTGTTTGCCAATCATGATGCGACTTAAAATACCAGCCAGCTTTGATTGCAGCTTGCAACTCAGCTATATTCCCTGCTATCCAATCTTCGTACAAATCAATTTCTACTTCCATAAACAATCCTTTCTCATTATAACTATCAGAATCGCAGATCAAACTTCATACACCCACTCGGGCTTTTCACATGTGCCCAGCAACCACTCGTATGCCTTTTTCATCTTAAATCCAATTCCTGGCCAGCTAAAATCGCGTTCGATCCATTCCCTGCCGCTCTCGCCCATCAAACGTCGCTCATCATCCGACATGTATATCATTTCTTCCAATGCCGCAGCCAACGGTTCTACACCAATTGGAATCCAACGCCCAGCCTTTTCCCGTTCCAATCCTGACCAAGGCGTTCCTTGGCTGGCGATGCATGGCGTACCACACGCCAAAGCCTCGGCGAGAGTAATCCCAAAGTTCTCTGTCAAACTTGGCAGTACATATATGTCAGCCTGTGACAAAAACTCATATTTGGCGACACCATTTATCTCGCCAATGAAGCGAACATTATCCAAAGCAAGATCATGAACCATCGACACCAAAGTTTCCTTCGCACCGCAATCTGGTCCGGCGATCACCAATTCCCATCCATTCATGCTGGACGGGACGTTCTTCGTCAACGTTGCCCATGCCAACACAAGATTATCCACAGCCTTTACTTTATGAAGTCTGCCAAAGAACGCAACCGTTTTTGTTTCACCACGGTTCTTTTGATGCACACGTGGCAAATCCATCCCAATGGGGACAATAGCAACTGGCTGTTTGTATCCAGCGGCGCGAATCTCCTCATACTCCTTTTCGCTCGTGGCATGGAACATGTCCGTATGCGCGATTGCTGCATTCTGCGCATACCAACCAAATAGTTTTTTTCGCCATTTGGAATGCTCCAGACTCCACCGTGCAAGCGTTCCCCTCGGTGCATTCACAACTTTCGGGAATTTGACCCAGCCATTTCTTCTCATCTTCTTGATTGCCCAGTCCGCATAGACGTTCGGGAACATCCAAAAGGAATTATTGTGTATCACGTCTGAAACGGTGGCAACGTCATAAATCCCCCTCAACATCTCCGGCGACCGCCCGAATCGAGGATGAGGGAAGACATGCCGAGGGTAGGTGCAAACTTTATACCCTCCTGCCAACTTCGGAACTGGAGACAATGCATGCAAAGCGATGTCAACACCATTCTCTGCCAGCCCCCTGCAAAGACCAGGGACAGAGTAGCTCGGGCCAGATGCCTCCTCTGCAATTGCAGGGACTATCATTTCAACAGTCATAAAACGATGTTGCTTATAGCCATCAGCCAGCCATTAATGGGAGCGTTCACGTGCTTATACGACTACAGTTTCACGGTTTTGAAATTTGTTTATGGCCTGGTCGATAATGACACCGTATTTAACAATCAACGCCTTATTATTACCAACCCATCTGTCTTCCATAAGGCCGTTCAGATATTTGGGAAGGACGGAACTAATAGCGGCCGATGTTGACTTGTAAAATAAAGCTGGCGTATGATCAACAACATAATGCCGGACACCATCAACAAAGTAAGTTGGTTCTGCTATCGTCGTTGGAATGCTTGTCTCGATTGCGCCGGCCCTATCGCAGCTGATGTCAATAATCATCGCGCCGCGCTTCATGCGCTTCAAATCATCTTTGTAAATAATGTGATCCTTGCGCAATTTGTCCCAAAGTATCGCATTAACGACGACATCATATTCTGCCAATTCCTTACGCAACAGAACTTCGCTATGCCTGTCATATTGTCGCACATCTGCTCCCATCGAATATAGCGCGCGAATCGCGCCGCGCGCAATATTCCCGCGGCCCAACACTGCGACTTTTGTCGAATAAGGGAAAACGCCATGAATCATGTACGCATGCGCAATAGCCGCCTCGCCCGCTATTTCGTTGTTTCGCCAGAAGACATGCCGCCCATCCTCATACATTTCTTCCCATGCATACGCCGTCAATTTACCTGCAACAAGTTTGTCGGTTATATCCCTGTTTAGCACGGCATGTACCCAGCCAAAAATTGTCTGATTGCGCAACCTATCTAGGTAGTCCGCATCTCCGATCTTCGGGTCGCAGATTACCTCACATGCCAACACCTCTTCCCGACTACAGATCCTTGCACCGGCGGCTTGATAAGATGCATCATCGAATCCAAGCGCAAGCCCATACCCAGCCTCAAATAAAAGGTTAGATGGATGCGCAACCTTCCGCACATCATCTGGCACCAGTGCCCGCCGGGACTCATTCTCTTTGTGTGATATCGGGAATCCAATAGTTGCCATCTTTTACTCCCTACTTAGCATTACTTTACATCGGAACAGACAAAAGTTCGTTTCCCGCGCTTTGTCAGCGGTATTGACTTGACTTTCTGGATTTCAACATTAATAACATCACCAACTATGCCTCTCATTTTCGAGATAATCTGCGATTCAATCTCTATTGGCAACGGCTTTGCCTCAACGACCCGAATCAGGAGATGATTAATGTCTGGCTGGTAAATCTGATACTCTCGCAGATACCTCATGTGCTTCGATACCGGGTACATAACGACATACCCCTGCAAAACTCCGCCTTGTGGCAAATGTATTGCTTCAGCCACTCGTCCTTCGACATTCGACAATGTGCGATAAGGCAGCATCCCATGAATCCCACCAACCTCAATCTTGTCGCCATTCTTGAATCGTATCAAGGGGAACCCATATTCATCAAAATTCGTATAGATAGCCTCGCCATCTTGCGTAGTCTCAATATAAACATGATCATCATTGATGCACATGCCGCCGTCCCGTGCTGGTTGCGCAATCATCCCGAACTCTACACATCCGTAGTTTTCGACTACAGGAGCATGAAACACTCTCGCCAACGTCTCTTTTTGAAACGCGTGACACTTCTCGCTCTCAGTCACAACGGCTTTTAATTTCATCACAGAACAGTCAATGCCATGTTCTTCAGCGTAGCGCGCCAGCAAATATATGGATGACGCATAGCCGTGAATGTAATCCGGTCTGTATGCCAATATGCGTCTAATCTCTCGTTCCACATTGCCTTCCGACTTTGCCAAATAATGGGCGTCAACGACAATGCATCGATTGATCCATCCATAAACCGCCCTCTTTATTCTTGTGAATCTCGAAACGGATGCCGTTTCATCAACGCCCTTCACCAATACCCGCCTGTCCCCAGGGCGTATGTCGAATCGCAGCAATCCACGCCAAAGCGTTGCGTATGTATAGTCGTATTCGGCTCTGGCAAAACTGAATGGCTCGCCGGTGGAACCGCTTGTCCTTGACCAAAGGAGCTTACGATCCCATCCATCCGCGACAAACTCGCGCTCATGCCCACGGATGTCTTTCTTTTCAATTACCGGGAAATCCGTCAGCTTTACTTGCGTCACATCCACATGATGCTCGTCCATCCACCGCCTGTAAAAAGGAACTTTCGTTGCCGCATGATTTAGGATCAATCCCAACTTGCGATCCTGAAGACTCAAGAGCTCGTCGCGCGAAAGATTCTCGCAAACTATCGCTGCCCGCCATGAACTGCCGAGACGAGGATGCATCAAACGCTCCTTGAGATAGAATGCCTTGTTTGAACAGGCCCTAAAATATGAGTTAACCTTCATCAAACCACTCCGCCCTATCAATACCAAGTTCTAAAATGCTTAAAACAGTCAAAGTCTAAATGAGTCGCGCACCAATCTACAACTTGCTCTGTATGTTCGCCGAACAATGCGCCAAAATCAAATTGCAGCCAGTCATGGCTCTGGCTTGCGGCATTTACTTCAAGAATCTTGATGTTTCCTTCCCTGTCGGCAAGCATATCCCAACTAAGCATGTTCATGTTATGCACTCGTGCGGCATATTTACACGCCAGTTCCTTCATCTTGCCGAAGTATGGATGCACCTGCCCCTTGAATGGAATATGCGATGAAGGATGTTCTGGGAATGGATCTGCCCTATACCAATTGTGGGCAGTCTTGCCCAGTTCTCCATCAGTCGAGACGGCAACACTAATGCCGCCTGACGAGAGATTGTCAAACACATCCGATGTCACCCCAAACCGCATACCGGCCTTTACAACTTCAATCTTCCCATCCCAAGGACAACGCAATGTCACCACCTTGCACGAATTCGCCGACGTTGGATTGAATTGCCTCGAAAAATCGCATTGCTCGACTTTCTCCTGCAAAACATAGGAATGTGATACAGCCTTAATCCAATCGAGCGTCAAGCTCTCACCCTTGGAGGACACATATCCGCCATCCTGAAAAGAAAACGCTGAAATGCCATGCCCCCCAAGAGAGTTAACACAAACCTTGCCAATCAAATCACCGTTGTTCGTCTGTAAAATGGCTCTTGCTGCCGACTCTGAGACAAAACGATGCTCTTCATCATAGAATGTACCGCGAATATAGCGAAGGAATGTTCGTGGTTGATCCTTCAAATCAACATACAAGTCAAACTGGTTCTTGTCTTCGGCCTCGCGTCCACCACGTTCGCAGTCATTCAAAATCCGCTCGACCCTCGCAAACACCAGATCCTCCGGCGCGTAGCGATAGTCGGCAATGCCAGAGATGTTTGTCAAAAACCTCAACCACTTGTCGCTGCATGGCAATCCAAGCCGCCCCCACAGTTCAAGGTGCTTTCTTGTTACATCTTCATCTACCGGCTTGAACAACTCAGGATGGCGTTTCTTGCACCATGCCATTTTCTTATTGTACGTATGACATACATACCTAATCATCAATGGGTGGATGAATCTATTGACCCTGTCTGTTAATTTCATAGCTCTATCTCCTGCCCTGCCTCAAATGCTTTCTTATTCCCACATACGCGACGAATCACGGCTTCGACATCACCCGCATCCTGGGCTTCAGGCAAAGTCACGACAGACACGCCGTCCTTCCGAGTCACGGTCTTCAATACAACAAAAGACTTTCGGACCAGTTTTTTGGATTTTGCATCAAATACACAATTCAATGCTATGGAGTAATCGGCTTGACACGAGTCGTTGTAAAAGCCCACTCCAGGTGTAAAACAAAAGTTTCCTAGCGCATGAGCGACAAGGGCTTCGTTTCTTCCCTCAATTTTAAGGGGCGTATGGGCATGATTCGCAATCACCAAATCAGCACCTTCCTTTATAAACGCATCAGTAGCCATGATCTGCCAGGTGCCAGGCGTAGAATTAAATTGACCACCAATATGCGGAAGAACGATCACCACATCCGCCTGCATTTTTGCTTCCCGAATTTTTTTAAGCACCTTCTCGAAAAAATGTTTATGCTCCGGGAAATTGAACGAGTCTGCGCTTGCACAATCACTCTGCGGCTGCGCATTGGGAAGCCGCCCGCCATTGTTCCGCGCCTTAATCCATGTCTTTATCCGATATGGAAGAAGTCCTGTCAATGTTCTCTTTATAGCATAAGCCCAATTCCCCGGCCAAGACTCAGGATGCCGAAGGAGATCGACTTTCCATAATTCATTCTCCTTAAGCATATTTGCCTTCCGTCCAGGATTCATATCGTAAGTGCAAGCTATTAAAGCGAATCGAATCCCTTTCAAATCGACTATAGAAAGTTTCTTGCTCTCGGACTCAGTCTTGTATGCGCCTAACGAGAGGATTCCGCGACTGCGGACTTCATCCAATGTGGTGTCAATGCCATTCTTGCCTCTATCGAGTATATGGTTGTTAGCACACGTCAGACAATCTATGTTTGCTTTTGCGACAGCGTCCAAGAATGAACAAGGAGCATTGAAGCGTACTTCTTCAAACGCCAGGCGTGAATGGCAGTCAACCGGCGTTTCAAGATTTGCAACAACCAAATCGCTTTCCGACCAGAGGTCTTTGACGTTATCAAATACAACATTATATCCGCAACGATTTTTTCTCACCGCCCAGATCTGCTGCATCTGGCACATCAGATCACCGAGGAACGTGATCCGAACTTCATTGCCAGAAGTGTTTTCGACGTGACCCAAAACTCCACCCTATCTCTATTTTACACTGCCCATGCCTTGGACTTTTCGGCAATCAACCTGCAAAACTCTTTTGCCATATTTTCTGGCGAAACCGCCAATGCCGCCCTTGCCGCATTATCAGCTATCCTGCCATACTCGGCAGCATCCGTAGCCAGCAATTGCAACGCATCGGCCAGCTTGGTCGCATTGCCGTTATCAAACGAAAGGCCGCAACCATAGTCCTGGACAAGTTTAACACCGCCCATGCCAGTGCTCACAACAATCGGGGCGCCGCATTGAAGAGCGTCATTCAACCTCATGCCCCAAGGTTCGCTTCTGCCCGCCCCCACATATACGCTGCATGATTCGTAAAGTCGCACAAGCTCATCCATCTCAAGAAATCCGGGGAAGCTAACAGGCAGCTTGTTGTCCTCACACTTCTGTTTTAACTCTTCAAACAGTTCGCCGCGCTGCGTTATCGTTGCGCGATACTTGATGCCACGATCCGAGAGGATTCTCAACGCCTCTACCAAAACATCTGCGCCACGGTGCCAGGATAAAACGCCAGATGCAAATATATGGAAATCCGTATTACCCACTCTTCTTATCATCTTCGAACCTGGCAATGGAGGAGGGAAATATCCAAAAGGTATTATTTTCTCCCTCTTCCATCCTATGGCCATTGCCGGAGAAAAATTGTCACCTGAATAATTGACGAAGAACTCGGCATCTCGCGTCACGTTGCGAACTCGACGAGGAAGAACGAACTTCACAAATATTCGCCTTAATAAACCCTTCAGCCCATTCTCCATTACGCATGGTGATTCGCACCCAACTGCAACGTTCTCCCCTCGCCGTTTCGCTTCACTGATAAGCGAACGCCACGCTGGAGAACCTTGATAAACCGTAAAATAATGCAACCACCCCCTGTGGGCATCCAGAACCTCCAGACCTTTGGAATAATCTTCGCCAACACGTATGGTGTTTACGTCATCAAACTCTCCGCGCGGAAAACCAACAGCGTCACGATTTGTTACATACTTCTCGTCTCGTGGATAAAACCACAACGCCGCTACCATCGGCACACCCATGTGTTTCCCGATAGCCCTGTAAAGTCCCATGACGGAACGGCAATCGGATTGAGACCAAATCACAAGTCCTTTCATTTTGGCATCTCCGAATAATGGATTCCTTTATAGCGTAACGTGTCGATACGTCCCATAATTGAACCATACCATGACACAGACATCAACTTAACAAGCAGATTGCCATGTTTCAATATGGGGTAATATTCGTTCATCCACGCGACTTCTTTTCTAATTTGTTCCCACTTGGGGTGCGATTTGTCCTGTTGTGCGCTTTCTTTGAAGTTATGGCCGCTCATCTTGGCATCAGGATGCATACGCAATCCCCATGCGTATCTGCAAAATGGCAAGAATCTCGCTTTGGCATTATATGCAAACCTGCGCCACAAGTCGCCATCCATTGCATAGTGGAACCGCTCATCGACCCCTCCCACAGAATCCAGCAGACGCTTGGTGAAAAAAGAACTCGGCCCCCAAGTCACAACACTTCCTGCCCATTTCCTAAGTATCGACATAGGACGCCCCCGACCGCATTTAATAACACGCATTTCTGGAGAAAGCCACAAACAACCGCCCACAAACCACTCACAAGCAGGATGATCGTTAACCGCCGTTTTTAGCCGCTCTATCGTTCGAGGCAGCATGACATCATCTGCATTCAACCATGTAAGAAATTTCCCCCGCGCATGGGAAAAACCTTTGTTGAAAGCGGCAGACTGTCCACCATCCTTCTCGGAACACCACCAAGAAATCTTATCAGCATACCTCTTGACAACATCCACCGAATTATCGGTTGAAGCCGCATCACAAACGATTAGCTCAAAATCTCGACAGGACTGATTCAGCACCGACTGAATTGCCTCTTCAAGAAAACGACCGTAATTGTAGTTGGCTATTACAATCGAAACTAGTGGTACGCTATTCTCCATCTTTCATCTCCGATGTTCATATCTGTATGCCTCTTCGACCATATCGTACGGCAACTGAATACGCCCCTTGTAAACATTATGTGCCACCATGAGCATCACAACAAATGGCATTGTTACAATTCGATATCCAAAACCAGAAAAGAACAACGCCCAAAGCAAAGATGGCGCTCCCATTGCCAAAACACCAAACCATTGCGGAACAGCGGCTATTTCTCTATGCAAAAATCTAATGAGCATGTAAACTATATACGCCCAATACATCAAACCTACCACACCAAACCACAACCAGAACGAGCCTATATGCGAGTGTGTTGGTATATAATTCACATAAGACAATCCCTCGCGCGCCAGATGTTGCCGCGCTCCCAAGAAAAATCTATAATCGTCTTCATCCCCATACTTTGTCAAAAATTCCTCTTGATAATGTCCATCATCAATGGCCCAAGGGCCATGCCCAATAACAGGCTTATCCAGTGCCGCCATGACACCAATAAAGAACTCGCTTCGTCCCGCCATTAGAATCCGCAACATGCTCCCTCCGCCTCGTGTTTGCTTTTCAAATTTAGCAGTAGCTTTTTCATTCAGCATGCCATGTGATCCAGCAAACTTGTAAACTGCAGTAAGGCAAAACAATGCCACCAGTCCTATACAAACTATTACCCAGAAATTCCTACAAAACCGCCGCATTTTGGATTGACTTTTCCCGCAAAATATTACAATAAATGCAGATCCCAACGCGGCAAGCGCTGCCGCTCGGCCACTTTCTGATGTTCCCATTGAAAATACAGCAATAGCAACCGGCATAAGCACCGAATACAGCAACGGTGTCTGCAAGAACCAACCTTTATATGGCAAACTCAACAGTCCTGTCAATCTTCCGATCCAAAATATAGGTCCACTCATAATAGCTTCTGCCGCATGCGACGAGCCTTGAGCATATGTATCAAGTTCATATGATGTTTGGAAAATAAATATATTAATGATAAACGAAAGAGCAGTTCCAAGATAAAGCCACCTATGACCGTTCATATTTCGTATAAGCAGGTGATGCAGAACGACAACAAATGCAAATAACGGGTATGTGCTCGCAAGTCCTTTGAATATAAAAAACACAGAACTTCTATTATATAAGCCCGAGACTACACATGCAAATGATACAGCCATCCCCATATATATATATGGGAGCATCCCGTGCCGCTTCAATATGGCATAATTCTTTAAAAACAAGAATGGGGCTGCAATATAAACAAATATCTCTGAAATTCCGATAGAAAATCCCACTCTTATCTGTGTTACGGAGAACATGCCTATAAGGAGCAACCATAATCCTGCTCTCCGTTTCTCCCTTGTTGAATATCCAATATCCATCGAATTGTCCTATTTGCGTTTTACGATGACAGCAGGGTTACCACGCACAAATGAATCAGCGGGCGCAATTATTCCTGCTACAACGCTTCCTGCAGCGACTATTGTGCGCGCACCCAGCTTCGTGCCTTTCAAGATAATAGCATTAGTCCCGATAAAACAATCATTGTCTATCTCAATCGATCTACTGCGTATGTTCTTTCTATCATCGCTAGTACAACGATGATTCGAATCAAGTGAATGAAAATCATGGTCAAATATTCGCACATTACCTCCTATCTTACACCTATCTCCAATTTTAATTGACGATTTTGATGAGATCACAACCGACGAAAACCCCGTTCGATGACCTATTATTATGCTTCCTCCCCAACGAGTGTCAAGAATTGTAGGATTGATCAGCCCGACAAGATTTGTGCTTTGGTCTGAATTGAATATCACGTTGTCGCCCAGCACGATTTCACCACGTCGTCTAGTCCTAATTAGGGTCTTCCCCTGAAAGAGTACATTACTACCATGACGCACACCCCAAAGCCACGCCAAAAAAGGTGAACGCAATCTATAATACCACCTAGTTATATAATGGCATATTTTTTCCGCTGCAATAGGAATCATAATTGGAAACGAGTAATTCATGCAGTCTCCTGTTTAGCGTAAATCGTTTTCAACTGCACCCATATTCCATTGGGTGACAATTCAAATCGCACATCACTCGCTTTCGAAAGAGAATGCCTGACACAATCAGGGACAGCAGATACACATCTGTTCATCGTTTCCGAAAGTGCAACTACGTCACCAGTGCTTACTAGGTCTCCACATCCATAATGTGTTATTATATCTTCTGGTCCACTGTTTTTGTAGCAAATTGGATACAATCCCGAGGACAACGCCTCCTTAAGCGCAGTCGGGCCAGTATCACCATAAGAAGGAAGCAAGAAGAACTGTGCCTCTAAAAACTCCTGGGCGATCTTATCGGCAGAAATTGTACCACGAACAATCACCCTATTCAACAACCTCTCTTGCAAGATGATTTTTTCAATAGCGACTTTATCCTCACCATCGCCAATCATAATCAGTTTGGCATCCTTCCTGGATAGCATAGCAAACGCTTTTATTGCATCTACTGCACCTTTCCTTTCTGTTAGACTACCAAGATATACAAATCTAATTGGCGCAGCGATAAGACTAACTCGGCACGCCAAATCTATCTCAAGGAATTCTCTGCGAAGGGGATGAGGAATGATAATACCATCATGCCCATAGCACCTTTTTAATCCAGCTTGTGACGCCCTACTTTCAACAAGAAGAATGTTAGCTCTACGGTAGGTCGCCTTCTCGCACAACCACATAATCCGAGTTCTAAAACTAATTCTCCGCCTTTCATCCTTGCGTTTCAATAATTCCCAGAACAACAACAACAATCCCTGAACGGAAACTACTGCTTTCTTTGTAAGATATGTAGCCACCAAACCGCAACCTGTTTCGCCGCCCCATCCATGAATAACATCTGGAGCAAGTTTATGCACAAAAGAGCTAATTTTTCGAGCAAAGCGTCGCCATAAGAAAAACAACTCAAATCGTTCTCGTCTAAAGCAATGCCAATGTGCACCACCATAATCAAAGTCAACACGAGACTCTATAAGCCCACCAACAGGGCAAACTATGTGCAATTCCACATCCGTCGGCGGAGGAAGATGGCCTAATATCCAACTCCAGGCTGCTGTTGGCGTCTCACTTAGAACCCTCTGCGTCGCCGTTAGCCGAACGACGTTAGGAAGTCCACATATCCACAATAATTTCATGTCGCAAGGATGTGAATTATCCGATCAACTGCTGCTCCATCACCATAAGGATTGACAGATTCTGCCATTTCCTTATATGCTTCGGCATCCGTTAATAAGGCACCAACTTCTCGCTCAATACACAGTTGGTCTGTACCGATAAGTTTTACAGTTCCTGCCGTCACCGCCTCTGGGCGCTCTGTGGTATCTCGAATGACCAACACTGGCTTGCCGAGTGATGGTGCTTCTTCCTGAACACCACCAGAATCTGTAAGAACGAGATATGCCCTATTCATCAGCGCAACAAAAGGGAGATAACTTTGCGGTTCTATCAGGTGAACATTCTTACCGCAATGTTGTCCAAGGATTCGACCGACCGGTTCGCGTACGTTTGGATTAAGGTGAACTGGATACACAAAATGCGTTGAAGTGTATCGCTCTGCAAGATTCCGGATGGCCGTGCAGATGTTTTCAAACCCTTCGCCGAAGTTCTCTCGCCTATGCCCCGTGATAAGCACCATGCGATCTTTAGACTTCATTAAATCAATAGGCAAGCCTTCTATCTCAGGTGGATTCTCATGCACTTTTTCCTTTGCCATCAAAAGTGCATCAATCACCGTATTACCTGTTACATAAATGTCTTTCTCTGGCACACCCTCCTTCAGCAAATTCGCCTTATTGTTCTCTGTTGGACAGAAATGCCATTTGGTAAGGCGAGTCGTCAAGACACGGTTCGCCTCTTCTGGCCAGGGACTTTGCATGTTCCATGTCCGAAGTCCAGCTTCTACATGGGCAATAGGAATATGATGATAGAACGCCGCCAACGCACCAGCAAGAACGGTAGTCGTATCCCCCTGCACCACCACAATGTCTGGCTTCTCTTCAGCAAGATATCCGTCAATCGCGGCAATCGCACGACTCGTCAACCCTCCAAGCGTCTGATTCGGACGCATTAACGCAAAATCTTTGTCGGGAACAACCCCAAACACATCCAGCACCTGTTGCAACATCTCGCGATGCTGTCCAGTTACGCATACCTTACACTCAAATGCCGGATTCGCCTTTAGTGCTAACACTACTGGACAAAGCTTTATCGCCTCAGGACGAGTGCCGAAGATGATTGATATTTTCTTTTTCATTTTAACTTCTTGCGTATGTCAAAATCTTTTTGACCTCCGTCGTGAGATCGACCGCATCAAAAAACTTTTGTGCATTGTCTGAGTATTCCTGATAACTGGGCAAAATCTTTTGCACCGCTAATGAAACCGTCTCCTTCGTTATGGCATCCAAGCAAACACCAGCATGGCACTGCTCAATGGTGTATTTTAGGCCTGGGATATCGTTGCAAATAAGGGGAATACCAAACCCTGAATACTCATAGATTTTATTAGGCGCACAATAAACCGGATTCAATGGCGACAGCCCCCAGATTGCACCGCCTTGATAATATGCGATACCGATGTCGGCATGGCTTGTCACTTCAAGATGGTGTGGCGGGGGAACGAACGGGACATAAGATATATTCGTGTACTTCTTCATTAGTTCATCTACTATCCGTGACCGTCTTCCCATGATGGCTACAATTGCGTTTGGCTGACTCTCACACAACGCTTCAATTAAGCGTAGCAACTGTCCTCGATCACTTTGTATCCCCCCCTGGTACAAGAAAACCTTTTTCCCCTTCCATAACTCAACAACGGATGCAGCCTTTTTATCTGATACTGGAATGGCTCGTCTCCTTGGGTGCGCATAAGGCTTATTTGGCAGAACGAAAGGCAGTTTATCAATCCCTTTCTCAGCCTTTAGAATATGTGCGCGATTGTATTCGCATTCAATCAATGTCGCCGTGTCATATAGTCTATCAATGGCAAAACCCCAATAATCCTTGCCGGCTTCGTCTCCCAATTCATATAGCGAGTGAATATGTCTCTTGCCAAATTTCAACGCCCTATTGCCCAAGACTGCGGCAGTCCGCATTTCAGACGACCACAAAACAACATCATCACCACCAATGGATAGCCGCGTTATTCTTTTCCATATCCACGAGCGAAATAGATACGGTCTTATCCACTGTGTGGCCTTTTGCCAGCAACGTCGAAACGGATTTGTGCGAAAACTAACCAACTCGTATGGATATATTTCATATTGCACTCCAAGTTCTTCAAGAATACCAAGACCGACTTGAGTCCTGACCATCCCCAAATACACAACTTCCTCTCCTAAGTCCTTCAGTATTCGCAACAACGATATGACTGGGGGTAATATTTCAATAGGCCTCTCCTGTACAAATATTATCATATATCACCTCACTTTGACAGAGCCTTCATAAGCCAATCAGTCGACTTCATTCGTAGATATTCTATCTTTGAGCGCAAATCGGCCGACAACGGTGTCGTCAGAAGCTCAACAACATTATTCGACTGTTCATCATCATCCACATGTCTTTGCTCTAGCGCAAGGAACTCCAACAATTCATTCTGTCGGAGGTTTTGATTTCCCCATTTTCCCGACTTTTGCCTTACAAAGACAAATGGTTTATCAAAAACTATTGAAAAAACAATTCCATGAAACGAGTTCGTAACAACACACTTCGCCTGATAGAATAAAGTCAAAAACTCACTGGGTGTTGGCCGCAAGAACATCGCACTTGGAGAGAAATTCTCAGCACCCTGAATACCAACAACTCGAGTATCTGCATTAATTTTATCCGCCCATCCACATATTCGATCAATAGCCATTTCCTCAGCTGATGTTATATTCACAGCATAATACAAAAGCGTTGGCCGCTTGAGAATCTTCTTTGGACTAGCAATCTTGAGATAATCTGCTTTATCAAGCAACAGTGCAGGATCAAGAGCCCTATCAACCTCTCGCCCAGAAATTTCTCGTATGATCTTGCACCCAATGGCTTCCCTTACCGATATTGCACTATATGATGCGCCTACCCTCTGTATCAACTCTCTCCAAACACTCTGGTCCTTCATGAACTCCCAAGACGAACTGGCAGCATATGATATTTTTCGAACAGATGCAGGCTTATCAAGCAGAAACATTCTAGGCATTGTATTAAACCAAACACAATCGCCTCCAGCAATATATGATTCAGCATCAACCTGTTTCTCAAAAATTGGCGAAATAAAGCGTTTATATTGGCACGCAAAGATAATCCGCTGAACCGAAGACCGAAAAGACACTCTTTCTGGCAACTTCCTACACATAATGGTGTTTCTGGCAATTGACCAAAGTCTTCTAAATGGAATCAACAACTCCCAAATTTCTGTAAAAACCGAATCAGTTTCAACCCTATACGTGACATAACCCATTCTCTTCAACACCACGCGCAAGGCGTAATGCTGGAAAAAAGATCCATAGTTTGACAACAACAGGCTGCGGCCAACTGTAACTATACCAACAACCTTTTTCATATCTTGAGTAACCTTCTAGCATTGCCAACAATTCGCCTAATAAGTCTAATCGACCTCGGGCCGTCAAGAGTTCTGGCAACAGCCTCAACAAATGGCATATTTCGAATACATCGCACAAACATACTATACTGTGCTTCATTTCTACTAGTATCTTTGCAAATAGACGGATTATCCTTGATTGCGAGCGAATAATCTGACTTCCATCTTGAAAGCCTAGCATCAAAGAATGCGGCTTCACCTTTTTGCGTATGAACAATTACCACAGAAATCGCACCTTTTTCTGCCAATTCAGGATGCCATTTTTTAATACCCCAATAATCGCCAATAGTCAAATCCGCACAAGAGTCTTTCCCTCTTGCTGGGCAACGGTAGCAACTATTTCGCAACGCCAATCTCGACTGGAATAATCTTCCATATGGATCTGAATAAGATCTAACACAAATGTCTTTAGTTGAATCTTCAAACCGAACTACAAACGAACTCCGCCCAGGGTACGACTGTTTATCGCGAAACAGCACTTCTTTAATTGGAGAACTTGCCCTACGTGTCAAATCATTTTTGTAAGCTTCAAACAATTGCGGAGACATTACGCCATGACAAACGATCTCAACAAGAAGAAGCTTCGACTGATATCGAACAGGCACACACTTTCTCAAACCCGCGCATTGACAAGGTGTACCAGAAAACAACACGTCAACCCCTCGGGACAAGTCTACTATGGCTTCTTTAAAAATACCATTCAAGTCACTTTGAACATATTTTGAACCTTGTAACCGCGACACATCCGATATATGCGTCACGCGAATATGCCTTACTTTGCAATCAGGCAAACTCATCTCACACCCATACACTACTCCGTGTCGTTCCAATACCTTTTCCGCGATTGCAGGGAAAACGGCACCAGAAGCACTTTTAGACATAACTTCCAGATCTTTATGTTGCGCCGCATAACACCCAAGGATGCCATCCGATGATTCCTTGTTCAATACTGGACAAACTTTTGTGCAAGCACCACATTTCAGGCATAGCTCTTTATCTATTCGCGGGTAGTGAAACCCCCACTCGTCACATTCATCTTTTATCGCATGAACAGAACACGCTACTGAGCATGCAAAACAGCCTGTACAAGATGATTTATCAGGCAAATCCATCATCCCACATCTCATAAACTTTTCAGGCGTAACTTTGACAGGAGAAAAGTGCGTTCCTCAGCGGAAAGAACGCAAATATACACCAAAGGAATATATACGCTCACACACAAAATCGACGTTAGGCAAACACGCGCAAACGAAGGCCGTAAAAAGGATTTAGATATTAATCCGACTAAAGCAGTAATTATAACAACAAATGATACGGGCAAAACCCCGTCTATCAACCATTTTCTTGCACTCATACCAACTATGCTCCTCGCAAACCAAACCCTTCCTATCGAGCACAGCAACATTGTAATCACCATTGAAATACCAATGAATAAAAAAGGCATGCCCTTTCCAACAAAAATCCATGCCAAGGGCAATGTCAAGATTAGACTTCCCCCGGAAAACGCTAGATATGCCGCTATTTTTCCTGTGGCCGAAACTGCCAACATCTGCCCAGAAGTACTCTTATCAATGATTGCCATCAATAAAATGCACCAGCAAAGTTCAGCCGTATAAGGTGGTGGATTGACAAGCCAAAGTTCTAATACCTCCTTCAATTCCAGCGCCAAAGGCAACGCAAAGAATATAGCAAGCAACATCCCAAACTTACTTGTCCGATATGACAAGCTTACCATAGAATCATTTCGACCAGCACCATAGGCTGTCGTAACAGCAGGCGCAAATGCCCCCAGCATAGCGCCAGAGAGCGTCTGAGAGTGAGCTGAAACTTGATTGGCTATTGACATTGAGGCATTATACGTTGGACCGAAGTACTTGTTAACCAATATCTGAATACCCTGTCCACGCAATATCCCGCCAAGTGCTCCAAATGCCTGCCAGAATGCAAAAGATGAAAGTTCAAGTATGCGTTTCATGTTCCTTGCATAAGAAAGCCTGAAGCGACATTCAGGAAACACCTTCATCGCCCGAATACAAATGATGGCCTGTGGCGCGACCGAGACAAAACACATCCAGAGCGCATATTTCGCTAGCCAATCGCACGGATGAGTCACCATAAAATACATGAAAAATATATTAGCGGTCGTTACCGCGACGCCATAAATGGTCAACTCGGCGATGTATTGCTTTGCTGTGTACATTGCCTGAAACGGCACATTTACCATAGCGACAAAGCAAGATATAGTTGCAAACCGAAAAACCCATATGCAAGCATCTAGTCGATCTGCTGGAATAGTCAACCAATTTTCTACAGCATAAAGTCCCAATGGATAGCCGATTACAACTAGCACCACCGGAACTATCGAGTGTATCAAAACGGCTGTACTAAACCATTTTCTGCATTCTTCCATTCCAGATTCTGCACATCCCGCGGCAACACTCTTCTGCGCCTGCCCCTCAGCATATGCATAAAATCTACTTGTCGCCATGCTCAATAAATTGTTCAAAAATGCAACAAACACCGTCATGCCGCCGACAACACCATACAACCCAAAGTCAGTCTTCCCCAACGCCGCCAACACCCACCGGCTAATGAATAGCCCGCATACGAGTGCATACAAACTCCGCCCGTATGTGGCGACAATGTTAAGAAGGATTCGACGGTTTGGCGACATAAGCATTAGATATGTTCCTCAACCCCACGAAAGTGGACATTGAGCTTATGGAGAGGGGCGAGGAGAGTGCCCATCGACGTGCCTTGCGTCATCTTGGCGAAGGCGTTGACATCCTTAGGAAAACATTTGCCACCGTAGCCGAACTTGCCATCGGGACCGGGAACATAAGTGTGTGTGTCGTTGATATAGCCGGAGAGCAGGACGCCCGTGTGAACCTTCGCCCAGTCGCCGCCCATCTTCTCAACGTACTCCTTCGCTGCGTTGAAGTATGTTACCTTGTACGCGCCAAATACGTTATGAATGTATTTCGTAAGTTCCGCTTCAAGCGGCGACATGACCGTAAACTTCTTGCCGGGAAATACCTTGATGAGGAGATCAACTGCGCCTGTGAACACCATCGTCTGCTTCTTGAAGTCTTCGATGTGTGTACGTTCCGTTAGGAACTCGGGCATATAGCACACCTGATGCCCAGTCTCTTTTGAAAGTATGTCGCTCGTCCCAGGCAGAATAGTCGTCCTCACAAACACCGGCACGTTCGGCAGTTTGCGAATCAGCTCTTTCATTAGCGTCAAATCCTGCGTCCCGTCATCTTCCGTCGGAACATGGATTTGCAGAAACGCAATATCGATTCCGCTCAAGTCATCATTATACCCTTTTGGCGGATCGCTCACAAAGATCTTCGCATCCTTGTTGTTCTCCTCCAACCAGGCCTTGAGCGCGCCGCCTACAAAACCACAACCGACAATACCGACGTTAATCATCTGATTTTGCCTTTCTTGTTCTAATTGTTAAAATCGTCTGCTGTGTTCGCTAGTATGCCGATGTTTGTGAGTATTGATAGCCACTCCGAAAAATGTGTCATTTCACATGTATTATCGTCTAATATGCCGATATTTGTGTCCGTATGCATCGCTGAAAATCCGTTTTCAAGTCTTCCAACCGCCCCACGACAATTCAAAAATCGCCATTTTCTGCAAGTTATAGGTTGTGTTCGTGAGTATTGATTTGCACTCCTCAAAACCGTGTTTTTCCGTTGAGTTCGTCGATACGTATTCGATTCATTCGTTCCCACCGCCCTCACGCCGCACCCAGCAAATACAGGGGTTTCAGAGAAGTGGTGCTGATGTGTGTCCCCTTTACTAGATTATCAAAAGAGACTATATGCGGTACAGCGCGTATACATCTTCTCTATTGCCCTATTGCCGGAACAAACAGTAAACTGTGAATTGCATGATCTTTCCTACTGCACCTCTTATATAATGATACCCAATTCCAAGAATTCTCTGTCGGTCGTTGTATAGGACAAGCACTTCTGCGGCTACAAGCCTGTCAAGCCCCCACAGAATCGGACTGCCGGGTAAAGTCGAATGCGCCAGGGCATATCTGGCGTTGTAAGCTTTAGATGGTTACTCATCCTTGTGTTGTATTAAGTAGAAACTCGTTATCGAGAAAGAGATTGGCCCCAAAAGTACGAATGCGCGTCGTGCTATGCAAGAAACTATCCTTGTTCGCCTCATTGCATGGCGGTTGATGACGATAAATTAATGCGGCTTCACAAACCGAAAGACTGCTCTGTTGTAATAGTGCATATGAATAACACAGTTTTTGGGCGGCTCCTGCATAGGCTTGCCATGAATCGTGTTTCTCATGATTCTGATGGCGTTCACAGATGTTGACAGCTTTACCAATATATAGGAGTCTGGTGATGTTCAATGTGTTGTTTTTCATCGGAACACATGAATACACACAATAGACCCCTGCGGCGGGCGGCAAAAAAGCACGATTTTCATCAATCCAATAACCGGAGAATTGGAGGTTGTAATCATGTACGATTGAATTTTCACGAATAACGTTACAATGTTGTTGTGGTAGCCAACCCAATGAATTGTCAGTCGGCATTTCCGTAACTATAAGATTTTCGGCTGGATCCGCAGGATTGTGCAATGCGTTAAAAATCATGCGTGCAGTGAACTGTGAATAAATGCAAAAAGTGTTTGGTATTGAATAGAACCAAGGGCCGCAATGTCCAAGCGAAACTAGACGATTGATTGACACCTCTCGATTGAGCGATGGCCCCAATGCAACTAGATATAATTTTTTCATTTGGCCTCCACTATGTTTGGACCATTCGGACGAATCTCACCTATGACTGGCGTAGCAATCGGTTCCGGCGATGGGCCGGTTGGCCCGAGACGAGTACAGCCATAAGAATCATTGATTTCAACAACATTATGCTGATCCGAAAGACGTTGCCTTATTGAATGGTCAATCAACAATGCAGGCAGCCCTGACACATTTACAAAATCCACAAACTGAGAGAATCTTACAAACTGATACTTCTCAACCAACTTGCCTACCAGTTCATCGACAAATGCCGAGCTACACATCTCCACTCCAGAAAAATCAACAATCACGCGTTTATGCTCGCTCTCAATAATATTTTCTACAGCATGGCGCATTTCCCTGCCAAAATCGCGAGCTACTGTTCCCTCTACGATTTCAAGAACCTTCAACCGTATAGCGTCATCTCCAACTTCATGATCTTCCATCCACAAGTCTGTACTAGACACCCGATCGGGGAAAACCGAATCAATTGAAAACTCATTACCCAAGTACATCTGAAAATCTACAGATGTAGAACCGGAAAAGCCAGGAATAAGTACAGTTGCATCCACATGCTCGACCCCGTTTTCACAAAGATATTTCGCGCCTGCCGATTTGATTTCCAAACGTCCATGTTGAGATTGTTTCACAATCTCCCTTAATCCATACAGCCCATTCCCCTGCCCGTTGCCAGAAGTGACATTGGGCTTCACGGCCAGCGAAACCGCCTCAACAGGTGTCGAAGGATTGTATTTTGAACCTTGAAACGATTTGTAAAAACCGACACCTAGGTCAAACACGCAGCACTTCAGCAAGCGTTCATTGGGCTCATATTGAGTCATCATATACCCCACTGCCGTTTGGTTTTGCTTCTCTTGCGAATGCTGGAGTACATTGTCCATTACTTCCGAAAGGCACCATCCAAAAGCGTTCTTAAACCCCTTGCCTATGTTAGGCAACTTCAATATCTCTTTTTGCATGGCATTGAATATATCCAGCAAAACATGTTGATCTTGAAATCTCCAAACCGATCCAAACGGACGTTCCAAATTGCCTTCTTGCAGAATTACAGCAACGTCGGAATACGGCTCAAAAGACATTTCAACTTTCCTGCCAATAACACGATAGTAATCAATCAAAGCATACATGGGAACAATATAATGAGGGCAACAGACGACATTGCCGAATCGAACTCGCAAACCTTCATTGCAGTTCTTCAAGGCATCTGCAAGGGAGTTAACCGAAGAATTGTCAAAAAACGAAATCTCAATTTGTTTCATTACTTTATCGCCTCCACAATTCTCTTCATGTCTTCTTCATCATATCACTAATCAATCGGCAGAGAATAAAAGAGCTTATTGATACAGATGTCATTTATGTAGTAATGCTATGGCGAGAATCGACATGTCTCGAACTCAACATTCTACATTCCCTTTACTGCAGCTTTCATTCGCATTCATCTTCAATCTCAACTGCAGCATTACCTCCGCGCACCTGCCTCATCGTACAAGCCGCCAACTCAATCACAGTCATTCCACCAACCACGCCAATCAATCCAAACTCACTCTTCCCCACCGCCGCCAACACCCAACGACTAATAAACACCCCGCACACAAGCGCATGCAGCGACCGCCCGTATGTGGCACTGATGTTTAGAAAGAGAAGTATCAATCATCGCTTTGTGCACCGAAACCGATTGGATGACGCGGAGGATCTGGTGGTGGCGTCGTGATTTGCTGAACAAGATATTTCATGCCACCCTTCAGTTGCTTTACATCCCCTTCCACGGAGTCCAAACGACGCTCAAGTGCGCCTATGCGCTTTACCTCGTCAAGTCTGTTCAGCAACATCTCTCGCAGGATTCGCGTCGCCCAACGACGAAATCGAACACCTTCAATAGACTTGACTCTGTAACCGACAGAAATCATGACATCCAAGTCGTACGCCAATTCCGGACGTCCACGGCCATTCTGAATATTGTGCAAATTCTGCACATTAACGTCTCGGCTCAATTCACCTTCTTTTATCGCATTGTTTACATGTCGAATGAGAACAGTTCTATCTCGACCAAACAGCCGAACCATCTGTTCAATCGTCATCCAAATGGTTTCGCCATCAGTCCTAACCGATAACTCACCGCCATCCGATGCCTTGTAAACAACTATCTGCTTATTCATGTTAATTCATTCATTGATGCTACCGAAGACCCCACCCGCGACACATTTGCCGCGTACGACGGGGACTGTTTCTCGTTCATGTTACCGTTTCTGCGTCAAATCGGGCAAGCAGCCGTGGCCAACAGTGGGCCAACAAGGTCACACTTGATTACCACAGTAAATTGCCACAGTAGTTTTCATTTCCAACTGCGGCAATTCCGCCGCATCCCCGCCTCATTACATAAACCAACAACTCAATCACTGTCATTACACCTATCACGACACACAATCCAAACTCACTCTTCCCCACCGCCAATATTCACCGGTTGATGAACAGCCCGGACGCAAGCGCATATAGCGAACGCGCATAATGGGCAATGATGTTCAAAATTATTCTACGATTGGGTGTATTCCGTGATTCACTCTGCTGACGCGGCTGGAAGCCTCGTCTCCAAAGGGCGGATATGCCTCTGCCATCATTCACATTACAATGGGCAAACAGGACGGATACTTCTACTTATGACGCAATTCGGAAAGCACATTTTCAACTATATAGCCATCACTCATAAGCTGAAGTCCGTATTTCGGATCTGAAAGCTGCCGATATGTCTCTGTTGAGTAGAACAAGTCCAATGCCCGCTCTTCATCTATGGCTAGGGCCGCCGCGAGTGCCAGTATGATTCTTGCCTGCTTTCTCCAAAGAACTCGGTCACGCATTTGTCAAACCCTCTCCAGCTCTTCTGTGCCAATGCACTTTAGACATGCGTCCAACACAATCTGGGAGCGGATACATATCTGATGATTGACCTTCTTGTAAGCAAGTTGTCCAAGTGCCTGTGCAGCAGTAATTACACCATTTTCATAATCCTCAACCGTATCGATAACGTTGTCGTTGGCGATGCCACCTTCAACTACGTCATAAGCGTCCTGCATCGTTCCACCCCGCCGACAATCCACCACATAGTCAAGCCACTCAATGTCATAAGCGGCAAAGACCTTGTACCGCGAACCGGCAAGTTCCATGGCCTTCCGCTCGTCATATTCGTAGCAGTTCAGAAAGGCCCTTCCGTTTCGTGTCCGGCTGGCAATGGTTTGCGCCCATGACGCCGCCTGTTCGCGCAACTTTGACACGTAGAATCCCTGCCCAAAATCTACCTTTTGACGTCCGACCTTCACGAGCGGATTTTGCACAGCAACATTTGAGCCGTGAAACAAGTTTATCATCTGCCCGACTCCCAATTCAGCAAGGTTTCAACAGTATCGTCTGCAACCCACTCCAGACTTTGCGTATGAAGATCTTCATATCTACCTAAAAGTCGGTTATGAATCAAATCCTGGGCCTTAAGGCGGTCATGCATCTTTTGACCCGAAACATGCAACTTCTTAGCGCCGCTTTCAATCGCCATAACAGCGAAATGAATTCGGTTGAATATATCATTCTTGGTTGAAGTCACAAGTTTCATATTGCACATTATAGCATAATCAGCAGCCCTTGACTACCGACATTCCACCCAATACCGATTATCAACAATCAATCATCTCTTCTACCCTATCAGTGAAAGTGTGTCGGATTCAAGCGTCTTTTAGGGTCGGACCTTACTACGATCGTGCAGGACACCCGCCCCTACCATTTTCACACTCATCTTAATCCTGTCAATCCTGTAAATCCTGTCCAAACAACCACGACTCCAGCCTACCAATCCGACGATCAAACAATTCTCAATCCTGTCCAAAACTCCTACACGCTCTACATGTTCTGCACGGCTGAACAACTTTCGTGCATTTAGTGTATTCAATGGTTCAACTCTTTGCGTTCTTTGCGGGTGCAGGTATGTAGCTGTAGACTGTACGGTCCATAGGCGAGAACGGAGAGCCGTTATGCGCCGCAGACCAGAGGTTACTGACAAGCCTTGTCGCAATTTCCAAGCGCTCGGAGTCACCGAGTGCCAATGCCCAAGAATAGCCGTCCCTTTCGTCTTCCATCCAAAGTGCTCTAAAAGTCTTTGTCGTATTCGATACTGTTCCACTTGGCGGCAACTCCCAGCACCGTGGGATACGCACCTGCAAGAATCCAACGCAATTTGTCCAGATGCAACCTATATGCATTTGCCTTTTCGGCAAAGAACCGCTTTATTGAAACCATGTCAGCGGAATCTCCGACACATGGCATCTTTTCATTCGTTTCACATGGCATATGTGAATCGCCTTTCAGTGCATGAATTTAAGATACGCTCCGCGCACATGGGGTATGCAGTCGAATACCTCATCTACGCATCTCCTGTCTGGCTGCAAACGCTCTTTTTTACGACACCGCCAGAAGAGACCAATCCTGATTTTCCCTCCATCGGGAGCGTAGCTCCTTTGAGGTTGGGAAGAATTATACCATTTCCCATGGCGCCTGTGTGGTTTTTTCGATGTGACCTCTGGGGCGCATCCGCGAATCGTGCAACAACTGCGAAAAGTCGCGCATTTCGGTAGGGTCGCGCGTCCCGCTTGGGCCGCAGGCACGCGGGACGCGTGCCCCTACCAGGCATGCATTTGCGAACAAACTACAGACCTGCACGATTCGCGGACGCACCCCATTGATGGCGGCAAGCGGTATATGGTACAATCTGCAAAACTATCCACAGGAAACCGCCATGAAGAAACTGCCGCTTATCATTTCTTGCATGTTTGTCGCCGCCCTTGCAGTGGCGCAGGACTTTGTAACGTACGAAGCGTTCGGCGCCATCGGTGACGGCAGGAATGACGACCAGAAGGCCATCGTCGCAGCCCATGCAGCAGCCAACGCAAAGGGTTTGCCTGTAAAGGCCGGCGCAGGCAGGACCTACTACATAGGCCGCGGCGCACAAGTCGCCATAATCAAGACGGATGTCGATTTCGGTACCGCCAACTTCGTGATAGACGATCGCGCGCTCGACAATATCCGCACACCTATCTTCCGTGTAGATCCATCGGCGCGCCCGTTCGCCGTCAAAGGCGTCGCAACGCTATCCCACGGTCAGACGAACATCGGTGTAAGGTTGCCCGGACCATGCCTCGTGGAGGCGCAGAACGACAAGGTGCGGCATTACATCCGTTACGGCCTCAACCAGAACAACGGGTTCGCCCAGAAGGAGATCTTCCTGGCCGACGCCACAGGCGCAATAGACCCGCGCACGCCAATCATCTGGGACTATCCCCAGGTCACTCGCCTCACCGCCCGTCCCGTCGACACCAGGACGCTCACTATCAAGGGCGGACATTTCACCACCATCGCCAATCAGGCGGAATCCAAGTACAACTACCACGCGCGCAACATCACCATTCTCCGCTCGAACGTACGCATAGAAGGCATCCGTCACGACATAACTGGCGAGGGCGACCATGGCGCACCATACAACGGATTCATCTCCGTCTCGTCCTGTGCGAACGTCATGGTAACAAACTGCATCCTCACGGCGCACAAGACATACACCACCATCGGCTCGGCCGGCAAGCCCGTACGCATGGGCTCCTACGATCTGGCTGCAAATAATGCCGTCAACATCTCCTATGTCAATTGCCGCCAGACGACCGATATCAACGACAACCGCTACTGGGGACTGTTCGGTTCAAACTACTGCAAGAATCTCCTCTACGACGGATGCACCTTCTCCCGCTTCGACGCCCACATGGGCGTTGCAAATGCCACCATCCGGAATTCATCGCTTGGATACATGGGCATCAACGCGATCGGGTTCGGAACCTTCCTCGTGGAGAACACCACAGTCCGTTGCGCCAATTTCTTCAATCTTAGAAGCGATTACGGCAGCGCGTGGAACGGCGAGTTCGTCGTACGGAACTGTACGTTCGTGCCCGGCAACGGGCGGGCAGTCGTAGGAACCCTCGTGAACGGTTCAAGCACGGACTGGCACGACTTCGGCTATCCCTGCCACATGCCACGCAGGATCGTAGTCGACGGTCTGAGAATCGACGACTCGCACCATCCTGCGAAGTATGCCGGACCGCAAGTCTTCAACATGTACAGCACCAAGAACACTACCCCTGACTACGTGGAGAAATTTCCCTATCGTGTCACAGAGGAGGTCGTGCTGAAGAATGTGACGACCGCCAGCGGCAAGGAGCTGGTTCTCAGCCCCAACAAACACATGTTCCGCAACGTAAAAGTGGTACGCCAATAGCACGAGCACGCCAGACCATCAGCGAGGAAGCCCCGACCGCCACCGCCAGGCGTTGTCCAGATACCATTGAACCGTAGCGCGGATGCCGGCTTCAAAAGAATGCTTCGGCTTCCATCCCAGTTCGCCTGTCAACTTCGACGGGTCAACCGCATAGCGCATGTCATGTCCAGGACGGTCCGAGACGAATGTGATGAGCGAAGCGTAGGACGTTCCATCCGGGCGTGGACGCAATTTGTCGAGGATACGGTAGATCGTCTGCACCACCTCCAGGTTCGTACGTTCGTTGCGGCCCCCAATGTTGTAGGTTTCGCCGGGCACGCCCTTCTCGTTCACGAGGCGCAGCGCCTCGACATGGTCGTCCACATGCAACCAATCGCGCACATTCATCCCGGTACCGTAGACAGGCAGTTCTTTTCCATCAAGCGCGTTGAGAATCGCCAGCGGAATAAGCTTCTCCGGGAACTGGTATGGCCCGTAGTTGTTGGAGCTGTTCGTGACAAGAATCGGCAGACCGTACGTGTAGTGCCATGCGCGCACGAGATGATCCGCCGCGGCCTTGGATGCGGAGTATGGCGAATGGGGCGCGTATGGCGTCTTCTCAGTGAAGAACCCGTCCTCGCCCAACGAGCCGTACACCTCATCCGTGGATATGTGCTGGAAGCGGAAGTTGAATCTGGTGGCTGGCGGTTGGTGGTCAGCGGCTGGTGGCTGAGGCGCGTTGCCGGGCAGGGCGCGCCAGTAGGCAAGGGCGGAATGAAGGAGCGTCGCCGTACCGACGACGTTCGCGCGGATGAACTCCCCGGGGCGGTCTATGGAACGGTCGACATGCGTCTCCGCCGCCAAATGGAATATCGTCTGCGGCTTGAAGTCTGCAAACGCCCTGTCCATCGCCACCTGGTCGCATATGTCCGCCTGCAGGAACGAGTAGCGCGGCGACCCGGAGACCTCCTCCAGCGAATCCATGTTCCCGGCATAGGTCAACTTGTCTATGACAAGTACCGTCGCCTCCGTATCGCGAACGAGATGCCGCACGAGCGCGGAACCGATGAATCCGGCCCCGCCGGTAACGATGCAACGCCTGTTGAACGTCCCCGCCATTCAAGCGTTTCCCTTTCCGCTAAAGACGCACTGAACCCGATGCCACGGCGGCGCGATAATCGGCCACTGTCATGGCGAGCCCCTTGTCCAGATCGATTTCCGGCTTCCAGCCGAGCGAACGGATGAGCGTGGTATCGCAGAGCTTGCGCGGCGTGCCGTCAGGCTTCGACGCATCCCAGTCGATCGCCGCCGGGCAGCCTGTAGCCGCCTTAACCTTCTCGGCGAGCGTACGGATGGACACCTCCTCGCCGGAACCTACATTCACGAGATCCGGCGGATTCTCCAGCTCAAGCATGAACACGCATGCCGCCGCCAGATCGTCCACGTGCAGAAACTCCCTCAGCGGGGTTCCAGTGCCCCACAGCGGCACAGTGGCGTCGCCGTTCACGCGCGCCGTCTCGAATTTGCGGATCATGGTGGGCAGGACGTGCCCACCCACCACGTCGTAGTTGTCGCCGGGGCCATAGAGGTTGGTAGGCATCAGAGAATGGTAGAGCACGCCGCAATCGCGACGCAGGAACTCGCAGAGCTTGAGTCCGGATATCTTTGCGAGCGCGTATCCCTCGTTCGTCTTCTCCAACGCGCTCGTCAAAAGGGCCGACTCGGGAATCGGCTGCGGAGCCATGCGCGGATAGATGCACGTGGAACCAAGGAACAGCAGCCTCTTCACGCCAGACTTGTACGCGCCCCACACCGTATTGAGCGCGATCATTTCGTTTTCGTAGAGGAAAAGCGCGTTCGCCGCCGAATTCGCGCCGATGCCGCCGACGCGTGCGGCGCAGATGACCGCCACATCGGGCTTTTCCGCCGCATAGAACGCCGCCACTGCCGCAGGATCCAGCAGGTCAAGCTCCTTGTGCGTACGTGTAACGAGATTGGAACACCCCCTCTTCGCAAGTGCGCGGCACACGGCGCTTCCAACCATGCCACGGTGACCAGCCACATAGATTTTATCGGACAATTCCATAGATCAGATTCCTCAGCATCCCATTCGGCCATCGAACATGACGCATAAATGTTGCATTCGGGAAGTGCCGGGGACAACCCGTCCCCTATGCGAAGAAACGAACGACCCTAAAAAGCAACACGGACAGTCTACACCATCCTGCGGCAGATTGCAACCCTATCTCGCGTTAACGCGTGGCAAGCGGCGCATCCGCGAATCGTGCAGGTCGGCAGATTGTTCACAAACGCATGCCTGGTAGGGGCACGCGTCCCGCGTGCCCGCGGCCCAAGCGGGACACACGACCCTACCGAAATGCGCGGCGTTTCGCAGTTGTTGCACGATTCGCGGATGCGTCCTGGGGCAACCGTTGTAACGACTGCCATGGCAGTTGCAACTCTTTGCGTACCTATCGGACGACAAACACGAACGAAGAAGCGGCCAGTTTCTCGCCCTTGGGTCCGACGGTACTGAAATAGGCGAGCGAACCGTCCGCTATTTGGGGGAGATAAAACTTCCCCTCTGCATGGTCGAACAACCCGACGAGTCCGTTCTTAAGCCGGGCTGGCTGGAACTTGCGGATGCAGGCTCCGTCCTGCCATATCTTCAGCCAGTGAAGGCGCGACCTTGCGAAAGAATCGGCAGTGCCGTTGTTGTTTCGCGCAAAGACGTAGAGGTTCTGCGCCGTGTTCACGTTGTCGCTTAACGCCCGTTCCGAAATTGTCGTCCGTGCGCCGGTGGCGTCGTCAATCAGCGTCACGCTCTGCGATCCAGACGAAAATGCGACGCGGGCGTAGTTGGTGGCGTTGCAATAGAGCCGGTAGACATCCGCGTATCCGGCCCCCCACTGCGCCGCCGGCGTGGCGGGGTCGGAAAGGCTGGGACGCCAGTACGAGCCGGCGTAGCCGAAAGCGAGCGTGTCAATGCCTCCATGATACCACATGTAGAACCTGGAATTTGCATCACTGCCGACCGAACCGAGGAAGCACTCCTCGCCGCCGCCGTTCGGGCGCAGGTTCGTCTCTAGGAATTCGGCCGTAGTCCCCGTCTTTCCAATGACACCCGTATCGACGAATTGCGTCCCGTCTGTCTCGACATATTCGAGATAGGCGTCGATCGGCGATCGCGCCGATTCTTCCTTTATAGCCCCCGTGTTGCCTGCGGCGGGAATTGCGGGAACCGGGTAGAACACGCGCCGCGACACCGTGTCGTAGAGCGCGGCCTGGCCGTCGAGCACGCACGGCTTGAAGTTGCGGACGGGATTGTCGCCGCCCTGGTAGATCGTTAACCCGTAGCACCGTGCGGCAGAACGGTAAATCGGCTTTCCGTTCTTCGCGTCGTTGCAGGCGAAGAGATAGAGGCTGCCATTGCCGGTGGCATCGCCCGACCACTCGCGGGCGGTGGTGATCGTCGTCCCGCCATCAGGCGTCAACGCGAAGGACTGCGCCCCGGCAGCGAACGACACGTCGAATGCGTATTTCTGTCCAGCGTCCAAGGCGGATCCAAATGATTGAGCGTTGTTTCCGTATCCGATCCAGGGCTTCTGGGCGGTCTCCGTGACCATGTAGAAGCGGTTGGCGTCGGAGGAGCTGTTGTAGCAGCCGCATGCGAGATAGGAGCGGTATTGGTCGCAGAAATACTGCTTTTCCTGATTCTGCGTCCGGACCTGCATCCACGACATCTCGCCAGTAGCACGAGTCGGCGAGCTTGCGTCCACCTGTGTGTCGAGGTGGGTGAAGCCGTCGGATTCGATGTAATCGACATACACGACCTCGTCCGGGGACACCGCGACGGAGTTGTCATATCCGAGCGGATCGCCCTCCGGATAGAAGATGGTCTTCGAGACGTCGTCATAGAGCGCGGCCTCGCCGTATTTGAGGCACGGCTTGAAATCGCGGACCATCTTGCCATCCTGGAAGAGCTGCAGCCAATAGACGCGCGCCTTGCCCCAATACTGCTTGGCGAGCGCGGTGCCGCTCTGGTTGCAGCAGAAGAGATACAGGCTGCGACCGGTGTCGATGGGGGTGTCGCTGGTTGCCGCGTAACTTCCCGCGACTGTTCCGTCGGAGCCGCCTTCGCGGACTGTGATCGTCTGGTTCCCTACGGCGAACGACGCATCGACATGGTATCTTTCGCCGGGCGTGAAGATGCCGAATGTGCCATACGAGCCATATCCCCAGAGCCATTTGTCGCCCGTGTTGCGGTGGACAAGGTAGAAACGCTTGTCGGTTCCGTCGCGGGAATCCAGCAGCGCCTGGTCGGAACTCGTCCCGATCCAGGCAATATCCATCTTCGCGGCGGTGCCGGAGCGGCCGGTCACCTTGGTGTCGATGTAGGAGTTGCCGAAGGACTCCACGTAGTCGATGAAGGCGTCGGGCACATCGCCGTTCGCGTCGCAGGTCAGGTCTGTGGCGGATGCGGAGTAGTAGATATGGTCGGTCTGTACATCGTAGAGACCGGCGCGCCCGCCGTGTACGCAGGGCTTGAAGTCGCGGACGAGCCTTCCGTCCTGCCAGATTTTGAGGCCGTAGCAGCGCACGCTGGATTTACCGATAGCCGTGTTTGCCTTCTGGTTGCAGGCGAAAACGTAGAGGGTTCTCTCCGTGTCGATGGCGGTGTATTCCTTTGCGAAGACTTTCGTGCCGTTAATGGTGACGATGTTTGTAGATGCGTTGTTCCCGTCGGCGGCAGTGGATTCGGCGGTGTAGGTGTAGATTCGATTCTTCTCGAAAAGCAGATCTTCGCCGTTGTAGCAAACGTTGTCGCCTGTACCCTGCGCCGTCATCATGTTGCCGGAGTTGTTCCGGCAATAGCACATGAAGAACCGCTGGTTGGCACTCCAGTCGCCGCTGGCGAGAAACGCGCTGTCGGCGAATTTCATCCATTCTACTTTGCACTCGGCCTTGGTTCCGTGGCGTCCGACGACGCCCGTGTCGATGTATTGCGTTCCAGTCGCTTCGACGTAGCGGACGAACTTGTCGGGGGTTTCGGCCAAAATCGTGCGCGGCGATGCGGCCATGCCCAGCGCGACGACCAGCGCCATCGCATAGATGCCAACTGATTTCATTTTCCGTGCCTTCTTGTTTGCAGTCTATAAAACGGCCCAATTTTAGCATTAGGCAGTTTGTGCGCCAATATCAGAAATGAACAATTTGTATCACAATTGCACCATGCAATGGAAAATCCGCTATCCTCGCCGGAATTCCATCGGCGACAGGCCGCAGTCTGCGCGCAGGGCGGAACCAAGATGGGAGGCCGACGAGAAACCCGCCATACGTGCGACATATTCCACCTTGTTCCCGGGAATGGAGAGGAGCCGCTTTGCGAGCATCAGGCGCTGGCGGTGCAGTTCCGCGCTTGCAGTGCGCCAGAGTTCGGCAGAGAATCGGCGCCCCAACGTGTTGCGCGAAACTCCAAGTGCTTTTGCAACGCCTTCCACATTCACGCCGATACGCAGTCCGGCGACGAAAAGCGCGATGGCATCGCGTACCAGCAGGTCTTCGGCAACGGTGGCGTCGGTCGATTTTCGCGTAACGACACCGCAAGGGGGCATCTCCACTGGCGCAGGAGGGGCCGACGCTCCATCCATAAGACGTTGCAGGAGAGAGGCCGCCTCGTAGGCGCCGCGCTCCGTCCCGGCATCGACCGCCGAAATCGGAACCGGTTGGCTTTCCAGCATCACCGGATCATCGTTGCCTGCGATGATGGCGATTTCGTCAGGCACGGCAATCCCCATGCGCAAGGTCGCCTGCAGGAAGATGACAGATTCCGATTGCGCGTATGTCAGGACGCCGAACGGACGCTTCGCCGCGGCGAGTCTTCCAGCAAGCCAACGCGAGACGGCATCCCAGTCATCCCAGCGGGTATGCGGCCGTTCTCTGGCGAAGCACCATCTGGATGCCATCGCCGAACCTCCGGCGAATCCGCGCCAAAGGCGTTCTTGGACATTGCCCGAGTCGAGCGAAAAGAAGACGCGCGAGCGGACGTTGCGTTCGTCGAAATGATCTGCGGCGAGGCGGCCGACGGCAACATGGTCCACCATCACCCGGGAACATTTGAACTGCGGCACGTCGCAGGTTAGATCCACAATGGGGATGCTCTTTTCGGAAAGGCGGCGCAGAAAGGCAAGGGTGTGCGGCTCGTCGCGGACGGTGGCGATGACGCCGTCGCAATCCCAGCTCAAAGGATGGGAGAGAAGGCGGTCCATGAACATGAGATGCCAGCCACGTTCGCGCGCAAAACGCGAAACCCCGGCCATCCGGCTGGCGATCGGAGAGGAAAGCATGACCAAAACGCTTTTCATTCCCGCCTAGACCTATTTTCTCGATCACGCCACCTGGCGTGGCGTCGTGCCGCAAGCAAGCAATGGCAGAAAGCGACCGGGTTGGGAACCAGTCTGCATCGCCCGTTAACTTCTTAACTTCAGTTCGCATTCCGCCAGCTTGAGGTCGGAATCCATCATCATCTTTACAAGCCCCTTGAACGTAACCTTCGGCTCCCAGCCGAGGACGCGTTTCGCCTTCGAAGGATCGCCCAAAAGCTGCTCCACCTCGCTTGGACGCTCGTAGCGGCTGTCATGGTGCGTATATTTCTCCCAGTCGAGCCCCACATAGCCAAACGCCTCGGCGAGAAACTCCTTCACCGAGTGCATTTCGCCGGTGGCAAGCACATAATCGTCCGGATCGTCCTGCTGGAGCATGCGCCACATTCCTTCCACGTAGTCGCCGGCGAAACCCCAGTCGCGCAGGGCATTCACATTACCCATGAAAAGCTCGTTCTGAAGGCCGAACTTGATCCTGCTCGCAGCCCGCGTGATCTTGCGCGTCACGAACGTCTCGCCGCGCCGGGGAGACTCATGGTTGAAAAGGATGCCGTTCGAAGCATGCATGCCATACGCCTCGCGATAGTTCTTCACGGCCCAGAACGAGTATAGCTTCGCCACACCATACGGCGAACGAGGATAGAACGGCGTCGTCTCCTTCTGCGGAACCTCCTGCACCTTGCCGTACAGTTCGCTGGTTGACGCCTGATAGAAGCGCGTTTTCACACCTGTGAGGCGGATCGCCTCCAAGAGGCGCATCGTGCCTAGCGCATCTACATCGCCGGTGAACTCGGGCGAATCGAACGACACGCGCACATGGCTCTGTGCCGCAAGGTTGTAGACTTCATCCGGCTTGATCTCGTGAACGATGCGCATAAGATTGGAACTATCGCCCATGTCTCCGTAATGAAGGAACAGCTTGACGCCGTTCACATGCGGATCTTCATACAGGTGGTCGATGCGCGTCGTGTTGAACGTGCTCGAACGCCGGATGATACCGTGCACTTCGTACCCTTTGCCAAGCAGCAGCTCCGCAAGATACGAACCGTCCTGGCCCGTTATGCCCGTAATCAACGCTTTCCTGCCCATCTTATCGACTTCCTTTCTGCGGCCGTCCGGCCTTTTTCCCGTCACATGGCCAAACGGCCTTTCTCAAGTTTCAAAACGCGGTCGCAACGTGCGGCCGCATCCGCCGAGTGCGTCACCATCACGCAGGCTATCGGCGTTTCATTCACTTCAAACAGCAACTTCAATATCTCCGCGCCTGTAAGCGCATCGAGATTCCCAGTGGGTTCGTCGGCAAGAATCAGCTGCGGACGGCACATGAGAGCGCGCGCAAGCGCCACGCGTTGCTGTTCGCCACCTGACAACTCCGCCGGCAGATGGCCAAGCCTGCCTCCAAGCCCCACCTTTTCAAGAAGGTCCTTCGCTCTTGCACGCGCCGCCGGAATATGCGCCACGCCTGTCATCGACGGCAAAAGCACGTTCTCGACAATATCCAGTTCCGGCATGAGATGATAGCTCTGGAAAATGAACCCCACCTTGGTAGCGCGGATGCGGTTACGCCTGCGCGATGCGCCGAACCCTCTGAAAAGAGACCGCCCGTCCAGCCGCACATCCCCCGACGTCGGCTTGTCAAGCCCACCTAGAATATTCAGCAACGTAGTCTTGCCAGCGCCAGAACGCCCCACGATCGCCACATGTTCCCCGTCTGCCACGGAAAACGAAACCCCGTCCAGCACCCGTATCGGGGGCTGACCCGGCAGTCGGTAGACTCTTACTATCTCAGAAACATCGAGCATGTGGAACATCTCGCATGGTGCCATCGGCACGAACGCCTGTCGCATCGCGCCGTCCACCGGTTGACAGTATAGCAAATGTACGGGCGCGACACATCCAAAAACAGAGGACGGTTTTTAAGAAATGAGATCCAGATGAAGTCTCACGATAAAAAAGAACAGGGTTCGCGGATTGCCGCGAACCCCGGTTTCCATGCGATCGTCGCTATCGTCTCAGGCGACGGTGCCGCCAACGGCCTCGATTTTCGTCTTGGCCGCCGCGCTGCAGGGAACCTTCACCGTGAACTTCTTCGTCAGCTCGCCGGTGGCGAGAATCTTCACGCGCGGACGCTTGTTGTCGGTAAGCCCCTTGGCGGCGAGCGACTCGATCGTGATCTCGTCGCCGGCGTTGAAGAGCTTTTCGAGGGTAGAGACGTTCACCGCGAGCGCTTCGACGCGGAAGCGGGCGTTGTTGAAGCCGCGCTTCGGCAGACGGCGCACGAGCGGCATCTGTCCGCCTTCGAAGCCGAGCTTCTGCTTGTGGCCCTTGCGGGCGTTCTGGCCCTTGTGGCCACGCGTGGAGGTCTTGCCCATGCCCGAACCGCAACCGCGGCCTACGCGCTTCCGGCGATGCCGGGCACCAGGGACGTTTGTCAAGTTTGAGAGGTCCATTTCTAGTTCCTTTCTTAAGCCCTGAGCGCGGCGATTTCCTCCGCGGAGCGAAGCTGCGCAAGCGCGTTCAGCGTGGCTTTCACCACATTGAGGCGGTTTTTGGAGCCGAGCGACTTGCCGACGGCATCGCGGATGCCAACCGCCTCAAGGACGGGGCGCATGCCACCGCCGACGATGAGGCCCGTGCCATCCGGCGCCGGCTTCAAGAGGACACGACCGCCATCGCAGGTGCCCGTCACGTCGTGCGGAATCGTCTTGCCGTGCAGGACGACCGGGCGCATCGCCTTGCGGGCCGCGTCGCCGCCCTTGCGGATGGCGTCCGAAACCTCGTTGGCCTTGCCGAACCCCACGCCCACCTTGCCTTCGTGGTCGCCCACGACGACAACAGCGGAGAAGGACATGCGGCGACCACCTTTGACGGTCTTGGCGCAACGGTTCACGAACACGACGCGCTCATCGAGATCGTCGTTCGCGCCGGACTCGTTACGGCGCTTGTCACGGTTCATAGCCATTATTCAGCCTCCTTGGCGGGTTTGTCGCTGATCGAAAGGCCGTTCGCCACGGCCGCTTCCACGATTGCCGCCACGCGGCCCGTGTACGGGTGGCCGCCACGGTCTACGACGACACGCTTGATGCCCTTGGCCTTCGCCGCTTCGGCGGCGGCGGCGCCAAGCTTCCTGGCGACCTCGAGATTCGCCTTAGGCTCCTTGACGGAAGAGGAGGCGGCGAGTGTGTTGCCGGCGGCATCGTCGATGAACTGCACGTACATGTGCTTGTTCGATATGCAGATCGACATGCGCGGCCGTTCGGCCGAACCGATTACGCGCTGACGGAGACGCATATGGCGTTTCCTGCGCTGGTCTTTACGGTTGAAACTCATTTACGATTTCTCCGATTCAGGCAGCCTTCAGATTAGGCCACCTTCTTGCCCTGTTTGCGGCGAATGTGTTCGCCGAGATACTTGACGCCCTTGCCCTTGTAGGGTTCGGCGGGATAGAACGCGCGGATGCGCGCGGCAGCCTCGCCCACCTTGTCCTTGTCGACGCCCGTCACGGTCACCTGCAGGCCGTCGTTCTCAACGGTAATGGTGATCCCTTCGGGAATCGCGTAGAGCTTGGGGGATGCGAAGCCGAGCGACAGCGCCAGCGTCTTGCCCTGGAGAGCGGCCTTGAAACCGGTGCCCTCGATGGTGAGCTGCTTCTTGTAGCCCTCGGACACGCCGATCACGTTGTTGTGGATCAGCGCACGCGCCAGGCCGTGGAAGTTGCCGAGCATCTTGTCGTCCGCGCAGGAGACGACAACCTTGCCGTCCTCCACCTTCGCGGTGATGCCATCGTGCATCACGTAGGCGAGCTCGCCGAGCTTGCCCTTGACTGTGACCTTCTGGCCGTCCACCGTCACGGTGACGCCGGCGGGAATCGCCACAGGTTCCTTACCGATACGAGACATTGTTGGAGCTCCTTACCAAACGGTGCAGATGAGTTCGCCGCCGACCTTCTGCTTCTTGGCGTCGACGCCGCTCATCACGCCCTTGGACGTGGAGAGGACGGCGAGACCCATGCCATCGAGGACGGCGGGTATGTTCGCGCAGGAAACAAACTTGCGGAGGCCTGGTTTCGACTGGCGCTGGAGGCCGCGGATGGCGGGTTCGGCGCGATCCGAGTACTTCAGCGTGATCACGAGCTTCTTGGGGAAGTCGCCCGTCGTGAACGCGTCCTGGATGAAACCGGACGCCTTCATGACCTTGGCGATCTCCGCCTTGAGGTTCGATGCGGGTGTCGCCACCTGGACCAGACGGGCCTTCAGGCCGTTCCGGATCGCAAGCAGCATGTCGGAAATGGGATCTGTTGTCATTGCTTTGGTTCCTTTCCGATTTTACCACGACGCCTTCGTGACGCCCGGGATGAGACCGTTCACCGCGAGTTCGCGGAAACACAGACGGCACACGCCGAACTTGCGCATGTACGCGTGGCGGCGACCGCAGAGCTTGCAGCGGTTGTAGGCGCGGACGTTAGCCCTCGTGAGGGGCTTCTTGCCCTCGGCGACGCGCTTGGCGTCCTTCGCCTTTTCAGCCCACAGACGGGCCGACTTTTCCATCAGACATTTCTTGGCCATAGTTTAGTTCCTCCCCGCAAACGGCATGCCAAGCGCAACGAGAAGCTCGCGCGCGGCCTTGTTGTCCTGCGAACTGGTGACGAACGTGACATCCATGCCCGAATGACCGGGAGCCGATTCCACGAGTTCGGGGAATATCGAATGCTCCTTGAGGCCCAACGTGTAGTTTCCACGACCGTCAAAACCGCGGTTGGACACGCCGCGGAAGTCGCGGATGCGCGGCAGCGCCGCCGAGATCAGACGCTCGACGAACTCCCACATGCGGTCTCCGCGCAACGTAACCTTCGCGCCGATCACCATGCCTTCGCGCAGCTTGAAGTTCGAGATGGACTTCTTCGCCTTGCAAAGGAGCGGCTTCTGGCCGGTGATCGCCTGCAGGTCCTCGACAAGGCCCTTCTGCTCGTCCTTTGAGACGATGCCAAAGGCCATGTTGACGACGACTTTCTGAAGGCGCGGAACGAGCATCTTGTTCGTGATCCCGAGCTTCTGCTCGAGCTCGCCGAAGATGCGCGACTGGTATTCTTCTTTCAACTTCGCCATAATGGTGCTCCTCAGATGGTCTTCCCGGAGGTCTTGAGCTTGCGGACCTTCTTGCCGTCCTTCTCGACGGTGGCCACGCGGGAGCCCTTCTTCGCGTCCGGATCGAACGGCATCAGCTTGCAGAGGCGGATCGGGAACTCGCGTTCGATCAGCCCGCCCTGCGTACGCTCGGTGCGGCGGACGGCCTTCTTGTGCATGTTAAGGCCGGACACGATCGCCGTGCCCTCCTTGCGGTTCACGCTCGTCACCGTTCCCGTGCGACCGGCATCGTTGCCGCTCAACACGATTACGGTGTCGTTCTTGCGAATACGTGCGATACTCATGATTTCTTTCCTTTCCCGCCTGGTCAGACCACTTCCGGGGCCATGGACAGGATTTTCATGTAGTTCTTCTCGCGCAGCTCGCGCGGAACGGGCCCGAACACGCGGGATCCGATCGGGTTGAGCTTCGAATCCACCAGGACGCAGGCGTTCTGGTCGAAGTGGACGCGCTGGCCATCCTCGCGGTTGATCGGCTGGCCCGTGCGGATGATCACCGCCGTCGCCACCTGACCCTTGCGGATGGAACCGGTGGGGGACGCCTCCTTGATGGCGACGCGGATGATGTCGCCCAGGTGCGCGTACTCCTTGCGCTGCTTGAGAATGCGGAAGCACATGGCGCGCTTCGCGCCCGTGTTGTCCGCCACGACGAGATTGCTAAGTTCCTGAATCATGTCACTTCGCCTCCGGCGTCACAATGCGCCAGCGCTTCGTGGCGCTGAGCGGACGCGTTTCCATGATCGACACGACGTCGCCGACCTTTGCGGTGTCGGCCTCGTCATGCACATGGTATTTCTTCGAACGGACAACGACCTTGCCATAGACAGGGTGCTGCTCGCGATAGGTGACCTCGACGACGACACTCTTGATGCCCATCTTCGAGACGACCTTGCCTTTGCGGACCTTGCGGGCGCCGCGCGTGTTTTCTGTCGCCATGGTTTACTTCGCCTCCTTAGCGGCTTTTTCGGCCTGGATTGTAAGCATGCGCGCAATATCGCGACGCATCAGGCGCATGCGGCCCGGCTTTTCAACCTCGCCGCCAGACGCGTGCTTCAGCTTCAGATTGGCGAGTTCCTTGCGGGCCTCGCGAATCTTGGCCGACAGCTCGTCAGCGCCAAGCTCTCTCAATTCTGTCGTCTTCATCAGATCTTCACTCCTGCCCGCGTGATGAACTTCGTGTGGATGCCGATTTTGGTCGCGGCCAGGCGCAGGCATTCGCGCGCGACTTCCTCGGACACGCCGCCGACCTCGAACAGGACCTTGCCAGGGAGGATGACGGCAGCCCAGAACTCGGGGTTGCCCTTTCCTCCGCCCATACGAACCTCGATCGGCTTGCGCGTCACGGGCTTGTCGGGGAAGATCCGGATCCAGAGCTTGCCCTTGCGCTTCATCTCGCGGTTGATCGCAACGCGGCAGGCTTCAATCTGGGTGGCGGTGAGATAGCCGCGCGTCAGCGCCTTCAGGCCGAACTCGCCGTAGGCAAGCTCCGTGCCCGAGGTGGCGTATCCGCCGCGGTTACCTTTTGACTGTTTGCGGTACTTGACGCGCTTAGGCATGAGCGGCATGGCGCTTACCTCCTTCACGATCCCCGCGGTCGCCGCGGCGTCCCTCGGGACGGCGCGTCGCCTGGAAATCTTCTCTCTTGCAGATCCAAACCTTTATGCCGATCTTGCCGGCCGTGGTGTTGGCCTCGGCGAAACCGTAGTCGATGTTGGCACGCAGCGTGTGCAACGGAACCTTGCCCTCCCGGCCCCATTCGACGCGCGCGATCTCCGCGCCGTTGATACGGCCAGAGGCATGGATCTTGATGCCATCCACACCCATGTCCATCGCAACCTTCTGGGCGCGCTTCAGCGCGCGCTTCAGCGCGATGCGGCGCTCCAGCTGCTGAGCGATCGACTCGGCGACGAGCTGCGCGTCCGCATCAGCGTCGCGAACCTCCTTGATCTCGAGATAGACTTCCTTCTTGGTCATCTTCTCGAGCGCCTCGCGGACCTTGTCCACGTCCTGGCCCTTGCGACCGATGATCACGCCCGGACGGGCGCTGAACAGCGACACGCGAACGCGGTTGGCGTAACGCTCGATCATGATCTTGGAGAGACCCGCCTCCGCCAGACGTTTCTTCACCGCCTCGCGGATCTGCTGGTCCTCAACCAGAAACGCGGCGAAGGCCTTCTTCGGCGCGAACCAGCGGCTGCGCCACGCCCGGTTCACCGGCAGGCGAAAGCCGGTCGGATTGACTTTCTGACCCATTACTTTGACTCCTTGCCGTCCGTCAGGACAACTTTACAATGGCAGAGACGACGGGCGATCGGATGCGCCGAGCCGCGAGCCGTCGGCCAGAACCGGCGGATGCGGACGGATTCGTCGAACACGCAGAGCTTGACGGTCAGCGACGACGTGTCGAGACCGTTGTTGTTCTTGGCGTTCGCCGCCGCGCTCAGGATCGTCTTCTTCAGGATTTCCGCCGCTTTCTTCGGCGAGAACTCCACGACTTGCAGAGCCGCCGCGACCGGCAGGCCCTGGCATTCGCGTGCCAGCGGACGGCCCTTGAAGGCCGACATGCGGACGTTACGCGTAATTGCAGTCACTTCCATGATTCAATTACCTCTTCTCTTCCTTCTTGACGACGCCGCCGTGCGCCTTGAAGGTGCGCGTGGGCGCGAACTCGCCGAGCCGGTGGCCGACCATGTTTTCAGTGATGAAGATCGGCAGGTGCTTGCGTCCGTCATGAATGGCGAACGTCAGCCCCACGAAATCCGGGAGCACCATCGAGCGGCGGCTCCACGTCTTGATCGGCTGCTTCTTGCCGGCAGCCTGCATCTTCTGGACCTTGCGGAGGAGCGAATCCTCCACGTAGGGCCCCTTCTTGAGAGAACGCGACATGAATTACTTCCTCCGCTTGACGATTACTTTGTTCGAAGACTTGTTCGGCTTGCGCGTCTTTCCGCCCTTGGCGAGCTGCCCCCAAGGCGAACGCGGCTGTCCGCCGCCGGACGTACGGCCTTCGCCGCCGCCCATCGGATGGTCGACAGGGTTCATGGCCACGCCGCGCACCGTCGGACGGATGCCAAGATGGCGCTTGCGTCCGGCCTTGCCAAGGTGTATGGATCCCCAATCCTTGTTGCCGACCGCGCCGACCGTCGCCTTGCAGCGCGCATTGAAGATGCGCACTTCGCCAGACGCCAGCTTGAGCGTGACCGTGTCTCCATCGCGAGCCATCACCTGCGCACCGTTTCCGGCGGAGCGGCAAAGCTTCGCGCCCTGGCCCGGCACCAGCTCCACGCAGTGGACCGTGAGGCCCAGCGGAATCTGCGCCAGCGGAAGAGCGTTGCCCACCGTGGCTTCGGCCTTCGGACCGCTAACCACCTTGGCGCCAACCGCCAGCCCCTCAGGAGCAAGGATGTAGGCCAAAGTGCCGTCCGTGTACTCGAGGAGCGCCAGGTTTGCGCTACGGTTCGGATCGTAGGCGATCCCCTTCACCGTCGCTTCCATTCCGTCCTTGGCACGGCGGAAGTCGATGATGCGATAACGGCGCTTGGCGCCACCGCCACGCTGGCGGACCGAGATGTGCCCCTTGTTGTCGCGGCCGGCGTTCTTGCGAATCGCCACCGTCAGGCTTTTCACCGGCTTCTTCTCGGTGATCTCCTCGAACGTCGAAGAGACGCGGAAACGCAGTCCGTTCGACCGAGGCTTGTATGTCTTGAGTGCCATTTCGTTCAGCTCCCTTACAGCGTTTCAATGCGCTCGCCGGCCTTGACCGTGACGACCGCGCGCTTCCACGTGGATTCCGTCACCTGGCGGCGCGTGCCGCGGATCGTGCGGAGCCCGCCCTTCATGTTCGCAGTGCGCACCTTGAGGACGTGCACGCCGAACATGTCTTCCACGGCCTTGCGGATTTCAGGCTTCGTGGCATCGATCGCCACTTCGAGGAAGTACTGGTTGAGCGCACTGAGCCTCGACCCCTTCTCGGAGAGGATCACGCGCTTGACGATATCGCGCAGTTCCATTACTTGGTCTCCTTCCTGGCCGCACGGGCCATGAGCGCGTCGAACGCAGCCTTGTCGGCGACCACGGTCTTGAAACGCATCAGCGTGTAGACGTCGACCTCGGGCGCGGACATCACCGCGACACGCGGCAGGTTACGCGTCATCTTGAAGACGTTCTCGTCCGGCGCGCCAGTCAGCACGAGAGCGCTGCGATCCACGCCGATCTTCTTCAGGAATGCCGCCATCAACTTCGTCTTCGGCGCATCGAAGGAGAACTCCGAAACCACCACGACGTCGCCAGCCTGCACCTTCTCGGCAAACGCGCGCGCAAAGGCGAGCGACACCACCTTGCGGTTGACCTTCTTGCCGAAGTCGCGCGGATGAGGCCCGTGCGCCACGCCGCCGCCACGCCACACGGGGCTCTGGCGGAAACCGGCGCGGGCGTTGCCCGTACCCTTCTGCTTCCACGGCTTCTTGTTGGAGCCGGCGACCTCCCCCTTGCTCAGGGTCGAGGCCGTGCCCGCGCGCATTCCCGCACGGATCGCGTCAACCGTGTCCTTGAGCGCCTGGGCGCCCTTGTCCAGCACGAGCTGCGCCTCGTCGACCGTCAGATCGGCAGCGGCTTCGCCTGCGGACGTGTACTGCTTAATCGTACTCATTGCTTATTTCGCCCCTTTCTTCGCCTTGAACGCGAGAGCCGCGTTTTTGAGGGACTTGCGGACGAACACCGTGCCGTTGCGAGCGCCGGGGATCGACCCCTTGATGAGGATGGCGTTGTCCTCGGGACGGATCTGCACCACCTCGAGGTTCGTCGCCGTGCGGCTGACATCGCCCATGTGGCCGGGCATCTTCTTGCCCTTCTCGATCCAGCCGGGAAGGTCGCGCGCGGCCAGGCCGCCCGTGCGGCGCTTGGAGTGGCCGCCGTGCGTCATGTTGCCGCCAGCGAACTTGTAGCGGCGGAGAACGCCCGCGAAACCGCGGCCCTTCGTCACGCCGGTCACGTCAACGTACTTCACGCCCTCGAAGTTCTTGACGGTGAGCACGTCGCCCACCTTCACCTCTTCGCCGGCATCCGGTGCGAACTCCTTGAGCACGCGCACGCCCTGCGTCAGGCCGCCGGTCTTCGTCAGATGCCCGCTCACCGCTTTCGTCATGCGGTTGCGCGCGAGACGCCCGTCGTGCTTGTCCGCATCGGCCTTCGGATCTTTCCAGAGCTTCTGGACGCCGAAGCCGAGCTGGGCGGCTACATAGCCGTCCTTGTCGAGCGTCTTTACCTGCACGACCGGGCAGGGGCCGACTTCGATCACGGTCACGCAAACGCGCTTCCCATCAGCGTCGAACACCTGGGTCATGCCGATCTTCTTGCCAATCAAGCCTTCCATCACAACCTCCTTAAACCTTGATCGTGATGTCAACGCCCGCAGGCAGATTGAGTTTCTTCAGCTCGTCGATCGTCTTCGCCGTAGGGTTGACGATGTCAAGCAGACGCTTGTGCGTCCGCATCTCGAACTGATCCATTGACTTCTTGTCGACGTTCGGCGAACGGTTCACCGTGAAACGTTCGACGCGAGTCGGCAGGGGAATTGGCCCCACGATCTGCGCACCCGTGCCCCGGGCCGTGTCGATGATACCACCGACGGCCTGATCCAGCACACGATGGTCGTATGCCTGGAGGCGGATGCGTACTCTTTGCTGTTGCATCTCTTGTTTCCTGTTTTTGTTTCGTTTACGTCCTGTCCATTCACGACCCCGATTCCGCCGGGCGGCATCGCGCCGTTGCCTGCGAGACCCCTGTGTGCGGGCCATGTTCGGAGTTGGGTGTCCGGCCAGTCTTCCCCTCCAAAGGCCGAAATCCCGATACGGAAAGCGCCCGTGGCGCCTTCCCGGCACTCACGAGCGTTTGCTCACCTGCCGGACGCATCCAATGGGGAAATGACCCCTGTCGGACCGTATCGCGAACTTCAACCCTTTTCGGGTCAGGCGCACAGTTTATCAAAGTTTTTCCGTGCTGACAAGTGGGAAAACTAAGAAAAAGTCGCTTTCGGTTTTATGTAATGTTCTTTCCGCACGAAACGGGCAACTATGGTATAATTCCATCCGCCCTTGAACTGCTCTAAGGTGGAGCATGGAATTCGGGTCGAAAATAAGAGTTCCAATCCTGGAAGGAGCGGTAGAATGGCAAAGCGTGTCATGTTGATAGGTGCCGGCGGCGTGGCCGGCGTGGCGGCCGCAAAGATGGCCCAGAACCCCGAAACGTTCGGCGAGCTGCTGATCGCGTCCCGCACCGAGGCGCGGTGCAAGGCGATCAAGGAGGACATCGAGAAGCGCCCGTGGTTCGCCGCGAAGGGCGTGACGACGAAAATCACCACCGCGCAGATCGACGCGATGGACGTTCCTCGCCTCGTCACGCTCATCAAGGAGTACAAGCCCGACCTCGTGATGAATATCGCGCTCCCCTACCAGGACCTCGCGATCATGGACGCCTGCCTCGCCGCCGGCGTAAGCTACCTCGACACGGCCAACTACGAGCCGCCCGAGGAGGCGCACTTCGAGTATTCCTGGCAGTGGGCCTACCGCGAGAGGTTCGAGAAGGCCGGCCTCACGGCCATCCTCGGCTGCGGGTTCGACCCCGGCGTGACGCAGGTGTTCTCCGCCTACGCGCAGAAGCACTACTTCGACGAGATCCACACGCTCGACATCCTCGACTGCAACGGCGGCGACCACGGCTATCCCTTCGCCACCAACTTCAACCCGGAGATCAACATCCGCGAGGTCTCCGCGAAGGGCAGCTACTGGGTGGCTGATCCGTCAGGCGATGCCGGTAGGGCGGGCGTCCCGCGCCCGCCGCTCGATTCCCATGGCGTGCCGGTGGAATACAAGAAGGCGTTCGACAAGGGCTGGTGGGTGGAGACCGCCCCGATGGCGATAAAGCGCGTGTACAATTTCGACCAGGTGGGCGAGAAGGACATGTACCTCCTCCATCACGAGGAACTCGAGTCGCTCGGCTGCAACCTGAAGGGCATCCAGCGCATCCGCTTCTTCATGACGTTCGGCCAGAGCTACCTCACGCACCTGAAGTGCCTGGAGAACGTGGGCATGACGCGCATCGACCCGATCGACTTCAAGGGTCAGAAGATCGTGCCGATCGAGTTCCTGAAGGCGCTCCTGCCCGATCCCGCCACGCTCGGTCCGCGCACGAAGGGCAAGACGAACATCGGCTGCATCTTCGCAGGCGTCAAGGACGGCAAGCCGGTGCGCTACTACGTCTACAACGTGTGCGACCACCAGGCGTGCTACGCCGAGGTCGGCTCGCAGGCGATCAGCTACACGACGGGCGTGCCGGCGATGATCGGCGCGAAGTGTTTCCTCGAGGGCAAGTGGACCGAGAAGGGCGTCCACACGTGCGAGGAGTTCGACCCCGACCCGTTCATGGCCGAGCTGAACGTGCAGGGCCTCCCGTGGAAGGAGACCTTCGACCCCGTGATGGTGGACTGATGCCACGGTATGTCATTGACGAGGCGGCGCTGACGCGCAACCTGGAGATCCTCGCCTCCGTGCGGGAACGCGCGGGGGTGAAGATCCTGCTCGCGCAGAAGGCGTTTTCGTGCGCCGCGACATACCCGCTCTGCGCACGATACCTTGACGGGACGACCGCAAGCTCTCTCTTCGAGGCGAAGCACGGGCGCGACAACTTCGGCGGCGAGACGCACGTGTTCGCGCCGGCATTCGCGCCGGAGGAGATGGACGAACTGCTGAGGCTTGTGGACCACATCGTGTTCAACTCGCCACGTCAAGTGGAGAAGTTCGGCGCGATGGCGCGCGCGGTGGGCGTGTCGGTGGGACTGCGGGTGAACCCCGAGGTGTCCGTGGCGACCACGCCCGCGTACGACCCGTGCCGGCCGGGCTCGCGTCTGGGGACGACACGGGCGGCATGGGATACGGCCGCCACACGCGCGTCCCTCCCGCTTGAAGGCCTCCACTTCCACTGCCTGTGCGAACAGGGGGTGGAGGAACTGCGCAAGGTGCTTGCGGGCTTCGAGGCGAAGTTCGGCGACATGCTGCCGCGGATGAAGTGGGTGAACTTCGGCGGCGGACACCACATCACGCGCGCGGACTACGACGTGGATGGCCTTGTGGAGCTGCTTCTTGATTTTCGCCGCCGTCATCCGCACCTCACGGTCTATCTGGAACCGGGCGAGGCCATAGCGCTCGATGCCGGGACGCTGGAGGCGACCGTGCTCGAGATTCAACCGCCTGGCGCGGATGGCATTTCCAACGCGATCCTCGACGTGAGCGCGGCCTGCCACATGCCGGACGTGCTGGAGATGCCTTACACGCCGCGCGTGAATGGGGCTGTGGCCTTAAGTGGGTCTTCGCCCCCAAGTGTCGCTTCGCGACTAAGTTCCGAAGGAACACTTAGACCCGAAGGGCCATTTAAATATCTTTACCGCTTTGGCGGGCCGACGTGTCTTGCTGGCGACGTGATCGGCACCTATTCGTTCGAGCAGCCGATCAATGAAGGCGACACCATCGTATTCAAAGACATGGCAATCTACTCGATGGTGAAGAACAACACCTTCAACGGCATCAACCTGCCCGACATAGCGCTGCGCCGCCCGGACGGCACGGTGACCACCCTTCGCACATTCGGCTACGCCGATTTCGCAAGCCGTCTTGGATAGCGGGCTGCACGCGCTCCGCAGTCAGACGGTTTTCAGCGCCTGCGCCAGATCGGCGATCAGGTCCTGAGGATCTTCAAGCCCGATGGAGAGGCGGATGAGATCCGGCGGGATGCCGGCGTCCTTCAGCTGTTTGTCCGTGAGCTGGCGATGCGTATGTGAAGCTGGATGCAACACGCAGCTCCAGGCGTCCGCCACATGCGTGACGATCCCGATCAGCTTGAGGGAATCCATGAACTTTATGGACTTCGCGCGGCCGCCCTTGATGCCGAACGTCATTACGCCGCACGGGCTGGGACCGTCGAACTGCCTCTTCACGAGCTTGTGGTACGGGGAATCGGAGAGACCCGCGAAGTTGACCCACGCCACCTTTGGCTGTTTCTTCAGCCACTTCGCAACTGTCAGCGCGGACTCCGCATGGCGGCGGATGCGCACATGCAGGCTTTCAAGGCCGAGGTTCAGGAGGAAAGCGTTGAACGGGGACGGTATCGACCCGTAGTCGCGCATCAGGTGCGCCGTGCACTTTACTATGTACGCCTGCTTGCCGAACGCCTTCACGTAGGAGAGCCCGTGGTACGACTCGTCGGGGGCGACGAGCCCCGCGAAGCGTTCAGGATATTTCGACCAGTCGAAGTTGCCGCTGTCCACGATGCATCCGCCAACCTGTGAAGAGTGTCCGTCCATGTACTTGGTCGTCGCGTGGGTCACGATGTCGGCGCCGAAGCGGAACGGACGGCAGAGGATAGGGGTGGGGAACGTGTTGTCTACGATAAGCGGCACGCCATGCGCATGCGCCACCTTGGCGAACTTTGCGATGTCGAGGACGACTCCTGAAGGGTTGGCCACCGTTTCGCCGAACACGCATTTGGTGTTGGGGCGGAACGCGGCGGCGATCTCCTTTGGAGAGGCGTTAGGATCCACAAACGTAAAGTCGATGCCAAGCTTCTTCAGCGAGACGGCGAAGAGGTTGAACGTGCCGCCGTAGATCTGCGCGCTGGATACCACATGGTCGCCAGCCTGGCAGAGGTTCAGCACGGCGAACGTGCTGGCCGCCTGGCCGGAACTGGTTAGAATCGCGGCAACGCCGCCTTCGAGCGCGGCGATCTTCTTCGCCACCTGGTCGTTGGTGGGGTTGGCGAGACGCGTGTAGAAATATCCCGGAGCCTTCAGGTCAAAGAGATCGGCCATCTGCTGGGACGTCTCGTACTTGAACGTGGTAGACGAGTATATCGGCACCTGGCGAGGCTCGCCCTTCCCGGGCTGCCATCCCCCCTGCACGCAAAGCGTATCAAGCGTCATGACTTTTATTCTCCATCTTCTTCAAAGAATGCCGCGTAGAGCGCACGGACCGCGCGGTCCCGGTCGGCGCTGCGGATGCCGAGCATGAACGATATCTCGCTCGCACCCTGGTTGACCATAGAGATGTTGATGCCGTGCTCGGCGAGCGCGCCGGTGGCCTTGGCGAGCATGCCCGCGCTGAAAGCCATGCCCTCGCCAACTACCATCAGCACGACGTAGTCGTGCGTGACGATCACGGAATCCGGCGACAGCTCGCGCTTGATGCGGGCCACCACCTTCTTCTCCTGCGCGGTGGTGAACCTGTCGCCGCGCAGAATAACCGAAATTGAATCTATGCCGCTTGGTATGTGTTCGTAGCTCACGCCCTCCTCTTCGAGGATCGCGAGCAGCCTGCGAGTGAAACCGATCTCGCGGTTCATCAGGTACTTGTCGATGATTATATTGGAAAAACCTCCCGCGCTCGCGATGCCGGTGACGGTGCCAGGCGTAACGCGGCGGCTCTGCACTATCATCGTGCCGGGCTCCTGCGGATGGTTCGTGTTGCGCACGTTGATGGGTATGCGGGCCTGCACCGCGGGCTGGATGGCCTCGTCGTTGAACACGCCGAAACCGGCGTAGGAAAGCTCGCGCATCTCGCGGTATGTCATGGTGTCGATGCCATCCCTCACCTCGGGGACGATCCTGGGATCGACAGGATATACGCTGTCCACATCCGTGAAGTTCTCGTACACGTCGGCACGGACGGCCGCCGCCAGGATGGAACCGGTGATATCGCTGCCGCCGCGGGGGAACGTCGCCACGCTGCCGTCGCGCCTGTAGCCGAAGAAGCCAGGGTAGACGACCACGCCGTCGAAGTCGGCGAATGCGCGGGCGAGCCTGCGGTACGATTCGGGATCGAGCGTGGCGTTGCCGCTTTCGCCCTCCAATATCATGCCGGTATCCTTCGGGCTGGCGTAGCGGGCCTTCACTCCTCGCGCCTTGAACGCCTCCGCAGCCAGTTTAGCGCTGTTGTCCTCGCCTGCAGCCTTCAGCGTATCCATGAAGACGCCCGCATCAGTCTTCGGCGTCGCAAGGCGCGCGTCGACGTCCGACTCGATTTCGGCCATGATCGCCTCGCCAAGACCGAGATCCTCCGCCATGGACGCATAGCGCGCAAGAACCGCCCGGCGAGGTTCCGACGTGTCGGCGCCGTCAAGCGCGGCCTGCGCCAGCGCAATCAGAAGGTCCGTAACCTTCGTGTCGGACTTGTTGCGCTTGCCTGGCGCGCTCACGACTACCATCCGCCGCTGCGGATCGGCCAGCACTATGTCAATCACCTTGGTCAGCTGCTTCGCATCCGCGAGCGAACTGCCGCCGAATTTGCATACCTTCATTTCTTCTTCCTCCAACGGGAAACGGCGCATATTCTACCATATTCCCGTCCGCAGTACGAGAAAACGCCGCCTACTTCTCGATCACGACGCTCGTCCCCGTCTCGCACATCTTCCGCAACCGTACGGCGTTCCAGTTTGCGAGACGGAAGCATCCATGGGATTCGGCCCGGCCTATTCGTTCCGGAACAGGCGTGCCGTGTATGCCGTATCCCTGAAGCGTAAGACCAATCCAGGCCATTCCAACGGGATTGTTCGGCCCCGGCGGAAAGAGTCTGCGCACGATACGCCCCCCCTTGGCCACGCGATCCGGCGTATAGGTGTAGTCCGGGGACGGCACTATCGACATCACCTGAAGTTCGCCTACGGGAGGAAGCTTGTTCTTGTCGGCGGCGATGGAACACGGGAAAAGTCCTATCAGCCGACCACGTTCGTCGAAGGCGGTGATCTCATATCGCGAAAGCGAAACGCGCAAGACGGACGCGACAGGCTCCTTGCCGACAGTAGAGAAATCAGGAATGGTCACTCGCGAACCGACTGGCGGATTGGGCCATGGAAGACCGGGGTTCAACCGGCGCAACGCGCCCTCGGTGAGATGGCCGCGCTCTGCAAACATCTCCTGGATCGTTTCATACCCCATCGCCTTCAAGGAGGCCTTGCCTTCGGGCGTGGACGGTATGCGCACCAGAGACTCGCAATCGGCGCGCGTCACGATCGCGACGCGAAAAAGGCGCGGCTCTGCGGGGAAAAGGATGTCGCGGGCGCTTTCAGGCGTAGGCGGCACGGCGTAGCCGTTCAATGCGCAGTATGTGGCTAGCGCCACCTGCGACTTGCGCCCCCACTGGCCATCTATCGTATTGCAGGAAAAACCCCGCCGGTCAAGCGCAATCTGCAAGGCCAGCGTCTTCGATTCGCCGAATGTCACAGCCTCCGCCCCCAGGCAAAAGCCTGCAAGCAGACCGGAGACGGCAATAAGACCCCTTCGCCAGCAAACGTGCATCGCCGCCGTGGAATGCTAGGCGATCTTGCCAAGGGCGATGAGCGTGAACACCATCGTGAAGATGGCCACCGTCTCGACAATGCCCAACGCGGCGAGATAGTTGGTGAAGCCTTGATTCGTCTCCGCCTGGCTGTCGCACGCGGCGGCGGCGGCGCGTCCCTGGAAGAGCGCTGAAAGCCCAATGCCAAATCCGGCGAAGATCCCCAGCACCAGGCACGGGACGCCAGCCCCGGCGACATTCGTCTTGCCAAGCATGAGGAACATGAGGATCATCCCGTACAGCGTCTGCGTGATCGGCGCGCCGACGAACGAAAGCAGCAGAAACGGCGCCGGCTTGTTGGCGGCATAGCACTTCTTCCAAGCCCCTACGGCCGCCGTGGCCGCAAATCCGGTCCCGAATGCCGATCCGGCCGCACTGAGGCCCAGACATGCGATTGCGCCCGCGACTATCATGAATTGATCCATTGTATGCTCCTTTGTTGAGTTGTTGAGATGTTCATCATTGGCTATTGGCCGCTCCTCTTGAACGGCGAGAAGGCGTAGCCAGACCAGGAAACGCCCTTGTGGTTCGAAAATTCCAACGTGTTCAAGCGTACGGCATGGACGAGGATGGAAAGCCCCGCCATGGCGAAGTTGAGACCATGCCCGACAAGAAGTATCAGCGCCATCGGCACGATCTTGAGCCACATCGGCATGTCCAGGCCCATGGCCATGCCGTTGAAGTTCTCCGCCACTTTGACAGACGCCAGCCCCACGGCGAACAGGCGTACGTAGCTGATGATGTCCCCAAGCGCGCTCATCACGTTCAGCGGCAGCATGCCAAGCTCCGCGCCGCGCGTCTTAAGCTCAGACGGCTTTACCGTAAACCCGAAAACAAGCGCGAGCGAAACGCCGAACACCCAGTACAGCGCCGTTGGAATCCCCGTGAAGATTCCGACGATCCAGTTGACAATGAAAAACATGAACACCAGCACCCCGGCCCATCCGAACTCCGCAAGGCAGGCCGTGTCGTTTATCTTGCACATGCCGTTCCAAACGCGTGCCAGCACCAGATGGCTCACCCCTATCAGGAAGCAGAGAAACATCATGTTCTTGTATGTTGCATCGCCGAGCCAGCGGACGGTCGCCCAATCCTTGGCAAACGGCAGATTCGCGCCAAACCACGTATTCGAAAGGATTCCCCACGCTACCGTTGCGGCGGAGAATACGGTAAGGAGCGTAAGCCAGCTGCGTACTAGGGCAGGCCTGTGCCCCTCGCCGGACTTCGGCTTCGTCTTGAACCAGCCCCACAACGAAAGCGCGAGTATGATCGCACCATAGCCGCCATCCCCCACAAGCATTGCGAAAAACAGCGAAAAATAGCACATGAATGGCACGGAAACGTCCGCCTCCGTATAGCCAGGCGAGATGCCGAGCCCCTTGAACAGCGCCGATACGGGACGGAACAGCTTTGGCGGACGGATCAACGTCGGCGGCATCTCGTCCGCCTGCGCATCGCGCACCAGCAGGCCCCACGCATTCGTCACGGCCTTTGCACGGAGACGCGGCACCGCATCCACAGGGACCCAGCCTTCTATGTACGACACGGCCCCTTGCGTAGACAGAGCATACTCTGCCGCGGCAAATGCCATGCGATCCTTCAAGCCCGGGTAGCGGTCCGTAATCGCGGAAACCCGCTTGTTCGCGGCTGCGAGATCTGCGGTGAGGCCCGCCTCTTTCGCTTCCAAGTCCGCCAGCTTCGCTTGCATTGCAGACAACCGTTCGGGCGGCAGCGGAATCTCCATCCAGCCGTCTGGCAGCGAATCGGAAAAGAATGCCCTGCACTCCGGCGGAAAGCCCGGGCCTTGCGCCAGTTTCACCGGAACGCCAGCCGCGCGAAGGCTGCTCGCCAGCGCGGGATCGAAATCCCCGAACGGTCCGTACTTGCGGATCGTCCGCCTCAACGCATCAGCCTGCTCGGCAAACATGGCACGTTCGGCATCCGCCTTGAGAACGGCGGTCGCGAGGTCGGCGTTGCGCACGGCATCGAAACAAGACTGCCCGGCAACGTCTTGACGCGCTTCCCTTGCGGCCTTGGCGAGAATCCGCACGGCCCGCTCCGCATCCGCAAGTTCGCCCTTGGCCGCAACGAACGCCTGCGAGGCCGCCGCCGAAAGATCCAGATGTACGCATCCTAGATCCCGCAGCGATTCTATGGCTTTCGTGCCATCCGCCGCCACGCACAGCAAAGTGAGATGCTTCATCGGGACGATCATGCCGCGTCCTCCTCCCCCGCGCCTCGGGACTTGGCGATCTTTCCGCGAGTGACGGCCGCAGTCTGTTCGTCGCCGATCGCGATCTTGATCACGCGGATGTTCTCCCTGCAATCTGGAATCTTCACCTTCTCGAAAAGGTTCACACGCTGGGACGTCATCCGCAGCTCCATTGACACCAGTTCGCGCTGGCGTTCAAGAACCGCCCGTTCGCATTGGAGCGCCAGCACGTCGGTCAGCGCCGCAACGGCATCATCCACCCACGCCGGCGTCGCCCACAAGTCGACCGGCTTCACTTCAGTCTCTATGCCGTCGAACACGGGTATTTCCACTCCGGCGATGTTGGCGCTCGACGTCTTGACGCTCTTCACCGTCACCAGTCCCCCAAGAAGAGTCTCGTCCGTCGCGAACAAGCCCACCCAGGATTCAAGCGACTTTCGGACGGCATTCTCCCTAGCCGTCACCGCCTCCGCCTTGGCCACTATGCCTGCAATCTCCCCCTGAAGCTGCTGCTTCTTAAGCTGAAGCATTGGCAAAAAACGCTGAAACCGCTTCAACGCATCCGTCTGCGCCTTCAGTTCCGTCTTTGTCAGTTTGATTCTAGCCATGGCCGTTTTCCGCTTGAAAACGGGCGCTATTATACACATTCCGGTGCCGGAAAGCAAGCCGGCTCGTCACCTGCAATGTGGCTCAGACGCCTCTACGAGTTTTCGCGCACGAAACGCATGGCGTCGTCGTAGCACTTGTCCAATTCTGCCTTCTGGTCGTCTGTCAGGACGAGATGTCCAAGCTTCCATTTCGTGTTGTCGCCAACGGCCACAGTACCCTGTTCCTTCTTTTCGGACTTGAGATACTCGCGCGAAACCGTCGTCTTGAAAACGCCTTCCCGCTGGAGATAGTAGAGCGAATAGCCGCGAAGTCCACCGGGGAAGTTGCGCTGGTCGATCAGCAGCCGCAATAGAGCATACGCCGCAGTAAGCGTCCCCTTGGGGTCGCCGGCTTCCATCTGCCGCCAGATGTAGCCTAGCAGCGGAGCGTAGGCGCAGCGTTCCGTCACGAGGCCCTCGCTGCCGCACCGGCGGCTCTGGTACAGCCATTGCCAGCCGCCCCAGGCGCTGAACACGGTATGGATGACCGGCTTGGCCGCATTTTCCTGCTTCATGCGTTCATTTGCTTTCGCTCCGCCGCTCTCTTCCTTGATGTACCCAAACGTCTTCGGCCATTTCTTCGCCAGGTCGACGAGCATCTCCACCGTCGGCGAAGGACACGTTCTGTTTACGACCGTCTGGATGATGACGGGCCGCGTCGCAACCTCGCCGAGCTTTTCGAAATAGTGGCGCACTTCGTCCAGCGTCTTGCCTGTGTCGGGCGGACGCGATATCATGGCCACGAATGTCTTCGGGTGGCGCTTCGCCACCTCCTCGATGGCCTTGGCCTCGCGAACCATCTGCTCCCACGTCTTTCCGTTGCATCCAAGGCAGCACACGCAGTCCGTCCTGCCTTCGAGCGCCTTGGCGCAAGCCTCGTAGCCCTCCACCTTCTCATCGAAGGTCAGCAGATCTATCGTATCGTTGGACTGGCACCATATGACACCCGGGCATCCGCCATCGGCGGTGAACACGCACCCGCGCGCCAGCGATTCGTAATCCACGCTGCCGTCTTCGTTGTACGGAGTTGAAAGTATCGGAAACGGACCCCGCATGCGCGGATCGCCGCCGGAGGTTTTTGCCGCGGCACCGACAGGCGCAACCCTGCTGGTTGCGCATCCGGCCAACATGGCGCTTGCGGCGCCCATCGTCAGAAACCCTCTTCTGTTCATCGCACTTTCCTTTCTTTGCATCAACGGAAATCCTTCAAATACGGCTTGCACGCGTCAAGGCGCCGGTCGATCTCTTCGAGTTCCGCCGGGGACATCTCGCAAGACGTCACGATCCATTTGCGTCCGCTCTTGTCGTTCTTTGGCGGACGCTTCCGCGTGTAGGTGTTGGTAAAGATTCCTCGCTTTTTGAGCACGTGCAGATGCGGTCCGCGCATGTCATCGGCGCTGCCGCCGAAGGTGTCGCCAAGGTTGTACATGAGAAGCAGCTTGGAATATGCGTCTATCGCGGTACCATCCCTGTCCCCGTTCTCCTGCTGCCGCCACAGGTAGGCCAGCATGTCCGCGTAGGCGGGACGCTGGGTTATGATCCCCTCCGTGCCGATCCGCAGCCCCTGGTAGAGCCATGCTTTCGCTCCCCATCCGCTGAACACGGTCGAGATGGCGGGCTTGGCGGCGACAAGCTGCGCCATGCGGGCGTTGACCTTGCTGCCGGGCGATTCCTCCTTCACGTATCCGTACACGGCAGGATAATCCGTGGCGAGACGGACCAGAAGCTCCACGTCAGGTTGCGGACTCTTACCGTTGTATGTCTGGATTATGACAGGGGCGATGGCGATCGCCGCAAGTGCGCGATAGTGCGTTTCGATGTCGGCCTGCGTCCTGGCATCGTCTGGCGGTCGTGCAAGGATTGCCATCGAGATGCCGTGCTTCTTCATGATTGCATTGACCGTCTTTACGCGGGCAAGGGCGTCCGTGCTCGTCTTGCCGGGACATATGGCCGTCAGTCGGGCCTTGAAGTCGGGCATGGAAGCCCGGGCCGCAAGAGCATCGAGGCCCTTCTCGTATTCACCTTCCCTGACGAGATCCGCCACTTCGCCGGCCGTAGGCCATATGACGCCCGCCACGCCACAGGCGTTTACGAACACCGCTTCCTTGACCAGCACCGGCACGTCCAGCGCACCTTCTGCAGTCCACGGCGTGCACAACAGCGGAAACGGCCCGCGAATGCCCGGATCTCCGCCAGCCAGCAGATTCCAGCCCAGAAACGCGCACGACACAAACAAGAACTTTCGCATACAGCCTTTCATTTCGCGCCATTGTACCAAATCCCGCACCCGCCGCCAACTGCCGTCTGAAATCTGCTATAATAGCGGCCAAGGAGAAACCGATGAAGAACAATTGCGTATTCTGCGCCATCGCGGCAGGTGAAATCCCATGCTTCAAAGTGCATGAGGACGATCTCGTTCTCGCCTATCTCGACATCAATCCCTTCACCGAAGGCCACACCCTTGTCATTCCAAAGACGCATACGACAGGGCTTCTAGACACGCCGCCGGACGTGCTCGGCGAGATCGTCAAACGAGTGCAGAAAATCGCAGCGCGCCTCAAGACGGCCCTGCCATGCGACGGATTCAACATACTGCAGAACAACGGTCCGGCCGCCGGACAGACGGTTCCGCACCTCCATTTCCACATCGTCCCTCGCCTTGGCTCCAATACGGCCGCAGACATTTCGTTCGTGAACCATGCCGGCGACATGGACAGCCTCAAGACGCTGGCAGCCCGCCTGGCATTCTGACATGAACCAGCCAGAGATAAGCTACGAGACGGACAATTTCGCCGACATAATCGCGAAAGATCCGCGCTTCGACCCTCGTGCCTACGATTTCGTCATGCAGACGATAGCGGCGGCCTCGGATGAAGCGAAGGGGCACGTCTCCGGACAGGAGCTGCTCGACTATTTCCGGGACATGGCCCTTGACGCCTACGGTCCGCTTGCGTACACGGTGCTATCGGACTGGGGTCTCCACTCCTGTGAAGATGTCGGCGCCGTAGTCTTCAACCTGTACGACTCCAAGCGCATCTCGAAGATGGACGGCGATTCCCCGGCGGACTTCATAGGCGGCTACAATTTCAGGGAAGAATTCCTGGGGCCGTACGAGCCATGAACATCGAGGAATGGGGATATGACGGCATGGCCGTCCCCGGCAGGGGCACGATACCGGCCCGCGTGATCGGCACGTGGGGAGACTACTACCGCATCGTCTGCGACGAAGGCGAGGGGATAGCGCGAAAAAAGGCCTCGGCCTACTTCGGGCGCGACGGGGCCGACCCCATGTATGAAATCCCCACGACCGGGGATTTCGTGGCCCTCCGCTGGAATCCGCAGGGCGAAAGCCGGATCGTCGCCACGCTCCCGCGCAAATCGTCCTTCACGCGCGCCGCCGCCGGCACTCTCGGGCGGCAGGCGCAAACCGTCGCGGTAAATTTCAGCACGCTCTTTTTTCTGATGTCGCTGAACCGGAATTTCAGCCTCCGACGCCTTGAACGCTTTCTCTCCCTCGGCCGGACGACAGGCGCGAACGTGGCTGTCATCCTTACGAAATCGGATCTTGTGGACGATCCTGCGCCATTCATCGCCCAGGCCTCCTCCTGCACGGGAGAAATCCCCGTGATCGCACTCTCCGCCCGCACCGGAGCAGGACTCGACAGGCTTGCTCCGTTCGTGCAGCCGCGCCGCACCCTCGCCTTCATCGGATCTTCGGGCGTCGGAAAGTCTTCGCTTGTGAACGCGCTGGCCGGTGACGAGCTGATGCCGACGCTCGCAATCCGCGACTGGGATTCCAAGGGCCGCCATGCAACCACGGAGCGCGAACTTGTCCGCCTTCCTTCGGGAACGATGGTGATCGACACGCCAGGCATGCGCGAAATCGGCATGTGGGAGGCTGACGCTGGCATTGCCGACGCGTTCGCGGACATCGAACGCCTTTTTGCCCTTTGCCGATTCTCCGACTGCCGCCACGACACGGAGCCTGGATGCGCCGTAAAGGCCGCGCTCGCCGCCGGCGAACTTCCTGCCGAACGCTGGCTTGCATACCAGCGGCTGAAAGCCGAAGCCGCCAGGGAGGAAGCCGTCCGGGCGACGGCTTCCCACCGCTACAGGAAATAGCAAGACGCTCCGCCGTCAGCGCGCTTGAGCGGAGCGGCTTTCCGGACGCCCCGCTTCTTGATTTTGTCCAGTCCGTCCTTGATCTGGCGCATCGCATCGACCGTACGAGTGCGGGCAAACGAAACGGATGCATTCCCGGGGAACCGCCGGCCCTCGGAACGGACGGCGATGCGACCGGTCGAATTGCGACGGCTCAAATGCCCGCCATCTTCCGCTGGAGATGCTGAAACCCCCGATACCATGCTGACAAGCAACATGGCCACCATCACGGAAAAGGCATTTCTCAAGCCCGATATCATACAGCTCCCTTTGTCCGCCACAGACCGGGAAACCGCCTAATCCGCGAAAGACAGGCGCATATTCTACCACACCCCCGTTGCCAGCGCAACAGGAAATGTCGCAAAATTCAAAAAATCTACAAAAAATGGGGGGGGGTATTTTTCAGTTAAGATCCAACACTACCCGAAAGCCGACATCGAACACTTTCTGCCAAGGTTCGTAGGCCAGGCGGTACGAGCTGGTACCGTCGCGCGGGCGCGATGCGAAGGATCCGCCACGAGCAACCTTCAGCCTCTTCGAGTCGTTGGCGTTGCGGCCATCTCCATCCACGTACGGATAGGGCGCGTAGTCGCTGCGGGTCCACTCGCTTGCGTTGCCGTGCATGTCGTAGAGTCCCCAGCGGTTCGCGTTCGCGCGCCCCGTGAAGTTGAGGTTGAACCAGTCGTCGAGGAAGCGTTCGTCATGCAACGGATAGTTCTGCTCGATCTTGAAAGGCTTGCGGTTGCGGATATTGCCGCCGCCATCGAAGCCAACCACCTGGAAACGGACGTCCCTGTCCGCGAAATTGGCGAACTTCGAGAAGTCGTCATCGAGACCGCCCCACGGGAAAGGCGTGTCAGTTCCCGCCCTCGCGGCCCACTCCCACTGCGCCTCGGTGGGCAGGTCGGCCTTCACGCCGCACGTCTTGGAGAGCCATGCGCAGAACGCCTTTGCATCGTTCCAGCTCACGCGCACCACCGGCTGGCGGCGGTGGTTGCCGATGTGCCCTGGGAAGACATGATCCTTGCCGAACTCGTCCTGGTAGCGTGAATCGTGTTCGGGATCGAAAACGTTGTACTGGTCGTTGCGGATTTCCATCTCGGAGATCCAGAACGGCTTTTCAATCTTCACTACCGCCTGCGGACGCTCGTCAGGATATCCAGTCGCGCTGCCCATCACGAACGACCCGGCAGGAATGCGACGGAAGGTAAGGGACTGTCCCTTGCCAAGAACCAGCGTCTTCGTGGTGACCGGAGCGATCTCGTCGATGCGGCCAAGCTGCGCAGCGGCTGCCTGCAGCACGGTCATCGGCCAGCCCTGGAGGGTTAAAGGGTTAAGTGGGCCTTCGGCCCTGAGTGTCGCTTCGCGATTAAGTTCACTTGGCGCCGAGGGCGCACTTAGCCCCGAAGGGGCACTTCGCTGCGAAGCTGCACTTAACCTCTCCAACCTGTTACTCACAAGCGCCCAATGCCGGTCGTACTCGGCCTCGGGGTCGTCGGGGACGTTGGCGTAGCGCTTCTGCAGCTCCAGCCGGCGCTCCACCTGGTTGGGGACGCATGCGTTCACCCATTTGTCGCCTTTGATGGACGGAGGATTCCACTTTCCGATGTACGGTGCGTTAAGGTCGATCCACTCGTATATCTTCAGCCATTCGGCGTCGGCGAGCGCCACGCCATTATGACCCTTCCGCAGCATCTGTACGAGCGGACTGGTCGACGCATGGTAGTCCATCTGCGGCAAGAGCGTCTCTTCGCTCTCGGGACCGGGCCGGCGGATGTACGGGTGGAGCATGCGGTAGGCGTTCTCTGGCGAGTCCATCACAAGACGCCTGCCGGAAAGTTCATATTTCGTGAAGACGTCCACCTTCACCTCTTTCGCGCCGCCTTGGTCGGCCTTGGCAAGCGGAGCCTTCTGCGGATCGCCATGGCAGGAGAAGCAGTTCTTGCGTACCACGGGCCACATTTCCGCCGCGAATCCCCACGGACGGACACCGTCGCCGTCCGTTGGCTTGATCTTCTGCATCTGGCCCTTGAAGTACTTTTCGTCTGCAATAGTACGCCTGGTATGGACTGACGAGCGGTTGTCTTCGTGGCAACCGGTGCACGAGACGCGTTCGCCGGGCATTCCGACGACCCACGAGCGCATGAGCTGCACGGCCTGGCCCTTCGCGTCAAGCGGCTGGATGGATACCGGTGTGTTGGCGGGCATCTCGAAGCAGCAGGAGCCGTCGGCCTCTATGTCCACGGTACCAAGGACGCGCTTGATGTCCCAGCCCGACTCCACGCGTTCGCGGTAGTCCTTCTTGTACTCTATCCACCCCGTGGAGGAGTGGCCGCCCACGTTGTGGTAGTTGTAGTGGTAGCTGAAGAGACGAAGCTTCTTGACCGTGCCGCGCGGGATGCCTGCGAGACCAGGGCCGTTGTAGATGTCGGCCACATGCACGGAACACGTGGTGGCTCCCTTCACAGAACGGTCGGGGATGACAGGCGGACGCTTGCGTGGCACGAATGGAATAGCCTCCACCAGCAAGCCGTCGTCGGCCTCCGCGATCAGCGTGATGTTGTCGAAGACATCCACCAGATACAGTCCCATGAGCGCGTCCGGCGCGGCCTTCACTGTTGCGAGGTTGTATTTCGCGTCAAGCGGCCACGGGTGGGAGAAGTATGGCTTGCCGCGCGCGAACTGGTTCATCGTGTATGGGTCGGCCATGTCGCCCTCCACGTCCTTGCCGAAACCGGGGAATTCGTGCGCGAGGCCGGTCTTCTCCTTGGGAAACACCTTGGTTGGGATGCGAAGCGTATGCTTGGCCGGCCCCCAGTCGCGGTCCGGCGGATCGTATTTGAAGGGATAGGCGCGGGCGAGCGTGGGGTCTACCTGGAAGAAACGGCCCACCTCGGCGCGATCGTGATGCCCGCCGCCGATCATGGTGAGCAGATGAGGCTCGCCGGGAACCGTGCGGGCACAGTAGAAAAACGTCGGCACGAACGAGTTGGAACCCCATACGGAGAGCTGCCCGATGCCGTCCGGGTTCATCGTCATCAGGACTCGGCTCCAGTAGTGCGGCTGGTCGGAGTATTCCCAGCGCGTGTAGAGTATGCGGCCATCATGGGTGATCGTGGGCGTGTAGTCGCTGTCCTGCTCGTATGTTAGCTGGCGCACCTCGCCTGTCTTGCGGTCGATGCGGTAGAGGACGGCCATCGGCATGTTGCCGTCCTCGCACGGCAGGAACTGGTACGCGGCCGTGCCGAGCATCACCACCTGGTCCTTGTTGGGCAGGTAGCAGCCGTCCCACCACTGGACGTCGTAATGGCCATCTTCAGGCGAAACCAGTCTAGGAATTAAGTTGTCAAATGGGGCTTCGCGACTAAGTTCACTTAGGCCCGAAGGGCCACTTAGCGCCGCAGGCGCACTTAAAGCCGCCGGAGGCGGCGACTTAATCTCTATCTCGTACACGCCAAAGAGGTTGTTGGTGCCCTTGTACTGGGTGAAGAGGATGCGGGAGGCGTCGAAATCGAGGTCGAGGTCGCGCACGACGGACGTGCCGTCGGCGGGCTTGTAGAGCGTGGTGTACTTCTGCTCGCCGCGCAGGTTTGAAAGCACGACGATCTCGTTCGGGAAGCCGGTGCGCGGAGCGACCATGTGGTTTTCCGCGTTGAGGCCGGTCATGCCGCTGCCGCGTCCGCCGAACGCGCTGCGGGGATTCTTGATCGTACGATGGACGCAAAGTATCCTGTCAAAGTCGAGAACCGGGTTTGCGAGCATCGCGGCGCGGTACCCCTCCACCAGCGCGACCGCTTCGTCGACGGCAACCGGCGACCTGTCCTTAAGCGGCGCGAGCGCGGCACGCACCTCTTTCTCCTGCGCGATCAGCGCCTCCACGGCGGCGTTGTGCTTCGCCCATTCGTATCGTGGATTCGTCTTGAGGTCGGCCATGGCGCGACGTGCGGCTTCCGGCTTGAAGAGCGCCATCTGCTCTTTCGCGCGGCGCACGGCGGCGGCATCCGGAGCGGCAACCGTGGCAACCGACCAAAGCGCGCCTGCAAGCACGATCAGGAGTCTATTCATGTCCGTCCTGCCTTTCATTTGCAGCAGACCGCTATTCTGCGGCTGGCGGCGCCTCTTCTTCCGGTTCTGCTTCGGCCACGGAAAGGGAAACGAGCGTGGCACCCTCGGTGAGGCGCACGAGACGCACGCCCATGCCGCTGCGGCCGACGACCGTGATGTCCACCACGCGCTGGCGCACCATGAGGCCGTCGGACGTGATGGATATGATCGACTCGTCGTCGCGCACCGCATGCGCTGCCACCACGTGTCCGTTGCGGTCCGCGCCCTTGATGGCCGTCACGCCCATGCCGCCGCGGTGCTTGCGCTCGTAGGCGCTGAACTCCGTGCGCTTGCCGTAGCCGTTCTCGGTGGCGACGAGGAGCGTCTTCGCATCGTCCACCACGTCAAGCGAGCAGACGGCGTCGTCCGCGCGCAGCTTGATGCCGCGCACGCCGGCGGCCGTACGGCCCATGCGGCGCACCTCGTCGGAGTTGAAGCGAGTGCCGATGCCGTTGCGCGTGATCATAACCACGTCCTCGCCAGGGTTCACAAGGCGCACCTCCACGAGCTCGTCGCCCTCGTCGATGGTTATGGCGCGGATGCCGTTGCGGTTGACGTTCTTGAAGTCGCCGAGAAGCGTCTTCTTCACCGTGCCGTTCTTCGTGGCGAACATCACGTCCACGTCGCCCTCGAAGCTGCGGATCGGCAGGAGTTGCAGCACCTGCTCGCCGGGCTGGAGGTTGAGGAAGTTTACGAGCGGCTTGCCGAAGCTCGTGCGCGCCGCCTCCGGGATCTCGTAGGCGTCCTTCAGGAAGAGGCGGCCGGTGTTCGTGAAGAACATGAGCGAGTCGTGCGTCTCGGCGACGAAGACGAGGCGCAGGAAGTCCTCTTCCTTCACCTGCGCGCCCTTGATGCCACGGCCGCCGCGGTTCTGCTCCTTGTACTCCGTGAGGGGCACGCGCTTGACGTAACCGCGGTTGGAGAGCGTGATGACGCACGGCTCGTCCGCAATGAGATCCTTTATCGAGACCTCGTTTTCGTCAAACGTTATCTCCGTGCGGCGCTTGCCATCCTCCTTCGCCGCGAACTTCTCCTTCAGCGCCGCGAGGTCGTCCTTGATGATCGCGTAGACGCGTCCGGCGTCGGCCAGAATCGCCTGGAGGTCGGCGATCGTGGCGAGGAGCGCGGCCAGCTCGGCCTCCAGCTTCTCGCGTTCGAGGCCGGTGAGCTGGTAGAGGCGCATGTCGAGGATCGCGTTCACCTGCGGCTCGCTGAAGCCGTACGCCTCCACGAGCTTGCTCTTGGCCTCGTCGCGGTTCTTGGACGCGCGGATGATGCGCACCACGTCGTCGAGGTTCGCGATGGCGATGAGCAGTCCGTCCAGGATGTGCTTGCGCGCCTCGGCCTTCTTCAGGTCGAACTTCGTGCGGCGGGTGATCACCTCGAAGCGGTGGTTCACGTAGCAGCGGAAGAAGTCCTTCAGGTTTAGGATGCGCGGACGCCCCTGGTCGATCGCGAGCATGATCGCGCCGAAGGTGGTCTGAAGTTCGGTGTGCTTGTAGAGGTGGTTCAGGACGATCTGCGCCACCGCGTCGCGCTTCAGCTCGACTACGATGCGCACGTCCGCCTTGGATTCGTCGCGGATGTCGCTGATGCCTTCGATCACCTTGTCCTTGACCAGCTCCGCCGCATGCTTGATCATCTCGGCCTTGTTGACCTGGTAGGGCAGGGATGTGATGATGATGCGCTCGCGGTCGTTCTTCCACGGCTCGATCTCGGCCGTGCCGCGCACGCAGAGCTGCCCGCGGCCGAGCTTGTACATTGCGGCGATGCCGTTGCGTCCGCATATCTGCGCGCCGGTGGGGAAGTCGGGGCCCTTCACGAACTGCATCAAGTCGTCTATCGTGCAGTCGCGGTGGTCGATATAGTACGTGATGCCGTCGCAGAGCTCGCCCAGGTTGTGCGGCGGGATGTTGGTGGCCATGCCCACGGCGATGCCGGACGATCCGTTGAGAAGCAGATTGGGGAGCTTCGCGGGGAGGACGGTAGGCTCGTCCAGCGTCTCGTCGAAGTTCTTCATCATGTCCACGGTATCCTTCTCCAGGTCGCCGAGCATCTCCTCGGTGATGCGCTGCATGCGGACTTCCGTGTAACGCATGGCGGCGGCGCCGTCGCCGTCGATGGATCCGAAGTTGCCGTGTCCGTCCACAAGCGGCACGCGCAGGGAGAACGGCTGGGCCATGCGCACGATCGTATCATACACGGCAGTGTCGCCGTGCGGGTGGTACTTGCCGATCACGTCGCCCACGATGCGCGCGCTCTTGAGGTGCTTCTTGTTCCACGTGTTGTCGAGCATGTACATGGAGTAGAGGCAGCGGCGGTGCACGGGCTTCAGGCCGTCGCGCACGTCGGGGAGCGCGCGACCGACGATCACGCTCATCGAATAGTCGATATAATCGCGGCTCATCTCCTCTTCGATGGCCACTTCCTCCAGCATGCCCGCGATCTCTGGCGCTGCCGGCTCGCTCGCTCCGTTATCGGTCTTGACTTCGTCGCTCATGTCGCTCGCTTCCCGTTCGTTTCGTTTGACGTATTATAGCATATTTTGAGCGTCACGCGCGACCCAGCCGGAATGCGCCGCGCTTCGTGGTTGTCGCGCTGTTCGCGGATGCGTCAAAAACAAAACGCCCCTCGATGGCGAGAGGCGCATTGTACGACCGCCATGCGGCGGCATATGCCAAGCGAAGGATCACTTCGCGTCGGCGGGCGCCGGAGTCTCGGCGGCCGCAGGCGCGGCATCCTTGGCCTCCGGCAGCGTGACCCACTGGAGCAGGCACGTTGGCGCGCCGTCGCCCTTGCGGGTGCCAATCTTGAGGATGCGCGTATAGCCGCCCTTGCGATCCGCCATGGCCGGAACGATCGTGTCGAACAGCTTCTGGACGGCCTTGGGCTGCTGGAGGCGCGAGGCGGCGAGACGACGGGCCGCAAGCGTGCCCTTGCGAGCGATGGTAACCATCTTCTCGGCATCCTTGCGGGCCTGCTTCGCCTTGGGCAGCGTGGTCTCGATTGAGTCGGCGAGGATGAGGTTCGTCACAAGGCTCTTCATGAGCGCCTTGCGGTGGGCCGTCGACCGGCCGAATTTCTTTGCTACTCTGTGGTGACGCATGGTAACAGTCTCCTGAAATTACTTCTTCGATTCGAGCAGGTCGGCGTCGAACTTGTATCCAAGGCACATGCCGAGATCTTTCAGCTTGTCCTTGATCTCGTTCAACGACTTCTTGCCGAAGTTGCGGTACTTGAGCATGTCGGCCTCGGTCTTCTGCGCGAGTTCGCCGACGGTGGTGATGTTTGCATTGTTGAGGCAGTTCGCGGCGCGGACCGAAAGCTCGATCTCGTTCACGGACATGTTCAGCAGCTTGCGCAGGCGCTCGCGCTCGTCGGCCCCCTTCTTTTCGGAGTCGTCGAAATCGAGAGACTGCTGGTTGGAGTAGTCGACAAACACGTCGAGGTGGCGGCGAAGCACGGCTGCGGCCGTCTTCAGCGCGTCGTCAGGCGTCGTACGCCCGTCGGTCCAGACGTCAAGCACCAGCTTTTCATAGTCTGTGCGCTGGCCGACGCGCGTGTTCTCCACGAGGAAGTTGACACGCGTCACGGGCGAGAAGATCGAATCGATCGCGATGCGGCCGATCTCCTGGTCCGGCGTCTTGTTGCCTTCGGCAAGGCAGAAGCCGCGGCCGGTGCGGATTTCGCAATCCATCTCCAGCGTGGCTCCTTCTTCGAGGGTCGCGATCTCCTGACGGGGATTCAGCACCTCGATCGAATTTTCCTCGGCGAAGTCGCCGGCGGTGACGACGCACGGCCCGGTCTTCTTCAAGTGCAACGTGGATTCGTCGCGGGTGAAGGACTTCAGCAGGACGCGCTTCAGGTTTAGGATGATGTCCGTCACATCCTCGGCAACGCCAGGGATTGTGGAGAACTCGTGGCTCACGCCGGCAATCTTCACCGAACAGATCGCGCAACCCTCGATAGACGAGAGAAGCACGCGACGGAGCGAATTGCCGATGGTGCGCGCATAGCCGATTTCAAACGGCTCCGCAACGAAACGCGCATACGTGTCGGTCGCTCCCTCGAGCTTCTGCACCTGATGCGGCATTTCAAAACGGCTCAAACGGATTGGCATGGGAATCTCCCTTGAAATGGGTGAATGGGAAAACGATACGGCGGAGATCCGGGCCGCCGCCGGCGGCGACGGCCCGAGCCCCTGCATCAACGCGAATACAGTTCGACGATGGCCTGCATGTTGAGATTCTCTGGAATCTCGGAACGGGCGGGAACGCTCGTCATCGAACCTGTCAGGCTGGACTGATTCCACTCAAGCCACGACACCGCTACGCGATGCTTGTTCAAGGAGTCCTGCACTGCCACGAGGCTCTTGGACTTCTCGCGAAGGCCGATCACCTGGCCGGGCTTGACGATGCACGACGGAACATTGCATATCTTGCCGTCGACCGTAACATGGCGGTGCGTGACGAGCTGGCGGGCCGCCGGACGCGTCGGAGCAAGGCCAAGACGGTACACGATGTTGTCGAGACGCGTCTCGCAGAGCTGCAACAGGATATCGCCGGTGACTCCTTCGCGAGCGAGCGCCCGCTTGAAGAAGGTGCGGAACTGGCGTTCCATCATGCCGTAGATGAAGCGGGCCTTCTGCTTCTCACGAAGCTGCTCGCCATATTCGGAAAGCTTCTTCCGGCGGCGGGCGCCATGCTGGCCCGGCGGATTGGGGCGACGGTCGAGCACCTTGTCGGGCCCGAAAAGCGCCTCGCCGAAACGACGGGAAATCTTGGTACGAGGACCTGTATAACGACCCATGATCAAACCCTCCTGCGCTTGCGCGGACGGCAGCCGTTGTGAGGAATCGGCGTGCAATCCGTAATCATCGTGACTCGAATGCCTGCGGCCTGGATGGCGCGCACGGCCGACTCGCGGCCCGCGCCGGCGCCCTGCATCCGCACCTCGCACTCGTGCATGCCCTTGGCAAAGGCCGTACGGGCCGCATCCTGCGCCACCATCGTGGCCGCAAACGCGGTGCACTTGCGGCTGCCCTTGAACCCGGCCTTGCCGGCCGAACTCCAGGAGATCACTCCGCCACGCGCATCCGTGATGGAGACCTGCGTGTTGTTGAAGGTCGAACGGATGAACGCAATACCTGCGGGAATCGACTTGCCCGGCCTCGCCTTCTTGGCGGCGGCCTCGCCCTCGGCGGCAGGCGCCGCCGCATCGGCAACAGGCGCTTCCGCCGGGGCGGCGGCCTGCTCTTGCTTGATTTCTTCTTCGCTCATTGGTTAAGTCTCCTCGCTCACTTCTTCGTGGGCGCAGCGGCGCGAATAACCGCCGCAGAGGCCTTGCGGCCGCCCTTGCGCGTCTTGGCGTTCGTCTTCGTGCGCTGGCCACGGACAGGAAGCCCTCTCTTGTGGCGAAGCCCGCGGTAGGAACCGATCTGCATCAGGCGACGGATGTTCTGGGACACCTCGCGGCGCAGATCGCCTTCCACGCGAAAATGATCCTGAATGAAAGTGACGATCGCGTGAATCTCGTCCTGTGTCAGGTCGTCAGCCTTCTTTGCAGGCTCGACCTTGCATGCGGCCAGCACGTCATCCGCGCGCTTTGGCCCGATTCCATGGATATAGCGGAGAGCATAGCGGATATGCTTCTTGCCGGGAATATCCACACCCATCAGTCTTGGCATGGTTGTCTTTTCCTCTCTTAACCCTGGCGCTGCTTGTGGCGCGGGTTTGTGCAGATCACGCGCACCACGCCTTTACGGCGAATGATGCGACAGTTCTCGCAAATGCGACGAACGGAACTACGTACTTTCATTGGTTAACTCTACTTTCTGTGGTCGAACGAAGTGTTATTATCTCATAATCCGCGCCCCTTGACAAGGGGGTAAATCATAAAATTTCCACCCGTCGACCGCGCAGGGCCTGTCCCCTCGCCGTTGCCACCCGTCGACCGCGCAGGGCCTGTCACCTCGCCGTTGCCAATGTGCCGCCGGCACGTGGCGTCCCTGAGGTTCACAGCGCGTCGAACGCGAAAACGTGCGCCTCCGGCTTGCCGCAGGACTGTCCCCACGTCTCCGTGACGACGAGCCGCAGCGCATCCGCCTCCACGGGCGCAAACGCCACCTTGCGCAGACGCAGGATATTCAGACCGTCCGCGAACACCGTCTTCCACTCGCCGCCGACGTGCGCGTCGATGCGGAAGCCCTTCGCGAGCGGCGCGGGCATCGCCACGCGCGTGTGCTCCGCCTCGAGCTTCATCATGCGCTTCGTGGTGCCCTTCATCACGGAGTCGAACACGAGACGCGCGCCGGATATCTTCTGCGGGGAATCCCACTCGTAGACCATCGTCTCCGCGCCGGGAGCCGTCCACACGCCGTTCTCCGTCTTGGCGGACGTCCAGCGGTCGATGCCGCTGCGGAGCGGTTCGTTTTCGGGGGCGGTGTGCGCGGCGCGCGTGAGGGCGCCGACAGTGCGCCAGCGGAACGGCAGCATGCAGTCGTCGTCCTCGAGCGTGGCCTGCAGCTCGGCGATGTGCCTGGCTCGCACCTCCGCGGGATCGACGCCGCCATGGCGGAACGAGACGGCCGCCGCCGTGCCCACGGCCTGGCCGATCGTGGCGCAGGTGGCCATCACGCGAGTCGCGGAAAGCGCCATGTGCGTGACGGAGATGTCGCGGCCCGCGAACATCAGGTTCGGCACGTTGATCGAATACAGGCAGTCGAACGGGATGCCGAACGGCGAGGGACAGAGGTGGTGCTCGCTCAGATGGCCGTGTTTCCAGAAGGCGTCGGGATGGTGGTCGTCAAGCGTCCAGCCTCCGTACGCGACGACGTCCTCGAAATGGCCGCCAGACATCACGTCGTGCTGGTTGAGGATGCGCGGCCCCACGAAGCGCACGCTCTCCCGCTTGCCGGGGAGCGAACCGATCCAGTCGAGGTCGTAGCCCTTGCAGCGCCCGTCGGGGTGGTTCTTCATGTAGTCCCACACGCCGTAGGCGATCTTCTTCAGCTCGAGCTGGATGGCGTTCGCGTCGCCGATCGTGTCGAAGTTGCCGCCGAACTCGATCCACCAGAAGTTGTTGTTGTCGGGGTAGAGGCGTTTGTAGGAGTAGTGCTTGCCCTTCTCCTTCGGCTGGGCATCGTTCACGAAATCGGCGTCGGTGAACTTGTAGGCCCAGGACGGCGCGTGGAACGGATGGTCCTCACCAGTCTTGCGGAGCTGGAGCAGGATCGAGTTTCCCATCGTACGCCCGTCGCCGCCGCCCTGCTGGAAGTCCTCGCCGAACTCGGACGGCAGCTCGCGCCCGTGGCGGAACTTCGCCCCGGAAAGCCGCAGTATGCCGTCGCCCGTGCAGTCGGCAAAGAGCTTGCCCTTGATCACGTAGCGCGTGTAGGCGTTGCCGTTCCACGCCTTCACGGCGGCGATGCGCCCGCCGTCCATCTCCACGCCGTCCACGGACGTGTTCAAAAGTAGCGTCACGTTCGGCTCCTCGATGACGGCGGAGTACATCACGTCGTCCCACAGCGTGTAGCGCCGGAGCGGGTTGTAGTAGAAGTTCTTGAGCTGCAGCTCCTCGAGGATGCCCGCCTCCTTGTTCTGATCGCCCGCCGCCCCCATGATGCCCATGCGCATCTCCGAGGATGCGTTGCCGCCGAGCATCGGGCGGTCCTGCACCAGCGCCACCTTCACGCCGTGGCGCGCGGCCGAGAGCGCCGCGCAGATGCCGGAGAGCCCGCCGCCGCACACCACGAACTGCGCCTCCAGCCGCACCTCCTTCACCACGGGCGCGTTCGCCTCCGTGCGCATCACGTTCGGCTCGACGGGAGGAATCGGCGCCTTGCTCACGGCGATTCCCGCCTCCGCTCCGAACGCCGCCACGCAAATCATGGCCATTGCCTGGAAAAACAGTCCGAACTTGCCCATCTTCACATCCTTTTCCGTTGATTGGTTTTGCAATTGGCCTTTCAGTATGCTTGCTGTCCCCACACCGGTTCCATTCCGCCGCGCGGCACGGCAAACCGGCGCGCCGAACGCGGGGCGCTTTACTTTGCCTTCCGCGCGGGCGGCATTGACGTCACCTGCCCGTCTGCCGCCAAACGCGCTGACAGGGCGGGGTACGGAACATCCTGGACGTCGCAGCCGTTTTCCGCTGCCAGCGCACCGGCCGCGCCGGCAGCCTGCCCGAGCGCGAAGAACACCGGCTCCATTCTGATCGAGCCAAATGCGATATGCGTGGCGGAAAGGCACACGGGGACGAGCAGGTTTGCGCATTCTCCCTTCTTCGGGACGATCGAACCGTAGTCCACGGGGTACGGCTTGAAGCGCTTGCCGTCCGCACGCCTCCCGACTTCAACGTCGCCTTCGTTGTGCACGAATCCGTCGGCACCCACGTACCGCCGCACGTGGTGCGAGTCCATCTGGTACGCCGCCATCGCCACGGGGCGCGGGGCGACGGCGATGCCGAGGCAGTTGTTTTCGGTCATGACGTACTCGCCGGACATGCGGCGCCCCTCGCGGACGTACAGCTGCGACTGCCAGCCGTCGCCGGGGCCGTCCTTGAATTCGTCCCTGCACGTGCCCCAGCGCGACACTTCCCTGCGGATCTTCTCCGGCACGCGCGGATGGTTCGCAAGCGTCCACATCAGCCCGCGCTGGTATTTCAGGTGGGCGGCGAAAATGTCTGCGCGCTCTTCGTAGGACGCCTCGGGCCACGCCCAGTTGCGGCCTATGAAATCGGTGGAGAACCCGGTGCGGTTGTTGGTGTCCGTCTTGCGGTTGGGCATGCGCGAATTTATCCAGGGCATGCCGTCGCGGTCGAGGGGGGCGATCGCGAGACTGCGGAAAAGAAGTTCGTAGTCCCTTTCGTCGTAGCCGGCGGGCTTCTTGAACGGGATGCGGTTGGCCGGATCGTCCGTCAGGCACATGCGGAAGCAGTACGCCTGCACGCGCCTGTCGCCGTCGCCGGGCTTGAACGAGGGATCGTACGGTTCCACGCCCGGGATGATGCCACTTTCGGGGCGGCCGGGGACGACGTACGGATCCACGCCGGCGTTCAGCTGGTGGAATCTGGCCTGTCCGGGCTGGTTGCCGTTCAGCGTTTCGCCGAAAGCGGAGTTCGCTTCGCGGCCCACTTTGTACGAGACGCCCGCGGCGGCCATCAGGTCGCCCTCGTACGTGGCGTCCACGAACACCTTGCCGCGGTAGACGCGTCCGGAGAGCGTGCGGATGGAGACGATGCGCCCGTTCTCCTTCGCCACGCCGCGCCCGCGGTCGAGCCGTTCGCCGCGGCGGATGTCCAGTCCGTCGCGCTTTTCCCATCCTTCCAGAATGGCCAGCGCGGCGGAAGGCTCGAAGGTCCACATCGACTCTTTGCCTTTCGATCCGGCGCACTGTCCGTCGGGGAAGTACGATTCCGGCGTCTGCCGCGTCCATTTGCCCTTGTCGGCGTACCAATCCGCGACGGCCCGGTAGAATTCCAGGGCGATTCCGCCGAAAGCCGCCTTGTTGCCGATGTCGGTCTGGCCCAGTCCGCCCGTCGTCAGGCCGCCGATGCGCGTCTCCGGCGATACTATCACGACCGTCCGCCCCATGCGCTTCGCCTGGATCGCCGCCGAGAGGGCGGCCGGCGAGCTGCCGTAGACGACCAGATCGGCGGTTTCGCCGTCCGGCGCGATGCCGGCGCATCCGGCGGCGAGGACGAGTCCCGCCGCGGCGGCTCTCAAAATCGAGTTTTCCATATCTGCGAACTCCTTCGTGATGTTTTCTTTCGCTCCGGCGGCGCCGTCAGCGTATGGTCAGTATAGTACAGGGCTTCGCGCCGCGCAAGGTCACGGACGTGCCGGTCACGGCGACCTTCCAGACGAAACCGGTGCCGGAGTCTTCCACCGTCCCGGTGCGCAGAAGTTCCTGCGCGGCGGCAGGGATCGATTCCGCCTCGAACAACGTCGCGCTGGCATGGTTGGCGCCGGCGACGACGGCCGGGGCGGCGTACTTCACGCTGCCGGACACTGTCAGCGTGCCGATGCCGGAGAGCGAAGCCCCCGTCGCGCCGCCGTTGAACGCGATCGTCGCGTCCTTTCCTCCGAAGGATGCCGAACCTGCAATCTTCCCGCCGTTAAGCTCCAGCGTTCTCACGCCGGGAAGCCCCGCCCCGTCGAACGTCTGCACAGCGCTGCCGCACACGGCCAGCGTACCGTTGCCGGACACGGTTCCCGAGAAGACGGCGGCGTCGACGGCGTTTATCTCGCCGGCGGCGTTCCATTGCAGTTCCAGCGTTCCCGCGCCGGAGAGTGGACCGAACTTTTCGTAGTCCGTCGCCAGCTTCAGCGTCGCGCCGGAGGCGATGGTCACTGGCGATTCGTCGCCCAGCGAGTCGCCGGCGCCCGCGTCGAGGAGAGGCCATTTGTCCGCCACCGGGAAAGGCCCCATCTCCTGGTACGTCTTCGTCAGCACGTCGCTAGACGGCGTGTAGCCGTTCACTTCGTCCACTTTGACGTAGGAGCTGCCGTCCATGGAGATTTCAAGCGTCCACGTCTTCGGCAGGCGGTTGCCCTGCGACTGTTGCGGAGCGGTGGTGGTAAGCGAATACGCGTCGAATTCCAGCGGTTCGTGCGCGTTGATCACGACGGCGCTGGGGAGCGAACGCACCAGAAGACGGTCTGCATTGCTGGGGCTGCCGTCGCCTTTCGCAATGACGTTGTTGTAGATTTTTGCGATCATCCCTTCGGTGTGCTGTTCGGAGCCGAGGACGGTGCCTGACGTGACGGCCGGCCAGTTGACGCGCTCGCCGTCTTTCATCAGGCCGATTTCCGTCAGCTGCCAGCCCCACGAATCGGGACTGGCGTTCGGTGCGACGGTCTCGAAGACGCGAAAGCGGAAATACTGCGCCTTGAGCTTGCCGTGCGTGTCGCGCGCAGTGTCGCCGGCGAGATATTGCGAATCGAGCGTCTTGAACGCGCTCCCCGTGCTTTCGGCCGGTCCGGCCGCAAATGGGCCGCGCGCCACGCTGTTCGCGCCGGTCCAGCCTGCGGAAGCGGCGTCGACGTCGTCCTGCGACCATCCGCGCTCCACGTTCGATATTTCGGTATACGAATTGTTGTCGTTGGAGATTTCGACCTTCCACGAGACCGGCGTGCGGTTGGCGTCGAGGTTGTGGTTGTGGGGTGTCCACCATTTGTACGAGGCGAACGATACGCCAGAGACAGTGTCGATCACGACGGGCGGCAGGGCGTATTCGCCGGAGCTGTCCTTCGGCACCAGACAGCGCGTGGCAATGTCGCCGTCGACGAGGTTGCCGCCCGAAGCGGAGCCGAGGAACTTGCCGGTGCCGAGCGCGTCCGGTTTCGTCCCCGCCGGCCATGCTACGACCTCGCCGTCCTTGTCGAGCAGCTGGAATTCGTTCATGCCCCACGGGTAGTCGGCGTTCGCACCTTTCGTTTCCAAGACCGTGATCTTGATGTAGCGCGCGGAATATGTGCGGCGGCGCGCGACCGTCAGAACGCCTTCCGCCACGGCGGTGGGGCCGCTGTAGGTGCAGTCCTCCGTTTCGATCACGCGCTCGCCGGAGCCGCGTTTGACGAGGCCGAGTTTCCCGGACTCGCCATCGGCGAGTTTGCCGAACAGATGTTCGCCCGCGCGGGAGTCGTCCAGCAGGACGGAGACCGTCCCTTCCCCGCCGTTGACGATCGCCAGGTTCTGGGGGGACGTCACGGAGACGCGCTGTTCGGCGCCGCCGCGCTGGGAAAGTTCAAGGGTGGACATGCCGGCCCCGGACGCCGGGGTCGCGGTGAACGGGCCCGTCGTTCGGGATATGTCGCCCGGCGCGAAGGTGGAGCCGTCGGAAATCAGCACCGCGCCTTTGCTGGAAAACGTCCCGGTCTCGATTTTCACGTTTCCGCCCAGCCGCGCGGCGTAGTCCGACGTCGTATTGTCGAGCGTTATCGTGGTCGACGTGTTGAACGGACTGCCGAAGCGGGTGCCGGACGTGAAGAGCATGTTCGTGGTGGAGGACGTGCCGTTCCAGGCGTACCACCCGTCGAAATCGCGCTTGGAGTCGACGAGGACGTATCCCAGACCCTCGCGGTAGGCGTAGACGTCCCATCCGGACGGACGGTAGGACTTGTCGTACCGTGCGTCCGACGACGCGCCGCCAGTCGTCGGGACGCCGTCGTACGGCGTGATGCGGTAGCCGTCCACGGCGACGTTCCCGTATGTCTGCAGAGTCACGGTCTGGGACCCGGTTTCCCCGGCGCTCCAGTACGTGGACGAGCTGGAGTCGAAGATCCTCGCCGCGGGGGCCGAACTTTCCTCCGTTGTCGCCACGGCCGATTTCAGCGGCACCGGCATTCCGCCGCAGGTGAAACCTATTTCCGCTATGCGGATCGGCTTGGTTTCGTCCACCGGTGGCTGAAAGACGAATTTGAAGTGTGACGGCCTGTCGGCCACGACCAGCACCGCGTCCGCGTTGAGGGCGAACTCCGGCGAGCCGCTTTTCGCGTCCGCCGGCGCGCGCAGGCGGAAGGGGTTGTTCTTGGAGGCGACCGTTATCTTGCCGGGCAGTTCTTCGAACGTGCCGAAATAGCGCGTGCCTTGGTAGGCGTTTGATGTCAGAGATATCGTCGCCGCCGCGGAGGACGTGTTGATTATCCGCCCGTGCGTCGAAACATAGTCTAGCGCGTCATCCGGCTGGTTGTCGATACGCAGAGCATCGAACGACGGTCGAGCGTGCCGAACACGTGCAGGACGGGCGGCGTGGCGAACGGCGAAGCGCCGGCCGCCAGTTTCAGGGACGCGCCTGCCATGATCCACACGTGCAGGACGCCGGACGGCGTAGCCGCCACGAGTGTGGCGTCGCCGGACTTCACGGTCAATGCCGAGCTTGTGAGTTCGCAGTCCACGCCGTCGCCCGTGACGTACGCGGATTCGTTTTCGGCGCACGCGCCGTTGAAGACCGCCATCGCGGCCAGCGCGATTCCGAATGCCTTTGCCGTTGTCTTCATTGTCGTGTCCTTTCGATTTTACCCTAAAACCGTCATTTCGCGCGGATGCGGAATATCAACGTTCCGTAGACGTCCGTCGCAGCCGGCGGAACGACCGTCACACGGTCTCCGCGCCATTTCGCGCCAGCGTCGCGCCACGTCGCGCCGTCCAGAATCTCCGTGCGTCCGCCAGCGTAAGGCGGCGCCACCTCGAACTCGAACTTCTCCGCGGGGTCGCACGACAGGTTCACCGCCTCCGCAAAAAGGCGTTCCCCGTCGTCGTTCGCCACGAGCATGACGTTGGCGCGGTCGGTGTTGCGCACCGGTACAGCGCGCGCACCGCCCATGCGGCGGAACATCTTCACGAGCAGTTCCCTCTTGGCGTACGAGAATAAGTTCGGCGATTTGCATCCGGCCAGGTTTACGGCCATCACGGCCGTTTTTCCGCCAAGGGCGTTCTCGAAGTACGTTATGGCCGGCTGGCGTTTCGGCCCGGTGGAAAATTCCGTCGCACAGACCGCCCCTGCCGTCTCCAGACGCGACACCGCGCACCCGTCAAGTCCATAGTTCTGGTGGAACGCACAATAGAAAGAAACGCCAGTGCCGGCCCATTCCGTCTGGTGCTCGCCGATGAAGTCTATCTTGTCGCGCGGCGTCGCCTTCACGCCCAGGAGATCCGCGAAGCCGCGCTCCGTCAGGGCTTCCGCCGCCGCGCCGTCCAGGAAGACGCATCCCGAGAGGATGTTCGTCACGGCCGCGCCGTCCATCGTGCGGAAAGCGTGGTGCCCTGCGAACAGCTTCACGGGCGCTTCCGCCATCGTGACCGGGATGCCCAGGCGGTTGAGGGAACGGTACCAGGCGCGTTCGTCGAGCGGTTTCGCCGCGCTGCCGCCCGCGCCGCCGATGCGCGTGTCGGGGTCGAAGAACGCCTGCACTCCCACGAGGCGCCCCTTGGCCGCCTCTTCCTTAACGGCGGCGAAGCGCGCCGCGCAACGCTTGTGCATGTCGATGTAGTCCGGCGACGTGGCCAGCGCGTCGGGCCGTCCGCCGAGCGCCTGGAACAGCGGAGCGGAGTATCCGAACGCCTGCGTCGTAGTTATGAGCGCCTCCATGCGGGCGGCGGACGCGTAAAACCGCGAGTGCGGGCACGGGTCGGCCTCGTACATGCATTCGATGTCCTGCGGCAGGTTCTCCTTCGCCCATTGAGCGGAGAACAGCAGGCCGGAAGTCTCGACGGGCATGTCGTAGCCGTACACGGAACCCCACCAGCGGACGATGGGGCGGTGCGCGCCGGCGAGTGCGCGGGCGATCTCCGCGGTGGAGCGCTCCGGGAAGCCGCCCGGTGCGCACAGGCCGACGCGCGTCTCGGGCGAGACGGCGGCGATCGCCTCCGAAGCCTCCTTCGCCAGGAGAACGAGGTCGTCCGTCAGCATCCGGTGCCACGCCATGCGCGTCTTCTGCACCTCCAGACCCGTTCCGCCAAGCGCCTTGACGAGAGCTTCGCGTCCACGCTGGACGCCGGTCAGTTCCGAGAAGCGCCGCAGATGCTCGTCGCAGAAGCAGCCGAGCCCCCAGTAGCGGAAATCGTCGTCCATCAGGTGCAGGAACGGGTGCCCGCCATCTGCCACGGCGGCGCATTTAGCGGCGAAATCCCTGCGGAAGCCCTCGTCGGCGGGGCATGCGGCGAATTGCCGTTCCGCGCCACTGGAGAACTTGAACTTGCGCCACGGGTGGTTGATGCCGCAATTCATAGTCGGCATCATCTTGTAGCCGACCAGAATGCCGTCTTGCGCCGTCTTGCTCTGGATTTCGGCGATCTTGCGGCCTAGTTCCGCGTAAGCGGCGACGTCTTTCATTCCGTTCACGCGCACGGAGTGCCCTGGCCCGCTCATCACGAATCGCGAGATGCCGCCGCGCCGCTTCACCTCGCGCAGACGTTCTGCGATCTTGTCAGTGTCGCCGCCGAACGCGCCCAGTCCGAACGGCATCACCGTGCCGCCGACGTCCTCCGGAGGCGGCGCTCCCGCGGCAGCCGCCGCAAGCAGGCTTGACAGGACGAATGTTTTCGCCGTAAGGTTCATTTTGCATCTCCGTTTCCGGCGATTCTCAGCGCCAGCGTTCCATACACCTTCACAGGTTCCGCAGGACGCACCGTCGTCAGCGCGCCGTTCCATTCCGCCACGACCGGACGCCATTCCGCGCCGTCGAGAATCTCCACGCGTCCGCCGGCGTAAGGCGGCGCCACTTCCAGCGTGAACGAATCCGCCGGATCGCAGGAAAGCTGCATCGCGTGCAGGAACAGCCTCTCGCCGTCGTCGTTCGCCAGAAGCGTCACGTTGGCGCGGTCGATGACGCGCGCCGGGACGGTCCGCTCCCCTCCCAAGCGGCGGAAAATCCGCACCAGCAGGTCGCGCTTGGAGAAATTAAAGATGTTGGACGACTTGCAGTCCGCGAGATTCACGGCCATGACGGCCACCCTGCCGCCCGCCGCGTTCTCGAAGTACGTTATCGCGGGCTGGTGCCTGCCGCCACCGGAGAATTCGGTAAGATTGCGCGCACCGGCCGGTTCCAGGCGCGACACGGCGCAACCGTCAAGGCCGTAGTTCTGGTGGAATGCGCACGGGTAGGTGACGGATTCGCTCTTCGAGACGAGACGCTCGCCGTTGAAGTCGATCTTGTCGCGCGGCGACGCTTTCACGCCGAGAAGATCCGCGAATCCGCGCTCCGTCAGCGCCTCCGCCGCCGCACCATCCAGAAACGCGCCGCCCGAAAGAACGTTCGTCACCGCCGCGCCGTCCATCGTCCTGAAGGCATGGTGCCCGCAGAACAGCTTCACGGGCGCATCTGCCATCGTGACCGGGATTCCTAAGCGGTTCACTGCGCGGTACCACGCCTCAGGATCGAGCGGACGTTTCGCGTCGCCGCCCATGCCGCCGACGCGCATGTCGGAATCGAACCAGGCCTGCACGCCGCGCAGACGGCCTTTCGACGCCTCTTTCTTGATGGCGAGAAAACGGTCCAGCCGCCTGCCGTGCATGTCAAGATAGTCCGGCGCAGTCTCGAGCGCGTCGTCGCGGCTGACCAGCGCCTGGAAGAGCGGCAGGCAGAAGCCTGCGGCGAGAGTGGAGGATATCAACGCCTCCATGCGCGCGGCGGACGCGTAGAAGCGCGTACGCGGGCACGGGTCGGCCTCGTACATGTATTCGATTTCCGAAGACAGGTTCTCGCGCGCCCATTGTGCCGAGAAGAGCCGTCCGGACGTCTGCACCGGGAAGTCGTACCCGTAGAACGAACCGTACCAGCGCACCACCGGACGATGTTTCCCCGCCAGCGCACGGGCGATTTCCGCCGTCTCGCGCTCGGGAAAGCCCCCCGGCGCGCACAGGCCAACGCGCGTTTCGGGCGAGACGGCCTCCACGGCGGCGGAAACGGCGCGCGCCGTCGCGACGAGGTCAGAAACCTGCAACCGGTGCCACGCCATCTGGACCTTCCGCCCCTCTTCGCCCGGCTCGCGCAGCGCGCGGACCAGCGCTTTCCGTCCGCGCACCACGCCGGTCAGTTCCGAGAAGCGCCGCAGATGGTTTTCGCAGAAGCAACCCAGCCCCCAGTAGCGGAAATCGTCCTCCATCAGATGGAGGAACGGGCGCGCCTCCTTCGCGAATGCCGCAGCCTTGGCGGCCAGATCCCTACGGAAGTCCTCCTCCCCCGGGCAGGCGGTGAACGCGCGCTCCGTTCCGTCGGCGCCGGTGAACTTCGCCCACGGATGGTTGATGCCGCAGTTCAGCGTGGGCGACATGAAGAAGCCGACCTTTATGCCGTCCGACGCAACCGCGTCGCGCACCCGCGCCACATGCTTTCCCAGCCGCGAATACGCGTCCGGCCCCTTGATCCCCGTTACGCGCACCGAAGATCCTATGCCGCTCATCACGAAACGCGAAATGCGTCCGCGCTCTTTCACTGTGCGCATGCGCTCCGCCGTCTTTTCCACGTCTCCGTTGAACGAACTTCCGCCGATCGGCATTACGGTGCCGCCGACCTCCTCGTCCGGCGGCGACGCAAAAACCGCAGCAACAGCGGCAAAGATGGCGTATACGACAAGCAATGGGAGGATTTGCGGCGGTTGCGGAGCGATCGCCCTACCGTTTTTAGCTTTATGATAAAAAAGAAACTTCACGGACACAACTCTCCTTGTGCCTCATAATGTATCATAAACACCGTTAGCGATTCAATATGAAGTTTTGACCATGCGGCAAGGCGTCCATTGCCGGGTGTATCCGCGAATCGTACAGGCTGGCAGATTGTGCGCCGATGCACATATGGTAGGTCATGCGTCCCGCGTGACCGAAACGGCAGGACGCGACGCCCCATCGCGCAACAGAGCGCATCGAACGTCTGCCGCTATCTCTTCTTGTATTTCCCGTATGCCGGGATTACGACCTCGACCGGGCCGTACGGCTCGGGCGCGTAGTGATAGGGGGCGACAGAATACTCAGCGAAAATGAAGTGCAGTCCGTCTTCTAATTCGACTGTACACCAAGATTGACCTCGGTAGTAGAAAGCAGGTCAGACCTGGTTTCTACTGTTTACGCCATGCCCCGCCACGCTTCTCCTGACAGATCATGCCGCGCTTCTTCATCTCGGCAAGAATGCGATATGTCATGCCCATGCCCAGCGACAGATGCGCGGCCAGCTGATGTGTCTCCATAGCGGAATGCTCGCCAAGAAGCGCGCAGATTCCCTTGTACGTCAGTTCCCGCCGCTCATCCCGCCGCTTCGCGCACATTCTGGCTTCTCGCAACTCAACCAACGCCTTCTGAACCTCGGCCTGACGGGCCGCACACTGGGCAACCATCGCCTCCGTCGTAAGCGGATCGACCGCCATCGCGTAGCCCGCAGCCCTCCTTCGTGCGATTTCCTCCGCTCTCTTCAGTTTCTCGGTCTCCAGCAACTCTTCCAGCAGGCACTCGTGCCGGGACGCAATCTCAGCTTCGGAATCTTCGTTGCCGTATATGAATCTCATCCCGCCAACGGCAGTCGCGTCCCCTTTCACGAATGCGGAGAAACTGCTCCACAAATAACCGTCAAACTTGTCCGTCACGGCAGCGCGAATCGGATTCAGGTGGATGTAGGCAAGGCACTTCGACAACTCGAGTTCCGTGTTCGGCACGATCCGGTCATAATACGTCGACTCCCACAACGTACCTTTGTGCGCGTTCCTTCGGTTGTACTCCTCCGTAAACCACTGCTTGACGATTTTCATGAAACTTCCGACGTCGTACATGCGCCGTCGCTGTCCGTCAAGCCATTCCTTGACACGACTCTCGCATCCCTTCGTTCGCCACTCGGCAAATGCCTTGGCCATGTTCGCAGACGCTGCCGCGCCCTTCAAGACACCATACCGCCGCAGAATCTCTTCTTCGTCCACGACATCTGGCACAGGAAGGAACACGAGAAGATGAAAATGGTTTTCCATGACGCACCAGCCGAGAAGCCGGACTCCTACGAAAGCTGCCGCCCTCCGAACTATTTCAAGGAAATCCTTTCGTTCGTCCTCCTTGAGGAAGTACACGCGGTGTGCAATGCGGCTGACCAGGTGATGCGCCGTCTCGTAATCCTTGTTTCTATTGTTGGAATATGACATTATACCCTCCGTCCAATCGGTAGAAAACAGGTCAGACCTGCTTTCTACTCTACATGCGAACATTATGGTATATTGTGCCCATGGACTCAACAGGTAAGATGAGATGCGTGTTTGTCACGACCACAATTCTTTCAGGCATGGGACTTCTGGCCGCGCCCGCGAAACCAGCAGAGTTGAATCCCCTCTGGGCGAAAATGCTCGTGCAGGTCGAGTCAACGCTCGACCACACGCTGCAGCCCTGTTACTTCTGGGCACCGGAGGCGGCAACGACAAATGCCGTGCCGCTCATCGTGGGACTCCACACGTGGAGCTTCGACTACAAAGCGACGTCGCATTACCAGACTGTCCTCAACTACGCGCAGGAGCGTGGCTGGGCGATGGTCGGGCCGAACTTCCGCGGGCCGAACAAGACGCCGCCCGCCTGCGGCGGCGATCCGGCCGTGCAGGACATCGTCGATGCCGTCAACTACGCAAAGGCGCATGCGAAGATCGACCCCGCGCGCGTGTACATCGTGGGCGGCTCCGGCGGCGGACACATGACGCTCCTCATGCTCGGACGGCACCCCGAGATCTTCGCGGCGGGCGCGGCGTTCTGCCCGATCACAGATCTCGCGCGCTGGCACGCCGACTCCCTGCTCGACCACCCCGGGCGCGGCAAGCACTACGCGAAGATGCTCGCGCAGGCGTGCGGCGGCACGCCCGCCGAGAAGCCGGAGGAATACGCGCACCGCTCGCCGCTCACGTGGCTTGACCGCGCGAAGAAGGCCGGCGTAGGCGCGTACATCGTCACAGGCATCCACGACGGCTGGAAAGGCTCCGTGCCCGTGGGGCACTCCTTCCGCGCGTTCAACGCGCTCGCCAACCCGGAGGACCGCGTGAGCGAGGCGGACATCGCCGCCATCGAAGAGACGCAGCAGGTGCCGGTGGCGCTGGCGTACAATGGTCCCAAAGACCCGTTCTACTCCGAACGGATGCGCATCCACTTCCGCCGCACCTCCGCGAACGTGCGCTTCACGCTGATGGAGGGCGGGCACGGCGGCAACTACGCGGCGGGGCTCGACTTCCTCTCGCGCCAGGCGAAGGGCCGCCCGACGGACTTCGGCCTGCCGAAGAAAGGCAAGGCGCGCGAAGAGGCACTGGGCAAGTGACTCATAATCCCGATTGGGACGGCCCCTCGGTCTTCTGAGAAGATGCAAAGGTTCAAGCGCACACCAGAAGCGGCAGAACGCCTGCGGTCGATTTCCCGCTCGAAGTGTCATTCCTCTCGGGCAAGTCGTGGACACACGGCGTAATGCACATCATGGTGGATGGCTTGGAAGTTCTCGTCTTTTCTCCCGCAAAGACGGTCGCCGACCTTTTCAAGTTCAGGACAAGACTGGTGTCAATCTCGCGGTAGAGGCGCTGCACGAGGGCCTGCGCGGAAGGAAATTCGACATTGACGAACTAATGGCGGCGGCCGAAAGCTCCTCCTCATGGAGCCTCGGCGAATACGCCGTATCCATTCGCTCGGACTTTCGCTCCCCCGCCTCACTGCCGCCGCACCAACCGCGGCAGATTCGTCGCGTCCAACACGCTGCCGACGCTACAAGACACTATCCGACTTTATTCCGGCACAACTGCAGCCATGTCGCGCACTTCGTCATCTGTGAGCGCTCGATTATAGACGGTCATATCGTCGATCATGCCGGAATAGCCGACAGAGAACAGGGACATGCCGACTTTCCCGCCGAAGACGGTCTT
>DFLH01000058.1:0-82082 GCA_002373695.1 Verrucomicrobia bacterium UBA3624
GCTCAGCTCGTCAGCGCCTTTGAGCACTGGAATTCGCACGACTCTGCGCCTGATGTTTTCCGGCCACGCATTCGTTTCTGCGGGGTCGTCAGAATAATCGCCCACGGTTGCGAAGTATATGTTTGAGGAGGCTTCCATGGCCGGAACCACGGCGCCGGAGATTTCTCGCCAGTCGGTTTTCCCAAGACGTCCGATGAGGATTGCGTCCCGGGGGATGCCGTGACTTTCTCGGAATCCGGACGGCAGCGGACGGATCGCGTCGGTGTCCACGCAATAAGGAAGATATATCCCGGCGCGGCGGAGCGGCCAGAGCCAGCGACGCCATCTCCACAAGTCCCATCGCGAGATGTGGGCGTGCACGTCTATCGGGGAATGGGGCGTAAGGTCTGCGATTCCAAAGACGTTGGTCTCGATTATGCGGGAACCGCAAATTTTCTTGAGATTGCTTAAGATGGAGTTGTCGCGGCGCGATACACCTCCGCCACGGTGGATATGAATTATGTCGGGGCGAAACGATATCATTTCGTCGATGTGTGGAGCCCCTACAGATACTGAAATCCCGTTTGCTTTGCATTCGTCCGCCGCGGAGCCGCCTTCGTCGAGCGCCCATATCTTGACGATGTGACCGGCTCCTTTTGCGATCTTTGCGCAGTTTACGCAAAACCGAGGAGTCCCGCGATAACTCAACTCATTGCATATCAGCAGAATTTTCATTTGTTTTTTCGCCATAGAACTATGAAACATGCTGTCGATTTGATGGCGTTGTTCACTGTCATCCACAAAAGCATCGCTCTGAGGGAGTGGACGTTGTGCGTTTCGAGAAACATTGTCCACGAACGGGGGATGAAGTTTTCAAAGTGGCCATGACCTGTTACGAGAAGAAGCAAGACTGGATAGGCCAAGTCAAGCGGCAAATACCATTTGAGATATCCGAGACGTCCGGCGGCAATTTCAGCTGTCGTGTAGAAGGTGATGATGGACGAAGCAATGCCAAGGCCAATGAGCCATGGAATTGCCCACCAGTAGGGCGCATAAAGTTCGCCGTTGGGAAGAATTGAAAGCAACCATTTTCCGCAGAACAGGAAAGGCAGGGCGATGATGATGCCAAAGCCTGCGTTTGCCGCGAACGATTTCAGAATCAGAGGGATAAGACTCGCGCCTTTTGCGGCTTTCTCGGCGGCGAAGGGGAATATGGTAATAGCGAATGTGCAAGCCAAGAATCCAGCGATTTCCGAAAAGCGCGTGGCCATATAGTAGCCAGCCGAGTCGAGGTCGGGTAACCGCTGGCGAAGAACCGTCGACTCCACAAGCATGCAGAACCCGCCGACCGCTCCACTGGCAAGGAAGATCGCGAAAAGGCGGAAGAATTTCTTTGCAGTTTCCCTGTCCCAATACGGTTCCGCCTTGGCGGAGAGTTCCCTGCGCAGGGCGACGACAGAGGCGGCGATGCTGAACGCAGGAACGGAGGTCTGCCCGATAAAATAACCCGTAACAGCCCTGAACGGCATTGCGACTAGCATGGCGACCAGGCGCACCGGCGCGCCGACGATGCTGAGGATGGACTGCGCCTTGAACTTCTTGAGAGCCTGAAGCGCATTGGAGTATACCGGCGCGACAGTGCTGACAAATGACGCCGCGATGATGACGAGGCCAAGCGATCCTTCGACGATGCGGATACGCTCGAGAAACAGCGGCAGCGTGAAACGCGCAACGATTATGGCAAGGAACAGGAACGCCGCCGTCGCCATGAACACACTGCGCATGAGAGTCTTGAGCTTGCCGAATTCGCGGTTGATGGAAAGGCGCGACACTTCGTTTCGGAACGTGTTGGCGAAGGCCGCTGCCGGCAGGGCTAGAAAGTTTGCGAAGTTCGTGAGCGGCATTACCGCCCCAAGTTCAGACGGATCCACATATTTCGGCACGAGCCACAGCCCTACGAATGCGTTGAGCAGGTCGGCTGCGCGGCACGCGCAGAAGAGCATCAGCGAATACCACCAGAAATCGCCTAGTTTTGCATGGAGCTTTGCGAACATCGACGGACATTATACCAAACAAATATGCATTGCGCGGAGGGTTCTTTGTGGTATAATATGCGGCCAAAGAAAAGAAAGAACAGAACCATGGCAGACTTGCATCCTTACCGTACACATACCTGCAACCAGCTACGCAAGGAAGACGCCGGCAAGACCGTCCGGCTTTCCGGCTGGATGTTCCGCCTCCGCGACCATGGCGGCATCCTGTTCGTCGATCTCCGCGACCACTACGGCATAACGCAGATAGTAGTCCATCCCTCGCGCAGCTTCTTCGGTCTCGTCGAGAAGGCGCATCTGGAGTCGGTCATCACCGTCACCGGCGAAGTCAAGCTTCGCGACCCGGAGACGATCAACCCCGACCTCCCGACTGGCGAGATCGAGATCGAGGCGAACGAACTGGTGATGGAATCCGCCAGTGCCGTCACGCCAATCTACATCCCGGACGAGAAGGCAGACGAAAGCGAGGAGATGCGCCTCAAGTACCGCTTCCTGGATCTCCGCCGCGAGAAGTTGCACAAGAACATCATGCTCCGCTCGCAGGTCATCCGCTTCCTCCGCGAACAGATGTGGGCCAAGGGTTTCAACGAGTTCCAGACGCCGATACTCACCGCTTCGTCGCCTGAAGGCGCACGCGATTATCTGGTGCCGAGCCGCATCCATCGCGGCCAGTTCTACGCCCTCCCCCAGGCCCCGCAGATGTTCAAGCAGCTTCTGATGGTCTCCGGGTTCGACAGATATTTCCAGATCGCGCCATGCTTTCGCGATGAAGCCGCCCGCGCCGACCGTTCGCCCGGCGAGTTCTACCAGCTCGACATCGAGATGTCGTACGCCACGCAGGATGAGATATTCGCAGTCGTCGAGGATGTCGTTTCCGCCACATTCAGGAAATTCTCCACGTGGACCTGCAACGCGGCGCCATGGCCACGCATCAAGTACCGCGATGCGATGATGGTGTATGGTTCGGACAAGCCTGATCTCCGCAACCCGCTCAAGTGGTTCGACATGAGCGATTTCTTCCGCCGCGCCAATTTCAAGGCGTTCGCCGCCTGCGTGGAGCACGGTGGACTGGTCAAGGGCCTGCTGGTCAAAGGCATAGTAGGCGTGGAGACCCGCACCTGGTTCGACAAGCGCGAGGCATTCGTCAAGGAGAACGGAGGCAAGGGCCTCGGCTACATCTCCTGGACCAGGGATGGCGAGCTCAAAGGGCCTATCGCCAAGTTCCTCTCCCCCGAGCAGCTGGAGGAAATGAAGTCTCTCGCCAAGATGGAGCCCGGCGACTGCCTCTTCTTCATGGCCGCCGATCCCGACGAGTGCCATCGCCTTTCCGGTCTCGTTCGCACGAACATCGCCGACAACATGACGAACGACGTGCGCGAGCACGGCTGCTACAAGTTCTGCTGGATAGTGGACTTTCCGTTCTTCGAGAAGGATCCCGAGACTGGCAAGATCATCTTCTCACACAACCCGTTCTCAATGCCGCAGGGCGGATTGAAGGCGCTCAACGAGATGCCGCCGCTCGATATCGTGGCATACCAGTACGATGTGGTCTGCAACGGCATCGAACTTTCCTCCGGCGCCATCCGCAACCATCTCCCCGAAGTGATGTACAAGGCGTTCGAGATCGCCGGCTACACCAAGGACGTGGTGGAACAGAAGTTCGGCGCTCTCCACAGCGCGTTCCAGTTCGGCGCACCGCCGCACGGTGGCATCGCACCCGGCGTGGACCGCATGGTGATGCTGCTCGCGGACACTGCGAACATCCGCGAAGTGATTGCTTTCCCGATGAACCAGAAGGCGCAGGACTTGATGATGAACGCCCCGAACTTCGTCACCGAGCAGCAGCTGCGCGAGCTGCACATCAAAATTCGCGGGACCGATGGAGAGACGCGCGTTCCGTGATACTCTAGACGCGCCGGGGAGCCTCCGGCGCGTGGCATGAAAGGAGCGTTCCGGCATGATGGCAATCTACAGATGGGAGAACGGCGGCTTGAAGGAGTCGTCCGAACTCGTTGAGTCGTGCTGGATCAACCTCACCGAGCCGACGACTGCCGAATTGGAACGGGTTCTGTCCTTCTCTCAGGTGCCGCGGGACTTCCTTACCGATCCTCTCGACCGCGAGGAACGACCGCGTTTCGAGAGTGAAGACGGTTTTTCGCTCATCATCGTGCACGTGCCGTACCCCGTACGCGGCGAGGAAGACGATGAAAGCGTTCTGCCGTATGCTACTGCGCCTTTGGGCATCGTCCTCTTCAGGACCAGCGTCATCACGATATGCTCCGCCGCCACGCCGGTGACCAATGCGTTTCTGGACCAGATACGCCGCGTCTGCCCGCCGGAGGAGCAGAACCGTTTTGCCTTCCGGCTGCTCTGGCATGCCGCCGTCCTGTTCCTGCGGTACTTGCGCGACATACACGTGAAGACCGAGGATCTTGAGGATTCACTGCACGAGTCGATCTCCAACGAAGTGCTCTTGAAGCTCCTCACCTACCAGAAGTCTCTGGTGTACTTCTCCACGTCGCTCAAGGCTGACAACATCCTGATCAACCGTCTCGACCATGCGCGGCAGCTGAGCCTGACAGAAGACGACTCCGACGTGCTTGACGATGCGCAAGTCGAATACCAGCAGGCCCTTGAGACCGCTACAATCCATGCAAACATCCTCAACGGCACGTTGGACACCTTCGCATCTCTCATCAACAACAACCTCTCCAATGTGATGAAATACATGACGGCCGCTACGATCCTGCTCGCCGTTCCGACGGTCATCACCAGCGCCTACGGCATGAACGTGGCGCTGCCCATGCAGGGTTACGAACATGCGTTCGCCGTGCTTTCCGCAGTGTCGGGAATCCTGGCCACAGGCATAATCGGACTGCTGTTCTACCTGTACAAGAAGCGCATATTCTAGTCCACGCCAAAGAGCCGGTAGCAGCCAGCTCTAAAAGCATTGGCGCACACGGCGAGGTTCTGGTATAATTTCCGTGCAGGCGGGAATGGATTCCGGCTGTGTCCCCCGGACGAACGGGGAAGAAGAAGGAGATAGACGAATGAAAAAATACGTGTGCCCGATTTGCGGCTATGTCCATGAGGGCAATGAGCCGCCGGAAAAGTGTCCGCAGTGCGGTTGCGCAGGGGCCAAGTTCCTTGTGAAGGAGGCCACCGACAAGATGACGTGGGCCTGCGAGCATGAAATCGGCGTGGCCAAGGGACTTGATGCCGAGGTTGTGAAGGGCCTTGAAATGAACTTCACCGGCGAGTGCACGGAGGTCGGCATGTATCTTGCGATGAGCCGCCAGGCCGAGCGCGAGGGCTATCCCGAGATTGCAGACGCATACAAGCGTTATGCCTTTGAGGAGGCCGAGCATGCCGCGAAGTTCGCAGAACTCCTGGGTGACGTGCTTACAAAGTCCACCAAGAAGAACCTCGAACTCCGCGCTGCCGCGGAGCAGGGGGCATGTGAGGGCAAGCTCCAGCTGGCAAAGCGAGCCAAGGAGCTTGGCTACGATGCGGTGCATGACACCGTTCATGAGATGGCCAAGGACGAGGCGCGTCACGGCGCCGGATTCGAAGGTCTGTTGAAGCGTTACTTCAAGTGAGGAAACGGCGATGAAATACGTATGCAGAGTGTGCGGGTACGTCTACGACCCGGCCGACAACAACAATGTGGCGTTCGAAGATCTCCCTGACGACTGGACGTGCCCCATGTGCGGAGTCGGCAAGGATCAGTTCGATCCGGCATGAGAAATCTGACGGAACGTTCCAGTCAGACGCGACGGCTGTCCATTTCCTGGACGGCCGCCGTTACTGTTTTGAAAGATGCGTCTAAAGGCGACAAGCGGTCAGAGGCTTTTCCGCTGAATTGACAGGGCAACGGGTGTTTGATAGAATCCAGTCGTCGACTCGTTTCTGAATCCATAAGGCCGATCAAGGAGATAAGTTGCGATGAAATTTCAAAAGCGTGCGCATTTGCAGGGGGGGGGGAATTACAGTTGCGTTCGGTAGTTCTTTCCTTGGCGATTGGATTGATAGGCGCGTCGTTTGGAGCGACGGCGTACGGGCCGGAGCTGGAAGACATCTCGGTTGAGCGTGGAGGCACCGCCACCATCTCCGCCAATTCATGGTACGGAAACGCATCTGTCAGCGGAACATTGCTTGTCAATGCGAATCTCTTTCTCGTCACCAACGAAAACAGCAAGGTCTCGTCCACGCTTGACGTAGGGCCAAACGCTGGAGACGACGCCCTTGTGCAGATTGCCAGTTCGAAGAAAATTGATGACATGGTCGCGAATGCTGCCCGATATACCTTGACGACCGTCGTAGGTGCGAACGGTGGGCACGGCAAGGTGGTGCTTGGCTCGTCTGCACAGCTGAGAGGTACTGCTTTCAACGTGTCGGCCAATGCCACGGCAGACGGCGATATCATTGACGTGTGCGAAATCGGCGCGAACGCCTACGTATGGCTCCGGACTGTCACAAGCGAAAGCGCCAAGCCATCGCGAATCAAATGGACCGGGCTGGACGGATATATCGCACCGCGCAATTGGGGGACGAAGCTGTTCAATCTGCCATCGGCAGGCAACGAAATGATTCTGGAGGGTTCGCCGTCCTGCCCCGTGCGCATCTCGACCTCCGACCAGCACTACATACTGCTGAACAAAGACAGCAAAGGCAAGTTGAGGTTTCGCGGCGGTGGCGATGTCAAGCTTGAACAGGGGTTCTTCTCTGGTGGATATCGCATGTATGTCGAACTGTCAAACGCCAACATCATATGGGAGTCGATAGGGAATCTTGTCCTTGCCAACGGAGGCTCTAGAGGCGGCGGCATCTACAAGACGTTAGTGGACAACGTGCTGCCCTGGGGCGCGAACGTCGGCAACGTCCGGCTGTATACCGTAAATACGGTTACCGATGCCGGCAAGTTGACGCTGCTCGATCTGTCGGGACATCCGCAGAAAGTGAACGGGCTTGTGGCGGAGAATGCCATCGTGTCGAACTCGACAGGCTCCGTCGCGCTCACGTTTGGCGACGGGAACGCGGATGGCGTGCTGTCCGCAGATTTGTCGAATCCTGGGATCAGGCCCGTGAAGGTCGGAACGGGCACGCTCGCCATTTCCAACGCGACGGTGGACACGTTTGCGGCCATTGGCGGCAACCTGTACATTCCGAGAGGCACGACGTTCTCCGGGCGGCTTCTTGCCGTCACCAACACGACTTTGCAGTGCGAAGGCGCTCTCGATTTCGCTGCCATGGCTATTGGCGACGATGTCACGTACACATACGGCATCAACAGCACGCAGACGAACGAGATTTCCATCGTCGATTTGTATATGGGAATAATACCACACGTGAAGGAGGGGAGCAGCTATCTTACCTGCATCGCCCCGGCAGATGCCAATGGAACGCCGCTCCATGTGAAGGGAGGGTGTCTCCGTTTTGGCGGAACGCCATGCGCCAACAAGTATTGGCGGTTCATCGCCAAGAAATCCAATGGCGGCAAGACGTACACCATGCCAGACTCGTCGGAAGTCAAGACGACACTGGCCTTGGGCACTATCGGGCTTTTTTCCGCAGACGGCATAAATCTGGCAGGCGTGTGCAACAGGGAGGCGGCTATCGGCACGGAAGCCTCCGAACTCGAGGCGAAATACATAACGAGCGCAAATCCCATCTGCGTATGGAACAATACGGTATTCACTGATTTGTATCCAGGCAAGGCTACAACCGACAACCCGATTGCCAACGGCGGAGAGTACCGGTACCTGCGGTATGTGTTGAATGAAAGTGACGGAAGCATCAGCAACGCCTACGACACCGTGCAGATATCGTCATGGTGGGGCGGCGTGTTCTACACGAACAAGACGCTTGTGGCCGACAACGAAGATACGTGGGAAACGGTATCGTGGCGGCTGGCCGACGATGCCGCGCCTGCGTATTCGTACAACCTTGCCAGGGCCGTCAACTTCGGGAACGAAGAGCAGGTTTGCGATTGGGAGCTGCAATCCAGCCCTACCGGCGAAAATGGCACCTGGACGACCATGGATTCGCGGAGCGGACAGACGCTGCTCGATACTTCCCGTATGTTTGGAGGCAACAAGCATGTGCCATTCCTGTTCTCTGCCTTGAACGGCACATGGTCGTTCACGACTTTTGGCACGGTGAAGGTTGATGCCGGCGCGACGTTGGACCTGTCGGAGATCCCCGCTGAGAACATCGCAATCAACGCGCTTGAGGTCGACGTGTCCTCAGGTGCGGGAGAGATCAGGCGTTTCGTTCCGGCTCAAAACGGAACGCTATGCATCTCGGGAATCTCCGGCAAGCTGCCATCGCGTCTGGTGCTTCCTCTGACACTGTCGGATGCGCATCACGTGGATCGCTTGGGGAACTGGATCGTCAGCATAGACGGCGATGTTTCCCGCGGCAGCGCTATTTCTGTGGAGGAGGGGAGACTTGTGGTGCGGACGGAACATGGCACGGCGCTGATTCTTCGCTAGGGCATGTCGGCGTAAGCTTCGCGTGCAGGGATTCCTGCGACGGGGAGAATATGCTATAATGAAGCCGTGACGGAGCGAAGAGACAAAGAAGGCGTGGTCCTTGAACATGTCAGCAAGACGTATGCCGCAGGCCAGGCGCCGGCGGTCGACGATTTTTCGTTGGACGTGGCGGCGGGCGAGTTTCTGGTGCTTGTCGGCCCCAGCGGCTGCGGGAAATCCACGACGCTTCGCATGGTGGCGGGGCTTGAACTGCCGACATCCGGTACAATACGCATCGGGACGTGCGACGTGACCTGGCTGCCGCCGAAGGAACGCGACATCGCGATGGTATTCCAGAACTATGCGCTCTACCCGCACATGACCGTGCGCGAGAACATGGCTTTCGCCCTGAAGCTGCGCCACGTGCCGAAGGACGAGATCGGTAGGCGGGTGGCTGCCGCTGCCGAAACTCTCGGTCTTACTCCGTATCTTGAACGGTTGCCAAAGGCTCTGTCTGGCGGGCAGCGCCAGCGCGTTGCGGTGGGGCGCGCGATCGTGCGCGAGCCGGCGGTGTTCCTCTTCGACGAACCGTTGTCCAATCTTGACGCCAAGATGCGCGTTGAGATGAGGGCCGAGATAGTCCGGCTGCACCATGCCCTTGGCGCCACCATGATATATGTCACGCACGACCAGACCGAGGCGATGACGATGGGCGACAGGATCGTAGTCATGAACGCCGGGCGCATCCAGCAGGCGGCAGCGCCGATGGAGGTCTACAACCGGCCGGCCAATACGTTTGTGGCGTCTTTCATAGGGACGCCGCCGATGAACCTTTTTCCGCCAGGCGTCTACGATCTCGCGCGTACAACGGGCATCCGTCCTGAACATATACGTGTGGCGCGCGGCGATGACAGTGCGGCCGCTTCCGCTCCTGGCGCGCTTAAGGCTGTTGCGGACATAGTCGAGACTCTAGGATCCGAGACGATAGTCCATGCGATCGTAGACGGCAGGCGGCTGTCCGTGCTGGCGCGCGCGCCCGGGGATGCGGTTGTGGCGCACGGAGACAGGCTGATTCTCGTGCCGGACATGTCGAAGGCCGTGGCGTTCGACCGCTGACAGCATATGGATTGCGGCTTTTCATGAAAAACGAAAGGAATACGATGAAGAAACTGACAGGGCTCATTATTGCGACTGCGCTTGCATGCATGGTTGCGGCGGGCGATCGCCTGGCGGAGGGGTTTGCGAACGTTCCAATGGAAAACAGGCCATGGTGCTACTGGTGGTGGATAAACGGCCATGTTGACGAGGAAACCATCACGGCCGACCTGGAGGCGATGAAGCGCCTTGGTTTTGGCGGTCTGCTGATGTTCGACTCGCGCGGCTACTGGGATGACGAGCGTCATGTCGTCAATCCGAAGCCAGAGATTGAATTCATGAGCCCGGAGTGGCAGAAGCATGTGATACACGCCATTCGCGAGGCGGCGCGCCTGGGATTGAAGTTCACCATGAACATGAGCTCGTCCGGCGGCAAGCTGGATGGCCCGTGGGATGTTGGCGAGGATGCTCCGAAAAGGCTGGTATACAAGGTGTACCCTGCAGGAACTACGGCAGAAGCGTTGGAAAAGCCCGACTTCCCGTATTATCATGACATTGCGCTCCAGACGGTGTGGTACACTGGCGGGGAGAGAAAGGCGCCGTCAGGCTGGAGCAATGGCGGCGATGGCGTATACACCATGAGCGCGTCCAGCGGAAAACGCATGGATGCGGCCGACAGCACAGGACCGTTCGTTCTGGCGAAGCCGAACGCCCCTGGAGCGAAGTGCGTAGCCGTCCGTTTCGGCTATACGGTCCTGCCTGGGCACGAACACGACGTGGACGTGCTTGATCCAAAGGCCATAACAGGGCACTTCAACCGTTTCCAGGGGACGTTGATGGCCAAGATCCCCGAACTCGTCGGGCGCGACCGCACGTTGTCCCATCTCTACTCGGTCAGCTGGGAGGGCACGATGCCCACGTGGACCGGAGACTTCAAGCGCGAGTTCAAGAAATACACCGGCATGGACATCGAACCGCACCTGCCGCAGCTGGCGGGTTTCGTGGATGCGGATGCCGACGCCAACGAGACGTTCATGCGCGCCTACAGACGTGCCAGAAACGACATGTTCCGCAACAACTTCTACGGCACCATGCGCGATTTGGCGCATGCGCGGAACGTGGACTGGTATTCGGAGTCCGGCGGCCCATGGCGGCGCAATCCGCAAATCTTCCGCGAGGCGGACCAGATCGACTTTCTAGCCGTCAACGACCTGCCGCAGGGCGAATTCTGGCCGGACCGCAATGTGAACGGAAGGCTGGCGGGACGGTACCATGTGCGAGCGGCTTCGGCGACGGCCCATCTCTACGGGCTTCCACGCGCTTCGGCAGAGGCGTTCACGCATATGAAGCTGCACTGGTCGGTGGATCCTGCGCACATAAAATTCAGCGGCGACGAGTGTTTCATAGGCGGGATCAACCACCTGGTGTGGCACACGTTCACCTGCTCTCCGAAGAAATTCGGCATCCCCGGCGCTGAATATTTCGCCGGAACGCACATCAACCGCAACGTCACATGGCATCGCGAACTGTCCGGTTTCGTGGGGTATCTTGGCCGATGCCAGTGGCTGCTGCAGCAGGGCAAGCCAGTGGAAGACTACGCGGTCTATGCCGGCGACAGGCCGTATCAGCATTGGAGCCTCTACCTCGACAAGCCGTACGACTCGTCGAAGGCCAAGTTGCCGCAGGGCTATTCCTACGACATCATCAACGACGATGCGCTGCTGAACCGCGTGACGTTCAAGGACGGACGGCTCGTGCTGCCTGACGGCGTCTCGTACGGTGCGCTGGTGTGGGATCCCGAATTCCCGCAGGAGCCGCTCAAGCCCGCCGTCCTCGCCAGGGTGGAAGAGCTCAAGAAGGCGGGGCTTAAAGTGTTCGCGCCAGGCGAGGCCGGGAAGGTGGCTTCGTTGTTCCCGCCAGACTACGAAGGGCCTTTCATGTCCATACATCGCCGCGATGCCGCTACGGACACGGACATCTACTTCGTTGTCGGATCGGGTGCCGGTGACATGACGTTCCGCGTTTCGGGCCGACCGGCGGAAATCTGGGATGCCGTCACCGGCGACAGGTCGTGCGCGAAGTCCGTATCTACGGGCGATGGGCGCACGAAGGTGGCGCTGGACCTCCCTCTGTCAGGTTCGTGTTTTGTCGTGTTCAGACCATCTGCAACGGCCAATGCGCGTCCATGCCGTGTCGAGTGCCCCAATACGGACGCGGCTGTGCGTTTTCCCAAGATTCTGCCGGGTCCTTGGCATGTTTCCTTCTCATACCATCCCGGGATCACGGCGTTGCCGCCGCCGGCGCGTACTATTACCGAGTTGACGGACTGGACGACGGTTGACGACCTCAAGTATTTTGCCGGCACGGCCACGTACCGGACTACTGTCACGCTGACGGATGCTGAAGCAGCCAAGGCGACGCGTATTTCGCTGGGGCGTCTGCCTTCCGGCCTAGCAAGCGTGGAGGTCAACGACACCGATTGCGGAGTCGTCTGGTGCGATCCGTGGGAAGCCAAGGCGATCTTCCATCCTGGCGAGAATGCCATTGTCGTCCGGGTGACGAACAACTGGTACAACCGTCTGGTGGGAGACTGCTTCCTGCCGGAGAAGGATCGTGTGACCAGAAGCACGCTCCGCTACTGGAACGCGAAGCGTACAAAGGATCCAGCGCGGCCGTGGGCGATAGTTCCAACGGTATATTCGGGATACACGACCTTTGACAGCCTGCAACCGTCCGGCTTGACAGGCCAGGTGTCGATCCGCTAGGCCGCAATTGGCGGCATCTGCCGCGAGGTCGTTCGCGAAACGGCTTCCATTCCGCCTCTGAAAATGGTAGACTACCGATCCCTACGATGAGACGGATTGCAGATTTTTTCGCATCATTCCGCGCGCCATGGCTTTTTGCCGTCGGCGCCGCGGCGTGCATGGCCGTGATCGCCGTGTGGTGGGGCGGGTTGAACCAGGACGAAGGCTGGTATCTGTACGCGGCTCAACTGGTTCGCGGCGGCAAGCTGCCGTACCGCGATTTCTTCTTCACGCAGGGGCCGGCCATGCCGTTTGTCTATTCGGTTCTGGCCCCGCTGTGGGGCGCCGGTTCGCCTCTTCACGGGCTGCTGGGCGGGCGTGTCGTGACGATCCTCTTCGGATTCGCGGCTACGGCGATGGCTGTCGCTCTTGTCAGGCGCCTCGTTCCGGATGAGCGGCGTTCGCTTGCAGGATTCGCAGTGTTTGCCGTGCTGTCCTGCAACCTCTATCATCTGTACTTTACGGCCATTCCCAAGACGTATGCGCTTGGCAGCATGTTTGTGATGGCAGGATTCCTGCTTATGCTGTGCGGTTTGAGGATTTCGTCCGCAACCGGGCCAGGACTCCTTTTCGCGGCGGGGATGTCGTTGGCTTTCGCATCAGGCACGAGGATATCGCTCATCTTGATATTGCCTGTCGCAGGCGGGTTGCTGTTGCTGTGTTTCCGTGAATTCCGCTGGGCTTTCCTGTGGTTCGGACTAGGTGGGGCGGTTGGTTTGTTCATGACGTACGGGCTGTTCGCGCTTGAACCGGTTTCCCTGCGCGCGCTGCTGGCCGCACAGAGCTACCATGCCGCGCGTGGCGGATTCGACCCTGTCTTCGCGATAGGATCCGTGTCGCGGCTTCTTCGCGGATATGCGGCCCTGTGCGTAATAGGCGTCGCGGCGATGTCGCTTGCACGCTCCACAAGGCAGTCCGTTGCGGTGGATTCCGCAGCGCACTTGACGATGTGGGCGCTGTCATTCGGCTTTCTGTCGGTGTTTCTTCTGCAGCTGAGCGCACCATTCCCGTATGACGACTATCAGGTTCCGGTCATGGGCATGCTGGCGGTAGTCGCGTCCGCATGGTTCGCGAAGTCGCGGGGGTCCGGGGCGAGGGTGCATGTCCGTTCCGCCTGGTTTGCACTGCTTGCCGCATGCGGCATGTCGTTCACTTCGCCGCTTCTGCAGGAATGGGCCACATACGGGCAGGACCGTTTCTGGAGCCAGAAGAAGGACAAGACGGAGCTGGCCAAGCTTCGCGAGGTGGCACGTGAGATAGAATGCCTTGATCCGACCGGCAAGATGCTTCTGACACAGGATCTCTATCTGGCCATCGAGACGGGCCGCGAAGTTCCGCCGGGCCTGGAAATGGGGCCGTTCTGCTACTTCCCCGACTGGTCTACAGACAGGGCGCGCGAACTGCATGTGCTGAATCGCGAACTTATGGAGGAATTGGTTTCTTCAGCGCCGTGTGGAATCGCGGCATGCAGCGGATACGCCTTTGCCATTGCCGCGCCATCGTGCAGGGAAACTCCGTTTTCTGAGCAGAAGCGGTATTTCGAGCTGCTGAAGAAGAACTACGAGCTGGCCGATACCGAGGCGAAGTTCGGGCAGAATGCCACGACCCTGCTGGTGCTTGCGCGCCGGAAGGAGGCGAAATGAGCCGTGTGCCGGAACATGTGGCCATGATAATGGATGGCAACGGTCGCTGGGCGGAAATGCGGGGCAAGTCCAGGCTCGAAGGCCATCGTGCCGGTGTCAGGACGGTGGAGCGCGTCGTGGGCTGGTGCAGGGACGCGCATGTCAGGTATCTGACGCTATATGCCTTTTCTACGGAGAACTGGAAGCGCCCGGCAGAAGAGGTCGGCGATCTCATGAAATTGATGACGCTGGTGCTCAAGACGAAAGCCGCCGCCTTCCGCGATGCGAACATACGCGTTCGCGTGATCGGAAGGCGTGCGGATCTTTCGCAGGTCTTGCAGCGGATGATCGCGAAGATCGAGCGGATGACAGACGGATGCGACGGGCTCCAGCTCATATTGGCGATCTCGTACGGCGGACGATCCGAGATCGCTGAGGCTGCATACGCTTACGCGTGTGCGGTCCGTGATGGAAAGGTCAGCGGCGCCGAGGTTCCGTCTGACGCGGTTTTCAGAAGCTACCTGTATGCATCGGACGTGCCAGATCCCGATATGATCATACGTACGTCCGGCGAGTTCAGGTTGTCGAACTTTCTGCTGTGGCAGAGCGCCTACTCCGAGTTCTGGGCGACACCGGTGATGTGGCCGGACTTTGGGAAGGACGACTTTTCGGCTGCGCTCGCAAGCTATGCGACGCGCAACAGGCGCATGGGGGGACGGCCGTGATTACGCATGCGGAGTTGAAGAATCTTCATGCAGACCGTCTTCCGGCAGTGGCTGACGAGGTGCGCGCGCGGATACTTGAGACGGTATCTGCCAACGGCGGGCATCTGGCCTCGTCGCTAGGCACGGTAGAACTTACGATAGGCCTGCTGCGGACGTTCGACCCGCCTGCGGACATGATTCTTTGGGATGTCGGGCATCAGTCGTACGCGTGGAAGATCCTGACAGGACGCGACGCGGCATTTGGCTCGTTGCGCCGTTTCAACGGCCTTTCGGGATTCCCAAATCCCGAGGAATCTCCATGTGACGCCTTTGTGGCCGGCCATGCCGGTTCTGCTTTGGCGGCGGCTGAAGGACTTGCGGCGGCACGCGACCGGCTGGGCGGGGGGCATGTTGTCGTGGTGATTGGCGATGCGTCGCTTGCTAACGGCGAATCGCTTGAAGCCCTGAACAACTGCACGATGTTGACGGACAAGATGATTGTCGTGGTTAATGACAACGCCATGTCCATCTCCAGGAATGTCGGCGCGTTCGCGCGCGTGCTGGGGCGGTTGTTGACAAATGTGCGGTATAACCGTACCAAGGCCGCAGCCGAACGCGCCGGACACCTGATGCGGTTGACTTTCTTGAGATCCGCATACCATCGGCTTGAACGGATGGTAAAGTCTTTCTGGTTGAGAAACTCGCTTTTCGAGTCTTTCGGCTTGCGTTACGTTGGGCCTGTCGACGGGCACGATCTGGATGCGGTGATATCAGCGCTGACTGTGGCGAAGGAGGACAAGAGATCCGTAGTCGTACATGTCGTCACAGTCAAGGGAAAGGGATTTTCGCCTGCGGAAAAGGACCCGACGGCATGGCATGGCGTCGGCCCTTTTGCCATTGACGGTCGTGCGGACGCCAAAGCCGTCAGGAGGGGATGGTCGGACGTGTTCGGCGAGGCCGTGTGTGCGGCGGCCCGGCGTGACCGGAATGTATGCGCCCTGACGGCTGCCATGCGCGAGGGAACAGGCCTTGCTGCGTTTGCGCGGGAATTCCCGGACAGGTTCTTCGACGTCGGCATATGCGAGGAGCATCTGGTGACATTTGCGGCAGGACTTGCCAAGGGAGGCATGAAGCCGGTGGTGGCCGTCTATTCCACATTTCTGCAACGCGCCGTCGACCAGGTGATGCATGACGTGTGCCTGCTGAAGTTGCCGGTGGTGTTTGGCATCGACCGGGCCGGAGTTGTCGGGGCCGATGGCCGGACCCATCATGGCATGTTCGACATACCTATGCTACGTTGTCTGCCCAATCTGTCGATCCTCCAGCCGAGAGACGCTGCGGAACTTGAGATGATGGTGGAGATGGCGCTTGCCCGCAACGCGCCGGTGGCCATCCGCTACCCCCGTGGCTGTCCGTGCGAATTCGAGAGCCATGACGGACGTTGCGGCCTTCAATGGGGACGTGCAGAGGTCATGCTTGCGCCAGATGCGCCAATACAGCTGTGGGCGCTTGGAGACCAGGTGCCGAAAGCCATTGCGGTCGCGGAACGGCTGGCCTCGCACGGTCTGCAGGCGGGGGTCGTCAACGTTCGTTTCATCAAGCCGTTCGATTCCGGACTGCTCGCCAGCCAGCGCGCCGCCGGCGCAACGGTCGTTTCGATTGAAAATGGAGCCGTCGCCGGCGGGTTCGGCGATGAGATCTGCGCTGACATGAAATTCGGATGGCCAGATGAATACATATCTCATGGCTCTGTGGCCGAACTTGAATCAGCCCACGGCCTGACTGCCGAGGCGATAGCCGACGGCATAATCAGCAACCAACTTGAAAAACAAGGCGTCCCAAGGCAATGAACTCGATTCAACATGGCATGCCCGGCGAATGGGCGAAGGTTCGTGGAACGGTATTGTCGCTCTGGCCTCTGTTCCTGTGTTTCGTCGCGCTCGGAGCGTTTGGCGCAGCTCTGGTATTGGGCCGGAGCACGCTTCTATTCGCGTTGCTGTTCGTAGCGACGCTTCTGGCGACGGCGATATTCTGGCGCAAGGGGCTGCGCAGGGTTGAGTCTTTCTTCAAGGGCGCTCGTGGCGAGGAAAAGGTGGCCGGCCGGTTTGCGACGTTGCCTGGCGGCTATCACGTGTTCCATGATTTCGCTGCTGGAGGGCACCATGTCGACCATGTCGTGGTCGGGCCGTCCGGAGTCTTTTCGGTGGAGACGAAAAGCTGGAGAGGAGCAGTTACGTTGGAAGACGGAGAGATACTCGTGAACGGCGCGTTGCCAGACCGTCCTCCGCTTGTTCAGGCACGGCGCGAGGCGGCCGCCGTGAAGTCGGCCCTGAAGCGTGCCGGATGGGAGGCGGGGGATGTCGTTCCCGTGGTGTGCTTCGCGTCGGACACGTTTGCCGATTCGCAGAAAAAGGTCGGGGCTGTAATGGTGCTGAACGCCAATGTCGCGGTGGCTTGGATGCTGGATCAGCCAAAAGTCCTGTCTGCAAGCGACGTGGATCGTGTCGCCCAGTTGATGGAAACGTGCGTGTGAAGAGGTGTTGATGAGTTTGGAAATTGGTGGAATTATGAAAAAGCGTTTGAAAATCATGTTGTCGGTTCTTCTCGTTGCATTCGTTGCACAGGCGGAATATGCGCCGTCCGTTTCCAGCCTAGACATCAAGCCGCAGGCTCATTACGGGCGCATAGCGCGCAAGGTCGCCAGCATGTTGCCGACATACCATGTCACCCAACAGCCGCTAGGCGATGAGATTTCCCGGCGCGCCTGGACCAATCTTGTGACCATGTACGACTATGGACATCAGGTGTTTCTGCAGTCGGACATCGAACTGTTCTCTCCGATGGAACGCAGGATAGGCGATGCGTTGCGCCGCGGCGACGTGTCGTTCGTCTATGACATGCACCGCATATTCGTCCGGCGTCTTGAGGAGTGCGTGACCTATGTGACAAATCTGCTCGAAACGGCGGAGTTCGACTTCTCCGTGCGGGAAGATTGCCAGTTCGACCGCAAGGATGCGCCGTGGCCGGCAACTGTCGACGAGCGGAACGAACTTTGGCGCAGGCGCATAAAGAACGAGATGCTCATGCAGATTCTGGGGCGCGAATTGGATGCGGAGGACAGTACGTCCGGCAAGAAGTCTCGCAGGCAGCGAAAGGATGCCGGAAAGAAAGGCGTCGTTGCGCATGAGACGCCGTCGGGTACGAATGCGGTCGACAAGGTGGCCGACAAGCCGGAGCCGACTCCCAAGGAGAACCTGGTCAACAAGTACAGGCATTACCTTGCGTGGGTCCTTACGGAACTCGACGACGAAAAGGTCATGGAGCGATACATGTTGGCCGCATCGATGGCGTACGATCCGCATTCGGCGTACATGGCCCCGATGAGCAAAGACGATTTCGACATGGATATGAATCTGTCGCTCTGCGGCGTGGGTGCCGTCTTGTCGCAGTCGATGGACGACGGTGCGCTTGAAATAAAAGAGGTGATGAAAGGCGGGCCGATGGCGCGCGAAGGCAGCATAAAGGAGGGAGACAAGATTGTCGGCGTCGGACAGGGGGATGGCCCTATCGAGGATGTGGTATGGAAGTCGATGCGCAAATCGATCAAGAAGATTCGCGGCAAGAAGGATACGAAAGTGGTGCTGGAGGTTACGGACAAGAACGGGGCGTCCCGCCGGAAGGTGCCGATAATTCGCGACGAGATAAAGCTTGAAGACCAGGCCGCCACTGGCCGCGTGGAAAAGGTCGTCCTAGGCGACACCTCCTACAGGATGGGCTATGTCAAGCTTCCGGCGTTCTATGGCACGATGGACAAGCGTCCAAACGAGCCGGGCTACCGTTCCTGCTCGCTGGATGTGGCGAAGTGGGTCGCGCTTTTCAACACGGAAGGCGCGGACGGCATGATCCTGGACTTGCGCGGCAACGGCGGCGGCTCGCTCCGCGAGGCGGTTCTCCTTACGGCACTGTTCGTGCGTCCAAACCCCGACCAGTGCCCAGTGGTGCAGATTCGGGAGAAGAGCCAGATATACGTGCTGCCTACCTTCCCTGACCAGCCTACATTCGCCTGGCGCAAGCCGCTTGTCGTGATGATAGACCGCCATTCGGCTTCCGCTTCCGAGATCGTGGCGGGCGCGTTGCAGGATACAGGGCGTGCAATCATAGTCGGAGACACCCAGTCGCATGGCAAGGGAACGGTTCAGACGGTCCTGCCGATGGGACGAGAGGAATACGGCTCGATCAAGATCACTACCGCCCGTTTCTATCGTATCAACGGATCGTCCACCCAGGTGAAGGGCGTGTCGAGCGACATTCGCCTGCCTTCGGCCATCGACGACCGCACGGACATAGGCGAGGACAAACTTCCGAACGCATTGCCATGGTCGCGAATCGAACCTGTGGCTTGCGAGGCAATATGGAACATGGGCAGCTATGTGGACCAGCTCAAGGCATTGTCTGAGTCCCGCACAAGGGGGTCGCACGAGTGGGAACGGCGCTACCAGCTCGTAAAACTGTGCCGCGAGGCGTCAGAACGCAAGACGGTTCCTCTCGAGCGCACGGCGCGCAAGAAGATGATGAAGGAGGATCGCGACACGTTCGACGAGGCGGACGGAATGGACGACCTTGACGAACCTGGTTCGGATGAAGGAAACGCCACCGATCCAGACAGGGAGGCTGCCGACAAAAACGATATCGTCCTGAAAGAGACTCTGAACATACTTTCCGACCTGGTGCGTCTCACCGGCGGGGCGGAAGCCCCGCCCCCACAGCCTCGCCAGAACAAGCTTCCTGCCTGGATTCGCGCTCTGGGCGGCGGTCAATAGGAACCACCGGCATGGTCAAGCGTCCATATGGATTCTTGCGGACGCTTGGCCGTGGGAAGGGTAAGGATTGCCCGTTCGCCGTCCATGAGCGTGGCGGTGCCGCCGGCTATGCGGATTTCGGTGCCGCCGACGAGATTGGCTGCGAGCAGGCACTTTTCAAGGCCATCGCCCGTGCCGTAGTTCCACGCCTCGTCAGGCTGGGCGATCCGCGACGTCCCATCGTATATCGACTCGTCTCCAAGGGCGGCGATACGCGAGATGATTTCATCTGGACCTGGCGCTTTGTCATGGCCGGGCGTACCGTCTTCGCTTTGCCGCGAAAGGGCTTTCCGGGAAACGGGGCTTCGTTCCAGCGCGGCCTTGACGAATGGGGCGGATTCTGTTTCTCCAAGTTCGTGTCCGGCATATGGTGCAAGGGCGGCGGCGCGGTTCGTGGAACGGAGGGCTCGCAGGCGGTCTGATATTTCCAGATAATCCATTTCGGTCGTCAATGCCAGAGGGTCGTCATCGTTGCGGAATGCGATGCGGGTGGCGTCCGGCAGGCGTGGCGTCACACGGCGTTGGTCTGGGGCGTCATCTGGCGGCACCAGGAAAGAACCGAGTTTCGCGGCGAAATCCGCATAGACCGATTTGTCTATCGTGGCTTCCGGATAGAGAAGATGGATGTAGCCGGAGGCGTGCGATACGATGGTGACGCGCTCGTGTTCCAGAGCACGGCGGGCCTGCTGTGATATTATGGTGCCGTTGGACCACATGGCTCGCGTTACAAGGCGTCGGTTGTTTGTCAGTATGCCGGTGTCCACGTCCAGGAAATTCTGCGAGTGGAGCGGTGTTGCCATGAGGTATATCGTATCGAGGGGCAGTCCGCACACCACGAATGCGGCGGCGGCGTAGAGCCCGGCGAGCGAGACGCATTCGCCGGCACCGGTGGCATGGCCTTCCTTGCGGCGGAATGCGTCCATCGCCTCTATGGTTTCGGTCTTCCAGTATGGTATGACGTCCGAGGTGTATTTATCCAGTCCGAAGTGTTTTCGGATGTCGATGTCGTAGTAGTACGCGTCGCCATGGTATCCGAACAGGGCGTTGGAAGATGCGATCTCGTCCGGCGAAAGGAATGGCGCGAAACGGGCAAGTTCGCGGGCCTGTGTGGTCAGTCCCCACGTCTCCAGATCGAGATTGAACGTATAGTTGTCCATTATGTGCTGGCGAAGGCGCTGCAGGCGCTTCTTGGGGCGCATCTCGCGTATGCCTGCGAACCAGTCAAGTTCGCGCCAGCGCCAGAGACGCGGAGAAAGAATGTTCGCGAGAACGAGCGAATACATCAGTTCCGGGAATATGAAAATCTCCATGTCCGACAGAGTGGCTGCGGCGGATTTCTCCTCGGCGGGAATCGGCTTCATTCTTGTCCGCGGTCTTTAGATGGAGGCCTTTAATGCGGCCACCTTGTCGGTTTTTTCCCATGGGAACGCCGGCCGTCCGAAATGTCCGTAAGACGCCGTGTCGCGGTAGCTCCAGCCCTTTGGCGAAGTCAGCTTGAGGTCGTTGATCAGCGCATACGGTCGGAAGTCGAACACTTTGCCGGAAAGGAGCATCTTTTCGATCTGTTCGTTCGTCGCGCCATGGTTCGTGCCGAACGTCTTGACGCAGATGGATACAGGCTTGTCTACGCCTATGGCATATGCCACCTGTATCTGACAACGATCCGCAAAGCCGGCGGCAACTATGTTCTTCGCCGCGTAGCGCGCGTAGTATGCGGCGCTGCGGTCCACTTTCGACGGATCCTTGCCGGAGAATGCGCCGCCGCCATGTGCGGCCATGCCGCCGTAGGTGTCCACTATGATCTTTCGTCCGGTGAGGCCGCTGTCGCCGGTGGGCCCCCCGACAACGAACTTTCCCGTGGGGTTGACGTAAAAGCGGGTATGGTTCGTGATGAGCTTCGTTCTGGCCAGCTGGGCGCGGGCGATCTCCTCGATCTGTGCGTAGGCCTTCCTGTTCGCGCCGGCCTCGGTGGTCTGGTGCGAGATGACGACGGTCTCGATGGAGACGGGACGGCCGTTCTCGTAGGCGACCGAGAGCTGGCTCTTGGAGTCTGGGCGAAGGAAGGGGAGTTCCCCTGTCTTGCGCAGTCCGGCGAAGAGGACCAGAAGCTCGTGCGAGTACACGATAGGAACGGGCATGAGCGACGGTGTTTCGTTGGTGGCATATCCGAACATCATGCCCTGGTCGCCGGCGCCCTGCTTCTCCGCCTTTCTGCGGTTCACGCCCCGGGCGATATCGGGGCTCTGCCCGTGCAGCGCGCTTACGTAGTTGAACGTGTCCCAGCTGAAGCCCTCTGCCGGACGGTCGTAGCCGATGTCCTTGACCACGCGGCGCGCAATCTCCTGCGTGTTGATCGATTCGAATCCATTGCACGATATCTCGCCCATGTTGACCACCAGCCCAGGACCGCACATGGTCTCGCACGCCACATGGGCGAGGGGATCTTTGGCCAGGCAGGCATCCAGCACGGCGTCCGAGACCTGGTCTGCCACCTTGTCTGGGTGGCCTTCCGAAACCGATTCGGAAGTGAAAACGTGCCGTCCGGCATGTTTCGTCATCTTCTCATCTCCATTTCTTCGTACTTGCGAAGCGCATCCGGGGGATTGTCCCGTACCACCGTGGCGTTACCGCTCGGTTGGCGCAGCCGCTACTGGCGACCGCTTCCTGATGCTTCGAGCGGGGTATAGTGTACCAAAATGTTCCGTGGATTGCCAGTTCGGGACTTTTTCAAAAATCATATGTTTGGGCTTGCCATGCACCACAGATTTCTGGTATCATTTCCAACGATTTCCAGTTCATAAGATTTCAAACCAAAGGAGTACAGAAATGAAAAGTTCTACAATGATGGCAATCGTGTGCTGCGGTGCGCTTGCTTTTGCGCTGACCGGGTGCAAGTATGACGATGCGAATGGCGACGAACTCGCCAGCCAGTCGGAGGTATCTGACGTCTCGACTGACGGTGCAGGTACGATGGACGCCAATGCGCAGGATGTCGGTACGGACGCTGGCGCCGCCGCTGCGGAGGAGACGGACGTCTCTTCGGTTACGGGCGTGCCGTTCGATCAGGATCCCAACTACGCGCGATGCACGGACGTGGATTTCAAGCCGGTCTACTTTGGATTTGACGCCTCCCAGCTTGCGCCGGCCGAGCTCGCCAAGATCGAGGCCGTGGCCCAGCATCTCCAGGCGAAGCCCAATCGTGTCGTGATCGTCGAGGGCAACTGCGACGAGCGTGGCTCCAACGAATATAACCTCTCCCTCGGCGAACTTCGCGCCATCTCCATCCGCGACTACCTTGTGACGCTCGGCATAGATGCCAATCGCATCCAGTCCAAGAGCTATGGCGAGGAGAAGCCAGCGGTCATGGGGCACGACGAGGGTGCATGGTCGAAGAACCGTCGCGGCGAATTCGCCGTTTTCCAGCACAAGTAGGCGGATTCCCCGGTTGAACGTGGTTTCTCAATGACGTTCGCGTTCATCTTCGAATCCGTAGGCGGCACCGAGTGGCTCGTTCTGCTCGGTGTCGTGCTTATTGTCGTAGGCCCCAAGAACCTGCCGGCGGCGGCACGCAAGATGGGCCAGATAATGGCGACGCTCCGGCGGGCTGCGGACGAGTTCAAGCGGCAGATCATGACCATGGACCAGGAGGTCCGCAAGACGGTGGAGGAAGCCGCCTCTGACGGTTCCGCGTCCACAGCCGGGGAAACGGCTAATCCTGCAGACGCGTCGGCAGCGGCGGATGACGGTTCCGATTTGTACTCAGACGACAATCCCTATCCTGGATACGAAGACTACTACGACGAGACCGACTACCAGGACGGTTCCGACGGGCAGCCGGCTGGAGAAGCTGCCGCCGCCACGGTCGAGACGCCTGCCGCAAAGCCTCCGCCGACGGATGCCGAGTTGCGGGCTGTCAAGATCACCGTTACGACCGATGGGGCGGAGAAGGGGTCTGCGGCATGAAGATCCGGCCAATACTGAAGAATCCGGACGAGTACAACGATCCTCCGCGTCCATTCTTCGAACATATCGTCGCCTTGAGGGAGTGCCTCATCCATTCCGTACTGGCTTGGGTCGTATGCTGCGTTGTCGTCGGCGTCTTCTCGCCGGCGGTTTTGGGATGGCTCAAGGCGCCGGCGGCCGCGCTCGAGGAGGCGGGGAAGATCCGGATCGTGAGCTTGAACCTGACTGGGGGGTTCAGTCAGATCATGTCCATCGCCATGTGGGGCGGAACAGCTGTAAGCTTCCCGTTCGTGATGTATTTCGTGCTTCGTTTCATCTTTCCGGCGCTGACCAAACGCGAGAAGGTGGCGATTCTATTCTTCCTGTTTGGCGGAGCGGCGCTTTTTGGCGTTGGCGTGGTGTTCGCCTACGGGCAGCTGGCCCCCAATGTCGTGAATTTCTTCGACATCGTCAACCGTTGGCTTGGGTTGAGCGTCACGGAGGTGCAGGTGGAGAACTACGTGCCGTTGATCCTCAAGCTGATTCTCGCTTTCGGGTTGGTGTTTCAGGTGCCGCTCCTGCTGTTTGTGCTTGGATGGCTCGGGGTCATATCGTCCGATGCGTTGCGCCGCTGGCGGCGTTTCGCGATCGTGCTGGCATTCTTCTTCGGGATGGTGCTCACTCCGCCCGATCCTATGAGCCAGATACTAATGGCCGTTCCGCTCGTGTTGCTGTACGAGTTGAGCATCTGGGGCGTCTGGTTCCGCGAGAAGTGCACGCGCGACACCGAGACCGCCGCCGGTTCGTCAGCGTCTGACGGAGCCGGGAAATGAGATGTCATCAGGTCTTCGTGCTCGGCTTCCTATGCGCGATCTTCATCGGAATGCTGCTGTTCATGCTTCCGGTGTCGTCTCCGTCGCACACCTGGATGGCGCCTATGGACGCCTTGTTCACATCCTGTTCGGCTGTCTGCATCACGGGATTGACGGTGATAGATGTCGCAAGCGAGCTTTCCTTGTTCGGGCAGTGCGTCCTGCTGGCACTGGTTCAGATAGGATGCCTGGGGATAATGTCTACGGTTTCGTTCTTTCTCATCGTGGCGGGAAACCACTACGTGGCGCAGGCGCGCGAATATTCGGTCGTCAACGGATACGGGACGTCCGGCATGAAGAGTCTGCGGAATCTGATAGTCGCGCTCGTCATAATGATGGGTGCGATCGAAGCGGCCGGCACATGGGCCTTGCACGAATGTTTTGCCGCCAACGCCGCCGCAGACGCATCGCTGCCGGCCGAAAGCGTCTCGTGGTTCCGCGCCTATTTCTACGCGGTCATGACGTTCTGCAATGCCGGGTTCAGCCTCGATCCCGGTTCGATCGCCGTTTTCGGCTCGAGTCCGGCGATCCTGCTGGTCATGGGCGTGCTTGCCATTGCGGGGGGATTGGGTTTCCCTGTAATCTACAACATGGCCACCGTCCAGTATTGGCGGCGCAATCTTGTGAAGCGCGGGCGTTTCTCGCTTAACACCCGCGTGGTTCTGGCCTGTACGGCCATGTTTCTCGCGTTCACGTACGTGTTCGTGCTGGCGATGGAATGGCAGGGCAGCCTGGAGCCGTTCTCCTTCGGCGAGAAGCTGGCTGTCGGGTTCTTCCAGGCAGTGACGCCGCGCACATGCGGTTTCACCGTGACGCCTATCGCGGAGCAGCATGTCGCTTCCCGATTTGTCGAGATGGTGCTGATGTTCATAGGCGCGGCGCCCGGTGGCGCGGGCGGCGGAATCAAGGTTACCACGTTCGCGGTTTTCTTGAGCACGATCGTGGCCTTGTGCCGCCGCCAGCGCGAGACGGTCATGTTCAAGCGCACGATCGCCGAGTCTACCGTGCGGGATTCCATTGTGATAGTCATGGTTTTCGCCGCGATGGTCGTGTTCGGGATGACGGCGCTGCTGATCAGCGACGGCGGAAACACGGCGCTTTCGTTCGAGAATCTGCTGTTCGAGACCGTTTCAGCCGTTTCCACCACCGGATTGAGCTGCGGCTCCACCACGGAATCGCTCTCTGCCGTCGGGCGCGTGGTGCTGATGCTTTGCATGTTTGGCGGGCGTCTCGGCGCATTGGTCGTAGTCCTGCTCATAGGCGGACAGGATACGCCGAAGACGATCCGCTATCCGCGAGAGGAGTTGATTGTCGGCTGACCGGACGGCGTCCCCGGCCGGGCCATGGACGTGTCATGATTCGAAGAGCCTCTTGCGTATGGCGATGGCCACCGCCTCCGTGCGGTTTGCCGCGCCAAGTTTCGCGAATGCCGCCCGCAGGTGTTCGTTTACTACAGGGGCCGAGATCCCGATGGCGCTCGAGATGTCCGTGTTCGAATATCCTCTCGCGGCGAGTTTCAGGATCTCCAGCTGCCGCCGGCTGAGCTGCGGCGCCGGAGGATCGTCCGAAAGTATCTGTTCCACTTCTGGCGACAGATAGCGTTTCCCGGCGGCAATCGTGGCGATCGCCGTGCGAAGTTCGGGCAGGTCCGCGCTCTTCATGATCGCACCGTTCGCGCCGCATTCAAACGCCTTCGCGAAGACGTCGGACGTTCCGAGAGTTGTCAGTACAAGCACCTTCGCGTCAGGCCATTCCTGCAGGATCCTGCGTGTCGCCTCCGCGCCGTCTACTTCAGGCATCAGCAGATCCATGACGATGACGTCGGGCCTTAGCTTGAGCGCGGCGGCAACGCCTCCGGCTCCATCGCTGGCATCTCCTACGACTTCGATTTCACCGCATGTCCCAAGCAGCGAAGCGAGGGCGATTCTCATCACGGTATGGTCGTCTACAAGCAGAACTCTAGTCTTTTCCATCGGTTCCTCGCTATGCCTGTTCCATCGTCAATTCGACATGTGCCGTGGTTCCTCGTCCGGGCGCGGAGTCCAATATGATGGTTCCGCCGTGCCGTGCCAGCCTGTCGCGAATGCCCCGCAGCCCGAAATGGCCGTCTTCCGGCCCGGCAGGCGAGGCGGGATCGAACCCGCATCCGTCGTCTTTCACGTGGAATAAGAGCCTGTCACCCTCAAGCCGTCCCGATATTTCCACCGTTCGAGCGCCGCCGCGCCGTATGCCGTTCAGGACAAGTTCGCGGATTATGTGCAGGATGTCGTGCAGTTCCTGTTCGGTGACGCTGCTTCTGGGTACGGTCAGGTCGACCGCGAGCGTCACCCCCTTGACGTGCGGGAGAAGAGTGCGCCGGACCGCGCTTTCAATATCCGTTGCGTCGAGAGCCTGGCTCCTCAAGTCCCACAAGGTGTTTCTCATGTCGTTCAGGCACGACTTTATCATTGCGCTTGCGGATGCGATGTGATGTTCCATTTCGGCGATATTCGCGGTTCCGTAGCGTTCTGCCGTTTGCAGTTCCATGGATACGCCGGCCAGATTCTGCGAGAGCGAATCGTGAAGCTCAACGGCAAGACGCGTACGTTCCGCGGCCTTTAGATCTGCCTTTGCGCGTCCTATCTCCTCCACGAGCAGACGGCGGCCCCGGCGTTCGGCGAGACGGGTGAGCGATCTGTTCCATGCAAATACGGCGAAAAGCGCGGCGGCAAGCGAACCGGCGAGCGTCATTAGCCGTCCGGTCGTCCACCATGGCGGATGACCAATGACGCGGATGTCGTTGGAATTGCTGCAGATTAGCGACATGTCGCGGATCTGCGGGACTACGATTTCCGGCTTCCAGTACTTCGCCTCCATGAAGCATGTTCCAACGGCCTCGATGGTACAGCCTGGAACGGCATCTGCAGGCATGTTTGCGGAACAAAGGATGTTGAATGCGGCATCGCCGTCCTCCACCGTCGCCGACACGGAGCCGTCCTCTTCCTCGCGTATGTTGCGTATTCGACCGGATATCCGCACCTTGCGTCCATGGAACTCGTGCATTACACGCGTCCCTCCGAGGATTGCTGCGGCCGATGCCGGAAACGTCTTGTCCTCGTCGCTGACGGACGGCGTGGCGGCCTTGCGCCATTGGGCTCGTACGAGGGTGATATGGAAAGCGTCGGTTCTCGGAAATCCCGCGCATTCGATGTGTTCGCCCGTGGCAGGAAGCGCATTGCTTTCGCACACGATTCGCACGAAATCGTTGTCCGGCGTCTTGACGAGCGCCTGCTTTCCGCCCCATGCGCATATGACGCGTCCAGACGCGCGAACGCGACCTGATGCGGCGATTTGCGCGGCGGTCTTCAAGACTATTGTTTCGATTCCCTGCGATTCGAACGGATCTTTGTCGCCGGAATCCGTGGCGCGGATGGCGGAAATGCCTGGACAATGCAACGTCCGTCCCGCAAATTTGCGCGGGGAGCCGCTCGTCGGGTTTGGAAACCCGGTCACTTCCACGTGCCGCCCGATCAACCTGGAAAGTTCTGCCATGTGCTTCGCGTCAAGCGGAACGGCGACGCGCAGGAGTTCCCCGTCGTCGAATAGCGACAACGTCGTCCATTTGCGCGATGTTTCGCTGACAGCGACATCGCGAACGAGACCTGACGTGCGTACAGGCACGAAGTCGTGCATCCCGTCCACAATTTCACGCAAAGGCGCGTAGATCGCCGGCAGTGGCGCAGAACGCCCAAGCTTTTCCGCTTTCGATGCCGCGAGCGGAGAGAGGCTGTAGCTGGCGTTTCGATTCTCATGGCGTCCGCGCACCCTGACAATATCACCGGCTTCAAGCCCGCCTTCCGGCTGGCGGGACATGGCGAAGAGGTCTCCCGTGCCGTCATGGAGAAAAATATACAGGGTACCGTCGATGCTGCGAACGACACCAGAAGCCAGGGCTGTCACGTCGTAATCGAACGAAGCCGGGCTTTTCATCGCGGCTGCGGTTTCCGCGATGTTCGTCGCCAGACCGTCTGCTGGAGGCGAAACTGCCAGGGCTGCTGCTAGAAAGACGTTCATTATGGTATGATATTAGCACATAATGCGCACGATGCCCATACCCTTCATCTTGAGGGGTGTGCAGACGTGGGATGAAGTAGTATAATCGCCGCGGACGCTGGGAGTACGTATGAAGGCTGGAACGTATTGTAGAGCCACGGCAATTTACAGAAGGATCGCCGCAATGCTGGCTGTAGCGCTTGTATGCGGCGCATATGCGGTTTGCGACAACGTTTTCGTGTGTTGGCCGGCAGATGTCAAGCCGTCCGCCGTCGCTCGCCGCATCTCCGAACAGTTCCTCTCCACGGTGCCAGACTTCTACAAGCCGGAGAACGGCTATCGCGGCAACCATGGTTACGGGTTCGGCCGGGAGATACAGTATTCTGTGGTCAGCCTGTGGGTGAATGCCATGGAATGCGCCCGTATAACCGGCGACAAGGAGACTGAAGATCGCCTTGTGGCCGCATTCGAGCCGTACTTCGGGGTGAAAAGCGACATCCTGCCGAAATTCAAGCATGTGGACTTTACCATAGTCGGCGCCGTGCCTCTTGAAATCGCCATCCTGACAGGCGATCCGCGCGCTCGCGCCCTTGGCCTCAAGTATGCCGACATGCAGTGGGAGGAACCGAAGAGGAACGACCCGCCGCCATGGTACAACAAGACTTCGTACGAAGAGCGGATGGACTGGTGGAGAAAGGGGTATACAGACCAGACGCGTCTCTGGATCGACGATACCTACATGATTGCCGCGTTACAGACGCAGGCCTACCGTCTCACGGGAGACCGCAGGTATATCGACCGCGCCGCAAAGGAGGCTGTTCTGTATCTCGACAGGCTCCAACAACCCAACGGCCTCTTCCACCACGCCCCCGGCGCGCCTTTCTTCTGGGGGCGTGGCAACGGCTGGATGGCAGGGGCCATGCCGTTGCTGCTCAAGTTCCTTCCGGAAGACAGCGAGTACCGTTCGCGCATAATGGGCGGCTATCTCAAGATGATGGCCAAGCTTCTCGAATGCCAGCGCGAAAACGGAATGTGGGGTCAGCTCGTGGACGATCCCGCTTCATGGGGCGAAAGTTCTGCGACCGCGATGTTCGCCTACGCCTTCGCTGAAGGTGTGAAGAACGGCTGGCTCGATGCCGCAACGTACGGGCAAGCGATGCGAAAAGCGTTCTTCGCGCTCTCGGCGCGCATGGACGAATGGGGCAATATCGCATCCGTGTGCGATGGCACTGGAGCGAAAAACGACCGGACATACTACCTGAAGCGTCCGCGTGTAAACGGCGATTCCCACGGGCAGGCCGCGATGCTCTGGCTGTGCCGCGCGATCCTCGAATGCGCAAAGGGCAAGACGGTGGAGCCGGCAGCCGGGGCTGAGGCTCCGGAACTGTTCGACGCCCGGCCGCACTTCGACGGCTTCCGGCACGGGTTCGAGCTGCTCAACCGCAAGGTGGGCGGTTTCCGCGGGATATGGTACTACAACCAGAAGTCTGGCGACGAATACGTCTACAAGTATTCCGGCGGCATGGGGACGTACTGCGCAGGACACATTCCGATGGCGATATATTCCAAGGCGGCTGATAAGACGTTTTTCACCTTCGGCGGCACTGACGAGCGCAACACCACGCTTCTGCAATGCGTATCGTATTTCGATCACAAGACGGGAATGCTCGCGCGTCCGACGGTCGTGTTCGACAAGCACACCACTGACGCGCATGACAATGCCGTCATCAACATGGACAAGAACGGATACGTCTACCTCTTCTCCTCAAGCCACGGGAAATCCCGCCCGTCGGCGATCGCGCGTAGCGTAAAACCGTACGACATCTCGAATTTCAAAGTCGTGTGGGAGGGGAATTTCTCATACCCTCAGCCTTTCTACATCCCAGGGAAGGGGTTCCTGTTTCTCCACGCCTGGTACGTAGCCGGCCGGTCCAACTGCATGATGACCGGCAACGAGGACGGGACTCGGTGGTCTGACCGCACGCGTCTGGCATACTTCAACTCTGGTCATTACCAGCGGGCGTGGCAGTTCGGCGGCAAGATCGGCGTCGCGTTCGACCAGCATCCGAAAGGCAAGGGGCTTAACTGGCGCACGGATCTGTACTACATGGAATCGGACGACTTCGGAAAGACATGGAAGAACGCGGCCGGCGAGCCGCTGGAGCTGCCGCTGGATGCGCGCGACAATCCAGCTCTGGCGCTATCCTACGCCGACAAGTCCCGCAACGTATACATAAAGGGTGTGAAGTTCGACGTGCATGGGCGCCCTGTCGTCCTTTCTACGATTTCCAAAGGCTACCGCGCGGGTCCGGTTGACGGGCCTCGCGAGTGGAAGCTTGCGAAGTGGACGGGACGCTGCTGGCGCGAGTTGGATACCGGCATACGCAGCGACAGTAACTACGATTTCGCGGAACTGTACATCGACGGCGAAAAGGACTGGCGGATAATCGGTGCGAGCGAGACCGGCCCGCAGCCGTACAACCCCGGCGGCGAGATCGCCGCATGGATCTCGCATGACGCAGGAGAGACGTGGACGCTCGAAAAGAAGCTTACAAGCCATAGCGCTCGCAACCAGAACTATCCGCGCCAACCGCTCAACGTGGCACCTGGTTTCTATGCATTCTGGGCCGATGGCGACGGGCGCAAGCCGTCCATTTCCAGGATCTATTTCTGCGACAGGAATCTAAACGTCTACCTGATGCCGCTTTCGTTCGAAGGCGAATTCGCCAAGCCAATTCCGTACACATCATCAAATCAAAGCAAGGAGAACCGTCAATGAACCGCACAACAGTCCGTCTCGTCGCGTCGACCGTGCTCGCGTTGTCCTGCGTTGCTTCCTACGCCGCGACATGGATCAAGACCGACGCGGGGACGTACACCTGGAGCGACACGGCAAATTGGGAGTCCCAGACGTCGCCCACTTCGGCGACCGACGCTTTGCTCAACGACCAGTCCTACCGTCCCACAGGGCAACAGACAATAGAGGGCGACGGTTCGGCGAAACGACTTGACCTGCACAACGCCAATCCGGGAAGGTCACGCACGTTCACGGGGAACATCACGGCCTCAAACCTCTATTTGCGCGTCGGCACGATGAATGTGGAGGGAACGCTAGACCTCACCGGTACGGACGAGACATGTTCGATCGTAGGTGCAGCGGTCGACGACTACTACGGCGGCACGCTCGATATCAAGGACGGCGGCACCGTCCGTGCGGACGGCGTCCACGCTCTTTGCGTCGGCCGGCGCGCTTCGACGGACAACAGTAATGCCTCCGGGCGCATCTTCCTGCGGGACGGCGGCAGGTTGATTCTCAACCCTTCCGGTTCCACCGCCGCGATGGCGGGACTCATGCTCGGGCGGCTGGACGGCGGACGCACCGGAACGTACGGCGCGTCCTATGTCCAGTTCGGCGGCGAAGCTGTGCTCGGACGTTTCCTTACAGGCTACGAGAAAAATACGTTTGCATCGCTCTCCATCCTCGATGGCACCCTCGATCTGCCTTATATTTCCACCGAGACGCGCTTCCGCATCGGTCATCTAGGCTACGGCGTTTTCCAGATCCTGGGCGGCGTCGTCACCGTGGGCACGAACTACACGGACAAACTCCCGGCCAGCGGCAATGCGATCTACAACAAACGTCCGTGGGCTTTCGAGGTCGGTTCCGGGAACAAAGAGTCCACGGGCCTTCGCGGGGCTCATTTCTACGCCTGTGCGGGTTCGCTGTACAGCAGGCTGGACTTCACCATCCAGGGACCGACATGGGACTACGAGGGCGTCGCCCCGGCCTATGCGACGATTGACGGCACGGCGTGCGTGACTTCACGCACAATCCGCGTGGGTGCGAGCCTGAACGACGGACTCGCCGCGTTGAACCTGAACGGAGGAATGGTCATGACAGACGTCATCTACTCCCAGGCGAACCGCGCGGGGCGCAGCATCGTGAATGCCAACGGCGGCAAACTCGCATTCCCCGCCAGCGCGACGCAGGTGCAGGGACTCAACATAGACGAGATAAACATCTACGAGGGCGGACTCGAGATCGAATGCGACCGCTACGTGTATCTCGGCAACGCCGCCACGAACGTCATTCTCCGTACACCTGGCGGCTACGGCGTTGACATCGCCTCCTTTACGGACATCGGCTCGTCGTATACCGTCCCTTGGATCGAAATCTCCGGGGGCGGCGGATCGAACGCCTGCGCCGTTGCCCTCGTCGACTACGACAGCTCCATAACGACAAACGCCGTCATCGCCTGCCGCGGAGAGGGCTTTGCCGAAGGCGACAAGCCGGTGGCGACGATCCGCCGCCCATACGGCACGACAACATTCACCACCGACAGGATAACCCTTTCGCTTTCCGAGAACAAGCCCGGCGCGCTCGTGAAGACGGGCGGCTACAACCTTGCGCTGTTCGCACAGCCCGAGTTCGCAGGCACGTACGAGGTCCGGCAGGGGTATCTTATACAGACGACGACCGCCGGCGTCGCGTCGCCCAAGGTCAAGGCGGTCGTCGTTGGCGGTACGGACAGTTGCACTTTCCAGGCCGGCTCTGGCAACGACACCGCTGTCGAGGCCAACTGGAATCCGGTCAATCCCGAAGCGACGCTTACGCTCGGCACCGAATACGGGCCAGGACAGCTGCGCGTTCCTGGCGGCGCGGACGGCAAGCCGTTCGAACAGGCTTTCGCTTCGCTTTCCGTCAACGGGGCGGGCAATGTCATCAGCCCCGCCAACGCGGCTTCCGGCACTAAACTTTCCTTCGGAATGATTTCCTGCGCCGAGGGCTCGCAGCTCACAATCCCCCGATGGGATTCGTCTTTCAAGGTCTATGTCACAGGAATGCGCTCAGGAACATGTTTCGACAACATCGTGTTCGAAGGTACGTCGTTTTCGGCCATGATTGGCGAGGACGGGCAACTGGTCAAGGCCGCCAAGGGGCTTGCAATCTACATCCGGTAAAAGCAGGGTTTCTCGCCTGCCTGCAGCCGTGCGATGTAAAGGCATATTCGGCATCCCTGGCGCGCCGCATGCGCCGCGACATGGCGCAGGTGTGATCAAGACGCGGCCTCGGTACGGCAAAATATGGTATACTGCATCCATGCAACGTACTTTTATCTTTTCGCTGGCCGCCGCTGCGGCCGTGTTCGCCCAGGCGGCGTGGTATTGGCCTTTTGGACATGACGAGGACGATCCTTCGCAACCCGTGCGCCTGCATCGGCTTCTTGAAGAGGCGAACAACTTCATCGAAGTGGCCGAGGATGAGGCCTTGAACGGTAACGGGGACAAGGCTTTGGAGAACTACCGCCTGGCGTTGGCCGAGCTTGACCGTGTGGAGCGCGAAAATCCGGAACGTGCGGAAACTGCGGAATTCTCGCCGTTGCGCAACAAGCGCGCGGCTTGTGTCGCCGCGATGGATTCGATACGGTTCGCCCAGGTCAACGACAACGAACGCGCCGTGTCGGTGACGGACACGCGCGAGCTCCAGAAGAAATGGAACAGGAAGCATGGCATCAAGGATCCTGGCGATGCCGTGGATTCCAATGCGGACGCGACAAATACGGTGGCCAAGGCTGAAGAGAAGGGCAAGCCTGCCGAGCCCGGCAATGTCGTCAAGGCTGAAGAGAAGGGCAAGCCTGCAGAACATGGCAGTGTCGCCAAGGTAGAAGAGAAGGGCAAGCCTTCCGCGATCGCCGAGGCGTCCGATTTCGACATGCGTTTCAAGACGGCGCTTGCCGAGGTGCGCAACAAGGATTATGCTGCGGCCGATCTGCTGCTGGAGTCGCTTATGCAAGAGCGTCCCAAGGACTTGAACGTGATGCTGCTGCGCGCTGCGGCGCAGGTCGGGCTTGGCAGCAACTATGCGGCGCGGCGTACCCTGGAGAAGGCGATGCGCACCAATCCAAAGTCATACCTGCCGTATTACAACCTTGCCAACCTGGCGCTCAAACTCGGAGAGGGCGTGGAGACGGCCCGTCAGTACTACGAGATGGGGCGCATGGTGGGAGGGCCGGCGTCGCCGGCGTTAGAGGCCAAGTTTAAATAGGGGAAGGGCGCATCTATGTATCTTTTCATCCGTATCGTCACCGTGGCTTCGGCGTTCGCCTGGCTGTCTTGCTCCTGCTGCGGCGTTGCCGCGGTAGAGGAAACTGCTGCGCAGGCGTTTGCCAAGATGCCGCCAAGGCTCACGGCCACGTCCTCAGCCAGCGACGTGCTTGATGCATGCAGGTCGATGCTGCCGTCAAAACCTGTCGAGCTGCGTGGCGCGTTGATCCTCCGCAACCGGCGTGGCATAGTGTCCAAGGAGTTCAACTACGCCCTGGTCATGCGCCGGACTCGGGAGATAACCCAGATGACGGTGCGGCTGTTTCCACGCGACGGCACTAACGTGCTCGTCGAGGCGTTCATTGCCCGGCGGGGAACGGCGCGGCCGGACATAACCGTTGCGAGCTACGGCGAAAAGCTGGCGGCGGAACCTGTAAAGGGCCTGCTGGACAGGGTCATGGGGACGGATGTCACCTGGCTCGACCTGACCTTCGATTTTCTCTGGTGGCAGGATGCCGCGTACGAGGATGAGCGGGACGGGGAGAGCGTGCATGGACAGAAGTGTTCGGTCATAATCGTGAAGCCGTCATCGCCAGTGGAGGGCCTTGCTGCGGTACGGCTGTGGGCGGACAAGAAGACTGGCTGCCTGATGCAGGCCGAACAACTTGACGAATCTATGAAGCCCATCCGGCGGCTGTGGGGGACGCGTGTGAAGAAGTTCGACGGCAGGTGGATGGTTTCCGTCTTGGAGGTGGAGACGCTAGGATCGCGCCACAGGACGAAAATCACGGTCGATTCTCTGAAGGAGCCATGACAGCGGCACTCGTCATCACTCTGGCGTTTCTTTTCGCGTTGTCCGCATTCTTCTCGGCGTCGGAGACGGTTCTTTTCTCGCTGACGCCCCGCCAGCTGCAGATGCTTGAGAAAACGCGACCTGCCATAGGTCGCAGGATCGCCGATTGGCAGCGGGATCCGTCACGGGCACTCTCCACGATACTTGCAGGGAACACGCTGGTGAACTTTGCGACTGCTTCGTTGGGATACCTGCTGATGGTCAGGTTCGTGGCGACAGGCGCGGCTGCCGTCTCGGTGACGACGTTTACCCTGCTGCTGCTGGTGTTCGGCGAAATACTGCCCAAGCAGTACGCGATGCGCCATGCCGAACGCCTGGCGCCGTTCTGCGTGCGGACGCTCGCATTCTGGGCCGTGGCGCTCGCGCCGTTTTCCGCGCTGATGGTGGCTGGGTCTCGCGTGTTCAGCGACCTGCTGACGCGGGAACGCAGGGCGCTCTCGGACGACGAGCTGCGTACTGTGGTGGAGGCGGCGGCGGCGAGCGGCGAGCTGGACAGGGAAGAGGCTTCAATGGTGGAAGGGATCATGCGCCTGCCGGACCTTTACGCGTTGAACGAAATGACGCCGCGCGTGCGTCTGTCAGGCATCGACGCGACGTTGCCAGACGACGAGAAGGCCAAGCTGGCGGCAGACTCCGATTTTCCGTTTCTGCCGATCTACCGCAGGGACATGGACCACATCGAGGGATTCCTGGACACGGAGCGGTTGATGTCGGATCCCGCCAGAAACGTGGCGGCCGCCACGGACGAACCGTTGCGCGTTTCGGAACATCAGGGGCTGGACGACCTGCTCGTGCTTTTCATGAAAACCGGCAGGCGGATCGCACTCGTGGAAGACCGGTGGGGCGGGACCGCTGGCGTCATAACGCGTGGCGACATACTGGAACTGATCGTAAAGCCCGTTCTTGACGACGAGCCGGGAGGTCGCGCATGACAGTGGCGGTTCTATTCCTGCTGCTCGTCCTTTCGGTGCTTGGAGCCGGTTTCTTCGCGGGAGCGGAAACAGGATTCCTCTCCCTGCCGCGCGCGAGACTGCTTTCGAGGGTGCGGCAGTCTTCGCAACGCGCGAAAAGACTTGCCGACGTACTAGTGGACATGTCGCGCGTCCTGACGACGCTGCTCATCGGCAACAATCTAGCGGCCGTCCTTTTTTCCACGGCATCGGCGGCGATTGGCGTACGTCTGTTCGGCGACATGCCGCTTGTCAGGTCGTTATGGACTCTGCTTGCCGCCGTGCTCATGCTGTTCCTGGGCGAGTATCTGCCCAAGCTCATATTTGTCTCGCGACCGTTGAGGAGATCGCTCTGGGCGGTAGGTCCTTATCGGGTGGCGGCGTTCGTGCTGGCGCTTCCGGTGGCGGCGTTTTCGGCATTCGTCCGCGCGGTCTTCAAGGTGCGGCAGCCGCGTTCGCTACGCATGGGCGTATCGCGTGACGGGTTGCGGATGCTTGTTGCAGACCGGCACGACGCGACGCGCCTTTCTCAGTTCGAACGCCGGCTCATCGATCGCGTGCTGATGCTTGAGACCATGTCGGCACGAGATCTCATGCATACCGCTTCAAAAAGGGATCTCGACGAGTTGAAGGAGTACAGGCGTCCAGGCAAGGAGGGGCATTTCCGCATTCCGTCTCATACCTGCGGCGACGACATCCTGCCCTTGATGCGGCGCAACAGGAGTCCGGTAGCGGTGGTCTACGACGAGGAGACCGGCGCCGAGTGCGGCGTGGTTACGGAAGAAGATGTACTTCTCGCCTTGACCGGAACGCTCAAAGAAGGGTAAAATAGAAGCCATCTCATCAACAGGAGAAAGTAATGAAGAAAGCAGTTAAAATTCTTGCGTGGACCCTTCTGGGTCTTCTTGTGCTTGTACTTGCGCTTGTTCTGACCATTCCGTTATGGCTCGGACCGACCGTGGCGACCGTTGCCAACAAGGTGACTCCCGGCTACACGGGTACGAGGTTCTCGCTGGAAAACGTGAACCTGAATCCCTACAGCGGCAAGTTCAGTCTCGGTCCGTTGCGTCTCGGCAACCCGGAGGGATATCCGGTGCCGGAGGCGTTTTCCGTGGCGCTGCTGTCCGTGGATGTGGAGATGACTTCGCTATTCTCAGATACGATCCACATTCGCGACATCACGATCGACGCGCCTTACGCCAGCTACGTCAGCTTGAACGGCACGAACAACTTCGAATGGATCGGTGCGCATGTGTCTGAAAAGCTTGGGCCGTCGGAAGACAAGGCGGAAGACGACAAGTCTTCCAGCAAGAAAAAGGTCGTCATCGACAAGCTGACCATCAGCAACACGCGCGTCAAGCTGAGCGTGATGCCGGAGATGCCGATTCCGACGATAGTGCTGTCCGGCATCGGCAAGGACAAAGGAGGCGCTTCGTGGTCTGAGGTCGGAAAGATGATTTCCGATGCGGTCTTGCAGTCGTCGGCATCGCTGGGCGCAGGCCTGAATTCCGCGCTTGGAGCCCTTGGCAAGGGCGCTGGCGACATCATGGGCAACGCGACAAACGTGCTTGGTGGCGCGGCAGGGCTTCTGGGCGGAGCGGCTACGAACGCCATGGACGGCGTATCCAAGACGCTTGATGGCGCCACGAAGTCTCTCGGCGATGCGGCAAAGAGCATCGGGAACCTTGGTGGCATCCTTGGCGGCTCGAAAGAAAAGGGCGTAAAGGAGCAGGGGAATGATGCGGGCGGCGTGATAGGCGCCGGCAAATCGGTCGGCAACGGTGCGCTTGACGCAGGCAAGGCCGTCGGCAACGGTGCGCTTGACGCAGGCAAGGCCGTAGGCAACGGTGCGCTGGATGCAGGCAAGGCCGTCGGCAACGGTGCGATTGACGCCGGCAAGGCTATCGGCAATGGCGCGAAGGATGCGTTCAAGAAGGTGGGCAACCTTTTCGGGAAATAGTCGTTTCCATGGGAAGGCCGGTTGTCCATCTTGTCGGAATAGGCGGCGTGGGCATGAGCGCCCTCGCCCAGGCGTACCTTGAGGCTGGGCATGCGGTCTCTGGATCAGACAGGTCCCTGCGTGATGGCGGCACGCCTGCTCCGGTGCTCGCTGCGTTGGCGCATCAGGGCGTCAATCTTTTCCCAGATGACGGTTCCGGGGTCGTGGACGAGGTCGGCCGGCTTGTGGTGTCTACGGCCATAGAGGATGACAATCGGGATCTTATTGCAGCCCGAGCCAGGCAGCTGCCGGTGGTTCATCGCGCGGTCGCGCTTTCTGGACTGCTGGCGGGGCGTAAGCTCGTGGCGGTGGCCGGCACGTGCGGCAAGTCTACCGTGACGGCGATGCTTGGCCACATAATGGCTGCTTGCGGATTCGATCCGCTTGTCGTAAATGGTGCGCAGATAGTGGGATGGGATGCGGCAGGCACGCGTGTCGGATCTGTTCGGCATGGAGACGGCGAATGGGCCGTGGCTGAGGTCGACGAGAGCGACAAGTCGCTGACCGCCTTCCATCCGCATGCCGCCGTTATCACGAACGCATCTGCCGACCATTACTCGAAAGCGGAGATGGACGAGGTCTTCGACGCGTTCGTCAGAGACGTTCCAGGTCCCGTCATCGATGGACGCGTCCTCTTCGGCAAGCCTGGTGGGGCGAAGGCGGTTGAGTGGTTTTCCGGCTTGGCGGCCCGTTGCCCGTTGCCGGGCGCGCACAATCGCTCGAACGCCTTGCTGGCCTTGCTGATGGCCGATGCGCTTGGCGCGCCGCGCAATCTCCTTGGCGCCGCGCTGGAATCGTTCCCGGGAGTGGAACGCAGGCTTCAGCGCGTCGGGTCGTTAATGCTCGAAGGGCGCGATGTCGCCGTCTACGACGACTACGCCCACAATCCCGAGAAGCTGCATGCGATGCTGACGACCTTGCAGGAGGCGTTTCCGCAGGGGGTGGCCGCATTGTGGCGGCCGCACGGCTACGCGCCTTTGCGCAAGATGATGGATGCGCTCGCTGCCATGTTCCGGGATGCGTTGCGTCCGCAGGACGTTCTCGTGCTGCCTCCGGTGTACGATGCGGGTGGCACGGCAGACCGGTCCGTGAATTCCGGCGACCTGGCCCTGCTTCTGGCTGATTCGGCTGGGACGGTCGTCCTGGTGGACGACCTGACGGAGGCGGAGACGGTTCTCCGCTCGTACGCGTCGGCGGTCGGCGCAATAGTAACTGCCGGTGCGCGCGACCCTGGGCTTCCCGTCCTTGCGCGACGGCTTTGTCTCATCAAATGAAGGAAAGGAAAACTGACATGAAAGAACATGCGATGATTGCGCTGGCGGCCATGTTGGCCATTGCGCCTGTTGCGTTGCCGGCGGCACCTGAAAAAGAAGCGGCGGAGCCTGCCGCTGCCGAGGGGCCCACTCCTGCCCAGCTGAAGGCGCGCAAGCTCAAGAAGCCGGTTTACATGAAAGCGGCGGAGGCCATCAAGGTTTCTGAGGCGGCAGGTCAGCCGCTGCTCGTATTCATGGTCGTGGAAAGGGATCCCGTGTCCGACTTCCTTGAAAAGAAGGTTCTTACAAACAAGATCTTCCGCGACGAGCTCGCGAAGCAGAACGTCGTGCTGCTGAAGATGAAGATCAAGCCGGAAATGCCCAAGAACGCAAGAGAGAAGCCCAAGAAGATCGACCTCAAGGGCATGAAGGACGCGGATCGCAAGCTCGTAGAGAATTTCGGCCTCGACGAGAAGGCGGCCAAGCAGGCTCAGCAGAACGGGCAGCCGGAACGCACCTACAACGACATCGTCAACTACCCCGCCGTCATCGGTCTCTCCCCAGACGGTTCCAAGAGTCTGTTCCGCATGGGCAGATACGACAAGGATGGCGGCATGGGCGTGTGGATATCCACCGTGGTGGATACGCTTCGCTCGGTTGGCGTGGAACCTGTCGTATCGCCGAAGATACAGAAGATACTCGACAATCCCGACGATCCCAAGAAGTGGAAATAACAGCCGTGCGCGAATCGTTCTCCTATCCGGCCGCCAGGCTTGTTTCCGGGACGCAGGCGGCATTCGATGCGGCTTTCTCGCGTTTTTCCGCACAGCCGGTGGATGACGCGCGGCTGTCGCCTGAAAGCGGCTGGAACTCCCGCCGCACGACGTTGGCAGGCGAGGCGTCGGTGGAGGGTGTAGGCACGTTTCGCGGCAAGGAGCGGCGCAGGATAACGTTCGCGCCGTCCGTCCGCCCTGGCTGGTGGATCAGACGCACCGACCAGCCGGAACAGCTTGATACGGCTGTGGACATCGCGAATCTTTGGACGTCGGCGCGCAACCTCGTGTTGCGCAGCGGATCGCCGCACAACTACCTTCGCATGGTGGAACACATCATCGCCCTGAAGGCCGGACTCGGGCTTGACAATGTTGTTCTCATGACCAACAGCGGAGATCCGCCTTTGTTCGACGACTCGTCCAGCCCCATGGTGGATGCTGTGCGTCAGGCAGGCATCGTGGAGACTGCAGACCCCGCCACCTACGTGACAGTCAAGGAGCCTCTGGCCTTTGCCGGCTCGAGGGGCGATTTCCTCCTGTTCCTGCCTGACGACGGATCGCGCCGTCTGCGACTGGATGTCGCCATCAACTGGTGCACGGTCATCGGCGATCAGAGGGTGGTGTTCGACGTGACGCCGGAGACGTTCGCCTATGGCGCGTATGCCCGCACGAACGCCACGCATCGCCAATACCAGCTGGCCAAGACTCTTGGATGGCTGTTTGCCGATACGCGCAATCTCGGCTACAACAAGAACAACATACTGATCCACGGCCGCCACCGCTGGTACGGGGAACCGCGTTTCCCGCATGACGGGGTCGATGGCGAGCGGAAGTTTCTTGAGCCTGTCTGGCACAGGGCGACACTTGATCTGCTGGCGGCTTTGGCACTGACTGGGCCGGATCGCTTCGTTGGTACGGTGGTTTCTTTCCGCAGCGGCCACACGCAGGATTGCAACGCCGTGCGAGCACTGTACCGCAACGATCTCGTCGTCCGCATGTAGACCGATATGACAACGTGCTGACAGAATGGGGGCAATATTATGAACAGACGCGAATTCATGAAGTGCGCCGCGCTTGCGGCCGTGTCCGCTCCGCACGCGAACCGCGCCGGCGAGGCCCGGTCCGCGGCGGGTTGCGTGACGTACAGCCGGACCATCCCTGTAAAGCACGAGACCGACGTTTTCATCGCCGGCGGCGGCCCCGCCGGCGTCGCCGCCGCAGTGGCGGCGCGTAGCGCGGGGGCCAGGGTGTTTCTCGCGGAAGGCCATACATGCCTCGGCGGCATGTCAACGGCAGGACGCGTGATGGTGTTCATGCCGTGGGGCGACGGCACTCGCGATCTCGCGACCGGTTTTGGCACGAGGGTGAGGAGCCGTCTCAGGAAAGAGTCCCGCCTGAAAGGTGCCAACGATCTTGAGGCGTTCAAGCGGATATACGACGCGGAGATGAAGGAGGCCGGCGCCGATTTCCGTTTCTATACGCAGGTGATCGACGTCATTGCGGAGGGAGGCGCGATCCAGCATGTCGTGTGCGCGGCGCCGTCCGGCGTATGGGCCGTCAAGGCAAAGGTCTACATCGACTGTACCGGTAACGGGGACATGGCCGTATGGGCGGGAGCTCAATGGAAGAAGGGCGACAAGAACGGAAAGATGATGCCCGGCACGCTCGTCTCCTACTGGGATGGCATAGACTGGGACAGATGGGCCAAGGAAAAACCCGTAGGATTCGCCGGTTCAGGGCAGTCTTTCGGTGCGTTCCTGCCCGAAGCGAACCGCGATGGCGTGCTGTCAGTCCCGGATCTGCATTTTTCCGGGATATTCCGCCAGGATGGCGGCCTGGGGCTCGCAAACATGGGCCATTGCTTCAATGTGGACGGAACCGACGAGGATTCTCTCACGCAGGCGCTGGTCGACGGACGCAAGAGCATGACGGAATACGAACGGTACCTGCACGAATATCTGAAGCGCGGCATGGAAAACGCCCGTCTGATCGCCACAGGCGAACTGCTTGGCATACGCGAGACGCGCCGCATAACAGGAGACTACGTGCTTTCCCTGTCCGACTACGAGGCGCGCGCATCTTTCCCCGACGAGATAGGGCGCTACGCCTACCCGATCGACATACATCCTTCAAGCGCCGATCCTGCGGCAATGGCCGAACATGTGAAGCAGTTCAACGCCAAATACCGCTACAAGAAGGGCGAAAGCTACGGCATACCGTACAGGATACTCACGGCAAAGGGTTTCTCGAACCTGATGATGGCCGGCCGATGCGTCTCGTCCGACGAAATGGTCCAGGCTTCCATACGCGTGATCCCCGGCTGCTACATCACGGGGCAGGCCGCAGGCATGGCGGCTGCAATGGCGGCAGACCGGTCGGTTGCCGTCCAAGCCGTTCCCGTGGCGGAGCTGCAGTCTCGCTTGCGCGCGTTTGGCGCCACGATATGATGCCAACCGGCGAATTTTCGTTTATCTTTTTTCCCCTTGCATGAGGTGCGGGTCTGTGGTATACTATCGGCCGTTTTCACACGAAGTGAGGTTTAAAAGGTATGGTAAAGATTAGAATGCGCAGGACAGGTTGCAAGAACCATGCGACCTATCGTATCGTTGCCGCGGACGAGCGTTCGCCCCGCGACGGCAAGTTCCTGGAGATCCTCGGCTGGTACGACACCGCCATGAAGGACGACAATTTCAAGCTCAACATGGAACGGGTCGACGACTGGCTGAAGCGTGGTGCAAAGCCTTCCACGACCGTTGCTTCGCTTATCCGCCGGGCGCGCAACCCGCAGCTGAAGCCGCACCATTCCAAGAAGGCGAAGCAGGCTTAAGGAGGTGACCCATGGGTATCAAGCTTTTGGACAAGATCAACGCAGAACAGACGGCGAAGCTCGCCGAAAAGAAGTTCCCTGAATTCCGTGCCGGAGACGTAGTGCGCGTATCCGTCCGGATCAAGGAAGGCGAGAAGACGCGCGTACAGGACTTCGAGGGCAAGGTTCTCGCAGTCGACAACGGGACGAAGAACGCTTCCGGCAACTTTACGGTCTCACGCGACAGCTATGGCGTGCGCGTGGAGAAGCTTTTCCCGTTCAACAGCCCGGCGGTCGAGAAGATCGTCGTCGTGAAGAAGGGCGAGGCCCGCCGCGCGAAGCTCTACACCGAGCGCACGTTCTGCAGCCACAAGGCCGTCCGCAAGCTCGTAAAGAAATAATGCGGATCGACATCATCACCGTCTTCCCCGAAATGTTCCGGGGATTTCTGGGCGAGAGCATCCTTTCCCGCGCAGCTCGCGCGGGAAAGATGTTTTTGCGGACTGTGGACTTGCGTGATTTCGCAAGAGACCGGCGGCGGACGGTCGATGACAAGCCGTATTCCGGCGGGCCTGGCATGCTGATGAAGCCGGATGCATGGTATGATGCCATAGAGACCGTACGGACCGACGACGCGCGCATCATCCTTACCACGCCATCGGGCAGGCGGTACTCCCAGCGGGATGCGGAGTCTTTCTCCACATGCCGGCATCTCGTCTTCCTTTGCGGACATTACGAAGGCATCGACGAACGAGTGCGGCGGCTGGTGACGGACGAGGTGTCGATAGGCGATTTCGTGCTGACAGGCGGCGAGATACCTGTGGCGGCGATGGTAGATTCGATCGTACGGCTTCTTCCTGGAGTTCTTGGCGGCGGTGCGGCGGCTACCGCCAACGAGTCGTTTGGCCGTGACGGAATGCTTGAGGCGCCGCAATATACCCGTCCACCTGTCTATCGCGGAATGCCTGTCCCGCAGGTGCTGATGGACGGCGACCATGGCGCGGCGGCAAGCTGGCGCAAGCGCCAGGCGATCGATCTGACGGAACGTCGTCGCCCGGATCTGCTTGGTCAGGGCGGAACGTTTGCCATCGGCGGGTGACTTCCTGTCGTCAGCGCCGCCGCCGATTGCCACATTGCGCATCCGGCATGGCGGCATTCGAGAAGAATCTGTAGAACTGGTACCATTGTTCCGGGTGCGCAAGAGTCTCTTCCTCCAGGAAGCATACGTAGGCGTCCAGCAATTCCTCAAGGCCTGATTTGCCGTGCTGCGGGGCATGTTCGCGCATATGCACGTCGTAGGCGTTCCACCCTGTACGTACGCATGTCACGAAGAAGACGGGCGCTTCCATCAGTTTTGCAAAGACGAACGCGCCTTTGGGCCACACGCATGGACGGCCAAGGAATTCATGTTTCAATACGCGTGGCGATCCGGCCGAAATGCGGTCTCCGGCCATGAGCACGAGTTCCCCGCGTGCGATCGCCTCCTGCATGAGGACTGCAGTCTCGACGCCGATATCCTCCACCGGATGCAATTTGAGGCGGGTAGCGTCTAGATGATTGGCGAATATACGGGTGAAAACGGCATCATGCCCCATCTGCTGAAATGCATGTACCCGCGGAGTCCCTTCTTTGCCCAAGGCAGGAAGAACCTCTATGGTTCCCAGGTGCGTGGACATGATGAATACGCCCTTGCCGGAAGCTACACGCGCCAGGAACGACCTCCATCCCGCATCGTTCCTTATGGACATGGCGGGCAGATTCTTGCGCAGTGTGCAGGCGTCCGTCTTGTCTGCAAGCGACCAGGCGAAGCCAAGCATGTGACGGAATATCGGCGGCTTGCGGCGCCTGACACCTTTGAAATCCGAAAGAACCTGGTAGAATTCGCGGAGCGCTTCACGCGCCGGGCGCGCGAAAGGGTAAATGAAAAGCACCACCGGCATGCAAACGAGCTTCTGCACGGTTTTTCCGAAAAGGACGTATACGTACCACATGAAAAGCATGCGCCCACGTCCGGCGCTCTGCTCTCGCTGCCGGTGCCAAGGGCATTGCAATTCGTCGCATCCGTCCTGCCGACCGTCTCCAGCGCACAGCCATGCAAAGAAAAGACCGCATGCGAAAGCCGTCCCCATCGCTCTCGTCACGGCAAATCCGGTGAAGGCCAGCATCCCAAGGCCTGCAAAGGACGTCAGGAATGAAAACAGGACGGTTCGCCTTGCAGCCGCAGACGTCTGGTGGCGGCAGAAGATCGAATAGTCCAGTCCCAGTCCTGCTACTGCAAAGAAGCACAGGAGCGTGAAGAACGTCACCGGCACGCCCAGCCAGCCTAGCATGCCGGCGGTAGCTGCGAATGTGGCGCACAACGACATGATATAAGCCGGGGCTTTCTTGCGGAAGATCACAATCAGCAACATGGCCAGTACGAGACAGGAGGCGCCTAGCAGGTGCAACGTAGCCGAAGTGAACCTGTCGAACAGCTCTCCAAGAGTACGCTTCGGGTCGAGGATGCGCAAATTCGGATCCGTTGGCGTGAAACCATCCGGACAAGGTGCGATCACGCCGCCAGAGAATATCATCCCCCTTACCGCCCGCGCTATCCATCCATCCCCTATGTTTTCAGGTACGAACCAAGGGCCGTCGAGATTGGGTTCGGGCTTCCGCAAGCCTGTTTTAGCCGCATATTCCCGGCCTTCTGCTTCGTACAGTTTCGCCTTGAGCCGGGCATTCTCGCGTTGACGCCTGAGAGATGGGATGAATGCCGTCACGCCTTGCAGTCCCGCATCCTCCTCGCGTTCCAGCGCCTCTTGGATCGTTCTCCCGCGCACAATGACGAATCGTCTGGCTTCGGCAGGAAGGCAGGATGCGAGACGGCGTTCGCTTTCGGCGAGATATCTGTCAGGCGTGTAGAACCCGGAAGGGTCGGACGAGAATCGCAGGCGGAAGAGTCCGCATGCCGCCAGCAATACAAGAAGAATTCGATACTTTGGCAGTCTGGTGGGCTTTCCCGCCGGTGCGGCGGTCGCTCGAGATGCCGCTCGCCAGTTGCCCCAGACGACCGTCCATGCGAATGCGGCGGCCAGACCTGCACCGGTGAAGAGCGCCATCTGGCGCAGAACAGGCACTACTGACAGCAGCAGAGGGGCCAGGCATGCCTCTGTGGTGAGAAGAGACAGCGCAAGCGGTTTCAGGACGGATCTGTCTCCGTTTGCCATGCGAGTGTGGTAGACGTAGTCCACGGCCAGTCCTATCAACGACGTGCCGAACACGAACGTCAGGACGTGCGGACGTGGAGATGCCGCGAACAACGTCGCCGCGGCCACGAGAAATGCCACGCCTAGCGTTGCCAGAAGCGGCGCGACAAAACGGAAAGATCTGAAAAGCATCCAGCCCAAACTGATGACCATCAGGATTGATATGGAGGAAAGCACGTTGATCTCGGTCTGCGCATTCGCGGTGGCCAATGCCGAATGGAATGGGGGGCCGCCGCACCAGATGCTCGGCTTCCGGCTCGCGGCTTTGTGTTCGATCGAGGCAAGGAAGGCTGCAACGTCGCGCTGACTGGTCTTGGAAAGATCCAGCGTGACCAGGATTTGCGCGAGACCGTTGGTCTCGCGCGTCAATTCCCCGTCACGGAGTCTCCATCCGGCAGGTTGACGGTCTTGCAGGGACGTCAGATAGTCGGTGGCGAGAAGGAATGGATCCTCTTTCGCAGACACGAGCGGAGGGACGAATCCGTACAGCCTGGCGTATGCGGCTTCTGCCACTTCCCTGTACCGTCCGTTCTGCAACAGAGTCCTCGTTCCCGGTGCGAGCAGTCCTGCGTGGCGATCCGCCAGTAATTTCAAGGTGACGTCAAGAGATCCGGCGGATTGTCCGAAAAACTGGCGGATTTCGCGTACACTAGCCTGTAACTGGTCGACATCGCGTCCTTCGAGCAGGATTCGGCCTTGTCCTGCCATGCTTGCCGCCAGTTCCCGAAGCTCGCCACCATGTTTCGCATCTGCAAGTGCGTACAGATCGGTCTCCACACCCTGACGCGCGCGGATCGCGAGCGCACAGGCCGAGGCGGCGACGATGCCTGCGAGCAGGCATCTACCGATCGCGCGCCAGTTCGATCTCAAGGCGGTCTCCATTGATGAACAACACGTCGATGCGGGATGGAAAGCCTGATTCCGGGCTGGCGCGAACGTTCCTCACGAATCCTTTCAACTCTTTGACGGCGAAGAGCTGCTCCACGGAAGACACGTTGACTTCAAGGTTGCAGACGGTGGTCTTTCCGTTCACAGTCATCGAATAGTTCGTCGGCGTTGCATGGAATATCGACTGCACGGGTTCGCGCATTTCCCACTCGAAGGATCTGTCGCGTTGGAAGCGGAAGACGCCCTTTGATACGAGCGTGACATCTACGTCGGCGAGAACCTTCCGCTGCACGAAGCTCCCCTCGGCCAGTTCCGGCAAATGCCGCCGTCGCGCCTGAAACGCAGGCGCCGAATGCACGGCGAGCAACATAAGCGCCGCCAATCCTGTCAATGTCGATCGTAGCATCGCATCTCCTCCACGAAGACGGATGCATTATACCACAATCCCGGTTTCATGCACATTTGCAAGGTTTAATACGTACTGGAGAAGGCAAATCGGAACGAGATTACGGTACGTATGAAATCGCATGGCTTGTGGTGAAAGAGCCGCGAAAGAGACGTCGTTTCCAAGCATGACAGACGGCACTTGCGCAACTGGTCCGAAATGTGCTAGAATCTAGCCGTTGTCGTCCGTTACAAGGAATTGAAATCATAGAAGAGAGGTGCCTTATCGCCCAGTTTACTCGTGTCAACTTCAAGATTCGCGCCCAGCAAGTGCGCGTCTTGGATGCCAATGGACAAATGATCGGTGTCATGCCGACAGGCCAGGCGCAGCGTATGGCCGACCAGCAGGGGTTGGATCTTGTCGAGATTACGCCCAATGCCGTTCCGCCAGTCTGCAAGATCATGGACTACGGCAAGTTTCGGTATGAGGAGTCCATAAAGGCCAAGAAGGCCCGCAAGGCTCAAAAGATAACGCAGGTCAAGGAAATCAAGTTCCATCCCGGCACCGATACCGGCGACCTGGAACACAAGTTGCGCCAGATCAGGCAGTTCCTTGGCGATGGAGCGAAGGTCAAGTTGACATTGCAGTTCCGCGGAAGGGAAAACGCGCACAAGGAACTTGGCGAAGATATGATCGCTCGTGTCCTTGAAATGCTCAAGGACGAATGCTTCGTGGAGCAGGCCCCGAAGACGCTTGGCCGCATCCATGGGTGTCTTATAGGTCCGCCTCGCGTCAAGAAAGGCGCCGTGAAACCGCAAATTTCGGTTGATGGCTTGGAAAGCAGACGTGCGGATCCGCCGGCCGGCGGCATCCACATATCAATCGGCTGAAGAACGCAACGCCTCAGGCGTTTCTGGCATCGGCAATCGTACGGAAGTAGGCGATTGTCTTCGCCAGGCCTTCGGCTAGCGGAACGCGCGGCTCCCACCCCAGCAGCTCTTTCGCAAGTGAAATGTCGGGCTTGCGGCGCTTCGGGTCGTCCTTGGGGATTGGGCCGTAGACGAGCTTGGAGGTGGACTCCGGCAGCTGGCGCAGGGTTTCCTCAGCCAGCTGCTTGATGGTGTATTCGCCTGGATTCCCCGTGTTTATCACGGCGGCTTCGAGGTTGTGCTTCGCCATGAACGCGTCGATAGCCGGGCGTTCCAGCGACATGTATCGGCGGAACGCCTCTATCAGGTCGTCGCAATACTGGAACGAACGCGTCTGCAGGCCGTCGCCGAAAAGGGTGATGTCCTGGTTCTGGAGAGCTTGCATGATGAAGTTGGAGATCACGCGTCCGTCCCTGGGATGCATGTTGGGTCCGTACGTGTTGAAGATGCGCACCATGCGCACGTCCACGCCATACTCGCGTGCATAGTCTGCGCACAGCGTTTCAGCGACGCGCTTGCCCTCGTCGTAGCAGGAGCGGATTCCAATCGTGTTGACGTTGCCCCAGTACGATTCGACCTGCGGATGGACGAGAGGGTCGCCGTAGATTTCGCTCGTGGAAGTATGCAGGATGCGGGCTTTGGTCTTTAGCGCGAGATCGAGCATGTTCATGACGCCGAGGACGGAGCTCTTGGTTGTCTCCACGGGATTTTTCTGGTAGTGGATCGGCGAGGCCGGGCAGGCCAGGTTGTATATCTCGTCGAATTGACCCCAGAATGGCTGGGTGACATCATGGAGAACAAATGAGAATCTCCGGTCCCCGAAGAGGTCGTAGATGTTAGATTTCGTGCCGGTGAAGAGATTGTCGAGGGCGGTGACCTCGTATCCGTCCGCAAGCAGTCGGCGGCACAGGTGCGAGCCGAGGAAACCGGCGCCACCAGTCACTAGTGCTTTCCTTGTGATGACCATATGAAAACAATTCCTTGTGATTTGTGGGACGGATTATACCACAAACCCCCGTATTTGTGGTAGAATATCAGCCGTTTTTGAAGGAGAACCGTTTGACATGTCAGAAAAACGCCGTATTGTCGTAACGAGCGCACTTCCCTATGCGAATGGGGATATCCACCTCGGCCATCTTGTGGAGTACATACAGACCGACTTTTGGGTCCGCTTCCAGAAGATGCGTGGCAACGAGTGCCTGTACGTCTGTGCTGATGACACGCACGGCACGCCGGTCATGATTCGCGCCAGGGCGGAGGGGATTTCCCCTGAGGAGCTGATCGCCCGCAGCCACGCGCTCCATCTGAGGGACTTCACGGACTTCGAAGTGGCGTTCGACAACTACTACACCACGAATTCGCCTGAGAACAAGATGTTCTCGGAAAAGATATTCGCGGCGATGGAGAAGAGCGGCGCCATTACCGTGCGTACTGTCCCTCAGCTGTATTGCGACAAATGCAAGATGTTCCTGCCGGACCGTTTCGTCAAGGGCGTGTGCCCGAAATGCGGAGCGGAGAACCAGTATGGCGATAGCTGCGACAAGTGTGGAAGCACGTACGCCGCCGAGGAGCTGGCATCTCCGCATTGTACCGTCTGCGGCGGCACGCCTGCGGTGAAGGATTCCGAACACCTCTATTTTGAGCTGGAGCCATTCAAGGACTACCTGCGAAAGTGGCTTCCGGAGCATACGACGAGCGATGTCTCCAACAAGCTGCTGGAATGGTTCGACGAACCCTTGCGCGGCTGGTGCATCAGCCGCGATGCGCCGTATTTCGGTTTTGAGATTCCCGGCCGGCCAGGCAAATTCTTCTACGTCTGGGTCGATGCTCCGATAGGCTATCGTGCCTCGCTTGCCAACTGGTGCGGGAAGAACGGCCAGAACATCGACGACTGGTGGCCTGGAAACGAGGTGTCGCAGGCCGAGGGCCACGCGCCACGCGCCACGGAGCTCTATCACTTCATCGGCAAGGACATCATACGCTTCCACTGCCTTTTCTGGCCGGGAATGCTGCATGTGGCCGGGATCAAGACGCCGGACAAGGTCTTCGTCCACGGCTTCCTCACCGTCAACGGCGAGAAGATGTCGAAATCCAAGGGCACGTTTGTGAACGCCCGCACGTATCTTGACAATCTGCCGGCAGCCGCTTTGCGCTACTACTACGCCTGCAAGCTTTCAGGGACGACTGATGACATGGATCTCAACCTGACGGACTTCGTTCAGCGCGTGAACTCGGATCTCGTCGGCAAGATCACGAACCTCGCCTCCCGCGGTGCGCAGATGCTCAACAAGCCGCAGCTCGGCGGCGCGCTCGGCGCGCTCGACGACGAGGGGCGCAAGCTCGTGGCGTTCGCACGGTCCCGTGCGGAGACTGTCGCGCAGCATTACGAGGCCCGCCGCTTTTCGCAGGTGCCGGTTGAGGTGGCTAAGATCGCAGATGCGGCCAACGAGTACTTCGACCGTCGCCAGCCGTGGCTTACCATCAAGACGGACGCGGAGGCAACACGCGTCACGCTCACGGCGGTCCTCAACGTGTTCCGCATCCTGGCCATATATCTTAAGCCGATACTTCCCTCATACGCAGCCAAGGCTGCGAAGCTGTTCGGCGAGGAAGGCTGGACGTGGGCCGACGTCTCAAGAACGGTGGAGGGGCAGACCGTAGGCAAGTACGAATATCTCGCTACGCGCATCTCGCAGGATCAGGTGGATGCCATGGTGGAAGCCGCCAAGGTGAAGCCGGCCTCCAGCGGGGAGGTGGCGCACGAAAGCCGTGCGAGCAAGAACAAGGGAGGATCGCGCTCTTGCGCGACCGCCGCCGAGACGGCGGCTTCCCATGTGGACGCGCAGGAGAGAGTCCTTCCTCTCAAGCCGGAGATCGCATTCTCCGACTTCGAAAAGCTGGATATGCGCGTCGGCAAGGTGCTTGCGTGCGAGATCGTCCCCAAGTCGTCCAAGCTGCTGAAGTTCGAGCTGGATGCAGGCGCGCTTGGGAAACGTACGATATTCAGCGGCATTCGCGGCGCGTATCCGGATCCTTCGGCGCTTGTAGGCAAGGAAGTGGTGTTCGTGGCGAATCTTGCACCGCGCAAGATGAGCGTCGGTGTCTCGGAGGGGATGATCCTCTACGCCGGCGAACCTGGCGTTTCGGGCGGCGTGCTCTCCCCGTTCGCATCGGCTGGTTCCGGCACCCAGTGCACATGACAGGACGGGCTGCGGTCCATGCCGGAAATTCAGGTAACATGAAAAAGATGGAGAACAAACCGTCTCTGCGCAGGAACAGGATGGTGGAACGCCTCGCCGCATTCATCCGCGAGACGTCCAGCTCGCTGCCTGACGACGCGGAGCATGCATTGCGCATGGCGCTTCGTCGCGAACCGAAGGGATCGTCGGCGCGCGTGGTCGTCGAAACGATTCTCGAGAACGTGAAATTGGCAAGGACGAACGGAACGCCTGTGTGCCAGGATACGGGAACGCTGACATTCTGGGTGTCGGAGCGGCTGCGCAAGCTCGTCACCCCGGATGTTATCGGAAAGGCCGTTGAAAAGGCGACGGCGCAAGGCTGGCTTCGCCGCAACACCAACGACCCGGTTACGGGCAGGTCCATCGACACGAACGTCTGCCCCGGTGCGCCGGTCGTCCACTACGTGACGGCAGGTGGAGATGATGCCCGGTCGGTACGCCTGCTCATGAAGGGTGGCGGATCCGAGAACATGAGCAGGCAGTTCTCGCTGCCCGATTCCGCCTTGGCCGCCGGACGAGATCTGGAAGGGGTGCGAAAGGCCGTGCTTTCCGCAGTGTGCCAGGCGCAGGGATACGGATGCGCGCCAGGCGTGCTTGGCGTTTGCATCGGCGGTGATCGCGCCGGCGGATACGAGGAGGCCAAGCGCCAGCTGCTGCGCAATCTTGCGGACAGGAACCCGGACCCTGTCCTTGCAAGACTGGAGAGCCGTATTTGCAGGGAGGCCAACAGCCTTGGCATCGGACCGATGGGGCTGGGCGGAAAAACGACGCTGCTGGCCGTCAAGATCGGTACGCGCCCACGAGTGCCAGCCAGCTTTTTCGTGACTGTCGCCTATCTTTGCTGGGCGGCAAGGCGGCGGAGGCTATCGCTATGACGACATTGAACTATCCGTTTTCAGAATCTGCCGTTCGCGCGTTGCACGCAGGCGATGCGGTGAGCGTCAACGGAAGGATATGGACGGGACGGGACCGGTTCCACAAGCATTTCGCCGACGGGGGGCGCCTGCCGGTGGATTTCCGCGACGGCGCCATCTTCCACTGCGGACCTGTAGTGGTGCCGCAGGCGGATGGTGGCTGGCGGGTCGTGGCAGGAGGCCCCACCACGAGCCTGCGCGAAAACCAGTACGAGCCGGATTTCATAGCGAAGACGGGTGTCCGGCTTGTCATAGGGAAGGGCGGCATGGACGAACGGACGCTCGCCGCTTGCCATGCTTGCGGAGCCGTATATCTGCAGGCCGTGGGTGGCGCGGCCGCCGTGACGGCACATGCGGTAAAACGCGTGACGAACGTATATTTCCTCGAAGACTTTGGCGCGGCCGAGGCGTGCTGGGAATTTGACGTGCGCGATTTCCGTTGCGTGGTGGCGATGGACAGCCGCAACGTCTCGCTTTTCGCCCGCGTCCAAGACGAGTCGCGCCGTAGGCTGGCCGCGTTGATCGGGTGCCGATGAGGAACGCGAGAAGGAGCGGGAAAGAATTGCAAGGCATTGGAAGAGACGAGGCGCTGGCCCTGCTGGATCCGGCCCGGCGCGACGAGTTGCGCGAACGCGCCCATGAGGTGACGGAACGCAATGTGGACAGACGGTTCGATTTCTGCGCGATAATCAATGCGCGCAGCGGACGTTGCACGGAAGACTGCAAGTGGTGCGCACAGTCGGGCCGCTGGAAGACGGGATGCGAGACGTATGGCTGGGTGGGGTCTGAAGCGTGCGTCGCGGCGGCCAGGGAGGCCGAGGCGAATGGCGCGGACCGCATAGGAATCGTGACATCGGGGCGACGCCTGTCGCCTGATGACGTCGAACGCGTCTGCGAGGCGCTGCGTGAAATGCGAAAAGCGTCTTCTGTGGGACTTTGCGCCTCGCTTGGACTGCTGTCGGAGGGCGATCTGGCGCGTCTGAAGGCTGCGGGGCTGCAACGCCTGCACTGCAATCTGGAAGCGGCGCCCTCGCTGTTCCCGCAGCTCTGCACGACCCATTCCCAGTCTGAGAAGATCGCAACGCTCAAGGCGGCGAAACGTCTAGGTCTCCAGGTCTGCTGCGGTGGAATACTCGGAATGGGGGAAACGGACGAACAACTCGTCGAGTTTGCATTTGCGCTCAAGGATATCGCGCCAGATTCCATTCCGGTGAACGTGTTGCATCCTGTAGCAGGCACGCCGCTGGGCGACAGGGGCGTCCTCGATCCGGAACGCGTGATCGATTCGGTGGCGATTCTCCGGCTCGTCAACCCGTCGACGCCGTTGCGCTTTGCGGGGGGGCGCCGGGACATGAGCGACGAGACGGCGTCGCGGTGCATGTACGTTGGAATGTCCGCCGGTATCGCGGGGCCGCTCCTCACGACGCCAGGGGCTGACTTCGACGACGACCGCTCCTTGGCCGTCCGTGCAGGGTACAGGGTCGGAGGGAAAGCTGGAAGTGGCGACGTGCTATGACGATCACATATCAGGTAAAGAATTCGATCTACGTAAATATCACGAACAGATGCCCGTGCGCCTGCACGTTTTGCCTGCGAACGCACGGCCCGGGCGTGTTCGGTTCGGATTCGCTGTGGCTGGATCGCGAACCGACCACTGACGAGATAGCGGAAAGCCTCGCCACGTGGGACTACACGCGGTTCCGCGAAGTGGTTTTCTGCGGATACGGCGAACCGACGGAACGGCTGGACGCGCTTCTCGCCGTGGCGGAACATCTCAAGATGCGCGACGCCTCCTTGCGGATCCGGGTGAACACCAACGGTCTTTCAGACCTTGTCAACGGCAGACCTACGGCTGGAATGTTCGCGAACAAGGTCGACTGCCTCTCCATCAGCCTCAATACGGACGATCCGGACGAATACCTGGCGGTGTGCCGCCCGCGATTTGGCAAGGCGGCATATCCTGCCATGCTGAAGTTCGCGAAAGAGGCGACGGCCGTCGTCCCGGAAGTCGTCATGACGGTTGTGGGCGAACCTGTGACGGACAGCGGAAAGCAGGCGCGTTGCCGGGTTGTGGCGGAGAGCCTTGGCGCACGTCTCAGGATTCGTCCGTACGAGAGGTGACGATGCCTGCCGCATGACACCGGGCGGTGAATTGATGATATAGGTGCGAAACCTTTCGTTTACCGTCGGGCGCGGATTGTGCTATAATCGCGGCATGGAGAAAACCGCAATAGATGTCGCGTATGTCGCAGAACTGGCACGTCTTGAGCTGACTGAAGAGGAAAAGTCCGTCTTCCAGCCGCAGCTTGACACGATCGTTCGCTACGTGGAAAAGATTTCATCGGTAGACGTCTCGGACGTGCCGCCCACGATGCATGGACGTGCCATCGTGAATTCGTTGCGCGAGGACGTGGTGCGTCCGTCCCTCGATCGCGAAGTGGCGCTTGCGAATGCGCCCGCGCGTACGGGAGACGAGTTCATGCTGCCGAAGATCGTGGAGGGTGCGGAATCATGAGCGAACTTTACAGGCTGGGGATAGAGGAGGCGGCTGCAGGGCTTGCCAAGGGAGATTTCTCTTCCGTGGAGCTTACACGGTCGGTCATCGACCGCGTGCGCACGGAAAATCCGAAGATCGGCGCGTACCTGACGTTCGACGAAGAGGGGGCATTGGCGGCGGCGAAGGCTGCGGACGATGCGAGAAAAGGCCTGGGTTCAGGTTCGATGGACGGTGCGAGACGGTCGCCGCTTCTTGGAATCCCCGTGGCGATCAAGGATCTGATCAACGTCAAAGGCCAGCCGTGCACGTGCGCGTCCAAGATACTGGAGGGATACGTCAGCCCGTACGACGCGACTGTGATCAGCAACCTCAAGGCGGCTGGCGCCATATGCGCAGGCCGTGTGAACATGGACGAGTTCGCAATGGGTTCGTCCACCGAAAATTCGGCGCTGGGCCGTACGGTGAACCCGTACGACGTCACGCGCGTGCCTGGCGGAAGCTCTGGCGGAAGCGCCGCCGCAGTGGGCGGAGATCTCTGCATAGCCGCGCTTGGCACTGACACTGGCGGTTCCATACGCCAGCCGGCCAGTTTCTGCAATTGCGTCGGTCTCAAGCCCAGCTACGGGCGCGTTTCGCGTTACGGGGTCACGGCGTTCGCGTCTTCGCTGGATCAGGTCGGCCCCATGACCAAGAGCGTGACCGATGCCGCCTTGCTTCTACAGGTGTTGGCGGGCCGGGACGAGATGGACGGCACCACGCCAGACGAACCCGTGCCCGACTATGCGGCGGCCTTGGCCGGCGCATCGCTCAAGGGGGTGAAGATAGGTCTGCCGAAGGAGTACTTCATCGATGGGCTCGATCCCGAAGTGAAACGCCTCACGGACGAGGCGATCGCGAAATGCGCGTCGGCCGGGGCCGAGATGGTGGAGGTTTCGCTTCCGCATACCGAACAGGCCATGGCGGTGTACTACATCGTGGCGCCTGCGGAGGCCAGCGCGAACCTTGCGCGTTTCGATGGAGTCCGCTACGGGCACCGCTCCGGCAGGAGCGACGACGTCTTCAACCTGTATGCGCGCAGCCGCGCGGAGGGATTCGGCCCGGAGGTCAAGCGCCGCATAATCATGGGCACGTACGTGCTTTCAAGCGGCTACTACGATGCCTACTACGGCCGCGCCCTGAAAGTGCGCACGCTCATCAGGCGGGACTTTGAAACGGTCTTCGGCATGGTGGACGCGCTTCTTGCTCCCGTTGCGCCAACACCGGCGTTCAGGCTGGGCGAAGTGCAGGATCCGTTGACGATGTACCTCAACGATCTTTTCACGATACCGAGCTCGCTTGCAGGCAATTGCGCCATAAGCGTGCCGGCGGGATTCACGGCCGGAACGAATCTGCCTGTCGGCATCCAGCTGATTGGCGATGCATACCGGGAGGATCGCCTGCTTCGCATCGCCAAGGCGTTTGAGGAGGTTCGATGACGAAAGGTGGAATCGTCAAAGTGGCGTGTGCGGGCCTTGCGGCATCTCTTGCGACGTGCGCCCGGGCGGTTGATGCCGTATCCAACGACGTTGCGGTGGTTGATGTCGCCTCCATAACGAATGCGGTTTCGATGCTGGCCGCGACAAACAACCTTGAAGTCGTGGATGCCGTATCGATGGCGGCATATACGGAAGAGAACCGCCGTCGCCGGATAGCTACGCGCACGTTCAAGCTGGTGCACGCGTCGGCGGAGGACGTGGCCCAGCGTTTCAATTCGACGTGGGGCGGGGATTTCGGCATCACCTGGAAGATCAAGCAGATAGCGCAGGCGTTCCCGGAGGCAAATGCGGTGATGGTAACGGCGCCTGGCGTCATCCTCGATGCGTGCGAGGAGGTCATCAGGGATATCGACGTGGAGGTGCCGCAGGTCTACATCGAAGCGCGGTTCGTGGAGCTCCAGAACTCCGCCTCGCACAAGCTTGGCATCGACTGGTCCATGCTCGACAACATGCAGGGGACGGCTTCGTTCGGAGGTGGGGTGGACCGCCGTACTATCGGCAACGCCGTCCAGAACTATTCGCGTACCACCAGTAGCGGCACGGATGCGACTTCGTACGGCCTGGCCGGCAAGACGTCGACGTCGAGCCAGACGCTGAAGGAGACGGTCGGCTCGGACGGCAGGACTTCGACGGAAAGGACTACGACGTCCACGTCCACGGCGAGCGGGCGTGACGGAAGCGTGAACTACTTCGCCGGCACCCTCTCCTTCTCCGACATGTATCTCGTGCTGAGCGCTCTCGACGTGAGCGAAGACGCGAAGATATTCTCCAATCCGAAGATCATCGTCTCGAACGGCAAGAAGGCCATAGTGGACATGACAGAAAAGTACCCCAACGTGACGATCGCCTCCAAGCGCACGCTGAACGGCAACTCGGAATCGCTAGATCTGGACATGAAGATGACGGCCATACCTGGCGAGGACAAGCTCATGTTCGCGAAGGAGGCGTTTTTCAGCTGGGGAATATCGCTGGAGGTGACCCCGCGCGTGAACACGAACGGGATCATAAACGTGTCCATCGTGCCGACGATCAGCGAAAAGGCTGGCGAAGTGACGGCAAGCAGCAGTTCGAGCGCGGGAAGCCGCTATCCGATCATAAGCGTGCAGCGTCTGGTTACGGATTTCGCGCTGACGTCCGGGTCGACAGCCGTCATCGGCGGGCTTTCGAAGACGACAGAGGAGTCCATAGATTCCGGCATCCCTTGGCTGCGCGACTGGCCGTGGATAGGCGACAAGCTTTTCGGGCGCAAGCTCCGCCAGAAGGTGCAGAAGGAGATTCTCGTTTTTGTGACGGTAGGCGTGGCCGACGCGAAGAACATGCCTGAGGACGCGGGGCTGCCGAAGAACGCCGTTCTCGGGCGCACCTATACCCAGGGCTACCGCCTGGAGCCTGGCGAACGCAAAGGCGCGGTGGAAGGGCTGCAGTCGCTCGATCTGCGTTCTCTTGAAGAACAGTCCAGCGACCCGGCCAACACGAACAAGCCGGAACGGGTGGCGATTCCGCTTCCGTTCCAGAAAAAGTGAGACGCGAAATTCCCCATTGATTTTCGCGCGGTTTTTTCGTAAAGTATGCGCCTCACTTATAAGGAAGACTGAAATGAGCAACAAACTTCTCATCGTAGAATCGCCGGCGAAGGCCAAGACTATCAGCAAGTACCTGGGTGGCGAGTTCACGGTGAAATCATCGGTCGGGCATATCCGCGACCTGCCGAAGAAAGGACTGTCGATCAAGATAGAGCCGACAGGCCGTGAAACATGGACGTTTACGCCGAGCTACGAGGTGCCTGCGGACAAGAAGAAGATCGTGGACGAGCTGCGCAAGGCTGCAAAATCGTGCGACGAGATATTCCTGGCCCCCGACCCTGACCGCGAGGGAGAGGCGATCGCCTGGCATCTGGAGGAGGTGCTGTCGGATGTCACGAAGGGGAAGCCCATGCATCGCGTGACCTACAATGAAATTACGAAGACGGCCGTGCAGAACGCCGTGGCACATCCCGGCGAGATAGATATGGCGCGCGTCGACGCGCAGCAGGCACGCCGCATTCTCGATCGGCTTGTCGGTTTCAAGGTTTCGCCGCTTCTGTGGAAGAACCTGCAGTACGGGTATACGCTTTCGGCGGGGCGCGTGCAGAGCGTCGCCCTGCGGCTGCTCGTCGAACGCGAACGCGAGATAACTGCGTTCTCCCCTGTAGCCTACTGGATCCTTGGCGTGGAGGCGACGAAGGGCGACAAGGCCTCGACTTTCGTTGCCAAGCTGTCGCGTCTGGACGGCGAGAAACCTGACGTCAAGAGCCCCGAGCAGGCGGCGACGCTCGTTGACGACCTCGATGGCGCAGGGTTGAGGGTGGTGTCCGTGAAGTCCCAGACGAAGATGCGCCATCCATATCCTCCGTTCTCCACCTCCACGCTCCAGCAGGCGGCTTCAAGCGTATACGGATTTTCGCCGCAGAAGACCATGTCGATCGCCCAGAAGCTCTACGAGGCAGGTTTGATCACCTACATGAGAACTGACAGCCTCAACGTGGCGGCGGTTGCCCGTGACGCGGCCAAGAAGTTGATAGAAACCGAGTACGGGGCGTCTTTCGTGCCGGCGAAGCCTAATTTCTACAAATCCAGGGCCGGTGCGCAGGAAGCCCACGAAGCGATCCGGCCTACGGATGTGACTCAGAAGCCGGGGTTCGTGTCGCTGGACGTGGCGGGAGCGAAGCTGTACGACTTGATCTGGCGGCGTTTCGTCGCATCGCAGATGGCTGATGCGCGGCTGGAACAGACTACTGTCGGCTTGGAGGCGGAAAAGGATTCGTTGCGCCATTCGTATCTGTTTACGGCTTCCACTACCGCAGTGCTGTTCGACGGTTTCATGGCCGTCTCGCGGCCGTCTGCTCCCAAGAAGGGCAGGGATGACGAGGATGAGGATTCCGACGAGGTGAAGGCGTTGCCGCCGTTGGCGGAAGGCGAGGCGCTCACGCCGACAAGGTGGCTGTCGGACCGCAAGGAGACTAAGCCGCCGCCGCGCTACAGCGAGGCTTCCCTGGTGAAGGCGCTGGAGGAGAATGGCGTGGGACGTCCGTCAACGTACGCCCAAACCATCGAGGTGCTTGTGGATCGCCAGTACGCGAAGCGCGAATCGCGCCAGCTGGTCCCGACGCAGCGCGGCATGGATGTGAACGACTGGCTCGTAAAGAAGCTGGAACCGCTCTTCAATGTCGGCTACACGGCGAAGATGGAGGGCGAGCTGGACAAGGTTGAAGAAGGGCAGGAAAAGGGCGATGGCATGCTCTCCGGCTTCTATCGCAAGTTTGCGGCCTGGGTGGAGGCGGCCAAGGATCCGCCGCCGCCCGTCGAGAAGTTCGAGGCTCTGTTCGAGCTGCTCGACGAGGTCAAGGAATGGAAGCCGTCTGTCGGCGAAGGCCGCAGGGTCTATGACGATCGCGGGTTCGTGGAGTCGGTGAAGAAGCAGCTGGCCGAGAAGCGCGTCAACGTGTCCGACCGTCAGTTGCAGGCGCTCGTAAAACTGGCCATCGCCTATCGCGACCAGATACCGGATGGCGAGTTGCGGCTTATCGACCTGGGGTACGGTCCTGATCTGGATCGCGTGAAGAACGCGCCGTCGAACGATCTCGTGAAATGGTGCTTCCTGACGATCGACCGCATCGGAGGCCTCACGAAGAATCCTTTCCTGAATTCCCTTCGCGAACAGGTGGATCGCGGACGCGTGCTTTCGCCGAAGCAGTTCTCCATTCTCGCACGAAGCGTCGGAGAGAATGCCGGCGCGTTGCCGGACGCGGATCAGGTGCGCGCGCGGCTCGCTCCGTATGTTCCTGGCGGCTTCGAGATCGCTCCCGTAGATCCGGCCGTGCCCGAGCTGCTGGCGCTGCTGGATACGGTCAAGGAGTGGAAGGAGCCTGCCCGGCGTGGACGGCGCGTCTACAACGACGCGGAATTCGTCACTTCCCTCCGCGACCAGTATGCGCGTCGCAGTTCGTTGTCCCCGCGGCAGGTGCTTGCGCTTCGCCGTGTCTGCGTCAACTACAAGGATCAGATTCCGGCGTTCGAAGAGGTGGCAGACCGCTTGGGGCTGCGTGACCTTCCCGTGCACGAGAAGGCCGCCGAGGCCGAAAAAGATGCGAAGGCAGACGCCCGTGCCGAAAGAAAGGCCAGAAGGAGATCGCGCTCGTAGCCATGGGCGGAATTGTCCACATCCCTGTGAACGAGGCGGTGCGTGACGATGAGGCCGTGCGCAATTTTCGTTCATACCTCCTCGCGGAGCGCAATGCGTCGGAATTGACGGCGCTTGGGTACGAGCAGGACATTTCGCAGTTCGCGGCTTTCCGCTGGGGAGTGGAGGCTGCCGCACCCTTCGACTGGCAACATGTCACCTCGGAGGACGCCAGGTCTTTTCTCATGGCATTCGCGCGGGACGGCGCGAAGGCTACCACTACGCGGCGCAAATTGGCGTCTTTGCGGGCGTTTTTCCGCCATATGGTGCGGCAGGGCGCTCTCGCGGCGAATCCTTTTACGGGGTTGCATGGACCAAAACTCCCCAAGCCTTTGCCGCGCACGCTGTCGGCCAGGGATGTGGCCATTCTCATAGCGGCGCCGGAAGAGGAGCTGAAGCAGCGCAAGAGGGCCGGCCAGACCGTTACTCCGGCGGACGTATACAGGTCTGCGCGCGATACCGCTCTGTTCGAGACGCTGTATTCCACAGGTTGCCGCATCTCGGAGGTCATGTCGCTCGCATGGCGGCAGATCGGGTTCTCGACCGGTAGCGTCATCGTGACGGGCAAGGGCGCCAAGCAGCGTCTATGCCTCCTCGGCAAACCGGCGTTGAAAGCCCTGCGGCGCCTGCGCGACACCGCCGCAGAACGGTGGCCGGATGGCGGAGATGACGCCACATCGGTCTTTCTGAACGACCATGGTCGGCCCATGACGCCACGGGACGCCCAGAGGTGCATGAAATATTGGCTGGCGTTCGCAGGCCTTCCGGCGGACATAACGCCGCACAAGTTGAGGCATAGTTTCGCGACGCATCTGCTGGATGCCGGAGCAGACCTGCGCAGCGTCCAGGAAATGCTAGGCCATTCATCGCTTGCCACCACGCAGATATACACGCATGTCTCGGTCGAACACCTCAAGGACGAATACATGAAAGCCCATCCTCTCGCCGGCAGAAGGGCGGACGGATGACAGGAGAGGTCGCATGACCATGCCGTGCCCCGAGAAATTGAAGGTGCGGGCCCGCGTCCTGGGAACGATCCGCGAATTCTTCGATTCACGTGGTTTCGTGGAAGTGGAGACGCCGGTGCGCATTCCTGCACCAGCTCCGGAGCCGCATATAGACTGCCCCGCAAGCGGTGAATGGTTCCTCCGCGCCTCTCCGGAGCTGCAGATGAAGAAGCTTCTGGCCGCAGGCATGCCGTTGATCTACCAGATAGGCCCATGCTTTCGCGAGGGGGAAAGAGGCCGGCGCCATTCGCCAGAGTTCACGATGCTCGAATGGTATCGGGCAAATGCCGATTATGGCGACATCGCACGCGACATGGAGGAGCTGGTCGGGAATGTGCTGTGGAACGGTCGCGGCGAAACTCCGCCCGCCTTTGCGCGGCTGACGGTCCGCGAGGCATATCTGCGGTGGGCGGGATGGGATCCGTTTGCGGCTTGGGATCAGGATAGATTCGACTTTGACATGGCGGCCAGAATCGAACCGAATCTGCCGGCCGGCCCCGTCTTCCTGGCAGACTATCCAGCACAGGCGGCGTCGTTGTCGCGCCTGAAGGCCGGCGAGCCGTCCGTCGCGGAGAGATGGGAATTGTATGTCGACGGACTTGAACTGGCAAACGCCTTCACGGAATTGACAGATGCCGCTGAACAGCGGAAACGCTTCGAAGTGGCGCGCGATGAGCGTAGAAGGCTCGGCGAATCGGACTATCCCCTTGACGAGGCGTTTCTTGACGCCTTGGAGAGCATGCCGCCTGCAGGTGGCGTCGCGCTCGGCGTCGATCGTCTTGCGATGCTCGCCGCGCGCGTGGAGAACATAGACGAAGTGCGAGTGGCGCCGTGAAATGCGATCGGCATGCCATGCGGCTAGACTTCGATCTTGATGATCTTGCGAATGATCAGCCAGCCTGCGGCTACAAGGACAACCACGGCGGCAATGCATATCATGCCGTTCACGGAGAACAGAAACGGACGCATCAGCTCCGGTCTCAGCACGAACATGGCAATGCCGAGGATGAACGGAAGAATCGAAACGATGACGCCTTGAAGCCGTCCCTGGGCCGTCAGAGTGCGGATACGGCGTTCGATCCGCTGGCGGCCGCGGATCGTATCGGCGATCCTGTCGAAGATTTCCGTAAGATTTCCGCCTGTGCGGCGGGCGATGTCTATCGCGGTGCAGACCAGCGTCAGATCGTCGGAGGCGACGCGGCGGTCCAGCGACGCCAGCGCATCTTCGAAGGACATGCCTACGCGAAGCTGCTGCAGGAGGACGCTGAATTCCTGGGCGATCGGCTTTTCCCCCGTCTCCACCACGCTCTCGAACGCCTGGTTGATCGAGAAGCCTGCGCGGAGCGCGTTTGACATGGTGCCGAGCGCGGAAACGAGCTGTTCGTTGAATTTCAGCCTGCGGCGGGCGCGCAGGAAACGCACGTATCGTCCGGGAATCGTGAACGTGAACGCCCCCGCCGCCAATCCAAGCACTAGCCCCGCCGCCGTCGAGGCGATGCTGGACAGGCTGAAGAGGGGAATGAAGAAGAGGAAGAACGCGGCGAGCGCGGCGACTGAACCGAGACGGGCGATCTTGGCCGGCGAGACGAACAGGAACATATCCTCGAATTCGCGGCTTGTCTCTGTGCCGACACTGGAGGCATACGCGCCCATCCCCTCGTTGAGAGCGGAGACGAACGTCCACGAAAGCCCGAAAAACGTCAGCCCTACGGCCATGATCGCAACCCAGTACGGTATCGTGTCCGGCGCCATGGTCATGCGGACTCTCCTGTGATTTCAAGCGAGATGTCACGGTTCGCCCCCGGATCGAATATCACCGGATCCATGCGAAGACCGCGGCTTCGAAACTGCTCGAAGAACGTGGGGACCGCGCCGGTTGGCCCGAACGCGCCGACTACATGTCCATGCTCGTCCACGCCGCTCTGGCGGAAGGAGAAGATGTCCTGCATCACCACATTCTGACCCTCAAGACCGGTGACTTCGGATATGGCCACTACCTTTCGGCTGCCGTCGGAGAGGCGCGATTCGTGGACTATGATGTCGACGGCGGATGCGATCTGCTCGCGGATGGCGCGAGAAGGGAGCTCCATGCCGCTCATCAACACCATCGTCTCGAGCCTGGAGATGACGTCGCGTGGCGAATTTGCATGGACGGTGGTAAGGGATCCGTCATGGCCGGTGTTCATGGCCTGGAGCATGTCAAGCGCTTCTCCGCCTCGGCATTCGCCTACGATAATGCGGTCCGGGCGCATGCGCAGGCAGTTCTTCACGAGGTCTCGTATCGTGACGGCGCCCCGTCCCTCGATATTCGGGGGCCGTGCCTCAAGGCGGACTACATGCGGCTGCACGAGGCGCAGTTCTGCGGCATCCTCCACGGTGACGATCCTTTCGGCGTGCGGAATGAATCCCGAGAGCACGTTGAGGAGGGTGGTCTTGCCGGATCCGGTTCCGCCGGCGACGACGATGTTTTTCCTGAGGATCACGCAGGCCTTCAGAAATTCAGCGGCGTTGTGCGTCCATGTCCCGAAGCGGATGAAATCGTCCGCCGTCAAGGTACGCTTCGCGAACTTGCGGATCGTCAAGGTCGGGCCGGTGAGGGATAGCGGCGGGATGATGGCGTTCACGCGGCTGCCGTCTGCAAGACGCGCGTCCACGTACGGCTGCGATTCGTCGATGCGGCGGCCTATTGGCGCGACGATGCGTTCGACGATTGCCATAACGCTCGCATCGTCGAGAAACTCCAGGTCTGTAGGTTGCAGCTTGCCGTGGCGCTCCACGTATATCTGCCGGGGGCCGTTCACCATTATTTCCGTAACCGTGTCGTCGGCGAGCAGGTCTTCCAGTGGGCCTAGACGCAGCGCTTCGTTGAAGACTTCATGCTCCAGCCGCCTTGCGTCCATGCCTGGTGGAAGCTTGCCGTTTGCGCGCACCTGCTCCACGATCTCGTGTATCTTTTCTGAAGCCTTCTGTTCCAGTCCACCGCGATCCATGCCGGAGACTGTCAGGCGTTTGAGGTCGAGCCTGGCGATCAGCTCCCTCTGGATCTGCTCTTTCACCTGGCGGCGGATTGCAGCAGCCTGGATGGCTGCTGCATCTGGAATGTCGCCTGGCGGCGGCACGCCTGTGGTACGTGGTGCCGGAGACCCTGCGGCGCGAGGTTGCAACTGGGGCTGGCCGTTGCCGGACGGAACGGATTCCACGGAATCGCATCGCGCGACGCGCAACATGCTATCGCCAATCTGTACGACGGAATCGGGATGCAGTTCGACGATGCCATCCGCAGGCGCTCCGTTGACATACGTGCCGTTTGCACTATGGAGATCTTCAAGTTGCGCCTTCGCCCCGCGCAGGACGAGCAGGGCATGGCGTTCTGACACGTCGGGATATGGCAGCTGCACGTGACATGCGCTTCCGCGACCGACAAGATAGGATCCGTCAGGTAGAACGCGGCGCGTTGCCGCGCCTTCGCCGGGGCGTATGAGGTCCAGGGTGAAGGCCATCAGCGGCGACCTCCGATTTCCGTCTGGCGTTTCGCGTTCAAAGACTCTATCTCGCTGCGGATTTTCGCGAAATCCACCTGTGGAAGCTCTTTCTCGTACGAGGTGTCGTTCCTGTTCCTGAGCGACAGCACAAGACGTCCGCGAATCTGTTCGGCGAAGACGAGCATCTCGGCTTCGCGTGGCGTCACTTCTAGCGTGACGGTTGAATACGAGCCGCCGCCAAACGCGGGGGCTGGCGATTTCGCGGTGTCCTTGCCGGTTGCCAGCACGAGCACGTTCTGGAGGATCGTGCAGGTTACGAGCTCCTGCAGGACCGTCTTGCCGTCTGCAGCCGGCTTGGGGAACGAAAACGTCCCGATGACATCGACATGGTCGTTGGGCTTGACCATGCCCGAAACGGCGGCGGATCCGGAGACGTTGATTGATATGGCGCGCATCTTCCGGCGTATGTCTGCCGCCAGGCCGCCGGCCACCGGATTTCCACCCTCGATGTCCGACCAGAAGAGAATGTCGCCCGTCCTGTGCCCCGCCGTGATCTTCCGCCCGACGATCTCTGCAAAGTCGTTTGTGGAAAGGGCCTGCCCGCGCAATCCTGCTTGCGGAACGGTCAGGACTCCGATGATGGAGCTGGATATGACCGTGCCGCCGGGCACGTCCTTCTTGAAGCAAAGCGCGTCTATCGTGCCGTGCGTGGCGTTGAAACGCGCCGTCAGCCGACGGAGCTCGTCGTTCTTTGCCGAAAGGTAGGTGCGCGTCAGAAAGGCCGCAATCAGGCCAGACACGACAGAGACGATGAGAACGACCTTGTTTTTCATGTCGACTAGTTTAGCATAAAACGGATGGCTTTGGTATACTGTCCCGCGCATGGAGACGAATCACAGGAAATTTATGCGGCGGACTTTTTCGTTTTTTGTGGCGGCGCTTGCATTCTGCGGCGGCCTGTCCGCTTCGGCGGCAATCCGCGTGACTTTCCCGGCGGAACGGCAGCGGCTGCCCGCCGTCGGCGAGACGTATGTCATCGGCTCGGTGGATCCGCGTGGGACGGAATGGCTGTATGTCAACGGCGTCACGACCGACGTATATCGCACCGGCGCGTTCCTGGCGATGGTGCCGGTGAAGCCGGGGACCAACACGTTGACGGTATTTCGCGGACGTGAGAGGCTGGTGCGGACGTTCGTGGTGGCTGAACAGGATGCGCCAGGATCGGTGCGCAAGCCGGCCCCCGTCCTTTCTGGCGATGATCCGCGCCTCGGCCCGCCATCGGCGTGGCAGACGGTCGGTACGCTGTTCAGCAACCGCGTACGGACGGAAATAGACGGCGGCGATACCGCGCACTACCTTCCGGCAGGTTTCGTATTGCGCGGCGCAGAGGTGAAGGGGACGACATGGCTGGCTGTATGGCTTGAGGGACGGCTCGGCTTCCTCCCGAAGACCGTCGTGCGGCACCGCCCGGAACTCGACGTGCCGCCACGGCGGCAGATCGCTCCCGACCCTGCGCGCGGCTTCCCCGACAAACCTCCTTTCGGCAGGTCGCCCAAGACCGTGCGCATATGCATCGATCCCGGACATGGCGGTTCCGACGCCGGTGCGCGCTCTCCGCACGGCTGGTGCGAGAAGGATGTCAACCTGATGCAGGCCCGCGCCATACGCGATGCACTTGAAAAGGCCGGCTTCCAGGTGCTTATGACACGTGACGACGATTCGTTTCCGGCTCTGTACGACAGGCCCAAGATGGCGTATGACGAGCGGGTGGACGCGTTCATATCCGTGCACCACAACGCTACTCCGGCGAACAGAAATCCGCGGCAGGTCCGACATACCACGTCTTACGCGTCCACATCCAACGGCCTTGCGCTCGCGCAATGCATACAGCGGCATATGGCTCCTGTGCTGGCGCCGGTCCCCAACGCCGGTGCGCAGATGAAGTCGTATGCCGTATGCCGCAACCCGGCCGTGCCAAGCTGCCTGCTGGAGGTGGATTTCATCAACCTGCCTGAAGGGGAGGCGGAATCATGGGATGCCGTTCGCCAGAGAAAGGTTGCTACTGCCGTGGTGCTGGGAATCCTTGACTGGATGTCTCCGCCGCCAGGACAATCCGGCGAAGGCGTGCCTGGAGAGGACTAGAGGACCGATGAAAGTCAAAAAGTCCTTCATATACGACGATGGCGGCGATTGGCAGGTGTTCAACCTGCAGCGCGACCGGTGCGAAGGCCTGACGATGGTTGCCAGATCCAAGTTCAGGTCGGTACGCTACGGTGACGAGATGCACGTGCATCGAAGGTTCGTGGAGATGTTCCTCTGCATGAAGGGGTGTGTGCGCTACGAGACGGAAGAAGGCGAGGTTAGGCTGCTTCCGGAACAGATATTCGCGTCCCGTCCCGACCAGCCGCATCGTCGCATAAGCAGTCCGAAGGGCATGTGCCTGTACCGTGCGGTATTTTCGATTCCGCAGGACGGAAAGAACGTTCTCGGCCTGTCTGCCGCCGAATCGCGGTTCTTCGTCGATGCGTTCTCAAGCTTTTCCAGGCGCGTGTATGACGCGTCGCCGCGTGTCAGACCCGCGTTCGAACGCCTGTTCGCCGCCTGCGAGACGGGAAAGACGCGCTCCGTCTCCAGAATGCTCAACGTCAAGGCTGCGGCCCTTGAACTTCTGCTTTCGCTCGTGGAGACGATGCAATGTCCCCGGCAGGCGCGTGTTGCCTTGAATTCCAGGGTCGAGTCGGTCGTCAGGAAGATCGACGGCAATCCGGCGGCAGATTATTCCGTGCCTCTCCTTGCCCGCGAATCGGCAATGTCCTCCGTGGCGCTGAACAGGATATTCAAGCGGCTGACGGGCCTCACTCCGCATGCGTACGTCATGGACGTGCGCATCCGGCACGCCCGCAGGGACATAGAGTCCGGGCTGCCCATTTCCGCAGTGGCGGCGAAATACCGTTTCCCGTCGGCCTCGCATTTCTCAACCGTTTTCCGCCGCATCATCGGCCGGTCGCCTCGCGACTGCCGCGGAATATCGTAAAAATAATATTTGTTTTTGCGAAAATATTCTGGCGCATCCTGTGCTACACTGTTTCCGTCGTCGTTCTCCGGCAGGTTCTGCCGCAGGAACGGAAAACAACGCAAGAGAGGAGCAGGCAAAGGATGAACAGACGTGAGTTTTTGTTTGGGGCCGCGATGGTTGCCGTCGGCGCGATGTTGCCGGCGGCGGGAATCCCGGGCGGCCGTCGCAGGCTGCTGAAACGCAGTCAGGTCAATGCAACCGTCAAGATCGCGAAGAAGGTATTCGCGGACCTCGGCCTGCGCCTGCCGCCGTTCGCGTTCATGACGCCGGACGACTGGGCGAAGGCGGGCCACGAGTTCGACGAGATTCGCGACTGCAACCTCGGCTGGGACGTGACGGACTTCGGAATGGAGGACTTCGCGCACTACGGGCGCTGCCTCTTCACCCTGCGCAACGGCAAGGGCAACGCCAAGTACCCCAAGCCCTACTGCGAGAAGTTCATCCTCGACCCCGAGGGACAGTGCGCTCCCGAGCATTTCCACAGGGTCAAGCGCGAGGACATCATCAACCGCGGCATCGGCGACATCGTGATCGACCTCGCCGCGTCCACGCCCGACGGACGCAAGGACACGCGCGCGTTTGAGATCTCCATCGACGGCGTCCGCCGCTCGTTCCCCAAGCCGACGCGCGTGGTGCTCAAGCCCGGACAGAGCATCTGCCTGGAACCTGGCATCGTCCACTCCTTCTGGGGAGAGGGCGGCTACCTGATCGACGGCGTGCGCTATACCGCCAGCGGCGAGGTGTCGTTCGTGTGCAACGACTTCAATGACAACTTCTTCCTCAACGGCGCGCCGCGCTTCCCCGGCATCGAGGAGGACGTGCCGCGCGACTTCTACCTGTGCCAGGAATATCCCGCCGCCCATGCGTGAGAAAGGAGAATGAACGATGAATCGCAGCAAACTCTCGTTTCTGGCGCTCTGCGCCATTCTCGCCTCATCAACGCAGGCGGCGAACTACACCGCTAACTGGAGTAACGGTTCGACCATTTCAATCGGCGGCGTGACCTATCGGGATCTTCTTGATAGTAATGTCTGGGGGGGTGGATCCTGAGTCGCCAGGAACCACCGACAACCTGGTCATCGGTAGTTCTGCTAACATCTCGCTCTCCCGCAATGCTACGATCAATGCTTATTTCGTTTCTGGCACGCGGGACGCCATCTACAATATCAATTTGAACGGAAAGACGCTGACGGCTACGCAGAACGGCCTGCGCAATATGGCCTCAGGGACGCGGTTCACCGTATCGAACGGTTCCCTGAAACTGAACGGCCTGCGGTGGCCAGACAGAAGTTCGGCTGACGAAATCAAAAAGAACAACGTATTCATGGCGACCGGTGCCGGCACGACGGTGGACATCAATAACCTTGGATTTGGATGTGATTATGGTGGCAAGCCCGGTGCTGGCTTCGGAAACAAGGTTGTCGTAACCAACGGGGCGTTTATGGCGGCCAACGTCAACCTCGCCCTGTATCAGAACTTCAGCGGTGAACCAAATGGGTTCTACGTGGTCGGCGAAGGAACGGTGTTCAGCAACAAGAACGCCAACGGCAGGTTGAATATCCATGCAAACACCGGCTCCGGCTCATTCAGCAACGAGTTCGTCATTGCGGACGGTGCCGTAGCGCAAAATCTCAAGGCGGTGGAAATTGGAGATGTCTCGACCATTCAGTATGGCGTGGGCCACCTTGTCGCATTCAGGGGGCCGAACACGTCGCATGCGTTCACGGGCGCCGGTTCCATGGTGGGACAGACGCAACGGTTCGAGGTTGATGACGGCGCATCGGTTTCCTTCAGCTCTGTCTTGGGCAATTACGGCGGCATCATGACCGTCAAGAACGGGGGAATCTTGACGTTGAAATCTTTCTCGCAATATGGCGACGTTGTGATTTCCGGCGCGGGGTCCAAGATTGTGAACACGCAAAACATTGCCATGAAGGAGAGTCCTGCCCCCGCGCGCTTGTTCGTCAAAGATGGCGGCCTGCTCTCGATGGAAACATCGCACATTCAGATTGGGGCGCAGGGCGGCACCAACGCAAACATGTACGTCACGGACGGCGGTACGGTCGTATGCCGGGACATCATCGTTGGCCTGGCCACGACAAACGCCACCTACACGCACGCCCCATACGATTGCAAGTTGCTTGTAACGGGAGAAGAATCTACAGTGACATTCAACTCATTGACGGTCGGCCATGCCGAGGGAGGGGGCACCACTTACGCGGTTGGATGTTGTACGAACGGGCACGACAATGTGGTTTACGTCACCGAAGGCGGACAGATGTCCGGTTCAAGTTTCGCGAATATCGGCTTTACGTGTTCGTCCAACGCGCTGGTGGTGACGAGCGGCGGACGTTTTTCGTGTTCCGAGCTGAACATAGGACGGTCGAGGACGGGGGCCGTCGGCACGTACAAGGCGGAGCAGGTGGCTACGGACAATCGGTGCGTTGTTGCCGACGGGACCATCGAAGCCACAATGTTCTCCCTGCGCGGAATCCGCACTTCCTGCCATGTCACCAACGGCGTGGTGCGCGCGGCATCCACGAACTCCATCGATGACGTGACCGACTACTTGCAAATCGCCGGCACGAACTCGCTTCTCAAAGGCGACTTGGCATTTCACGTGAAATGCAACGGTGGCAGGATTGATTTCGTTCTGCCGAAGGATGGGTACGCGCGTGCGCCAATCCAGAGCGACGGCAAGGTTATAATCAACGAGGCCACGGAGCTTGGCCTTCTGCCGCCTGCGGAGGCCGGGAAGACGGCGAAAGCCTACATCCTCATGCAGGTACCCGCGTCAGGCGTGTTGTACGTTCCAGACAACGCGCTTGCCGGGCTCCGCTCGTCGCTTGCGACTCTCGCGGCGAAAGACCACCGTTTTGAGGACTACTACGTGACGATGGTGTCGGAAGGCGGTTACCGCCGCCTTCTCGTGAAGCGGCACGACGGCACTTTGGTACTATTCAAGTGAGGAGGGGGCCACGGATGTGTCATCGCAACCGACAAGCTGAAAACATAAGGAGACACAAATGAGAAGAAGGGAATTCCTGGGCGAGGCCGCCGTTCTGGCGGCGGGCGTCGCGCTGCCGTCGGTGGCGGCGGCAAAGGCGAACGGAGAGGCGGTCGGTTGCGCGGCGCTGCAGCCGGGCGGCGAGTACGTGCAGCAGGTGCGGGCGAAGGTGCTGGAGCCCGTGGACGTGGTGGTGGCGGGCGGCGGCACGGCCGGCGTGATCGCCGCGCTCGCGGCGGCGCGGGGCGGCGCGAAGACGATGCTCATCGAGGGGCGCGGCTTCCTGGGCGGGATGCTCACGGACGGCAACGCCGGCATCACGATGTTCCAGAAGTTCTCCGGCAAGCCGGAGGAGCACGCGAAGGACCTGGAGACCCTCGCGAAGGACCCCGACGCGCTGCACGTCGCGAAGGGCATCCCGATGGAGATCGCGAAGCGCCTGCTTGCGAAGAAGTACGCGCTCGGCAACGAGGGGACCGTGGGCGCGTACCTCTTCACGAGCAGCGAGAACTTCAAGCGCGTCCTCGTGGAGATGATGGAGGAGGCGAAGGTCAGGCTGCGCTTCTACTCGATGATCGTGGACGTCGTGAAGGACGGCGCCGTCGTGAAGGGCGTGGTGATGGAGTCGAAGTCGGGCCGCGAGATCGTGCCGGCGAAGACGTTCATCGACTGCACGGGCGACGGCGACCTGTGCGTGCGCGCCGGCGCGGAGTACACGGTGGGCGTGACGAAGGACGACGTGTGCGCGTCCCAGGCGAAGATCGGCGAGATGCAGCCGATGGGCGTGATGTTCAAGGTCGGCAACGTCGACTTCGACCGATTGTTCGCTTTCCTGGGCAAGAACCCCAAGTGGTTTTACCGGCAGCCGTTCGCCCGCTTCACGTACGAGGAGGCGCTGGAGCGCTACCGCAAGGGGGACATGTCCACATTCAACATCCGCAACCACAACAAGGGCGGCCTCCCGCGCGCGATGCAGGTGTACGTGCTGCCAGACAAGGGCGTCGCGTGCCTCGGATGCCCCAGCATCCCGAAGCGCGACGGCTGCAACGCTGACGACGTGACGGCCGCGGAGTGCGAGTTGGCGAAGATCATCGGCAGGTGGATGGTGGGCGTGCGCGGGATTCCCGGTTTCGAAAAAGCGTTCCTCCTGCAGGTGCCGCAGATGGGCGTTCGCGAGACGCGCCACATCCAGGGCGACTACGTGCTGGGGCTCATGGACATCTACGAGCAGCGGAAGTTCGACGACTGCATCGGCTTCGGCGCGCATCCGATCGACACGCGTCCGCGCCCCGCCTGGCTCAACGACCCCGAGACGAGCTATCCGCCCCGCTGGCACTTCCAGATTCCGTTCCGCTCGCTCATCGTGAAGGGCCTGGAGAACACGCTCGTGGCGGGGCGCTGCATCTCGGCGACGCACGAGGCGTTCGGCTGCATCCGCCCGACCGTGCAGTGCATGGTGATCGGCGAGGCGGCCGGCACGGCGGCGGCGCTCGCGTTGAAGAAGGGCGTGTCCCTGCGCGCGCTCGACCACGGCGAGCTGCGTGGCGAACTGAAGAAGAACGGCGTTCTCTGCTGAGGCCCGGACGATGAACCGTCTTGCATTCCTGTCCGCAGTCGCGACGCTCGTCGCCGCACATGTCCCGAACCTTGCCGGTGCACGCGAACGCTGTGCTGCCGGGAACCATCCCATCTTGTCCGAGTAACGAGGAGACGGCAGATGTCGAAATTCTGTTTCACATGGCTCTCCCTGTGCGGCGCGGCGGCGGTTGCGGGTGCCGCGCCGGTCGAGAAGTTGCCTGCCGTGAAGGCGTTGATGGCACCCGGCGCGCCGATCGAGACCGCCGTCGCCGGAACGAACGGCTGGGTGGAGATCGACTATCTCAAAGACATTGAGAAGGGCAGCGCGCTCGACTTCTCCGGATGGGGCCTCCTTGACGGCCCCGCCGGAAAGTTCGGGCGCGTCGTGGCGCGGAACGGGCACTTCGAGTTCGAGAAGAAGCCCGGCGCACCGCAGCGTTTCTACGGCGCGAACGTATGCTTCTCGATGTGCTTCCCCAGCGCAGAGGAGACGGACAGGCTGCTCACCCGCTTCGAGCGTCTGGGCTACAATACCTTTCGCCTCCATCATTACGATTGTGTATTGGCGAAGCCGCAGTTTCAGCCGCACTACCGCCCCGAGAGCAGGACGAACGCCCTTGATATGATCGACCGTCTGGTGGCAGAAGCTGGAAAACGGGGATTCTACTTGACGATTGATCTCTTTACTGTCCGCCAGGTGACTTGGAGGGACTGCGGCATCGATAGGGACGGCGAGATGCACAGGCAGACGTACAAGATCATGGTAGGATGCCACGAAGGAACCTATCGCGACTGGGAGCGTTTCGCGCGACTTGTCCTGACGCACCGAAACCCATACAACGGCCTTACGTGGGCGGAAGACCCGGCGATCGCGTTCGTGGATCTGGTGAACGAGGGATGCATCCCTCTGGGCGGAAGCCTTGAATACGTGCGCGCGCACCGCTTTGGCGGGAAGCCGCGCATCGAGGAGGAATGGCTCGACAACCCGATCGTGCTGGGGGCGTGGGCGAAATGGCTGGCCGCCAAGCGGGCAGAGAAGCCGGGGTACGCGCCGGACGCCGTGCCGGAGCGTCTGCCGCTTTCCGTCCGCGATCCGGCGGCAATGGCGTTCGTGTGCGACATGGAACGCAGGCTTGTGACGCGCCAGAAGAAGTTCCTCGCCGCCATCGGCTGCAAGGCGCTCGTGACGAGCAACAACAACGGCGGGCGCGACTTCCGGGAGATGCAGCAGGTCGCCGAGGAGCTCTACGACTACCGCGACACGCACTTCTACCACGACCACAGCCAGGGCCTCTCCGAGCAGGAAGGGCTGAAACTGCCGCTGTGCTATCGGATGACGAGTCCCTTTTCCGGGACGCAGAGTCTTCGCATGGAGTGCGCGGCATTCGCGCGGGTGCCCGGTATGCCGTTCACGCTCACCGAATACGACTTCCCCGTGCCGTCGCCGTACCGTTCATCCGGCATCATCATGACGGCGGCGCTGGCTTCGCTGCAGGACTGGGATGGCGTATGGCACTTCGCCTATTCGCACAACCTCATGAAGCTGAATGACGGATACGGGACTCCGGCAGGGTACGACCTCGCCGGAGATGCGGTGGGGCAGATGGCGGACAGGATGTTCATCCCCGTGTTCCTGCGCCGCGACGTGAAGCCGCTTGCCCAGGCATGGGCCATCGACATGTCCAACGCCACTGCCGGCAACAATCCGCGAGACGAGGAATGGCGCGCCGCGCCGAATGTCTCGCCGCTGCCCGGATGGAGCTGGCAGGAGGCGGTATGGCGCGTGCGCATCGGCACGACATTCGGTACCCCCGCTGGCTGGAAAGGTATCGCGCGCGAGAAGCTCGAGACGCCTTCCGGACTTCTACCGCTCGAGACGTTTGCCGCCGACCCGCAGTTCGACATCCGTCGCAAGCCGTTCTCCAACCAGCATTTCGCGCTTGCCTCTCCCGCATCGTGCGCCGGCTGTTCCAAGCGCCACCGCGACGTCATAACGGCCGGGCCGCTGTCGTTCCGCATCGGCCGGGCGGCGGCGACGGTGGCGTGCACTTCGCTCGACGGAGAACCTGTGACCCGATCCGGTCGGCTGCTGGTGATGCACCTGACGGATTCGCTTGGAACGGGCACGCGTTTCGTCCGCGCCACGAACGACAAGGACAACGTCCCGCGCGTCATCGTGCTGAACTGGGGAGACTTCAAGAAGCCCATACTCGTGAAAGACGGCGAGGCGGCGATCGATTTGGCGCTGGAGAAACCTGATGAATACGAGGTCTATGCGCTGGCGACGTCGGGCAAGCGGCTTGAGAAGGTGCCGTCTTCCGCGGCAGGCGGCAAGCTACGCTTCACGGCCCGGGTGAAGGGGCCAGACGGCAAGGCCCGCCTCGCGTACGAGGTGGCGAAGGTATCTGGAACGTGTGGCAAGGAGCGGAAATGAGAATCTCGGGCGCGGTCATAGCCTTGGCGGCGATTCTCTCCTGTGGGAATGCAGGCTCGGCAGTGCCGCCGGAGACGTTGCCTGCCGTGAAGGCGCTGATGGCGCCCGGCGCGCCGATCGAGACCGCCGTCGCCGGAACGAACGGCTGGGTGGAGATCGAGTATCTCAAAGACATTGAGAAGGGCAGCGCGCTCGACTTCTCCGGATGGGGCCTCCTTGACGGCCCCGCCGGAAAGTACGGGCGCGTTGTGGCGCGGAACGGGCACTTCGAGTTCGAGAAGAAGCCTGGCGTGCCACAGAGGTTCTATGGCGTGAACATCTGCTCCTCGACGTGTTTTCCAGATGCGGCGGAAGTTGACAAGATGCTCACGCGCTTTGAGCGACTGGGCTACAACACGTTCCGCATCCACCACTACGACCGCGTGATCGCCTGCCCGTCGTTCAAGCCGCCCTACCATCCCGAGACCGCCACCAATGCGCTTGACATGCTGGACAGGCTGATCGCCGAGGCAGGGAAACGCGGCTTCTACATGACGATCGACCTTTTTACCGTCCGTCCCGTAAAATGGCGCTCGTGCGGCATCGATCGTGACGGAGTGATGGATTTCAATACCTACAAGATACTCATCGGTTGCCACGAAGGCGCGTACCGCGATTGGGAGCGTTTTGCGCGCCGCGTGATGGCGCACCGTAATCCGTACAACGGCCTCACATGGGCGGAAGATCCCGCCGTGCCGTTCGTCGACCTGGTGAACGAGGGTTGCGTTCCGCTCGGCGGAAATCTCGATAACTTTCGTGCGCGTCGTTTTGGCGGCAGACCGCGACGCGAGGAGGAATGGCTTGCAAACCCCATCGTCCTCGGTGCCTGGTCTAAATGGCTCGCGGCGAAGAGGGCGGAGAACCCAGGATATGCGCCCGACGCCAAACCGGATCGGTTGCCCGATTCCTCGCGCCATGCGGCGGCAATGGCGTTCGTATGCGAAATGGACAGGAATCTCACGGAACGCCAGAAGGCATTCCTGTCTTCTATCGGATTCCGCGGACTTGTCACCAGCAACAACAACTTCGGGCGCGACATGGTTGGCATGCAGAGGACCGCCAAAGATCTCTACGACTACCGTGACATGCATTTCTACCACGACCACTGCATCGGCGTCACCGAGCAGAACCCTACCCGTCCACCACAGCTGTATCGCCTGACAGACCCGTGCAGGAATCCCTACCTCATGATGACGCGCACGGCGTTCGTGCGTATTCCGGGCATGCCGTTTACGATCACGGAGTTCGATTTTCCCGTTCCGTCGCCATACCGCGCAGCCGGCACGATCATGACCGCAGCCTTGGCGGCGTTGCAGGACTGGGACGCGCTCTGGCACTTCTCGTATTCCCACGAGCTCCCATTCCTGCACGACGGAAACGGAGTGCCGCATCACTACAATCTTTCCACCGATCCTATCGGGCAGATGGCCGACCGCCTCTTTGCGCCCGTCTTCATGCGGCGTGACGTGAAACCGCTCGTCCGGGCCTGGACGATGGATCTCTCCGGCGCGACGCCAGACAGGCACCCAAGGGGCGAGGAATGGAGCGCCACGCCCGCAAACGCGTTGCCGGACTGGACCTGGACGGACGCCGCCTGGCGCACGCGCGTGGGGTCGTCTTTCGGGGTGCCGGACGGATGGAATGGCGTGCCGCGCGAAAAGGCCGATGCGCCGTCGGGCCTTCTGCCGCTCGAAACGCTTCAGGCCGATCCCCAGCTGGTCATCCATCGGAAACCGGCGGACAATGCGCATTTCACGCTTACAACGGCCAGCGCGTGCGCCGGCAACTCCGCCCGCAACCGGGATTTGGTGACGGCAGGAGCGCTCTCCTTCCGCATCGGTCGTGTACCAGCCACGGTCGCCTGCGTTTCGCTTGACGGCGACCCCGTGCCGAGTTCCTCGCGAATGCTTGTGCTACATCTCACGGATGCGATAGGTGAAGGCGCCCGCTGGGTGCGGGGCGTCGATCAGGTCGTAGATTCTTGGAAGTTGAGGACGAAGATGGTGTTGGGATGGGGACGAAATAACGCCCCGACGCTTGTGAAGGACGGATATGCGGAGATTGAGCTTGCGCTGGAAAGGCCGAACGAGTATGAGGTCTTCGCTCTTGCCACGTCTGGTAAGCGGATGGGGTCTGTCCCCTCTTCCGTGAAGAACGGCAGGCTTTGCTTCACGGCTAGAGTCAAGGGGCCTGACTGCAAGGGGCGGTTGGCGTATGAAGTAGTGAAGAGTGAATAGGTAAGAACAAGTAAAACAAGGAGAAAACAGATGAGAAGAAGAGAGTTTATCGGAGCCTCCACGCTGGCGACAGCTGGGATTGCGTTCAAGTCCGCCAAAGCGGAGGGACATGGCGGCGCGACGCTTCAACCGGGCGGTGAATACGTGCAGGAAGTACGCGCGAAGGTGCTGGAACCCGTGGACGTGGTGGTGGCGGGCGGCGGCACGGCCGGCGTGATCGCCGCGCTCGCGGCGGCGCGAGGCGGCGCGAAGACGATGCTCATCGAGGGACGCGGGTTCCTGGGCGGGATGCTCACGGAAGGCAATGCCGCTCTTACGATGTTCCAGAAGTTCTCAGGGAAGCCAGAGGAACACGTGAGAGATCTTGAGACGCTCGCGAAGGATCCAGACGTGTTACACGTCGCCAAGGGCATTCCGATGGAGATCGTAAAACGGTTGATCAAGGCCCGCTACGGGATCGGCAACGAGGGGACCGTGGGTGCGTACCTCTTCACGAGCAGCGAGAACTTCAAGCGCGTCCTCGTGGAGATGATGGAGGAGTCGAAGGTCAAGTTACGCTTCTACTCGATGATCGTGGACGTCGTGAAAGATGGTTCCGTCGTGAAGGGCGTGGTGATGGAGTCGAAGTCCGGGCGCGAAATCGTGCCGGCGAAGATGTTCATAGACTGCACGGGCGACGGCGACCTCTGCGTGCGCGCCGGCGCGGAGTACACGGTGGGTGTGACGAAGGACGACGTGTGCGCGCCACAGGCGAAAATCGGCGAGATGCACCCGATGGGCGTGATGTTCAAGGTGGGCAACGTCGACTTCGACCGGCTCTTCGACTATCTTGGGGAGCACCGTGAGTTCTTTCAGAAGCAGCCGTTCGCGCGCTTCTCCTACGAGGAGGCGTTTGCGCGCTACAAGAAGGGCGAGATGGCCACGTTCGACCTGCGGCGCAAGGGGAAGAATCCCGGCCGCGTGCAGGTGTACAACCTGCCCGACAAAGGAGTAGCGTGCCTCGGCTGCCCGTCGATCGCGAAGAGGGACGGCTGCAATGCGGATGACGTGACGGCGGCGGAATGCGAACTGGCGAAGATCATCGGCAAATGGATGGAAAGTCTCAGGGACTTCCCAGGTTTCGAGAAGATGTTCCTCCTCCAAGTGCCGCAGATGGGCATCCGCGAAACGCGCCACATTCAGGGCGACTACGTTCTGGGGTTGATGGACATCTACAAGCAGAAAGTGTTCGACGACTGCATCGGATTCGGCGCGCATCCGATCGACACGCGTCCGCGTCCCGCGTGGCTCAACGACCCCGAGACGAGCTATCCGCCCCGCTGGCACTTCCAGATTCCGTTCCGCTCGCTGATCGTGAAGGGTCTGGGGAACACGCTCGTGGCGGGGCGTTGCATTTCGGCGACGCACGAGGCGTTCGGCTGCATCCGTCCGACCGTGCAGTGCATGGTGATCGGCGAGGCGGCCGGCACGGCGGCGGCGCTCGCGTTGAAGAAGGGAGTGTCCTTGCGCGGACTCGACCACGGCGAGCTACGCAACGAGCTCAAGAAGAACGACGTTCTTTGCTGAGGCGGACATGTCCGACACAGGCGAGATCAAGGGCGGGAGGCTGTTGTTCCTTGCCGTCGTCGCGGCGATGGGCGGGTTCCTCTTCGGCTACGACACTGCCGTCATCAACGGCGGCGAGCAGCAGATTCAGAAGCTCTGGAACCTCTCCGCGTTCGTGCACGGTAGCCTGATGAGCGCGGCTCTGTGGGGAACAGTGGCAGGGGCGTTGCTGGGCGGGCGCATCTGCGACCGGATTGGGCGCAAATTGTCGCTCGTCGGCGTGGGCGCGGGGTTCCTCGTCGGCGCACTGTGGAGCGCGTTGGCGCGGTCGCCCGCCGAGATGGCGTTCGCGCGGCTTGTTGGCGGGTTTGCCGTCGGAGTGTCTTCGATCGCCGCGCCCGTCTACATCGCCGAGATCTCGCCGGCGGCGCGGCGCGGACAGCTGGGCGGCCTCTTCCAGTTCAACGTCGTCTTGGGCATGGTCGTCTCGCAGTTCGCGAACTGGTGGATCGGCTCGCCCGGCGCGGGGCTGGGGGAGAACGCCTGGCGGTGGATGCTCGGGGCGATGGCCGTGCCGTCGCTCGCGTTCATGTTGCTTGCGAGCTTCCTCGACGAGTCGCCGAGGTGGAAGGCGACAAGGGGAGAAACGCGTTCCCATGTGACCGTGGACGCGCAGGAGCGCGTCCCTCCCGAACGTTTCTTCTCTCGTGCGAACCGACGTCCGATACTTCTGGCGTTTGCGGTGGCGGCATTCAACCAGCTCTCAGGCATCAACGCGGTCTTGTACTTCGCGCGTCGCATCTTCGAGATGGCCGGCTTTGCGGCGTCGGTGGCTCTCGGCTGTGCGGCGGCGATGAGTGTGGTGCTGGGACTGGGTACCTTCGTGGGGCTGTTCCTTATCGACAGGCTTGGACGCCGGACGCTCCTGATTGTCGGCTCGATTGGATGCGCCCTGGCCCATTTCACCACGGCGGCGGCGTTCGTGTTCGACCTTGGCGCCGTGGCGGCCGCGTGCATCTTCCCGTTCATCGTGTTTTTCGCGATGGGACAGGGCGTTGTGATCTGGGTTTTCATATCCGAAATATTTCCGCAACGGTTTCGCGCCCAGGGGCAGAGTCTTGGTAGTTTCACGCATTGGAGCTTATGCGCCATACTGACATTTGCCTTTCCTGTCATGGCAGCGACATGGTTGCCGCAGTGGATATTTGCTTTCTTTGGTGTTTGTCTTGTTGCGCATCTCCTTTGGGCAATATTCATCTGCCCCGAAACGCGTGGAACAGAACTCACGCTCTAGCTTAGTACTCTCTCCCCGCACTCTCTCCCCGTACTCTCTCCCCGCACTCTCTCCCCGTACTCTCTCCCCGTACTCTGCCCCCGTGCTCTGTCCCCTTTCCCCTGTGCTGGCTGCGCCGTAGGTAGATTCTATTGCTACGATTCAATAAGATTCATACGTACCATAATCTCATTTTATGCTTGTGCTTGTTCCGTCGTTGTGATACCATTCTCCCATGCATGTAAAACAGGTCATTACTGGGAGGTCTCATATATCCTCGAATTCGACTGGCAAGTTGTCAGAGTGGCTAGCGAGGTACGAGCCGGTCGAACGTGAGATCATTGAGGCACATGAGAGGCGGCTCGCGAACAGAGCGAGAAGGGCCGCCGAGCGGCGTGAAGCCGACACGCGAGCGTTCGGTGATCTCTGCGAGGCTACGGAGGGCTTCGCGACCGTATGGCGGCGAGAGGGGTGGAGTGTACTTGATATGGTACGTTGGGCGGACGGGGACGTTCTCACGCTCATGACGCTAGCCAGATGGCTGAGCATTGATACGGCTAGATTCATCGATCGGGCGCAGTGTCGTCTTAGACGGCCGCTATACTACGCACAGGAGAAGGCACGTCGACAGAAGCAGTTGGACGAGAGACGACGTGTTTGTAGGCGGCATACGTCTAACCCGTGCCCGTCACGAGAGGATATTCTGGACGCATGGACGCACAGACATGAATCGCATGATGCGGCAATTCGCTTTGGAAGCATTATCCATGATCTAGAGTGCTATGTGGACAACTCGCTTATCCGTGACAGAAATGGCGCGATTGTTGGGCGGCGCGGCGGTGTGAAGGCGTGGTTGCAGGCGAATATCCCCGCACTTTATGTGCGTTACACGACAGTGATGCGCTACAAGGCGATGGCAAAAAAGTTGCGACAGGTGGTAGGATTGTCCGATCCCATACCTGCCGTGGCGGTGTTGGCCGACGAAACTGCCACGGGTATCGCTAGCGGTAAAGTCAAGGCATCTGAACAAGATTGCTGTACGTATGGAATATTTCCTGGGGAAGGGTGGCTTATGTCGGGCAGGAGTGATAAAGTGGTGATAGAAGCAGGGAAAACGGAGAGGCTTGTGGAAAAACGTTCACGATCCGCAATATATGCGCCAGAATTGTCGGTAGTACGGGCAAGAGCCGTGTGGTTGGAGGTGGTGAGTGGAATAAGAGAAAACCCGACAGCGTTGATGGAGAGGTTGGATTCGCTGACAGACCCTGAGCGGGTAGAGGATGCGAACATGCTCGCCAGTTGGCGGAGAAAGTATGAAAATGAGATTACGGCACGTATGAAATCAAAATGGTGGCGAAAGTTGACGAGGAAAAAGGCCGCTGGATAGTCGGGGAGGTTGTTAGGAAGCCCTGGTTGATGGATAGGTAGGCGGATAGGTA
>DFLH01000058.1:82178-98035 GCA_002373695.1 Verrucomicrobia bacterium UBA3624
AGGTTGATGATGGATAGGTAGGCGGGTGATGCTGACGGCGTGGATATAACATGTCATCTGGTGGCAGATGGCATGTCAGGAATGTGTGACGACGAACAGATGGTTCGGCAGAACATGTTGTTTGTTGGCTGATGGTGCGTCAAGGACGTGCTGTTTTTGCTTTTGAGCGGGTTGGGGTTGTGTGGAGATGGTGATGGTGCGGAGAATTTTGCGATCGCGCTTGTTCTGATGGAAGATCGGAGATGTCCGCCATGCCTGGAAGCGATAGCGAGCAGCCCTGGCGGCGTTGCCGGCCCTGTCGGGCACATGATATATCCGAACCGAATGAAGGCGCTGCCATTTCTCGGACGATTCAAGGATGTCGCGGCCGTACCCGCGCTTGAGGCCATCATGAAAGACTGCGCGAAGGCATTTACGGCAGATGTGGTGACGACAGGCATGTTTACATCTCTTGAAGAATGCCGGAAATAGGCATTGGCCTGTGCCGAGACCGCGCTTGCGAAAATCCACGGAAACGGGTCCTGAGCAGTTTCGTTTTGCCGCCGGAAACGAATATATGGTACAATCCGGGGCTATGAAACGCGGTACACAGATAGAGCGGAAGGCGAATGCGGCGGCGACTTGTATCAATAGCATGTCAAGGCGTGGCTTTTTGCAGAGCCTCGTTGCCGCCGGTGCGGTGACGACGTTCGGGGACGTTGGCGATGTCGCTCCGGCGGTGAGGTTCGGCTACATCACCGATTGCCACTACGCGGCGCATATCAAGCCCAGCCTGCTGCGCCATTACAGCGACGGGCTCCTGAAGATGGAGACGTTTGCCGCCACGATGAACGGGCAGGGAGCCGATTTCGTCGTAGAAGGCGGCGACTTCAAGGACCTTGGCCGTACGCGCGAGGAATCCCTGGAATATCTCCGGGCCATAGAGTCTCGTTTCGCAGCCTTCAAGGGACCGCGCTACCACGTTCTCGGCAATCACGACCATGACAATCTCGCCAAGGATGAGTTCCTGGCAGAGGTCGCGAACGAAGGACAGACCGTGGCAAAGGCTTTCTACGCCTTTGAGCGCAACGGCGTGAAGTTCATAGTGCTGGACGCGTGCTACCGGTCTGACGGAACGCCATACGACCGCGGCAACTTCTCCTGGAAGGAGGCGTTCGTTCCGGCCGAACAGGTGAAGTTCCTCAAGGACGAGCTCGCTTCGGCGAAAGGGCCGTGCGTTCCGATCGTGCACCAGCAGCTTGACGCCGAGGACGAAACGTGCATCAGAAACGCCGCCGAGATACGTGACGTTCTTGAGAAATCCGGCAAGGTGCAGCTGGTCGTGCAAGGGCATGCCCACGAAGGCGCCTTCCGCGAAATCAACGGCATCGGCTATTTCACATCGCCCGCGAGCGTGTTGGGCTCCACCCCTGCAAATGCATTCTCGCTCGTAGAGATATATCCGTCGGGCGGCGTTAAGATCATTGGCTTCCAGATGGCAAAAGGCGCGGAGACCTCATGGATTCCAGGCGCATGGACGGCCGACCGCGGGTGGCGCAAGGGCCACTACCAGGTACACTACATCTACACTGGCAGATCCGAGTGCATGTTCCATATCTTTCCTGACGGCACGTCGATGCTGCTCGACTGCGGCGACACGATGCGTTTCTTCCGTACTGCGGCGGAAGTGCCGCTGCCTTGTCCGCCATCCATCCGCGCCGGCGAGTTTGCGGCGAGATACATCCAGCGCGTCAATCCCAAAGGCGACGAGGTCGACTATCTCCACCTTTCGCACTACCATGAGGACCACGGCGGCGGCGAGCGGTACCATGGTGGAATTCTCGGCAGGTCGTCGCTGGGCGCGTTCAATCTCTGCGGCATTGCGGACGCGGCACGATTCTTGAAGTTCGGATGCGTGATCGACCGCGCATGGCCCGGATTCGACGATCCGCTAGACGTGCTGAAGACATCGCGAGACGGCACGCCTCGCCAGATGCGCGCTCTCTATGCCCATCTGGCTGAGATGCAAGGGACGCGATTTGAGAAGTTCGGACTCGGTGCGAAGAACCAGTTCCATCTGCAGGACGCGGCGGCATTCCCTGACTTCAACATATCCAACATCTGCGCGAACGGACGGTATGTCCGCAAGGATGGAAGCGTGTGCGATCTGTACGCCGACCGGGTGAAAGCCGGTGCGACGGTATTGAACGAGAACGGGATGAGCTGCGGAATGATTGTCGAATACGGCTTGTTCCGCTACTATACGGCCGGAGACTTCTCCGACGGCTGGCGCAAAAGCAAGGGTGGTGGTCGCGAAGAGATCGAGAACTCTCTTGCGGAGGCGGTGGGGCGGGTCCATGTGGCGAAGCTGAACCATCACGGGCACCATTCGATGTACCCTGAACTCGTCAAGTCGCTCAAGGCACGCGTATGGACATGCTGTTCCCTCGACCGGCAGCATTGCACGGACGACACGATGACGCGTCTCGCCGACAGGTCGCTCTACGACGGCCCTAGGTTGATGTTGCCGACCTACATGCCGCTGAACCGTCCGCAGACCGCAGCCGGGCGCAGCTACCTGCCAGACGTTGCCGCCTGCGTCATGGCCCAACCGTGCCATGTGGTCTTAGATGTGCCGCCAGGCGGCGAGACTTATACGTTTTCGTGTTTTTCAGCCACGCAGGCGGGTAATCCGCTCAAAGGCGAATTTGCATTCATATCATAGTGGAAGTCCATGGAAGTCCATGAATAAAGTAATTCTGCATCCCAGGCGCGAGTATGCTACAGTCCATCACCATCCCTGGATATTTTCAGGGGCGATTCGCACGGTGTCTGGTTCGCCGGGTATTGGCGAAACGGTGGCGGTGTGCGATGCGCGGGGGACGTGCATCGGCCATGGAAGCTGGTCGCCGTCATCGCAGATCAGGGTGCGAATGCTGAGCTTCGTACCGGATGAAGTGCCGGATGCGACGTTCATCCGCAAGCGTGTGGCGGAGTCTGTTGCGAGGAGGGGCGCATTTCTGGCAAGAGGCGCTACGAACGCCTGCCGTCTCGTGAATGCGGAGTCGGATGGTCTGCCTGGCGTTGTGGCCGACTTCTACAACGGTGTTGCGGTTGTACAGCTTGCGACGGCCGGGGCGGAATTCTGGAAGGATGAGATTGCCGCCGCGCTCATGGAGTCGGTGCCCGGATGCACTGGCGTGTGGAACAGGTCGGACGTCGATTCGCGCGTACGGGAGGGTCTGTCCCCGGAGACGGGACTGCTGGCGGGGGCGGAGCCGCCTGAACTGATCGAGATATACGAAGGGACGATACGTTATCTTGTGGACGTGCGCAAGGGCCACAAGACGGGCTTCTACCTCGACCAGCGCGAGGCGCGTGCCACAGTGGGCTCGTACGCGAAGGGGGCCGACGTCCTGAACTGCTTTTCGTACACGGGCGGGTTCGGGTTGGCGGCGCAGGCGGCAGGGGCGCGTACGGTGACGCATGTAGACGCGTCGGCCGACGCGCTGGAGATCGCCCGTCGCAACGCGGAGCTTACGCCCAATTCCGCCGGCGCGGCCATTGATTTCATCGTGGCCGACGTCTTCAAGCAGCTTCGTCTCTACCGCGATCAGGGGCGGCAGTTCGATCTGATAGTGCTCGATCCGCCGAAGTTCGCGGATACGAAGGCGAGCCTCATGCGGGCGACACGCGGCTACAAGGACATCAACCTGCTCGCCATGAAGCTGCTCCGTCCGGGCGGCATCCTGGCAACGTTCTCCTGTTCCGGGGCCGTAACGCCGGAATTGTTCGCAAAGGTATGCGCTGAGGCTGCGTTCGATGCAAAACGCGACATGCAGATCGTGGAGCGCACGCGCCAGGCGGCCGACCATCCTGTTCTCCTGTCCTTTCCCGAGGGTTTGTATCTGAAAGGTCTGGTTTTACGACATTCTTTTTGCGGCAAGTGCCAGATGTGATAGAATATCAAGCCATGAAACACCTTCCGACAGTACTTTTCCTAGGTGACGGGATGGCAGACGAGCCTGTCGCCGAATTGAGCGGCCTTACGCCTTTGCAGGCGGCCTGCACGCCAAACATGGATTGGATCGCCGCGCATGGCCGCAGCGGCCAGATGCTGACGCTTCCGGACGGTTTCCCGACGTCCAGCGATGTCGCAAACATGAGCGTCTTGGGCGGCGATCTTGCCACCGAGCTGTGCGGGCGAGGTCCTCTGGAGGCGGCGAGCCAGGGTATTGCGATGGGGCCTGACGATGTCGTCTTCAGGATGAATCTGGTGACGGTAGGCGATGACGGCGCCTTGAATGACTTTTCCGGGGGCCATGTCGGTGTTTCCGAGCAGCAGGAGGCGATCGCGCTGCTGAACGAAAAGATCGCCGATCCGTGGAAGGGAAACCCTGGCGAATACATCCGTTTCTACGCTGGCGTCAGCTACCGCAACCTCGTGCTGTTGCATGGAGCGGCGTTCAGCGGGAGGGACGTGGCTTACGACAAGCCGGACGACAATAGCGGAAATCCAGTGTCCGAACACTTGCCGCGCGCAAAATCTCCTGCCGGCGAATACACTGTCGCCGTGCTGCGCGACATCATAGCGCGTGCTGCCGAAGTCCTGAAGGGACGCAACGCAAACGGCGTATGGCCGTGGAGCGGCGGGAAGGCCGGTTCGATACACTCCGTTGCGGGCAAATATGGGGTGAAATGCGCAATCGTGGCGGCCGTAGACGTGATCAACGGCCTTGGCCGCACCATGGGGCTTGACGTCATCAAGGTGCCAGGCGCCACCGGCTACATCGATACGAACTACGAAGGCAAGGCAGATGCGGCGATAAAGGCGATACGCGACGGATACGATTTCGTATACGTGCATATCGAGGCTACGGACGAGGTGAGCCACGCCCGGGATCTGAAGCTGAAGCTCCAGGCGCTGGAGGACTTCGACAAGCGTCTCATCGGCCGCGTGCGTTCCGCGCTTGGCGACAAGGCGTGCTATTGCGTGCTGCCGGACCATCCGGTTCCGTTGCGCATAGGCAGGCACACCCGCACTCCGGTGCCAGTGGCGGTATACCAGCCAGGCGAAACGCCGGACGCGGTGCAGACCTACGACGAACGTGCCGCGCAGGGAGGTTCGCTTGGCTTGCTCAAGGGCGGCGATCTCATGGATCTTCTTTTGGGGTAGCATGGCTATGGACGGCGAATTCCATGTGCGCAAGGCTAGGCTTGCCGATGCGGAGGGCATATACGCGCTCATACGCGAGCACACTATGGAGCTCGTGCCGCGTTCGCTTGGCAACGTGGTGGAGAACATAGACCGCTTTCTCGTGGCGGAGGGGCCTGACGGAAGCCTGGTTGGATGCATCGCATACCAGATATGGCCGGAGATAGGCGATCCTCTCAAGGCGACGGTTGAACTTCAGAGCGTTGCAGTACGCGCCAGCGTACGACGCAAGGGCATCGGCCGTCAACTCGTGCAAGGAACCATATCGCGCGTCCGCGTGCTTGCACCTGCGGATGTGACAGTGCTGACGCTCGCGCCGGAATTCTTCGCGTCGCTGGGTTTCAGGGAGATACCCAAGACGCGCATCATGCACAAACTGTACACCGGTTGCATCAATTGCACGAAACACACGGATCCGTTCACATGCCCGGAAAAGGCAATGGCGCTGGAAGTTGGCCGCATATGATGGCAGCTGAAAGCAAAACGGCGGACATTCCGGAGGAGACGCTTGCGAAACTTCTTCGCCTGCGCAAGCTGCTCAGGGACATGGGGAGCGTCGTGGTCGCATTTTCGGCCGGGGTCGATTCCACCTTCCTGCTGCATGTCGCGCACGACGAGCTGGGAAGCCGGCTTGTGGCGGTGACGATAAAGTCGCATTCGTTTCCAAGGCGTGAGCTGGACGAGGCCGAAGCGTTCTGCCGCGCAGAGGGAGTACGGCACGAGGTGATTGAGACGGACGAGCTGTCCATCGCCGGTGTGGCAGACAATCCGCCAGACCGCTGCTACCACTGCAAGAAGCACCTGTTCGGGAAGATTGTGGCGTTTGCCAGGGAAAACGGCCTTTCTGTCGTGGCCGAGGGGGCCAATCTTGACGACGACGGGGATTTCCGGCCGGGGCGGCGCGCCGTGCGGGAACTTGGCGTGAGAAGTCCGCTCCACGAAGCGGGGCTCACGAAGGAGGACATTCGCGTACTGTCGCGTTGCATGGGCCTGCCTACATGGCGCAAACAGTCGTTCGCATGCCTGGCATCGCGTTTCCCGTATGGCGATCGCATTACCGTGGAGGCCCTGGAGCGGGTGGAGCGCGCAGAACAGTGGTTGATGGATGCCGGGCTGGGGCTGGAGCAGCTGCGGGTTCGCGTGCACGGCGACCTGGCCCGCATCGAGGTCGACAAGGGATCAATACCGCGCATTGCCGCACGTTCTGGCGAGATCGCCACAGCGTTCAATGAATTTGGGTTCACGTACGTGACGCTAGATCTTCAAGGGTACCGCATGGGTAGCCTGAACGACGCGTTGGGCGGCGATGGACGCAAGCGCGCGCTTGCGTCGCCGTGCCCATAGCGATTGCACGATTTGCGGGAGTGCCATAGGGTGGGGAAGCGGTGCCAAAAACGGCGTTTACGGTCTCGGGGGAGTTTGGTATACTAGGAACCCGTGAGCATGAACAATCGTATCCACGCAATCAATGCGATCGCCGAGCGCACTTTGGAAGTGCCGTTGGCGACGCTTCCGCCAGACACGTCCATCAAGACCTATGGCGAAGACGTGTTCGGCGAGAAGGAAATACGTTCCTTCCTGCCGAAGTCTGCCGCCGCGAAACTGCTGGCCACAATTAACGAAGGCAAGCCGCTCGACGCGTCAATAAGCGCCGATGTGGCGCATGCCATGAAGGAATGGGCGCTGTCCAAGGGCGCTACGCACTTTACGCACTGGTTCCAGCCGCTTACAGGCGGAACGGCGGAAAAGCACAACAGCTTCATCGAGCCGACGGGGCCGGCGCGCGCCATCCAGGCGTTCAGCGGCAAGAACCTGATAGGTGGCGAGGCTGACGCGTCGTCGTTTCCGTCAGGCGGCTTGCGCTCCACGTTCGAGGCGCGCGGCTACACGGCGTGGGATCCAACCAGCCCGGCGTTCATCAAGCGGCATGCGAACGGCGCCACGCTCTGCATCCCGACGGCATTTTGCGCCCATACCGGCGAAGCGCTGGATTCCAAGACGCCGCTCTTGCGGTCCATCCAGGCCCTGACGAAGTCGTTGAAGCGGCTGATGGCGCATTTCGGGCAGCGGGACGCCCACGTTTCGGTGACTCTCGGCGCCGAGCAGGAATATTTCCTGATAGACCGCGGCTTCTACCTTCAGAGGCCGGATCTGCTTCAGACGGGACGTACCGTGTTCGGTGCGGCTCCTGCAAAGCACCAGCAGCTGGACGACCACTACTACGGCGCCATACGTCCGCGAATCCTGAAGTTCATGACGGAGGTTGAAGCGCAGCTCTGGAAGCTAGGCATCCCCGCGAAGACGCGCCACAACGAGGTCGCGCCGGCGCAGTTCGAGCTGGCGCCGATCTTCGAAGACCTGAACCTCGCCGTAGACCACAACATGCTGATCATGGAGGTGCTGCAGCGTACCGCCGAACGCAACGGGCTCGTGTGCCTTCTGCACGAGAAGCCGTTTGCGGGCGTCAACGGCAGCGGCAAGCATTGCAACTGGTCTATAGCCTACAACGGGAGAAATCTGCTCGAGCCAGGCGCCAATCCAAAGGAAAACGCCATATTCCTGACCGTGTTGCTGGCGGTAATCCGTGCGATAGACCTGCATGCCGACCTGCTTCGGGCTTCGACGGCCGGTGCCGGCAACGACCATCGTCTTGGTGCGAACGAAGCGCCGCCGGCAATTCTTTCCATCTTTCTCGGCGACGAGCTGAACGCCGTCATGAAAGCAATCGAGACCGGCACTTCCTGGGCTTCGCGTGGCCGGACCAGGCTGAAGATCGGCGTCGACACCCTGCCGCCGCTTCCGCGTGACACGACGGACCGCAACCGTACGTCTCCATTCGCCTTCACCGGCAACAAGTTCGAATTCCGCGCCCCGGGATCTTCCCAGAACTGCGCCCAGAACCAGATGGTGCTGAATACGATAGTGGCCGAGTCCCTGGACGCGCTTTCGGACAAGCTGGACGCAATGCCCGGAGAATTCAACACGAACCTCCAGAAGCTGTTGCAGCGACTGATACGCGCGCACAAGCGCGTTCTTTTCGCAGGAGACGGATACTCATCCGCCTGGCAGAAGGAGGCGGAATCCCGCGGACTGCCGAACCTGCCTGACACCCTGAGGGCGATAGCGCCGTTGAAGGTGCCGTCAAATCAGGCGCTGTTCGAGAAGTATGGCGTGCTGACGCGCAACGAGATGGACAGCAGATACGAGATTGCGCTGGAAGACTACGAGCGCCGCATCCGTATCGAGTGTGGCGTGGCGCTGGAGATCGCCCGTTCGATGATCCGGCCCGTGGTTGCAGATGAATTCTCCAAGCTCGCCACCGCAATATCCATCGCCAAGAAAGACGGCTTGAAGGTAGGCGTGACGGGATTGAGGGCTCTCTCCCTCAAGCTCGGCGCGGGCCTGGACGATCTGCATGTGAAGTGCGAGCGCCTTGACAAGTCGATCGCCAAGAACGATACCGCCGCCCAGCGGATGGCTCTGGACGACCTGCGCCGCACTGTGGATGCGCTTGAATACCTCGTGGACGATTCGCGCTGGCCGCTTCCAAAGTATCGTGAGATGCTTTTCGTTTCCTGACGGATTTCCCATCAAAGCAAAACAGGACATAACCATGAATCTCACCCGCAGATCATTCCTTGGAACGTCGTTTCTTGCGGCACACGTCCTTGCGGGCAGCCGCAGCAGTTCACCCCGGCCTCGCCGCCCCGCTCCGTCCGGCCGTATTTCGCTGGCCGTCATCGGTTGCGGAACGCAGGCCCATGCGAACGTCCCGACCTTTCTGCAGGATACCCGCGTGCGTATCACCGTGGTGTGCGACCCCGTGCTTTCGGCCTGCGGATACAGCTACAACTCCAAGGCGATGGGCGGCAGGGAGCCATTCAAGGGAATCGTGGACAAATTCTACGGCGACACGTCCTGCCGCATGACGGCCGACTGGCGCGAGGTGGTGGCAGACCCGACGGTAGACGCCGTGCTGGTCACCGCGCCTGACCACTGGCACGCTCCTATCGCCGTGGCGGCTATGCGTGCAGGCAAGCACGTCTACTGCCAGAAGCCGATGACGCTCGGCGTTTCTGAGGGCAAGACCATGGTACGCGTGGCTAAAGAGACCGGCGTGACATTCCAGGTGGGGTCGCAGCACCGCGGCAATTCGGCGTTCCGCGTGGCGGCGGAATTCGTCAGAAACGGCATGCTTGGCGAATGCAAGTCCTGCACCGTGGGTCTGCCCGGCTCGAACGGAGGGCAGTGGGGGCACGGTCGCGATGTGACGCGCATGAAAGCGCCTGGATATTTTTCCCCGGCCTCGTCTTGGGACATGTGGCTCGGCCCGTCCCTGCATTGGGAGAACGATGCATTCATACCGGGCATACACGAGCCGATGTGCTGGCGCTGGAACTCACGTACGGGCGGCGGTATGATCACGGACTGGGGTGCGCACTGGATCGACATCCTGCACTGGGCGATAGATGCGGAGCGCACGGGGCCTGTGGCGGTTGAGAACATGACGACCAACCTCACGGAAGACAAGGTGTTCGACTGGGCCGACAAGTATTCGTTCGACCTCGTGTACGCCAACGGTTTCCGCGCGCATGTCTCTTCCGGAGCCCGTTGCGGCCTCACATTCCATGGCTCGAAGGGCGACTGCTTCTGCTATCCTGGCAAGCTCGAACGGCCGGCTTTTCTCGCAAAGTGGAACGAGAAGCGCGACTTGAAGGATTCCGACGTGCGCCTGTACCGTTCTGCGAACGGCCATTCCCACGAGTCCGACTTCATCGACGGCATATTCGAGAACCGAACGATCGCAACGGATTGCGAAATCGGGCACCGTTCCATCTCTGCGTGCCACATAGCCAACATCTGCGAGCGTCTGCGTCTGCAGTCGCTGCAGTGGGATCCCGGAGCGGAGGTGTTCACCGGAGCGCATGCGGATGCCGCAAACGCCATGCTTGAAGTCCCGCATTTCAACGGATGGACAGTCTGAGGAACATACTGCTCCTTGTCCTTTCCGTCTCCGTGCCTGGCGTTGCTGCCGCGATGGAGATATTCCGGATGGACGCGGAGGCGAACCCCGACGGATCGGGCGAGGTGGCATGTTTCGTCGATTCGGAAGAGGGCGTCTCAAAGATCCGTCTGGTCGTTTCCGGCCCCGATGGAGCGCAAGTTGCGCGAGTGGAGGCGCCGGCGGAATTCTCAGTGAACTGGATGAAGCCGGAAACCCGGAAATGCGAGATGTCCTTTTCCGTGCGCCAGCCTGTGCTGTGGACGGAAGAGACGCCGGTATTGTACGGTGCGAGGGTGGAATTGCTTGGCGCCGGCGGCGGGGTGCTGGCGGCAAGGAATGGCCGTTTTGCTTTCTTCAGCATCGAGATGCGTGCGGACGACGGGCTATACCTGAATGGGCAGAAGATACGGCTTCGCGGCATAAACGCTCCGGTTTCATCATGGCCGGAGGATCCGGAGACACGGACTGCCAAATGCCGTTCGGTGGTGAAAGACGTACGGTGGTTGAATGCGAATGCCATCTGGTGCACGAACTCCGTCCCCGACGAACTTGTCGACATGTGCGACGAGGCAGGGCTTTTCGTGTCAGGCCCCGGGGTTTCGGATGTGCATGGCCGCCATCCGTGTGTCGTCACATGGAACCGTTCCGACGGCGTGGAGCTCGTACGTTCGCCTGCATACGGCACGCTTCGCGGCCTGGCGAAGAAGCGTCAGGTCGCAATTGCGGTTCCGCTTCTCCCGCAGCAGGGCGAGGGTGGTTTGGCGGCTGGTTTGGCGGAGTGCTGGGCGAGAATCCGCATGGCTCCAAGATGCGCAGGCGGCATATTGGAGGCCAGGGAAGGATGGACGGCCGAGTCGCTGGGCGTGCAAGGTTCTGCAATTCGCGAGATATGGTCGCCGGTCTCCTGCTCGTATGCCGATCGCACATTGACCTTTTCAAACTGGCAGCGCGTACTTCCGCTTGACACTTGCAGCTGCACGTGGCAGGCGTTGGCCTATCCCGAACGCGGGGAGACGGTCTTGGCAGAAGGCTCGACTCCGTGCCCATCGGCCGGCCCTGGCGGTTTGGCGCAGGTAAAACTGCCGCCAATGCCTTCCGGAACGCAGTCGTTGCGCGTCGTCGTATGCGGTCGTTCCGGGGAAGCTTTTTGCACATGGAGCTTTCACATTCGCGCCAAGGCCCCAGTGAAATGGCCTCAAAGCGGATGCGTGCCGCCACCGGGGCTGGAGGAGGCGTACTTTCTTGCTGGAGCGCGCACGAACCGTTTTAGAAATGTCCGCGGCCGTGTCATGCAATCGCCAGAGCTGTACATGTTCTCTCCAGAAAACGGCGGAGTGGACGTGACATGGGGACGCATGGCAGACGGCACGTACAGGATGGATTACAAGTTGACATGTCGCGAACGTGTCGAACTGCTGGGGTTTGCATTCCCGCGGATCGAGGATGCCGTTTCCACGCGCTGGCTGGGGCGCGGGCCTGAACGGACCTGGAACAACAGGCTCAAAGGCCAGCAGTTCGGGCTCTGGAATGCGAAGGCATCAGAGGGTGGTTTCCATGCGGACGTCGAGTGGTTTGAGATAGAGACCGCGAGAGGGACGTACCGTTTTACTGTCGTCAGCGGTCCCGATACGTTTGCCGACTGCGTACCGCATAGTGGTGGTATCGAGGCATATTGCCGAATGCCGCCGTTTGGCCCTGGTTTGTTCGTTAGAATCCCCGGCATAGGCGGTGATGATTTCGCCGCAAATGAAACCGGGCCTTCAGGCGGCATAAGCTCGGTGAACATCATTGGGCACAGGGCCATTTCTGGAACCGTTCTGGTACGGTGGACTCCACGTCCATGACGACGTATGCGCGATTTGCGACCGGCCTGGACACGTGGACGCTCCGCTGCCGGGCGGAATATGCTATACTATGCGCCGTGAAGAAGATCCTGATATTGGCTGTTCTGGCAGTTTGCGGCGGCGCTGTGGCGGACGAGACCGATGATGGCGCATTGTGGAATGCAGGCGCTTCGGGCGGGATGTTTCTGCCCGGAGGAGGCAATTCCCTGAAACGAGCGGCTGTTGTGTCCGTACGTGCTGGCAGATATCTCTCGGACGCGCTTGCAGTCGAAATGGAAGGGGGGTGTGTCCCAAAATCATCCCTTTCAACCGGTGGCCATGCGACCGTGACGGCTTTTGCGGCACGAGGCCTGTTCCATCTTTCGGGAATAGAAGAGTTCGACATGCTGTTCGGATGTGAAAGGTTCGATCCCTTTGCGACGTTTGGCGTGGCGGCGCTCTTCGCGTCGCATCACGCGTTTGCGGACGGTTCGCATCGCACCGGAATCGGCCCGTCTGCCGGAATAGGGGCTTACTACCATCTTACCGACAGCTGGAGTCTCCGTTTTGACGCTACGGCTGCGATGACGGCAGATTCCAGATGCGGAATGGCCTACGGAATTGGCCTCGGCGTGCAGAGGACGTTTGGGGGCGGTGGTTTGTGAAAACGTTGCAGCGATACGTGCTTGGGGCGTTCCTTTCGTCCTTTTTGCTGGCTTTCCTGGTCCTCTCCTTTGTGTTGACAATCGGGCTTCTGGTGCAGATCGTCGGATACATCTTGCAGGGCATTCCTGCAGGGCTGGTAGGGCGTTTCGCGCTTGTGAGTTTTCCGGAGACCATGCAGTGGACGATTCCAATCGGACTTCTGGTCGCGGCGATTCTCGTATTCTCACGCATGTCCGCTGACAGCGAGATAGCCGCAATGCGGGCGTGCGGCGTAAATCTCCTTTCCATAATGTTCGGGCCGTTCATCTTCGCAGTGCTGTGTACGCTTGCAGGGCTTTTCATCAACAACGAAATCGTGCCGCGTGGCCATGAAGTCAGGAGAGATCTTGCCAAGCGTCTTTCCGTAGGCGCCGGACTTGAACTGCTGGAGCCTGGACGTGTCATAGACGACTTCCCAAAGGTGAAGATATACTTCGAGGAGCGGGAGGGGAATTGGATCAGGGATCTGATCGTGCTCGACTACTCCAATCCAAGAATCGATCGGATGATCACAGCTTCAAAGGCGCTCATCTCACGCGAGGGGCGCGATATCGTACTGGACCTGCACGGCATGACCGTCGATCCGATGGACGAGCAGCATCAAGGGATGGCGCGTGCCGCGCGTTTTCAGTACCGCGTAAAGGATGCGCTCAAGGAAGGCAAGTACAAGCGTCGCGAGAAGGATTTCACGCTGCTCCCGCGCCTCGGAGACGATGGCGTAAAGAAGAGCGAGATCATGTCGGCTCTTGCCAAGGCGCGAAAGAAGGTCGAGACTGCTTCCGGGAAGAGCCGCGTGAAGGGGACGGAACGGTATCTGGCACGGCGCGCGCTGAGCGACATGGAGACGGAGTTCATGCGCAGGTGGGTGTCTGCCTTCGCATCGCTGTGTTTCGTGCTGGTGGGCATGCCGTTGGGCATTCGCGCGCAACGGCGCGAGTCCACCATCGGCATGGCGATCGCGCTTGTGGTTGCCCTGGCCTACAACCTGATCGTGCTTCTGATGACCAGCCTCTCGAAAAATTTCGTCGTGCATCCGGAATACCTGATCTGGCTGCCTGTGGTCATGTGCCTGGCATTGGCGGCATGGCTGATTCCTAAAAACCTGTAGGCGACAGTTGATGAAAGACGAACTCGTCATCGCGCTCGATGCGCAGACAAAACTTGCCGTGACGTTTGCCGACTGCGTAACGGCGGCAGACACGCTGGCACGCGGACATCTGTCCGGGCCGACTGCCTCGCATTATCTTGCGCAGGCGCTTGCAGGCGTCGCGCTCCTTGGCGCCGAATGTTCGGAGCCGGAAGAGACCGTTACGTTCAGGATGGACTGCCCCGGCGTCTTGTCTGGATTCCTTGTGGAGGCGACGGAGGCTGGGACATTGCGCGGCTACACCAAGAAGAAGATACTGGACGCGTTCGACGGCCTTGGCGCGCCGAAAGATACGGACGTCCTAGGCGCGAACGCCACTTTCGAGGTGATTCGCTCCATTCCGGGAAGCATTCTCGGTTCTGGGGCCGTTGCCGTGCCAGTTGCGAAGAAGCATGCGATTGCCGCAGGGCTGGACGCTTTCTTCGCGCAGTCGCTTCAGCGGCGCGTACGTTCCGCCATTGTCTCGGCGGCTGGCGACGACGGCCGCCCGTTTCTGGCGAGGGGAGTTCTGGTGGAATGTCCGCCAGACGGCGATGCCGCCGCCTTCGAGCGTGTCGCGGATGTTTTTTCCAGCGGAACCGCAGCGAAGGCGTTGTCGGTTCCGGCGTCGTCTTTCCGTACGCTCTTGAAGAAGCTGGGGCTTTCCGCGGCAGAGGTTCGCCGTACGAAACCGCTGGCATTCGCGTGCCGGTGCAGCGCCGAACGCGCGTCGGCGATGCTCGCGGCGATTCCGCCTTCCGAACGCCGGGAACTTCCGCCAAAGGTCGACATCACATGCCATATGTGCGGGCGGACGTGGACAGTGGAGAGATGAACCGGTCTTTCCGCGTTGACCCTGGATGCCGTCCGGCGGTCAGCCGAACACGCCCTTGAAGAAATCGAGTTCGCCCTTGACGGTCTTGACTAGATCCGTCTGGTCGAACTTGTACTCGAAATGGACCGTGAAGGGCGCATCGACCTTGCATGCGTCAAGCAGACGCTTCACTTCCTTCCATGGCACGATGCCCTGACCTGCCGCGCACATGAACTTCGCATGGTCCTTCGGGTTCTTCTTCGACATCTGGTAGTGGAAGTCCTTCAAGCAGACCGCGCCGATCCGGTCGGCGACAAGCTCGAGGCCATGGCTCCACGAGAGGTTGGTCTCGAAATATGCATGCATGGGATCGTACTCAAGCCCCACCCACCTGGGATCTAGATCGCGGATGGCCTCCCACACGTCCCAGACCAGGCCTCCAAACACGCTCGGTCCCCATGAGCTGTGGTTCTGGTACACGGTCTTTACGCCGGTCTTTTCGCTGAGCTTTGCGAGCGCTGCAAATCCCGCCTTGATGCGGTCGAACGATTGCCGGAAAGATTCTTTCTTCACGTCGTAGAAGAAGTATCCCGGACGATATTGCGTCACTCCGCAGTCTGCGGCAATTTTGAGAAGGGCTTCAGATTCCGGCGCCGTGCCGTCCGTGAAGCCGGTTACGATCATTGTAGACTTGAGCCCCTGTTTGCGCGCCGCTTCCACGGCCTTTGGCAGGTCCGTCTTCGCATTTTCGGGCAGCACGTGTCCCTTTGGGCGCACGGTCCATTCGACGCCGTCGAAGCCCGCCTTGGCCATAAGTTCCGCAGTGGCGTCATAATCCCTGCACAGCGGCGGCTGGAACATCTTCGAGAAAACATGAAACTCGGGTTTGGTCTTCTGCCGCGGTGTCGCCAGCTGGCCAAGCAGGTTGTCCGACGGGTCTTGCGCCTTGGCGAGAGTGCCGAACGGATCGGCATTGCGCGCTTGCGGCGGATCTATTCTCGTCAAGCAGCCGTTGAATGCGGCGGCGACGCCGCCAACAGTTCCAATTCGAATGAAGTCGCGTCTGTTCATGGTCAGTTCTCCTGTGTGGAATCTGGACTATTATAGCATAGAAATTGTCATGCGTACGCTTGCGTCAAGAACATCAGACCGATAAATTTCTCCGTTGTGATGTCCAGAAGCAAATGCAA
>DFLH01000010.1 GCA_002373695.1 Verrucomicrobia bacterium UBA3624
TCAAAAAATGGGTAAACTCCAGCATTTTGGGGGTTGATTTTTGGACGCAATTCGTGTTATAATACCCGCCATTGGCAAAAGGTAAGATAAATCCTGTTCTTCTGACATGACAGCATATGAACAGATTTGGCCGGTGGCTGAAGACCACTATGGCATAATAACCGCCGCAAAAGCGAGAGAGCTTGGCATTTCCAAGCAGAGCATGTCTGCGATGGTGCAAAGCGGGCGTCTGACGCGACTCGGCCATGGTGTCTATCAGGTTCAGCACCATGTCCCTGGACAGAACGACGTGTATGCATTCGCCAATGCAGTCGTGGGTGAGGATGCCTATCTGAGGGGTGCATCCGTATTGTATATGCTGCACCTTACGCCAGCAAACCCGACGGCGTTCTATGTCGGCACTCCTAAGCGAGTGAGGCGTCGGCTTCCGCGAGGCTTCCGCATCCGGGACAACACGCGATGCGACACTGTGGAATATGAAGGGTACGAAGGCATAAAGTGCCAAAGGTTGGCCGATGCGCTTGAATCCGCAAGGGCGGATGGCGCGGTCGAACTAGACAGGATTGCGGACGCCGCCGTTGCCGCCAACGAGAAAGGACTACTTACCGATGAAGAATGCGCCAAATTCCAAATCCAATCTTGACCGCGCTCTGCAACGGTTTGCAGGTGATTTCGCACGGGCTAACGACCTGAGGGGGCAGATGGCAAACGCCATCGTGGCCCAGATGATAGGCGAAGGTGTCGTCAAAGGCGGAAGCGGACTCAGATTCCGCTACGGAGAGAAACTCACCAGGGTGACGATGGATCTCGACACAGCCTGGAAGACGGATTTGGATGCGTTCTTGAAACTGCTGAATGAGCGACTTGCTGCTGGATGGAACGGCTTTTCGGGCGAGGTCAGAGTGCTTGCGCCAGCTAAGCCCCGTGGTATTCCTTTCGACTATGTAATGCAGCCATGCGACGTCAAGCTGAAGTATCTCGGCGTCCCTTGGTTCACCGTTCAGCTTGAGGTGGGGCACAACGAGATTGGGGATGCGGACGAGTGCGATATGGTCGAATTGCCTGCTGAACTCCTTGATCTGTTTGCATTTCTTGCGCTTCCGAAACCTTCTCCAATCCCGGCGATGCGCCTTGAGTACCAGATAGCCCAGAAGCTGCACGGCGCAAGTGCACCTTCAAGCAAACGAGCGCACGACTTGATAGATCTCCAGCTTATAATGTCAAACGGCGATATAGATCTTGGCCGAACGGCAGCTTTATGCCGAAAACTTTTCAAGTACCGAAAGGTTCATGCCTGGCCGCCGAAGGTGTCCAAGGGGGAGATGTGGGAGCAGGCATACGCAGATCAGAAGCGCGACCTTGACGTTCTGCCTACGGTAGACGAGGCCATAGTATGGGCGAATGATCTAATAGCGAAGTTGGACATATCGTGAGGAAGGGAACTAAAATATGCTTTGTGAGCCAACTCTCTAATACACACGATGGAGAACTTTGGAGAGAATCGTAAAATATGAGATATGCTTGAAAACAGGGCGATTTCGGAAAAGAGAACAGTCAATGAAAACTCATTGTCTGGGCCACCAAAAAATTGACGGATCGCTGGCTCGGGTTTTACCGGGTCTTTTTTGTGCCAGATGCTTGCGAGGGGGCGATGCAGTCTATGGTATACTATCCCGCAAGGAAAGAAGGAACGACTATGGACAGGCAAGAAATGCTAGCCGATATCGTGGTGACAGGATTTGGTCCTGCCGCCGCGGGGTTCTTGACGACTATAGGGCCGGAACTGGCCAAGACGAAGGAGGACGGGACGCCTCTCTACGAGTCCAAGGCCATGCCGGGATGCCCGTTGCAGGTGATGTGCTACGAGCGAGCCGACGATCCTGGGTTCGGCGTATCGGGCATCGTCACGAAGGGTGCGGCGATCAAGGCGTCCTTCCCCGATCTCAATCTGGCGACGGAGATTCCGAACGCGATCGAGGTGAAGCAGGAGAAGCTGGCATATCTGTTCGACACGGTGGGCGCGTCCCGCAGGACATGCGGTACGAAGCTGGTGGATTTCGCTTTCAAGCTGGGCGGCATCGTCATGAAGGGCGGCAAGTGGCAGGCGCGCGAGCTGCCGTTCATTCCGCCGTTCATGGACAAGAAGCCTGGACTCATCCTCCAGATGGGCTCGTTCATGACATGGGCTGCGCAGAAGGTGATGGAGAGCGGTCTGATGATCATGCCTGGAATGCCCGTGGCGGAGCCGCTCTTCGACGGCGACAGGGTGACAGGCGTGCGTCTTGCCGATCAGGGCGTGGAAAAGGACGGGACGCCTGTGGAAGGCGCATTCATGCCGGGCATGGACGTGAAGGCGGCTCTTACGGTGGTGGCCGACGGACCGGTGGGGGCGGTGGGCCGTGCACTTGACGAGAAGTTCGGTCTGCCCAAGGGCCATCACGCCTACGACTGGGGGCTTGGCATGAAGGCCGTCGTTCAGCTGCCGGAGGGGTGCGAGCTGGAGCCTGGCACCGTACTTCACACGATGGGATTCCCGGAGCCGGAGATATTCGGTTTCCTGTACGTCTACCCGAACCGCACCGCCGCGCTGGGCATATTCGTGTCGCCGTGGATGGATACGCCGGTGCGCACGACGTACCGCTACCTGCAGCACTGGATGATGCACCCGTACATCTGGCGCCATCTGAAGGGCGGCAAGCTGCTCAGCTGGGGCGCGAAATCAATCGCCGAGTCCGGCATGGAGGGCGAACCGTTCCTTTGCGGCGACGGCTTCGCGCGCATCGGCGAGGGGTCCGGCACGACGGACTGCCTGGCGAACGCCGGAGTGGACGAGGCGTGGGAGAGCGGTGTCATGCTTGCCAAGGCCGTATTGAAGCTCTTGCGGGAAGGCAAGGATTTCACGAAGGCGAACCTGGAGGCGACGTACGTGGCCGACCGCCGGGCATCCGCGCTCGACAAACGCCTGCGCAGGGCGAGCGGCGCGCGCAACGGCTTCAACAAGTCGTTCTTCTGGGGCATGGTTGGCGAGGGCCTGCGCGGAATGTTCGGGATCGCGCTTCCGTTCAAGAGCGTGCCGCCCGCCTCGCGCGTGCCGGAACTGAAGGATGCGGTGAAGGGGCGAATCAAGGACCGGTCCGCGTTCGATGCGGCGTTGGCGGAGGCGGAGAAGGCGCGCAAGCCGCTGCACGACGCGGTGATGGACGCCTGCGGCTGGCCGGCGATCCCGTACGACGGCGAACTGCTGCTGCTGCACCAGGACGCGCTTCTGCTGGGCGGCAAGGTACAGGCGGCGCCCGGGTTCGCCGACCATGTCACGTTCTCCGATCCGGAACTGTGCAAGACATGCACGAAGCACACGTGCATCGAGGTGTGCAGCGCACAGGCGCTGATGCCGGCGGACGAGCCGGGAGGCGTCCCGAAATTCGATCGCGAGAAGTGCGTCCACTGCGGCGGATGCATCTGGAACTGCGCGCGTCTCGTGCCGGGCACCGACCACGGCAACATCGTATTCAAGGCCGGTTCCGGCGGACTCCATTCCAACGAAAACTGAAAGGAAACAGACGACATGACACACCCTAGGAAGAAGGGGACGCTGGCGGCGGCTTCCGCCGCAATGCTCCTGGCCGCAACCGTTACGTGCGCGCCTGCCGCTGCAGATGAACCGTGCCGCGACGCGTACGCGCCGCCCGCTCTCGGAAACGTGAAGCTGAAGGGCGTGCCAGGAATGCGCACTGACGCGTGCATACGCGCCAGGGCATATTCGGACTGGGCGCGCGGCGACATGTACGACGAAGCCGTAAACGCCTTCAAAACGCACTGGGACGATGAAGGCACGAGATCCGGCTGGCAGAACGAATACTGGGGCAAGACGATGCTCTGCTTCGCCGGCGCCATCGCCTACACGGGCGATCCGGGCCTGCGCGACTGGGCTGTAGGCAAGACGCACGCGTTCCTCAAGGAATACCAGCATCCCAACGGCTACCTCAGCACCTATGCGAAGGAGGACTTCCTCCGCAAGAACCCCGAAAGCCCGGACGCGCTGACGCACTGGTGCTTCAACATCTGGGGGCGCAAGTACACCATGTGGGCCCTGGTGGAGCTGGCGCGCGCCACGGGCGACGAGACATGCCGCCGCGCCGCTGAGAAGATGCTCGACCACCTGATAGCGCAGCTGCGCCGCCTGGGGACGCCGATAGACAAGACCGGATCGTGGCACGGCATCTCGTCGATGAGCATCCTGCGTCCCGTGGTTGAACTCTACCGCGACACCGGCAAGCAGGAATACCTGGCGTTCGCGAAGGACATCATCCGCGGCCTCGATGCGGAACCGGCCGGTCCAGGTACGATCATGCGCAACGCGTTCCGCAAGGACAAGATCAAGGACTGGTATCCCAAAGCGACGTTCTGGGCGAAGGCATACGAGACGATGAGCTGCCTTGAAGGAATGGTGGACTACTACCGTGCCACCGGCGACAAGCGCGTGCTGGATGCGGTGATGGCGTTTCACGACCATCTCGTGAAGGAAGAGCTCAACCCGATGCGCAGCGCGGGATTCTTCGACCACTTCCTCGACGCCCGCCATCGCGCAAACGGCATGACGGAGCTGTGCGACGTGACGCACTGGATACGGCTCAACCGGGAGCTGTTCCTGCTGACTGGCGAATCGAAGTATGCGGACCATGTTGAAGAGGCGTTCTACAACGCATTCCTCGCAGGCGTGCAGCCTGATGGAAGGTGGGGGGCGCACATCGTGCGCTCGCACGGCACGCGGCATCTTTCCGCACCGCACCAGACGGGCATGCTTGAACACCAGTGCTGCCCGGACAACATGATGCGCACATACTTCGACTGGGCCGGAACGGTGGCGGGAATCGCGCCCGACGGAACGCTTGCCGTCGTCCTCTACTCGGACGCGGACGTTTCGCTGCCGGGCGTGTCGCTGTCGCTCATGGGCGGATATCCGTATGCGGACGGGCCTGTGACGGTTTCGGTGCGGCGCGACGCGCCAGGCAAGATAAGGTTCCGCGTGCCGTACTGGTCGAAGACGGTGATGGTGAACGGCAAGACGGAGACTCCGTCCGGCGGATGGTTCCAGGTCGACGCCCCGGCGGGAGCGAGCAGCTGGCAGATCGGCTTCGACCTCTCGCCGAGGATTGCAAGGAGCGAAGCAAGACAAGAGGCGATTCCTCCATCCCCGATGTCTGCGGGGCACGGCGGCGACATCAACAAGTACACGGTCCACTTCATGGAGTGGAACACGCCGGACATGGCGGGCCTCTCGCGGTCCACTCCCGCGTTGCAGGTGTTTCGCGGACCGCTCGTGCTGGCGAAGGGGCGCATGGCGGGGACGCCGCGCGACGAGACGCTATTCGCGACGACGCTGTTCGACTGCGACTGGGATGTGACGTTGAAGACGCTGCCTGCGACACCCGTAACGGCAGGCGTGCCGGCGCTATGGCGGCTGACGTTCAAGCGAGGCGTCGAGGAACACGAAGTGCAGGTGTCGGATTTCGCGTCGGTCTCGAACATCGACGATCCGTCAAACTGGTTCTCGCTCTGGTTCTGAAAAAAAACTATTCTGCGCTTGCGTTCCGCCAGAGGAAAAGTGTATCTTATTGCTTGCCGTCCCGGGATGGAACCCGGGGCGCCGTTTGCAGAGTTTCATTTAAACAGTTCAAATAAGGATGAATAAGATGAAGGCGCATAAACTCGGATTGATTCTGGGTATGAACATGGCGGCTGTCTGCCTCGTCATGCAAGGGTGCAAGGCGGTAAGGCCCGAAAAGGACGTGCTTCCGCCGCCAGAGACGACCACCACGGTGGATATTGCCACGGAACCGGCGCCGACGCCTGCGGTTCCCGATGCCAGTGTGCAGCAGCAGGACGTGCCTACTCCGCCGCCACCGCCGCAGACGCGTACTGTAGGCAAGCTGCCTCCTCCGCCTCCTCCTGCCGCGGTGAAGAAGCCTCTGCCTCCTCCGCCGGCCGGCGAAGGTGTTGTCGTGCACGTCGTGCAGCGCGGCGAACTGCTGTCCTCGATCAGCCGCAAGTACAATGTGAAGATGTCGGCCATCGTGGCGGCGAATCCGGGTCTGAATCCCGATCGCATCCGCATCGGGCAGAAGCTGAAGATTCCTGCCGCGGCTGCTCCTGCCGCTGCGCCGAAGCAGAACGTCATGCTCGCGTCCGCGCCTGCGGCGGTTGCGGCCAACACCACGGCGCCTGTCAAGGTGAAGCCTGCGTTCAAGTCCTACACCGGGCCGACGAAGGATTATGTCGTCAAGGGCGGCGATTCGCTCGGAAAGATCGCGTACGAGAACGGCATCACGATCCGTGCGCTCAAGGAGATGAACGGTCTGACGAAGGATATCGTCCGCGTAGGCCAGAAGCTGAAGATTCCCGCCGAAAAGCAGACGGCGGCCAAGGCGGCTGCGAAGGCGGCTCCTGCTAAGCAGGAGGCCGGTGCCGCCGCCAAGAAAGCCGTCGAGGGGAAGCAGGCCGCCGTTCCGGCGCCTGACGGCAAGGAAGTGAAAGACGAAGCGGCGCCTGCCGCCGAGCAGAAGCCTGCGGAAGCCGGGCAGAAGCCTGCCGAGGCGGCCGCTCCCGCCGCAGAGCCTGCGGCCGAGCAGCCTGCACCTGCGGCCGAGCCAGCGGGCAACACCTACACGGTCAAGGAGGGTGACGATCTCGTCTCCATCTCGATCGCGTGGGGTATCAGCCCGAGCCAGCTGCTGAACGCGAACGACATCAAAGAGGGCGAGGCCCTCAAGCCCGGCCAGGTCCTGAAGCTTCCGCCAAACGCGAAGCAGACGGTGCAGTAAGGTTGGTTCTTCGCAACTAAACGGGCATGGGCATGGATCGTGTACAGGACGCTCACATTCCTGGGGATTACCGTCCTCTCGCTTGTCGTCATCGGCTTCGTCCTGCTGGCGTCGGCAGGTGAGATCAACGGTCTGCGCCTCTATCAGAACCCGTACTTTTTCATCACGCGCCAGGCAATGTGGCTTGGCGTCGCTTTTGTCTTCCTGCAGGCGGCGATGCTGTTCGACTACCACCGGTGGCGCGAGTGGCCGTGGCTGACGGTGGCGTTCTACATAGCGGTAGTCGTTCTGATGCTGACGGTGTTTGCGTTCCCGGCGACAAAAGGATCGCATCGCTGGCTTCGCCTTGGCTCGATGCGGATGCAGCCGAGCGAATTCGCGAAATTGCTGTCGGTTGTGGCGACGGCCGTGATGCTCGACAGGATGGGGTGGCGCATCGAACGTTTCTGGAAAGGGGCCGTCCCGGCCGTGGCAATGGTCGCCGTGCTGATGGGGCTGGCGGTGGCGGAGCCAGACTTCGGGGCGACCATGGTGATAGGACTTACGGCGGGGCTGCTGTTTCTCGTGGCGGGGATGCGTTTCCGGCACATGGGGCTGATGGGGCTGGCCGGCGTGTGCGGAGTGGGAACGCTGCTGGCTTTCAACGCGAACAGGATGAACCGGATTGCCGCGTGGCTGCCATCGTGGCTGGCATCGGCGCTAGGGGTATCTGCCGAGACCATTGCGAAGAATGCCGACAAGGATGCGAACTACCAGTTGACGCACGCCTTGGTGGCGATACGCAACGGGGGCATAACCGGTTCGCCCGGGCTGTTCCGCTCGAATCAGAAGCTAGCCTATCTGCCGGAGGCGCACACCGATTTCATATTTGCGATCGGTGCGGAGGAATGGGGGCTCGTGTTTTCGCTCGGGCTTCTGGCCCTGTTCATCATTTTCTTCATATGCGGCGTGATCATTGCGGCGCACGCGCCAGACCGGCTCGGACGTCTGCTCGCCTATGGCATGACATTCCTCGTGTTCTTCCAGGCCGTGTTCAACCTCGGCGTGGTGACGGGGTGCCTTCCCACAAAGGGGCTTGCACTGCCGTTCATAAGCTACGGGGGAACGAACCTCATAACGGCGATGGTGGCGGTAGGGACGCTGTTCAATGTAGGCAGGCAAGCGGATGCGTCCTCATGACGAAAGTCGCATAATTGCCGCTTGACGCGTTAGGGGGGGGGTATGATAAGATAAGGCCATCCAAGGAAGGATGGATCTTGTCATGTGTCATAAAAAAACGTTTGCTCGCACTTTGAAATGCATTGCGATTGCTGTTTGCATGGTGCAGCGGTCGCTTGTGGGCGCCGAATACGTGTGGACTGGCGCAGAGGACGGCTTCTGGACGAACGCCGCCAACTGGACGGTGGGCGGCGCGGTTGCCACGCAGCCGCCGGGGCAGGTCGACCTGCCGGACGGCACCGTCGGCGGGTCGCTCGGCGACACGGCCGTTTTTTCCCGGTCGTCCGCCAATACTACCATCAATCTCGCCGGACACCACTCGATTTCAAACGTGACTGTGACCGGCGCGGCGACGCCGTGCTACACCTTCGGCACGTCGGCGTCCCAGATCCTCCACTTTGAAATGAGAGGTCGCCTTCTGGTCGACGCCTCGGTCGTGAACATGCCCTTGCTTACTTGCGGGCTTGGAATCGTCACCGATGGAATCGACACCGCTTTCGACGTGAGGTTCGAGAACAACGCCGCCGAGACGCTTGTCCTCGACAAAGTGGGGTACGTCACGAAGGCGCCGGGTGCCAAAAGCTGGCTGGAGACGACGCTGACGCTTGCCGGAACGGGCAACTTCCGTCTGGAAGGCGTTATTACGAGCATGAACTACTGGAGCCTGAAGCCGACGTTCAACGCGCCGAAAGTGACGGTTGCCGCCGATTGGACCGGTCTGCACAACCTGGTGCTGTCACGGTCGGACGGATTGACGCTGGAACTGGAAGACGGCGCGGTTGTGGCGATGGGCGACAGCTGGTGTTCCCTCCAGGCTCACTACGACACGCTCGTTACAGGCAACGGAACGGTGCGGATGGCCAGCAGCCAGCGAAATGGCGTGTGGTGGGACGGCGAGATCAGCATCGCGGCGAACCGCACGTTGACGCTGGACGAAAACGTGACGCTCGCCAACAGCAAGTCCGACAGTGCCTGGCGTGGCAGCGCGCGCCGCACAAACGCGGGTACGCTCGTCATCAACGGCCCCAACACGATGCCGAAATCTTTGCATTTGCTTAACGGCACGACGCGTATCTCGTCAATCGCGCAACTTGGCGGTACGGCCGCAGGGGAGGATTTCGTTTTACTGGAGGGCGGCGCGCGCCTCGTGTACGCCGGCGCGGGCGAGACCGTGGCGCGAACGGTGGTGATGACCAACGGCGCCGCCACCGTTGAGCACGCCGGCACGGGGGCGCTGGCGATCAACGGCGCGCTGGAGACGCTTTCGGGCAAGACCGGCCGGCTGACGCTCGTAAACGATTCCGGCGAGCCGGCGACCTGGGGCGGCGCGATCCCCGCTACGGTGGCGGGCGTTACGGTGGAAGGTTCGACCGGCTGGACGCTTTCCGGCGCCAACGCCGTGACGTCGCTGACGATAAAGGACGGCAGCGCGCTGTGCCTTGCGGGCGCTGCCGCGACAGCTGGCGTGGCGACGGTCGGCACCGGGACTTCTGGCACCGGTACCCTGCGCATCCCTGACGGCGTGACGGTGACGCTGGCGAGCGTTTCGTCGGGCGGTGGCTTGCTTAACGTCGTGACGGAAGGCACGGGCCGCCTGGTAGTGTCCGGGCAGAGCGGCACGGCGCCGGGATGGCTGCTCGTCAACGGTAAGAACGGCGAATATGAGGCCGATGGAACGCTCGTAGCCGCCTCCTACGCCACAACCACGTCGATCGCGGCGCGCGGTGACATGGTACCGGACGCCGCCTCGGAAATGGTTGGCATCACGACGGCCGGTTCCGGCGGAGCGGACACGCTTGCGGCCGATTCCACGACAGTTGCGGGTCTCGTGCAGAAATCCGATACGGCGGCGACGATCGACATCGCGGCCAACCAGACGCTCACGGCCGGAATGCTTGCGATAAACGACGGCAAAGCCTCGCTGACGGTAGGCGCGGCGGATGGAACGGGCACGTTTGCCGCCGGTACCGGGACGTTCATCGTGGACAATGCGAATCCTTCCGCCGATCTGACGGTCCGCGCTGCGGCAAACCTCTCCGCCGTGACGGCTCTGGACAAGCGCGGCTCTGGAACGTTGCGTTTCACGGGCGTAGTCGCGCCATGGACCGGTACGCTGGCCGTAAACGCAGGCGAGGTGGCGTTTGCCGCCGCGGCTCAGCCTCCGCCGACGTTCGCACTTTCGGGATCGGGCGTCTTCGCCAAGGAAAGTACGGCGGACTGGACGCTCTCGACGCTTCAGCCGGATTTCACGGGAGACCTTGTGCTGCGCGGCGGCGTGACGCGCCTGGGACGCGCGGACGCAAACGTGTTCGGCGCGGCGAATGCGACGCTTACCATCACAAACGGCGCGGCACTCGATCTTTCCGGCGGGCTTGCCGAAGGCACATTCAGCCAGATCAGGCTGGAAAACCGGCATGTTCGCATCGCGGGCAGCGGGCCCGACGGATGTGGCGCGATACGTCCGGAGGCTTATGACGCGGCGTCCGGCGCAAGCTCCGGGCCGACGAACTTGAACGACAGGCTCTTCACCGGTTCGCGCCTTACGCTGCTGGACGACGCGACGCTTGGCATGGGCATGGCAGGCGGCGTCCGCTACTGCCTTGATTACACCGTGGTCGACCAGCAGCATCATGCGCTGGCAATCACGAACCAGGGAGCGCTACAGCTCCGGGGGACGGTGTTCACCAACGGCGGGGAGATCGTGATGTCGCCCGGTTCCGGCAGTCTGTCGATCATCATCGACGGGAACGCGAACACCCTCGGCACGGCAGACGATCCTCCTGTCACGGCGTACGCCAACTCGACGATCACCTTCGGGAACGGCGCCAAGCGGCAGGACCGGCCGCTCAACGTGATGTCCAACCTCACGTTCAACAATTGGCACGCGTTAGCCTCGGACGATCCGGGATGCAACGGTTGGGGCGGCCCGATCTCGCTTTCCAATCCCGAATCGCTGATGACGCTCTACGTCTACTCGCAGGCGAACCGCACGTTCCGCATCGGCGGGCAGGTGTCCGGCCCTGGCGGCGTCAAGACGACCGGCGCCGGCCGTTTCTTCTTCTCGCATCCGGCCAACGCCTGGACCGGCGACAGCACGTTCGGGGACAATGCGTGGCCAGGATTCTGGCAGTTCGACTACTCCGGTTCCATTCCGGCGTACTCCAACGCCACATTTGGGTCTGGCGTGGCCCGGTTGCCGATGGGACCTGGCGAACGGTGGCCGGCCGACCGGCTGGCGGATTTCCTGAACGAGGCGAACATGGCGTCCGGCACGATCGTGCAGCTGGACACGACGGATGGCGATGCGCGGCTGGACTACTCCGTGCGCGCCGTGACGAACGCGATGAAGGGGACGTTGCGCAACGGCGGCACGGGCAAGCTCGTCGTCTCGGGGCCGCTGGAGTTCCCCGGCAATCTGTCGTTCGACAGTTCGTGGACCGGGACCGTGGAGGTGACCGGGAGCGAGACCGTGCAGATCGCCAGCACGAAGGCGCTGGCTTCTTCGTCCATCGATTTTCCCGGCGTCCTGCATTTCCGCAACGCGTCGAACGTGAGGGTGGGGGCCGACGGCCTCGCCATGAGCGGAGAGGCGGGGAAATACTGCATGGTCAAGGTGGAGAACTCGCAGCTGTCGTATGAGGAGCCCATCACCTCGACGGCAGGTTTCCAGCCTGGTTTTTCCGCCGGAACCGACATCATAGAGATTTCCGGCAAGGATGCGGCCGTCACCAACCTGCTGAGGCTTGGCAGCTCGTCCGGGCACGGCGCCGTGTACCAGCGCGACGGACACGTAGGCAACATCGGCTACAACGGTACGCACTACGGCACGCTGGGGCACGGAAACAACGGGTACGGCTACTATGAACTTTCGGGCGGCACATATTCCATGATGGGGGCGCATCGCATCGGATTCAACGGAAAGTCGACCGGCGTGCTGGCCATTCTCGGCGGCAATGCGAAGTGCGACTTCTTCCCCGCCGGGAACGGATCGTCCTTCAACATGGGCGTGGACAACTCGGTCGGCGTCCTGTACGTGAAAAGGGGAACCATGGACATGGGGCATGTGCAGATCTCCATCTGCGAATGGAACAGCTCCCACCACGACGGCATCGGCATCGTGACGCTGGACGGCGAAGATGCGAAGCTGGTGCATACCAACCGGTTCAACCGCCTGTGCATATCTGCGAATGCCACGGCGATAGTCAACCTCAACGCAGGAGTGCTCGAGACGCGCGCGATCGGGAAGGGCTGGAGCGGCGTTCCCGGGCAGGCGTGGTCCGGCGCGTTCGCCTGCATCAACTTCGGCGGCGGCACGCTCAAGGCGCGTCCCGACGATGTAGCGCTGTTCGACACCGGCGTTGTGGCGGTCGACCGCATCACGGCGTTCGCGGGCGGCGCTGCTATCGACACGGCAGGCGCCGACCACACGCTTGATCTGCCGATACAGGCGCCGGAAGGCATGGGCGTGGCGTCCGTGGACGGAACGGGCGTGGTGGGCGAGACTTTCATCGGTTCGCCTGCGGTGGTTATCGAGAATACCGGTGCCAGCGAGGGGTACGGGGCGACCGCCTATGCGGACTTCGATTCCACGACCCGCAAGGTTACGGGCATCCGCGTGACCAGCTCGGGTTGCAACTACACGTCCGCGCAGGCGGTGATCCGCTACGGCATACCGTGGATCACGAATGCGGTGACGCTTGCGGCATCGCCGTCGGGCGGACTCGTGAAGAAGGGCGAGGGCACGCTCACGCTCAACGCCGCAAATACATTCACCGGGCCGGTGTCCGTTGAAGGCGGAACGCTCAAGGTCGGGGCGAACGGCGCGTTGCCGTCCGGCGCGCCGCTGGCGTTGTCCGCAGGCAGTACGCTCGACCTGAACGGCCGCTCTTTCTCGTGCAGTTCGATCTCCAGCGCCGGCGGCGCCGTGGCGAACGGCACGCTCACGCTGCCGCCATCTCTTGCGGTCGACCTGGCCGAGGCGAAGGCCGGCAGCTGCCTGACCTTCTCCTCCGGTTCGTTCGCCTTCCCGGCGAACGCCACGCTCACGTTGGAGAATACGGAAGTCGCCAATGCAGACGACAAGGCGTACACGCTCATGAAGATCACCGGAACCGGATCGTTCTCCAACCTGCCGCGCCTTGCGAACGACGACGTCGCACCATGGAACCTCGTGCTTGGAAACGGCGGGCGCGAAGTGCGCCTCGCCTATCCGGCCGGTACGTTGCTGATTTTCAGATAGTCAGATAGAACATGAAGGGTTGGTGCGCGATGTCGTTCAGAAAGTTGCTGGCCGTATCCACCGTTACCGCTGCCGCGGCGGCGTGTACGGCCGCCGGGACGGTGACGTTCACGGAAGAGACGGGTGTGATCCGCAATCCAGGGCAGGGCTGGTCGACGATGGGCGGCAAGTGGTCGTTCGACAAGACCGATCCCGTCGTGAACGTAGGGGCCGTGTACAACCGCTTCTCATGGCACGACTTCGAGCCGGAGGAAGAGCGCTACGACTGGCGGCAGCTTGACGAACTGCTCGCGTTTGCGGCGTCCAAGGGGCTGCCGGCGTCGTTCCGCATCATGTGTGCCAGCCAGCACAACGCGAACGGCTGGCCCACGCCGCCGTGGGTGTTCGAGAAGGGGGCAAGGGACGAGCCGTTCACCGTGCCAAAGACGAGGCATGGCGTACGGACGAACATGGTACACCACACGCCCGTGTTCGACGACCCCGTATTCATGGCGGCGCACAGGAAATTCATCTCCGCGCTGGCCGCCCGGTACGACGGCGATCCACGCCTTGCCGGAATCGACCTCGGCAGCTACGGACACTGGGGCGAATGGCATTGCTACGGCTTGCCGCCGGACACGAACCGCTACGTGGTCGGCAAGAAGCCCAAGTGGACGCCCCCGCACAAGCATCCGTTTGAAATCCGCAAGCAGTATGCGGACTGGTACCTGGACGGTTTCAGGAAGACGCCGCTCGTGTTCATGACGGACGACTGGGAGATGCTTCGCTACGCGCTTGGAGACGGTCCGTCCGCCCGCGTGGGACTCCGCCGCGACGGGGTGGCGTCGCCATCGCATTTCAAGCGCTGGATCGGGCTGCCGCCTTACGATGCGATTCCGAAGATGGTCGACACGTGGAAGCACAAGCCGGTGTGGTTCGAGTTCTACGGCGATGCAAATTTCATCCTCGAGAAGGGATGGGATCTGCCGTACTCGGTGGAATGGATGCTGACAAACCACGTAAGCGTGGTGAACACGTGCCCGTTTTCGCCCTGGCAACTGAAGGACGATCCAGTCCGTTATCCGCTCCTGCAGAAGATCGACCTGTACGCCGGAGCGCGCCTCGTGCCATTGAAAGCCACCTGGCAATGCGACGGACGGAGCGTGGAAGTGTCGCTTGAAGGCGTGAACAAGGGCGTGGCGAGGATTCATCTTCCCTACGTTCTGCAGATCGTCGCGCGGGACAGCGCCGGACGTGAGCTGTTCGTCCATGATGCCGCCGCAGATCCCGGTTCGTGGCTGCCGGGACCGTTCCGGTTCGCGGAAAAGTTTGCTCTGCCGCCCTCAGCCGGCGACGAGGCGTCGTTGGCGATCAGACTGCGCCACCGCTATGGCATCTTCCGGAACTTCCGCTTCGCCGCGAAGGAATCCGAGCCCGACGGCACATTGCCGATAGGCCCCGTGCATGTCCGGTAGGGATGCGCCCGCTTGATTGAAATCACGCAGAATTGCCGATTGACACGCTAGGGGGTTGCCAAACAACCGCAGGAAGAGTAGAATACGCGCGTTCCTCCATTCAGGGGGAAGACAATCAGGAGTAATAGCAATGTCTCGTGTGTACAACTTCTCGGCCGGTCCGGCCGTGCTGCCGCTGGAGGTGCTTCAGAACGCGCAGAAGGAACTGGTCGACTACAAGGGCTGTGGAATGTCCGTGATGGAGATGTCCCATCGCGGCAAGGACTACGATGCGATCCACCAGGAGGCGATCGCCACGTTCAAGGAGCTCTGCGGGCTGAACGACGACTGGTCGGTGTGTTTTATCCAGGGCGGAGCGTCGATGCAGTTTGCGATGATTCCGATGAACTTCCTCGGAGCGGGCCAGTCGGCCGACTACGCCAACCAGGGCACGTGGTCGAACAAGGCGCTCAAGCAGGCGCAGATGATCGGCACGGTGAACGTCGTCGCCAACTGCCAGAAGGACATTCCCACGCGCATGCCCGCGGACGGCGAGTTCAAGTGGACGGCCGGTGCGGCGTACAGCCACATCTGCACGAACGAGACGATTTCCGGTGCGGAGCTGAAGAAGATCCCCGAATCCGGCTCGCCGCTGATCGCCGACATGTCGAGCGACATCCTCTCCTGCGAGCGCGACTATTCGAAGTTCGCGATGTTCTACGCCGGTGCGCAGAAGAACCTGGGGCCGTCCGGCATGGCCGTGGTGGCCATCCGCAAGGAGCTGGCGGAGAAGGGGTCGACGGCGATTCCGACGATGCTTCAGTACCGTACCTACGTGGACGAGAATTCGCTCTACAACACGCCGCCGACGTGGGGCATCTACATTTTCGGCGAAGTGATGAAGTGGGTGAAGAAGATGGGCAAGGAGAACCTCTTCAAGCTCAACGCCGAGAAGGCGAAGAAGATCTACGACGTCATCGACGGTTCGGGGTTCTACCGCGGCACGGCCCTCAAGGAGTACCGTTCGAACATGAACGTGACGTGGCGTCTGCCCACGGAGGAGCTGGAGGCGCAGTTCATCAAGGAGGCGACGGCGGCCGGGATGAAGTCGCTCAAGGGGCACCGCAGCGTCGGCGGGATCCGTGCATCGATCTACAACGCGTTCCCGATGGAGGGCGTGGATTGCCTGGTCGACTTCATGAAGGAGTTCGAGAAGAAGAACGGCTGAGGCGGATTTCCGCATTGACGCCATGGGCGCGGACGCGCCCGGCAAGTGGGCCTACCGCCACCGGCGGTGGGCCCACAAGTATTGTTCGGGGTATTTGCGGATCGCCTCGGAAAGCCGGTCGTTGAGCAGCTGGGTGCACGCGGCCTTGTCGGCGTTCCTTGGGAAGAACAGCGGCTCGCCGCCCACGAGCCTGTACTGGAAGGGGGCGATGCGGACGAACGAGCCGACTACGATGGGGCGGCCGGAGCGGATGGCGAGGCGCGTGGCGGAGGTGAAGGTCTTCGCCGGGCGGCCGAGGAAGGTGAGAGGCATTCCTTTGGACGTATGCTGGTCCATGAGGATTGTCATGGCGGCGCAATCTTCCTCCCAGGCGCGGAGGGTGTCCGGCGTGAAGCCGTGGTTCTTGTCGATGATGGTGACAGGACCGCGGAAATGGTGCTTCTTCATCCAGCTGGCGACGAGCCTGTTGTTCATCACGCGGGCGATGGCGATCATCGGGCGGGCGAACGAGAGGAGGTTGGTGGCGGCTTCCCACACGCCGTGATGTGCGCTGACGAGCAGGATGGGGGTGGATGTCTCATCCAGGAGCAGCTTGACGGCGGCGGGGTGGCCTTCGGAGACGTCGAGATGTTCGCGCCAGTTGTCGCGGGTTATGACGTGCGGGACGCGGAGCGCCTCGCAGATGTGCCCGGCCAGATGCCCCCAGCTGGCCCGTGCTATGCGGAGGGCTTCCCTGGGATCGTCGGTGATGCCGGCCTTGATGATGTTGTCGACGGCGATGCGGCGGCGGCGGCGGAAAAGCGGAAAGAAGAGGCGCGCGACGGCGCTTCCCCAGGAATATGCATGGCGATCTATGAAATTCATGTGCGGACATTATAGCATATTTTTCTTCAAAATCCCCCCTTGCACTTTCGCCGTATCTTCGGTATACTATTCGGGCTTATCGCAAGACAGCGCCATTATAGCTCAGTTGGTAGAGCACTTCCTTGGTAAGGAAGAGGTCGGCAGTTCGATTCTGCTTGATGGCTCCATTTTGCGGCGGGCATGGAAGAAACAAAACTCACAGGAGTCACAAAATGGCTAAGGAAACATTCGAGCGCGGCGGCAAGCCGCACGTGAACGTCGGCACGATCGGCCATGTCGACCACGGTAAGACCACGCTTACGGCCGCAATTACGCACGTTCAGGCGCTGAAGGGCCTGTGCGAGGAGATCAAGTACGACCAGGTGGCGAAGGCTTCCGAGTCCGCCGGCCGCCGCGATGCGACGAAGATTCTCACGATCGCCTCGTCCCACGTCGAGTACGCTACGGCGAACCGCCACTATGCGCACGTTGACTGCCCTGGCCACGCCGACTACGTGAAGAACATGATCACTGGTGCGGCGCAGATGGACGGCGCCATCCTCGTGGTGTCTGCTGTCGACGGCGCGATGCCGCAGACGCGCGAGCACGTGCTTCTGGCCCGCCAGGTGGGCGTGCCGAAGATCGTCGTGTTCCTGAACAAGTGCGATCTCGTTGAAGACGCGGAGATGCTCGACCTCGTCGAGATGGAAGTCCGCGAGCTGCTTTCCAAGTATGAATACGATGGCGACAACGCTCCGGTGATCCGCGGCGCGGCCTATCCTGCGACGCAGGCGGCCTCGGCCGACGATCCGGCGTGCAAGTGCATCGACGAGCTGATGGATGCGCTGGACAGCTACATTCCCGAGCCCGTCCGCGAGCTTGACAAGCCGTTCCTGATGCCTATCGAGGACATCTTCTCGATCGAAGGCCGCGGCACGGTGGTGACGGGCCGCGTCGAGCGCGGAACGATCAAGGTCGGCGATGAAGTCGAGATCGTCGGCCTCAAGCCGACGGCGAAGACTGCCGTCACGGGCGTCGAGATGTTCCGCAAGCTGCTCGATCAGGGCCAGGCCGGCGACAACATCGGTACGCTGCTGCGCGGCACGAAGAAGGAAGAGGTGGAGCGCGGCCAGGTGCTCGCGAAGCCGGGTACGATCACGCCGCACACCGAGTTCAACGGCCAGGTCTACGTCCTCACGAAGGACGAGGGCGGTCGCCATACGGCGTTCATGAAGGGCTATCGTCCCCAGTTCTACATCCGCACGACGGACGTGACTGGCGACATCGGCCTGCCGGAAGGCGTGGAGATGGTGATGCCGGGCGACAACGTGTCGATCGACGTCAAGCTCATCGCCCCTGTCGCTCTGGAAGAGAAGATGCGTTTCGCGATCCGCGAAGGCGGCCGCACGGTCGGTGCCGGCACGGTCTCGAAGATTATCAAGTAAAAAGAACGTCTTCTGTGAGATGCCTGCCCCGAACCCGGCCGCCGCGTGGCCGGCCGGGCGGGGGGCGGGTTGGTTCACGGGAGACAAAGGACGGATGAGATGCCTCGCGATCTGGCAATTCTAGCGTGTACGGAGTGCAAGCGCCGCAACTATACGTCTACGCGCAACAAGCGTACGATGACCGAGCGGCTCGAGAAGGTGAAGTATTGTCCCTTTGACCGCAAGCACACGGTACATAAGGAAGTCAAGTAAGTCCATTTTCTAGGGTAGTAGCACAATGGCAGTGCAGCGGTCTCCAAAACCGCCTATGGGGGTTCGATTCCCTCCTACCCTGCCAACCGCCGCACAGAGGGAGCGATGAAGGATTTCTTTGCAAAGTTCAAAGGCTACCTGACAGAAGTCAAGGGAGAAGCCAAGCGCGTCTCCTGGCCTGACAAGCACGAGCTGTACGATTCCACGCTCGTGGTGATTGCTTTCATCTTCATTCTGGCGGTGACGACGCTTGTTTGCGACAAAGTGATCCAGTTGTTCATAGAGATTGTTCATGCCGGTGCGTGAGAAGGCGCAGGTTGCGATGAAAAAAGAATGGTTCGTGCTTCATACGCTGACTGGCAAGGAGAACAAGGTCCTGGAATCCATCAAGGCCCGTACCCGTCTTGAGGGCATGGAAGACTACATCGGGCAGTGCCTGATTCCGATGGAGAAGGTCACCGAGACCAAGAACGGCAAGAAGCGGACGATAAACAAGAAGGTTTTTCCAGGCTACGTGCTTGTGGAGATGGCGTTGTACGACGAAACTGGCGCCATCGACAAGGCTACGGGCAAACGTGCGGTGGTCGAGCGCACATGGCAGTTCCTGCGCGAGACGCCCGGCGTGATCGGGTCTTGGCTCGCCCAGCGGCCGTTGCCGCTAAAGCAGTCTGAAATAGAGCCGATTCTCTCTAACAAGCCGGGCGACAAGCCGTCGGGCATGGAAGACAGGGAGATCGTCAAAATCAATGTCAGCGTGGATGACACGGTGAAAATCAACGAAGGCGCGTTCATGGGTTTGACGGGTCTCGTTACGATGGTTGATCCCGACAAGGGCAAACTCAAGGTTGAAGTATCGGTCTTCAGCCGCAAGGTCCCTGTCGACGTGGACTACTGGCAGGTCGAGAAGGTGGAGGTTGAAGAGCTTGCCGCCGAGCAGCCTGCCAGTTGAAGCGTGTTTTGCAGTCCGTTACCACCGGTCGGGATGCCGGGAGGAACTGCGGAAAAGAGAAAGTAAGCAATGGCCAAGAAAGTCAAGGGAGTCGTAAAGCTCCAGATCCCGGCCGGCGCCGCGAATCCCGCGCCGCCAGTCGGTCCAGCCCTAGGTTCGGCCGGCGTGAACATCATGCAGTTCTGCAAGGAGTTCAACGCCAAGACGCAGAAGCAGGCCGGCCTCGTTATTCCGGTGATCATCACCGTCTACCAGGACCGCAGCTTCTCGCTGCAGTTCAAGTCGCCGCCCGCGAGCGTGCTCCTGAAGAAGGAGGCCGGTCTCGCCAAGGGTTCCGGCGTGCCGAACAAGAACAAGGTCGGCAAGGTCACCAAGGCGCAGCTCGCGAAGATCGTCGAGATGAAGAAAGCCGACCTCAACACGACGGACGTAGAGGCCGCGATCCGCATGATCGCCGGCACCGCCCGCAACATGGGTATCGAAGTGGTCGACTGAAAGGAGAATACCCATGGCAAAGCACGGTAAGAAATATTTGAACGCGTTGAAGGCGGCGCCGAAGAAGCCCGTCTCGATCGAAGAGGCCGTCAAGTTCGTCAAGGCGCACCCCGCCGCGAAGTTCGACGAGACGCTTGACGTGTCGATGCGCCTTGGCGCCGACACGAAGAAGACCGACACTCCGGTTCGCGGAACGGTGAAGCTTCCCGCGGGTTCCGGCAAGAAGGTGAAGGTTCTCGTCTTCGCAGGCGGCGACCATGCCGACGAGGCACGCGCCGCCGGCGCCGATTTCGTCGGGCTCGACGATCTGATCGAGAAGATTACGAAAGACGGCTGGACGGACTTTGACGTGGCCATCGCCACGACCGAAGCCATGAAGAGCGTCCGCAAGTGCGCTCGCGTGCTCGGTCCTCGCGGCTTGATGCCCAACCCCAAGACCGGTACGGTGACGGACGATCCCGCCACGGCAGTCAAGGATGCCAAGGCCGGCAAGGTGGACTTCCGCATGGACAAGACGGGCAACTGCTGTGTCATCGCCGGCAAGCTATCGTTTGACGCCGACAAGCTGATTGCCAACGTGAAGGCCGTCGTCGAGGCGGTCAGCGCGGCACGTCCTGCCGCCATCAAGGGCACGTTCATCCGCTCCCTCACGGTTTCCTCCACGATGGGTGTGGGCATCCCCTGCGTCCTCGCCGATGCAGAGTAAAGGAGTTTGACCATGAGAATCGAAAAGGTTGCAATCCTCAACGAAGTGACGGCCCGCGTCAAGGACTCGGACTACTGCTTCATCCTGAACTACGGCGGCGTCGACGTCGTGAAGATCGGCGCGTTCCGCTCGGCCCTCAAGGCCCACGACTCCCGCCTTCTGATCGTCAAGAACACCTTCCTCGCGAAGGCGGCCAAGGAGAAGGGCTGGTCCGACGAGGTCCAGGCCATGCTCAACGGTCCGACGGCGATCGTGACGGGCAAGGGTGAAGTGACGGCTGTCGCGAAGGACGTGATGGACTTCGTGAACGGTTCCGACGGGCGTGCGTCCGTCAAGGGCGCGGACTACGATGGCAAGATCGTGGATGCCGCTATGGTGGACGCCCTCTCCAAGGTGCCTGGCAAGGATCAGCTCCGCGCGACGTTGCTCATGCTCCTCAAGGAGCCTGCGACACGCCTGGCGCGCGTCCTCTCCGAGAAGGCCAAGAAGGAAGGCGGCGAGGCTCCGGCCGCGTAACGGCAGGGCGGGCGCCTTGCGCCCGCCGCAGTGATTTCCCTTGGATGAAACACGCCAAGGGTTGACAAGTAAAACAAGGAAACAGACAATGACGAACGAAGAAATCATCAAGGAGCTGTCCGGCAAGACGGTTCTCGAAATCAACGAACTCGTGAAGGCGCTCGAAGAGGCGTGGGGCGTTTCCGCCGCCGCTGCCGTCGCCGTCGCCGGTCCGGCCGCAGCTGCGGCACCCGCCGAAGAGAAGACGGAGTTCGATGTGGTCCTCAAGGCCGCTGGCGCGAACAAGATCGCGGTCATCAAGGAAGTCCGCGCGATCACGGGTCTGGGCCTGAAGGATGCCAAGGACATGGTCGAAGGCGCTCCGAAGGTGGTCAAGGAAGGCGCTTCCAAGGAAGATGCCGACAAGATTGCGGAGCAGCTCAAGAAGGCCGGCGCCGAGGTCGAGATCAAGTAAGCATCCGTTTGCTTCTGATCAAGCGCAAAGAGGAGAACGCGGTTCCGCGTTCTCCTCTTGCGTTTATGCCGGGCTCGCCGCCGGGAAGGTGGCTCTCCATTCGGCATCACGCCACGCCATCGCAAATCTCCAGGCATCTTCCGTCACCCCTGCATGATTGGCGGATGCGCCCGGTCGTACATCACCCGTTGGCGAGGGCGGGGATTTTTGGTAGAATACGCCATCCGTTTCATGAAATCAGAGAGTCTGTTTGAGAATGAATAGCAAGAAGAATCAGGATCGTCGTGTAGAGATGACGGTCGAAGGCTTGAAGCAGGACTACGCATGGCATCTGCGGTACACTTTGGGCAAGTACGAGGGAAGCGCGACGCCGCGCGACCAGTACGCCGCTTTCGCCTACGCAATACGCGACCGGCTGGTCGAGCGGTGGATGGAGACGCAGGAGACGTACCACCGCCAGAACACGCGGCGAGTGTACTACCTGTCGCTGGAATTCCTCATCGGCCGTCTTCTCGGCAACAACGTGATCAACCTCAAGCTGGATCGCGAATGTACGGAGGCTCTGAAGGAGTATGGGCTCGACTGGCATTCGTTGCGTGATTTCGAGACGGACGCGGGACTGGGCAACGGCGGTCTCGGACGGCTGGCGGCGTGTTTCCTGGATTCGATGTCCACTCTCGATCTCGCCGGCATGGGCTACGGCCTGCGCTACGACTATGGAATCTTCCGTCAGCGCATTGTCGACGGCCAGCAGGTGGAGGAGCCTGACCGCTGGCTGAAGGACGGCTATCCGTGGGAGATGGTGCGTCCGGAATACGCGCAGATCGTCCAGTTCGGCGGGCATGTCGAATGCATGACGGACCACGGCGAGACGAAGTGGCGCTGGGTGGGTGCGGAGCAGGTGCAGGGCATACCGTACGACCTGCCGATCATAGGCTATTCCCATGCGGTCAACACGCTGCGCCTGTGGAGCGCGAAGGCCACCGACGAGTTCGACCTCGCCGATTTCAACAAGGGTTCCTACGTCGAGGCCGTGGAGCGGAAGGTGCTGGCGGAAAACCTGACGAAGGTGCTGTACCCGAACGACAACACCATGGCAGGCAAGGAGCTTCGCCTGCGCCAGCAGTACTTCTTCGTGTGCTGTTCGCTTGGCGACATACTGCGCCGTTTCCGAGTGGAGAACTCCGACTGGAGCAAGCTCCCCGAAAAGGCTTTCATACACCTCAACGAAACGCATCCGGCGCTGGTGATCCCGGAACTGATGCGCGTGCTGGTGGACGACGAGGGGCTTGGCTGGGACGAGGCGTGGGACATCACATGCCGCTCTACCGGCTACACGAACCACACGGTGCTGCCCGAGGCGCTTGAAAAGTGGCCCGTCGCGATGCTGGAGCGCCTGCTGCCGCGCCATCTGCAGATCATATACGAGATCAACGGCCGCTTTCTCAAGACGATATCGGGACTCTATCCCGGCGACCAGGCCCGCCTTGCGCGCATGAGCCTGATCGGGGAGGAAGGCGAGCGCACGGTGCGCATGGCGCATCTCGCCATTGTCGGCTCATCCAGCGTGAACGGCGTGGCGGAGCTCCATTCGGAGATTCTCAAGAAGTCGCTGTTCAAGGATTTCTACGAGCTGATGCCGGACCATTTCCACAACGTGACGAACGGAATAACGCCGCGGCGCTGGCTGCTGAAGGCGAATCCGCCGCTTGCGCAGATGATCACCGAGTGCATCGGCACGGATTGGATAACGCACCTCGACGAGCTGAAGAAGCTGGAGGCGCATGTCCAGGACAAGACGTTCCTGGATTGCCTTGCGAAGATCAAGCAGTCGAACAAGCGGCAGCTTTCCAACTACGTGGCGTCGACGCTTGGCGTGAAGCTCGACCCTTCCGCCATCTTCGACGTGCAGGTGAAGCGCCTCCACGAGTACAAGCGCCAGCTGCTGCTCGCGCTGTACATCATCATGCTCTACAACCGCCTGCTGTCGGATCCGTCCTACGATCCCGTGCCGCGCGCGTTCATCTTCGCGGCCAAGGCGGCGCCCGGCTACCACATGGCGAAGCTGATCATCCGCCTCATCCACGGCATCGCCGGCGTGGTGAACGCGAATCCGCGCACACGCGGCAAGCTGTCTGTCGCGTTCCTGCCGGACTACCGCGTGTCGCTTGCGGAGAAGATCATGCCGGCGGCCGAGGTGAGCGAGCAGATTTCGCTGGCGGGCACGGAGGCGTCTGGCACCGGCAACATGAAGTTCATGATCAACGGGGCGCTCACTCTCGGCACGTTCGACGGCGCGAACGTGGAGATCAACCAGGAGGTTGGCGACGAGAACATGTTCCTGTTCGGCATGCGCACGGAAGATGTGGCGAAGCTGCGGCCCACGTACAGGTCCCTGGATTACGTGAAGAAGGATCCCGAGATAGCGATGGCGCTGGACATGATAAGGAACAACGTCTTTTCGCTGCTGTCGCCCGGGCTGTTCGAGCCGATACTGCGATCGCTTGTCGACTACAACGACTACTACATGCTTCTGGCCGACCTGCGCAGCTACAGCGACGCGCAGGACCGCGTGGACGCGGCGTACCGCGACGCCGGCCGCTGGAACCGCATGTCGCTCATAAACATTGCGCGCTCCGGACGCTTCTCGTCCGACCGCGCGGTCGCCGAGTACGCCCGTGACATCTGGCATGTCGAGCCTGTGAAGTTCTAGGCGCGCTTGCCCGTCGGCGGTCGATATTGTATAATAGCAGGACATTTCAACAACTAAAGGAGCAAGCAAATGGGCGAAGTAATCGGAGCGGGCGAGCTGCACAAGGGCGTGAAGCTGCTGATCGATGGAGAACCGTGGGAAATCGTGGAATTCGACTTCTCGAAGCCGGGCAAGGGGCAGGCGATCTACAACTGCCGCATGCGCAACATGATGACCGGCGGCGGAATGACGCGCTCCTACCGGTCGGGCGACAAGTTCGAGAAGCCCGAACTGATCCAGCGCGACGTGACGTTCTCGTACGAGGACAACGGCGCGTACGTGTTCACGGACGAGAACTACGAGGAAATCCGCGTGTCGGCCGACGTGATGGGCGACAAGAAATACTTCCTGATGGACGAGATGGAGGTCAGCGCGCTTTTCTTCAACGACCGGGTGATCGGCATTTCACTGCCGCAGCTCGTCGAACGCAAGGTCGTGAAGGTGGAGCCCGGCGTAAAGGGCAACACGGCCTCCGGCAAGGTCACCAAGCCTGCTACGGTCGAGGGTGGATACGTGTGCGCGGTGCCGCTCTTCATCAACGAGGGCGACGTGATCCGCATCAACACGGAAACCGGCGACTACAACGACCGCATTTCCACCAGGTAGCCAGGCAGGTCCGGGATGAAGATCCTTGTAACGGGCGGAGCTGGATACATCGGTTCGCATACCGTGCTGGAGCTGTTGAATGCCGGGCACGATGTCGTCGTGGTGGACAACCTCTGCAACTCGTCCAAGACGTCTCTTGAGCGCGTGGCGGAGATTGCCGGACGCGCGCCCGTCTTCCACAAGATAGACATCCGCGACGAAGCTGCGCTGGACAGGGTGGTGGCCGCGGAGAAGCCGTTCGACGCCACTATCCACTTCGCCGCCCTCAAGGCCGTCGGCGAGTCCACGCAGATGCCTCTGAAGTACTACGAGAACAACCTTGGCGGCACGTTCACGCTCCTCAAGGTTCTTTCCGCCCACGGTTGCAGGAACATCGTGTTCTCCAGTTCCGCGACGGTATACGGCCAGCCGAAGAGCGTGCCTATCCGCGAGGATTTCCCCACGCCCGGATGCACCAATCCATATGGCTGGACGAAGCTTATGATGGAGCAGGTCTTCCGTGACGTGCAGAAGGCCGATCCTGAATGGAACACGGTGATACTTCGCTATTTCAACCCGATCGGCGCCCACGAAAGCGGCCGGATCGGCGAGGATCCCGCCGGCATCCCCAACAACCTGCTCCCCTACGTGGCGCAGGTGGCAGTAGGGAGGTTGAAGGAGCTGAGCGTTTTTGGAAACGACTATCCCACGCCAGACGGTACGGGCATCCGCGACTATATCCATGTGGTGGATCTTGCCGTCGGTCATTTGCGAGCGATAGAGAAGCTGTCCGAAAAACCCGGTTTCAAGGTCTACAACCTCGGCACCGGACATGGCTATTCCGTGCTGCAGGTCGTCAGGGCGTTCGAGGCGGCCAGCGGACGCAAGGTGCCGTATGTCATCAAGCCGCGCCGGCCGGGCGATATAGCCGAATGCTGGGCAGATCCGTCTCTCGCGGCGGAAGAACTGCATTGGAAGGCTGAACGCGGCATAGAACAGATGTGTGCGGACGCATGGCGCTGGCAGTCTCGAAATCCGAACGGATTTCGAGAAGTTGAGAGTTGAGAGTTGAAGAGTCTGCCGGAGATATTGGCGGAGTTCGAACAGGCTCTTGAGCTTGAACGCGAACTGGGGACGCGCACGGTCGAATGCGACCGTGCGCTTCTTGCGCCGTTGCGCCGTGCCGAGGCCGTCGCCGTCCAGGCCAATCAGGGGGCTGAGGCTTCGGCACGCGTCGTCCCCGACGTGCCGCCTGAACCTGCTAACGAACCTGCAAACCTCGGTCTCCCGACCGTTGACGAGCTGACGGCGTGCAGCAAATGTCCGTTGGCCTCCCTTGGGCGGCAGCACGTCGTTCCGGGGCAGGGGAACGCGGCATCGCCTGACATAATGTTCATCGGCGAGGCTCCTGGGGCTGACGAAGACCGCCAGGGGCTTGCGTTCGTGGGCGCGGCAGGGCAGTTCCTCACGAAGATGATCCTGGCTATGGGCTACACTCGCGAACAGGTGTTCATAGCAAACATCTGCAAGTGCCGCCCGCCGAACAACCGTACGCCATCGCCGCAGGAGATGACGGCCTGCCTGCCCTACCTGCGGCGGCAGATCGCGGCAATCAGGCCAAAATGCATCGTCCTGCTGGGGCGCACGGCGATGTCCGGGCTGTTCCCTTCGCAGCGCATCCGGCGCGGTACGTGGTACACGTACGAAGGCTATCCGGTGATTGCGACATTCCACCCTTCCTACATCATACGCTTCGATCCGGTGATGGATGCGACGAGCCTGCGGACGGCCAAGCTGGAGGTGTGGAACACGCTCAAGATGGTTCTGGCCCGCCTTGGCAGGCGACCGCCCGGCCGCTGACCGGAAGATTGTGCTATAATGTCGCCCACGTATGCTGTACCTCCTATCTCCCTACCTTGAACGGTTCTGGGGACCGTTCCGCCTGTTCCGTTCGCACGCGCTGCTTCTGACCGCCGGCACGCTGCTGGCGGCGCTGGCCGTTCTGCTGCTTCTGCCCAAGTTGTGGCGCTTCTCGCCATGCGACCACGGCAAAGCCATCCTTGGCAAGGATGGAATGGCATCGGCAGGCAAGCCCACGGGCGCAGGCCTGTGGGTGACGGCGCTGATCCTGCCGATCGCTCTGCTGGTGATGCCGCTTTCCGTTCCCGTGCTCGGCATGCTGCTATGCCTGTACATGGCGATGGCGTTCGGATATCTCGACGACAGGGCGGACGTTCCGTGGGGACAGCTGAAAAAGGGTCTGCTGGATGCCGTTGTATGCCTTGGAGTGGCTCTGTTCGTATGGGCGGCGCTGGAAGGCCGGGTATGGCTGCCGTTCGTGAAGGGAGAATGGACGATCCCATGGTGGATATACATCCCCTGCATGGGATTCCTGCTGTTCGTCGTCATGAACGCGACCAACTGTTCGGACGGAGTCGACGGCCTGACGGGTTCGCTGGTGCTGATTTCGCTCGTGGCGCTTGCGACATTCCTGTACGTCGTGATCGGCTACCGTCCGATGGCCGAATACCTGCTCGTCCCGCACAACTATCTTGCGGTGAGGTGGGCCATCCTGACGATGACGGTGGCAGGCGGCTTTGCAGGCTACCTGTGGTGGAATGCCGAACCTTCGAAGGTTCTCATGGGCGACGCGGGATCGCGCTTCCTCGGGCTGCTGCTTGGCACGAGCGTCCTTGTGACCGGGAATCCGCTGCTGATTCTTGCCTTCGCCCCGGTCGTGCTGGTCAATGGCGGCGGTGGACTGGTGAAGATACTGCTGCTGCGATTCTTCCGGAAATGCGGACTCGATGTGAGGCCGCCGTCCATCCTGCCGCCGGAGATGCAGGAGAAGCGCAATCCGCTGGTGCGGCTCGTGCAGCGCGTACGGTTCCCGCTGCACGACCACTGCAAGAAGGAGTTGAAATGGTCGAACGCGCAGGTGCTGATGCGGTTCGTCCTGCTGCAGGCTTTCCTCATGCCGCTGCTGTTCGTCCTGTTCATCAAGATCCGCTGACGCAGGCGGGCCGAGAGGGTGACGTCGTGCGCTACGCGATCATGTCCGACATCCATGCGAACCCGGAGGCGTTGAAGTCCGCGCTGGACGACGCCGGCCGGGAGGGGGCCGAATCGGTCATCTGCCTTGGAGACGTGGTTGGATACGGGCCGGAGCCTGTGGAGGCCGTATCGCTCTGCCGGTCCTCGTGCGACGTGGTGCTGATGGGGAACCACGACGCCGCGGTGGCCGGCAGGATCGGCACCGGCAACTTCATACCTTTCGCGCAGGAAGGAGTGAGGCGGCATCGCGCGGAACTGCCGGCTGAAGACAGGGCCTGGCTGAATGGGTTGAGGTACCAGTACGCGGCGAGGAGTTTCATGTGCGTGCACGGAACGCTCGACGAGCCTGAGCGCTTCTTCTACATGTCCGAGCCGGCGCCGATCGTAAGTTCCCTGGAGAAGATGGCGGCGGGCAGGAGGCGGCTTCTTTTCGTAGGACACACCCACCACGCGTGCGTAATAGTCTGTTCGCGCGAGAGGCGGATAAGGGCTTTCGATCCTGCGGGGAAGCTTGTGGTGGAGCCCGGAAGCCGCTACATCGTAAACGTGGGGTCCGTAGGATATCCGCGTGTCGACCACGATATCACATACGTACTGTACGACACTTCCGCCAAGACTGTTTCGTTCCGCCGCCTGCCGTTCGACCATGCGGCGTATGCGCGGCGGCTGGAGGAGCGAGGCGTGGGCTTGCCGCTCTGGCTGGCGGACTGCATCCGGCCTGGATCGAAAGACGGCGGCAGATAGGCGCGTCTGCTGAATTTGTGCTATACTGGTGGACGATCGTCTGCAACGAAGGAAAATGAAATGAACCGAATCATACTGAACGAGACAAGCTACCACGGCGCGGGCGCCGTGAAGGAAATCGTCAACGAGCTCGCGCATCGCGGGCTGAAGAAGCCGGTCGTCTTTTCGGATCCGGACCTCATCAAGTTCGGCGTGACGAAGAAGGTGACGGATCTGCTGGATGCGGCGAAAGTGAAGTATGCCGTATATTCCGAGATCAAGCCGAATCCGACCATTGCGAACGTGAAGAACGGCGTGAAGGCGTTCAAGGCAGCCAAGGCGGACTGCATCATCGCCATCGGCGGCGGCTCCTCCATGGACACGGCGAAGGCCGTGGGCATCATCATCGCGAACCCGAAGTTCGCGGACGTGCGCTCGCTCGAGGGCGTCGCCCCCACGAAGAACCCGTCGAAGCCGATCCTCGCCGTACCGACGACCGCGGGCACGGCGGCCGAGGTCACGATCAACTACGTGATCACCGACGTCGAGAAGAAGCGCAAGTTCGTGTGCGTCGATCCGCATGACATCCCCGTCGTGGCGTTCGTCGATCCCGACATGATGGCGACCATGCCCAAGGGCCTCACGGCGTTCACGGGCATGGACGCGCTCACGCACGCGATAGAGGGCTACATCACGAAGGCCGCGTGCCCGATGACGGACATGATGCATCTCGAGGCCATACGCCTCATCTCGCTCCACCTGCGCGACGCCGTGGCGAACAAGCCGTCCGGCCGCGAGGGCATGGCGCTCGGCCAGTACATCGCCGGCATGGGCTTCTCTAACGTGGGGCTTGGCGTGGACCACTCGATGGCGCACGGCCTTTCGGCGCTCTACGACATGCCGCACGGCAAGGCGTGCGCCATCCTGCTGCCCACGGCCATGAAGTTCAACGCTCCTGCGACAGGCGCGAAGTACCGCAAGATCGCCGAAGCGATGGGCGTGAAGGGCGTAGACAAGATGACGCTCGCCCAGGCGCGCAAGGCCGCGATCGCCGCGGTGGAGAAACTCGCCGCCGACGTCGGCATTCCGCCGGATCTGAAGGGAGTCCTCAAGAAGGAAGACGTGCAGTTCCTCGCGGAGAGCGCGTATGCCGACGCATGCCGTCCGGGCAATCCCCGCGACTGCTCCGTGGCCCAGATAGCCAAGCTTTACAAGTCGCTGATGTAGGACACACAACAGGAACACACAAGGAGAACATGAGATGAAAGCTGACATCAACCGTCGCGAATTCGTCAAGATCGGCGCTGCCGGCGCTGCCGCGGCCGCCATTCCCGGAATGCTCAAGGCGCAGCAGGCTCCCGCCCTGGCCGCCGGCAAGTACTATCGCGCAAACGAAACCGTGCGCGTGGCGTGCGTAGGATACTCCGACCGTTTCCGCCAGACATTGCTGCCATGCTTCATGAACCATCAGAAGGACCTCAACTTCGACATGGTGGCCGTGGCCGACCTGTGGAAGAAGCGCCTGGCTGAAAACGCCGTGCCGGAGCTTGAGAAGAAACTTGGCCACAAGCTGGACGCCTATTCCAGCGACGTCGCGCTCTACGAAAACGCAAAGAACGTCGACGCCGTGATAATATCGACGGCCGACTTCCAGCACGCGCAGCATGCGTGCCACGCCGTGGTGGCAGGCAAGGACGCCTACTGCGAGAAGCCGCTTGCCGAGGACATGTACAGCGCCAACATGCTGAAGGACGCCGTGGACGCCAAGCGCAACGCCGGCTTTCTCCCAGGCGCCGTCCTGCAGATCGGTTCGCAGCGCCGCTCCGGCAGGAAGTACATGGCCGCGAAGGAGTTCATCAACTCCGGCGCGTTCGGCGACATCTCCTACGTGGATCTTCGCTGGAACGTCAACCAGCCCAAGCGTTGGCGCCGTCCTGAAGCGCTGGTAGCCTCGCTCAAGAAGGAGGATGTCGACTGGAACATGTGGCTTCTCGACCGCGATCCGTCCGAGTATCCGTTCGATCCGCGCAAGTATTTGGAGTTCCGCCTGTTCTGGCCGTTCTCCAGCGGCACTCCCGGCCAGTGGATGTGCCACCAGATCGATACGGTGGCGTGGTTCCTCGGCTACGAGTACCCGAAGAGCGCCATGTCCTCCGGTGGCCTCTACCAGTGGACCGACGGCCGCATGAGCTACGACACGTTCACCACCGTGCTCGAATACGGCGAGAGCGGGGTGAAAGGCAAGGGCTTCCAGTGCGTTTTCCAGAGCCACCAGCACAACGCCGGCGGCGGTTCGCGCCTCAACGGCGAAGGGCCGGTGGAGAAGTACTTCGGCCCGAACGGATGCGTGGACATGGGCAAGGGCATGGTCACGAACGAAGGCGTCGAGCGCGTCAAGTGGGAGGAAAAGCCGCTGCCCGCGCCCAAGGAGAACGTGGTCACGAGCGCCAATACGGGTGCGGATACGCTGACCTCGGCCCACATGCGCAACTGGATGGAGTGCGTACGGGCCCGCAAGAACCCGAACGCGCCGATCGAGGCAGGCTATTCGCACGCCATCGCGCTCATCATGGCGAACGCCTCCGCCCGTACGGGCATGAAGGCGACGTTCTGCCCGAAGTCGCGTCAGGTGATGGTCGGCGGCAAGCCGTTCATCGGCTACGCCTCCACTGCAGGCGGCGGTTTCTGGTCGAAACTTTTCGGCTGAACCCGGCAAGCCGGCAATTGCTGCAAAACCTGACGCGCTTTTAACCGGAACTTGGGAGGAGCAAGAATGAAGAAGTTGAAGATGGGCATGGTTGGCGGTGGCATCGGCGCCTTCATCGGCGCCGTGCATCGCAGGTCTGCACGGCTTGATGGCGGCGCCGACATAGTAGCCGGGGCGTTCGACATCGACCCTGCAAAATCGCTTGAGCAGGGACGAAACCTGGGGCTAGATCCCAATCGCGTCTACCGCACGTACCAGGAGATGATCAAGGGCGAACTTGCCCTTCCCCGGGAAGAACGGGCGGACTTCATCGCCATATGCACTCCCAACCATACGCATTTCCCGATAGCCAAGGCATGCCTGGAGGCCGGGTTCAACGTCATGTGCGAAAAGCCCATGACGTTGACCACGGCCGAGGCCGAGGCGCTTGAAGCGCTTGTCAGGAAGACGCGCCTTACATTCGGGCTTATGCACACCTACACCGGATATCCAATGGTGAAGCTTGCGCGTGACATCGTCAAGGCGGGCGACATCGGCAAGATCCGCAAGGTTGTGGTGCAGTACCCGCAGGGATGGCTTTACAAGCTGACAGGCAGGGAGAACATGCAGGCGAGCTGGCGGACGGATCCGAAACGTTCCGGCAGGGCCGGGTGCATGGGCGACATCGGCACGCATGCCGCCAATCTTGCGGAATTCGTCACCGGACTGAAGATCACCGAAGTGCTGGCGGATCTCTCGGCCTTTGTCAAGGGGCGCAGGCTCGACGACGACGGCAGCGTCCTGTTCCACATGGAAAAAGGCGTGAAGGGAGTGCTGGTCGCGACGCAGATCGCGTCTGGCGAGGAGAACGACCTCAACATCTGGGTGTATGGCGAGAAGAAAACGGTCGCCTGGTATCAGGAAAATCCGAACATCCTCCGGGTGCTCGACCAGACGGCGCCGGAGCAGGTGTGGAAGCGAGGCAATGCGTACGTGGCCGCAAAGTCTCCCGCCGCCGCACGGTGCTCGCGCACTCCAAACGGCCATCCCGAAGGGTTTCTGGAGGCGTTCGCCAACAACTACATCAACTTCTGCGATACGATCCGCGCCAGGATGGAGAAGCGGAAACCGACGGCGCTGGAGCTCGATTTCCCGGGTATAGTCGACGGAGTGCGCGGCATGAAGTTCATCAATGCCGTGTGCGACTCGTCGGAGCAGGGCAACGTCTGGAAGAAGATCTGACCTTCATCCATCCCAAGGTGCCATATATCGACACGATGGTTGCGGCGGTGGCGACAAGGATCGCGATTGCACCCATGAGCCATCCCTGCATTCCGGCCTTCAGCGCCAGAGCGAGCGTCGCCACCAGCATGACGAGGTATGCGATCTGCCCGGCCATGACGGCGGCAGGCATGCGCTCGACGGCCGCGATTCCTTCCGCATGTCCGCGGATCGTCTGCAAGACCGGCCATGCGGCATAGATGGCCATCACGATGCGCACCTTGCCCAAGTCTGCGACGGGAAGCCCCTGGACCACGTGGAAGTACCAGTCGTCCACGGCTGGTATCGCCGACAGGAGTATGACGGCTCCCAGGACGATGCCGGCGCATATGGCATATCGCATGATGCGATGGTCGCCTGCGTATTCAGGCGGAAACTGTATCGACACGGCCTGGAAACGCAGCGCGGCGAAGCCGACGGCGTTGGCAAGACCGATCGTGACATAGTGGATCGCAAGCATTTCCACCGCGTTTTCGGTGCGGCCGACGAAAGTCGCCACCATGAACGGAGCGGCGGCCAGCAGGACTCCGCCGAGGGAAAGCGGAACGGTGAAGCGGAACTGGCTGGATATAGGTTCGGCACCGGGGTCTTCACGGAGAACCCTGACGTGCGGTCGCGAAAAGACATAGGTCAGCAGCAGCTCTGCGAAGCAGGGAACCGTCATGGCCGCGAGTCCCCACATGGCACCCGTCCATCCCATGTGCACGAACAGGTATGTGGCTACCACGGTGAGCAGGATGCGCACGAACGTGGCGTTGTTGGCCGCAGAGCTGGCACGGGCGTTGAAGAGGATCACCAGCGGTACGTTTCTGGTGAAGAAAGTCGCCTGCAGCGGGATGCCCCACAACAACGTGTCGCGGGCGATGGATGCCATTTCCGCCGGCAGGTTGAGCAGATCCTGGAATATAAGCCTGTCAAAAGGCGGCAGCCCGCATATCGCCTGTACCGCCAGCAGGCAAAGCATCATGTATGCGTTGAAACGGATGAAGTTCCTGTAGCCTGCAACACTGCGGGCGAACACCATGCCCGTCATTACCAGGCCGGAACCTACGGCACCGATTAGAAACATGACGGTCTGTCCCTGGGCGAAGGCCGTAAGGACGTCAATCCCCATGGGGCCGCGCGAGACGATCGCAGCCACGAGCGGATAGGTGAGACACTGCGAGAAAGTCTGGATCAGCAACGGCACGTAGAACCGTGTCGCCCGTCCTGGCGTGTAGCCGCCCGATGTGTCTTCCTCGGCCATGGGGATGCGGATATTCTACCACGATTGCCGTCCATGTAGAAGTGTGAACGAGCTGGAGTTTACCCATTTTTTGAG
>DFLH01000079.1 GCA_002373695.1 Verrucomicrobia bacterium UBA3624
TGGCGGTCACGCCCGGGCCGTTGCCCAGCTCCGAGCAGACATTGGCGAACCACGCCTGGAAGTCCGCCATGAGCGCGAGGCCCTTCTTGAAGTTCTCCGCGCTCTGCGTGAAGCGTCCGCCGCAGTCGTAGAGGCGGCGCGCGGTCGAGTTCGGATCGAGCGCGGCGGACTCCGCCTCCGCGTCCGTGCATCCCGTCGCCTGCTGGTAGATGTTCGCGACGCGCGCGAGTTTCGGCAGCTCGGAGGCTACGTAGCCCATCGCCGTCGCCTTGCCGATGCTCGCGGGGTCCGTGAACTTGCCGCCGCCGAGCGTGTCGATGGCGATTTTCACGAGATTGATGCGCCGCGCCGTGAGCGGCTTGCCCTTGTTGAAGTCCTCGAGCTTCATGTTGTCGCGCACGATGTCCGGTATGAACTTCTCGCCGCCGAACATGTCGGCGATCGTCTTGCGGAACAAGTCGCGCACCTGGTCGTTCGCCGCCTTCATGTCCGCCGTGCGCTTGAACGACGCGAACGCGCCCTTGTAGTCGCCGACCGGCATTCCTTTGAAGCGCGCAACCGTGTCCTCGCCTTTCCCGTTCGGCGCGTACGCCTTGTTCGCGAAATCGACGAACTTCTGGTAGTTCGCGCTGTAGTTTGCATTTACCTGTCCTGGCATTGTCCCCCCTTAACTTTTAACTTTAAACTTCTCAACCTGTATACACACGAGACGCAAAAAGGTTACAAATAAAATTCGCTTGCACCCCTTCATTGGCCCGTCCGCACCGCCTTCACGCGATAGAAGCGCACGGGAGCGGATTTAGTGAATGTCGCCGTGTTGGATGATGCCGCTATCGTCTTCTCGTCCGTTACGCTGCTGCCCGCGATATCGCTCGTCTCGACAACAGAAACCGTGAACCCTTCGGGATTCACCACCTCTGCCGTCGTGATGACGACATTGCCTTCCGCGTCAAAGGAGATATCGATGATCCTGAACTCCCCGGTCGCCTTGTCGAACAGATACCTGAAGACGTTGTACACGCCGCTTTCATCCGCCTCGTCCCACGCGCCGGTTATGTCGTGTTCGGCCGCCCAAGCCGCGTAGGGGTCGGTGATGTCCCCGGCGAATCCGAGCGTGACGGTATCGTCCGTTTCGGTTACAACCACCGTATCCGTCCCGCGCGCATACGCGGCGGTCTTTGGCAGCGTCACTGTACCGCCACCCGCCTTGACGGTGATGGTCGGCGTGCCGCTCGTCCACGCATTCGTGACGATGATCACGCCAGGATCCGTCTTTGTCATGTCGCAGCCGAGCGATGAGTAGGAGAGCGTAAGCTTGGCCCCTTCATCGACTTTGATTTCCTTGCACGCGCCGCCGCTCGAACCGATGCAGGCGCTCCATCCCGATTCCGGCATGCCGTCGGCCCTGATTATCACGGTATCGTTGGTATCCGGTATGCGCGTGGCAATGGGCAGATCGTAGTCAAGCGCCAGATTGTACTTCCAGTTGGTTATCGTCTCCCAATCGCCGTCCTCGCCGCCATTCCAGACATAATCGGTCGCCTTGTGGACGGGCTTGAAGACGGAATACGCCACTCCGTACACCTCGTCGAACGTCCAATCTTGCGCAATGGACTGCACCTTGAACACGAAGACGGCGTTGTCGTACTTGACCCTAATAACACCCATTGTCGGCAGGCACCGGAGCGTCTGGTTGTTTACCAGCACCTCGATGTACCGGTACGTCGGATTGAGCTGCGCTGCGGCCCCAGCCGCATTCATGGAACTATAGGCTGTGGACGAACCGTCCGCTTTGACAAGGTTCGCCACGGCGATGCCGTTCTCGAACGTCGCCCATTCGGCGTCCTGCTCCGAAATCTGGGTATAGTCGCCGGGTTCGCAGTCGGATGAACTGGGCGCGAACACCTTCCCGCAGCCGGACTGGATGGTGATGACCGAGCCGCCGACGACCCCGCCGGAAAGCCTCAGGTCCGCCAAGCCGGCCTTGAGTATTACGGGCTTGTTTTGGAGGCCGCCCGCAACTGTGAGGGCGGCGGCGACATCGGCGCTGTAGCCGTCGGTATCCACCTTCACGCCGCCCTCCCGAAGCGTCACCTCGGTTCCGCTGCCGATAAGCGTGCAATTGGCTTTCGCGGCCTTCAGCGTACCGGCGTTGATTGTGATTCCCGCCGAGGCCGTGAATGTGCATCCGCCAACCGTCAGCGTGCCGCTCAGGTCGAAGGGCTTTGCAACGGCATACGTTTTTTCGCCGTCGAGGACAAGCGTCTTTCCATTCGGGACGGAATACCTCTCGCCGTCGGAAAGAAGGTTGATTGTGTCGCCGCTCGTCCAGGCGCTCTTCGCGGCGGACAGTATCGCATAGTACGACTTGACGGACGCGCCTGCCGCAAGGTTCGCGGACGCGCCGGTCACGGTGCCAGAGTAGGGCCAGTTGTTGAGAAGCAGTGTCTGCCCAGATTCCTCGGATGCGGTGGCGAGATGGATGGAGTCCCTGGATTCCGCCAGCAGCCGGAATGTGCAGGGCTCGTCGCCCATGTGGCTTTTGGCAAGCGCCAGCGAGGCGTACTTCTTGCCGGTTTCGACAACCTCCGCGCGCGCTTCCTCTTCCTCGTCGTATTTCTTGGAGCCGTCATCGCCCGAGTCTTTGCCGCCGATCACTATGCCCGCGACGGTGACGGTTACGCCAACCACCCCGGCAGGCACGATGATCGACGCACCGGTGGAAAACCAACCCGCGCCCAAGCTTATGGATTCCCCGCCTGCGAGGACAGTTACCTTGCCGCCCTTGCCTTTCGCGGTATCTGCCGCATCCTGCGCGGACTCGTGCGCGGACACTTCGCCTGTCGAAGCCGTGAACGACGCCCGCGCGAAGTAGAGTCCGTCATCCGCCACAACACGGTCGCCGGCATCTTGCGGCAGTTCTGGCTCGAAGACGAAAACGTCTGCGTCGGGCCGCGGCTCGGACCACCTGCCGCCGACTACTCTCCACAGTCCCGACGGATCCTCTCCCGTCGTGTTCCGGATCAAGACTGTGCTCTCGCCGCCGTTCCCGCGCAGCCGCGGCGCACTGAGCAGAGGCACGCCACCTCCCGTCGACACAGATATCGTCGACGCGTTTACCGTCTTCGCGCCGCGGTACACGGTCGTGCCCATGGCAAGGGACACTGCGTCGGCCACAAGTCCGTCGCATTCGGACGCGATGCCTGCGCCGGACCTGACATAGACAACATTGTTCGACACAGCGCCCGTATGGACGTATGTGACGTTCACGCCAAGGTCAAGGCCGCCGATTTCCGCCGTGCCGCCGGTGAACAAGAGCGTACCAGGCGCAGTCGCCGAGACGGACACGCTGTCGAAGTCAAGTCCGTCCGCAACCGCCACCTCGTTCGTCCCCTCGGAAAGCACAATCGTCGCCTCGCTGTAGCGCGACATGTCCTCCGAATCGACATTCCAGACTCCGTTCGACCATACAAGATTGTCGGGAAGTCGCACAGCGACAATTCGCCCGGCTTCGGCCTTCAGGCTGTAGTCCGTCTTGCCGGCGACATGCAGGCACGAGATGTCCGTCGCCGACGTGATGGAGCCGCACTTTATCAGGCGCAGCTTGCCGCCGGCATCGACATCGGGCATGGCGGAAATGTCGATCGTGACGCAGCCTTCGGAAGGCAGCGCGAACGTATCGCCGGCCTGCAACGTTTCGTTGTCGCGGTTCGCGTCGCCAAACGTAATCTTGCTGCCCGCCGCGCAGACGATGTTGGAGAAAGATACAGGGCATCTATCGACGTACAGCCCGCCGCCGCCCTTTATGCTGCATGTGGCTCTGTTGTTTTCCCAGACTCTCCCGGCCGCCTTGAGCGTGGCCCCGCCGCCGACCTCGATCGTGCCATCGCCGGAGATTTCCGTGCTTCCCAGAAGGAAATCGTTCGTGCCCGCGATGGACAGCGTGTGCCCGCCGAGATCGATTCGCGCCTCGTCGAAGGTGGACGGGACAAGGCCCCATGCGTCGTCCGACCTGGCCGTCGCATCGTCCGTGAGCGTTATGGATTTCGCTTGCCGGCTGTCCTGCGGATTGTCCGCCCCGCACGAAAGATATGCCGCGCCAGATCCTGCGATGCCGGTTCCGGCAAGGCAAAGGGAGTAGTACGAGCAGTCGTAGCAGTTCGCCATGTCGACCGCGCCGCCGGACTCCACCGTCACGCCCCCCGTGAAACGGCCACTGGATTTCACTCCGCCATATCCGCCGCCCGACGTGGCCGGGACAGTGGTCCTGGCGCGGCCGCCCGCGGCGACCGTGAGGCCTCCTTTGAACGTGCTCTGCGCCGCGAAGACGACCTCGTCTGCGGACACCCTCACGCTCCCGTCGCCGGATATCGCGTGAGACCATGTCATCGGCGCGGCGATCTCGAACACCGCGTTTGCGGCGACCGACACGGGTGCGGAACCGAGCAGTCCGCTGTTGACGAATGTGACGTTCTCGCCGAGGACAAGTTCGCCGACCGTCGCCGCACGTCCGCTGAACGATGCTGTCGCCGCAGAAGCCGCCGAGACTGCCACCCTGTCGAGAGACAAGTCGGTGGGAAGCTCGACAACATTCTCGCCTCCCGAAAGCACGATCGTCGCCTCGCTGTATTGCGACATGTCCTCCGAACCGACATTCCAGCTTCCATTCGACCAGATAAGATTGGCGGGAATGTCCTGGAAATGCTCGACGACAATTCCCGTGCCCGCCTCGGATTTCGGACGGTAGCCCGTTTTGCCGGCAACGAGCAGACGGGAAATATCCGTCTCGGCCGTGGCGGAACTCCATTCGACCAGCGTCTTGGTTTCGCCAACTGCGATATCGGACAGGGCGGAAATGTCAATCGTGACGTAGCCGTCGGACGGCAGCGTAAACGTGTTGAGCACTGTCAGTGTTTTGTTGTTCCCGAACGTCATTGTGCCGCCCGCTTCGCAGACGACGTTGCTGAATGTAGTGTTCTGACTGACGTGAAGTCTTCCGCCGTTCTTTACGTCGCAAGTTGCGTTGTTTCCCAAAACACGCTTCTGGAAAGTCTTAAGAGTGGCTCCGGCGGCGATTTCGATTGTGCCCGTGCCGTTGATTGCCGTATTGCACAGGAGGAAATTGTTTGAGCCTGTAACCGTCAGACTATGGCCGGCGAGATTCAGCTGCGTCGCGCCAAAGCCTGGCGCGACAAGTCCCCATGCGTTGTTGGCGCTGACCGTCGCATCGTCCGTAAGCGTCAGGGACATCGCGTGCGGCTGGTTTTCCGCATCGCTTATCCCGCCCGAACGGAATGCCGCGCCCGATCCGTTGATGCCGGCGCCGGAAAGGAAAAGAGAGTAGCACGAGAGGTAGTGGTTGCGAATCATGTCGGCCGCGCCGCCGGATTCAACCGTGACATTGCCGTAGAATCGATTTGCTTTGATGCCGCTGTCATACGTTGCGACGCCTCCGTACCCGCCGCCGCCACCGCCGCCAAGCGCCGCCCCGACATTGCTTCTGGCGCGGCCGCCGGGCGCAACCGTCAACCCGCCTGTGAATGTGCTCTGCTTGTTGAATACGACCTCGTCGGCGGAAACCCTGACGCCGCCTGCGCCGGATATCGAGTTCGTCCATGTCATCGGCGCGGCAATTTCGAACACCGCATCTGCGCCGACCGCCACGGGCGCGGAATTGAGCTGACCGCAGTTGACGAGCGTGATGCCGTCGTCGATGGAGACCGAACCTGCGGTTATCTTGCCCTCGCCCGCAAGCGTCAGCTTGCCGCTTCCCGTAACGGAGAACGATTCGTATTCAACATCAACATCGGCGTCGACCATGAGTGTGCAGTCATCGTGGATTTGCACCACATACGCGCCTCCGCCCGGGAGAATCAGTTCCGGCCCCGTGGCATTGCCAGTATACGCCATAGCAAGGGCGAAAGCCGACACGACAAACGCCCTCGTCGTTTCAGTCAGTCGCAGCATCGTTGCAACTCCTTTCTTGACTTTTCAACCTTTCAACTTTTCAACTTGTATACATGCAGAACGTGGAAAGATTACACGTGGAAATATCCGCTTGAAAGCATGTCATGGTGCGAATCGTCCACTTCCTGGTCCGCGGGCGGCGCGGCTTCGGCCTCACGAAGTCCCGCAAGCGCCGTGCGCCAGTTCTCCGTCTGGTTGACAAGCGATTCGAGGCCTGCGGCGAGCGATTCGCCGTCCGCGAGCGCCAGCGGGAACGGGCGCACCAAGGCGTACGCGCCGGTCTCCGGGTTCTGGCAGAGCGTCGCGCCCGCAGTGGCGCGCAACAGAAAGTTGGCCTTGAGCATCATGGCGCCGAACGCGCCGTTCGCGTCGGGAGGTGGAAGTCCGATTTCCGCACACGCGATCAGACTCCGCGCCTGCGAATCTTCCAGCATCTCTACGCGGATGCCGTCGACTTCGAGTTCGGCGACGCCGTCTGCACCGTCAAGCCCTTCTATTCCGTATTTTGCGGCGAACGCCGCAAGCAGTTCATTGAATTCCATGTCCATACCTCCTGATTTGAATTAAACAGCCACTTCTCCGTGACGTACCGCTTTTCACCCTTTCAACTCTGCAAGGCTCTCCGGGTTCGTCTCCTGAAGATACTTCTCGACAGCGTCGTAGACATCCTTGAATTCGTTCTCGGGAATGCTGTCCGTATAGACCGCGTTGGAGTCGAACTCCGTTCCCAGCATGTCGTCGATCGCCATCAGCGCGTCCATCCGGACTGCCCACGTCGAGTAGAACAGAAGGGAAACCTGCATGACCGCGTTGCGGGCTTTTTCCGACGAAGTCACGCCGTCCGGGAATTGCCTGCTGCGGAAGCGCTCGAAGGCCTGCGCGACCTTGGCGGCGTTCTCGGAACGGAAGGCCGTCTTGAGCTCGTGTAGCTTTTTGTCGCCCAGTCGCGCGAACAATATGCCCATCGCCAAACCGGAGATGCCCACCACATCGTCGGTGCCGATCCGCTTGTTGCCGACATAGGCATCCGTCGCGTCGGCAAGCCTGGCCACGGCCTTGTTTACCGCGCACATGGCCTCGGCGAACTCCTTCGGCGAGGAGGCGGATGAAATCTTTTCGAGCGCGCCGAGGTCCAGCTTGGCCGCCTCTTCGAACATCTTCGTGATGAGCCCCTGGCGGACGGCGCGTCCCCTGAAGTTGATGAACTGCGGCATCAGCCCCTTGATCACGCGCTCGTCGCCTTTCGCGGCGGTGCGCAGCTCGTTCAGGTTGTCCAGGAAGGCGTCGACCCTCCGGATGATCTCATCGTCGGACCTGAGTACGTTGATGTCGGTGAGCAGGATGCCGACGGCGAACGAGCACTTGCCGTATCCGAGCAGATACATGAGGTCGGCGTCGTCCTTGGCCCGTTCGACGAGAAGATCCACCGCCCGGAATCTCGCGGCCTGTTCGTCGGGCTTTTCGGCGACTTTTAGCTTCTCCTTTATCGCATCGGCAACCTTTCTCGGTTCCCAGATGCGCATCGGCGTGGAGGCGACATTGCCGTCCAGGTCGATTGTCGTGGTCCAGTTGAACTTGACCGGGAAGCCCTCGGGCTCGGAGTACTTGATTGTTACCGCGCCGGTCTCGTCGTTGCGCGAGAAGGTGAACGTGAGGGGCGTGTGCTCGTCGGAGTTGATGCCGTACTGCTCGAAGGCGCGTCTGGTGTTGCCGCCGGTGCCGCTCTGGGAGAGGACGAAATAGACGTTCGAGAGCTGCTTCGGGTGGACGTTTCCACAAAGGTCCTTGATCTTGTCGGCGATGGCGTTGTTCGCGTCGCGCACGTCAGACGCGCCTTCGGCGCCTTTCTTTGCGGCAACGGTCGTGCCGTCCGGGAAGTTGAACACGAACTTCGTATCCTCGTTCTTGAGTACGTCCTCCCCGTTGCTGGCAAACGAAGGGCTCGAGGGACGGTAGAGGTCGCCGAGCATGGTGTCGCGACCGCCCTTCGCGGTGCCGTCCAGCTGCTCGAGCTTTCCGTTGGCCGTCGAAATGCCCGGCGCGTTCTCGAGGCCCGTTCCGGAGCGGATGGCCGCCGCGGCTTCGTCCAGCGTGGCGCCGGACTGCATTGCGAGCGAGTGCAGGGGCAGGATGATGTCGAGGTTCTCGGCGCTCTGCAGCTTCGTTTCGAACGCCTTGACGATTTCCTTGTTCGGGGCGTTGGCCGGGACCTGGAGATCCGGAAAGAGGAGCGGCACGAGGTGGGCGCGGTCGAGCTTTCCAGATTTCTGCAGCGCCGCGACGGCGTCGAAGTTCTTCATCACGCGCGCACCGAGAACCGCGCTGATGCTCTGGTCGATTTCCAGTTCCTTGTCTGGCATGTTGTTGCCCGAGGGGAGCT
>DFLH01000001.1:0-67719 GCA_002373695.1 Verrucomicrobia bacterium UBA3624
CAAAAATATCTCATGCGATTTGGGTTCTCCGAAGGGTCTGTCCCCACACGTTCCCTGTGGGCGACGCGGTCTATCACGTGATAGTACCCTTCGCCCGTCAGCTTGACTCTGTTTGGCCTTGCCATGTTTCTTGTCCTTCCTGCCGACTTTGCGCCGGCGGGAAAGAGGATATCAGTTCCGCAAAACCGAATTGTCTCAAAATTGTCTCAAATTTGTCTCAAAAATATCTCATGCGATTTGGGTTCTCCGAAGGGTCTGTCCCCACACGTTCCAATGTAGCAGATTATCATCTCCCGGTTGGGGGGGGGGAAGAAAAGAGCTTGACGCTCATTCCAAAAAAAGATAGTGCCATTCTGATTTAGGATAGTGCATCTTCGGCAGGAATGCGGTATAATCCCAGTTGTTTTGCTGGGGAAGTTTTACCGAAGAAAGGATGTCGGCATGAAAAAGAACGTGATGCGGAAGTGTGGATGGGTGGCGGCCGTTGCGGCGGTGTGCTCGTCGTCGTGCGTTGCCGTGGCGGCGGAGGCGACGCCGCTGGGCGTGCTTGACCCGGAGGACGCGACGGCGTATCTCACAGCTGGCGCGCAGATATTCAAGGGCGATCTCGTGAAGCAGGGAAATGGCACGACCACGCTTTCGCTGGCGGACGTCCATACGGCCGGGGGACGGATCGTAGTGGCGGACGGTACGCTTGCCGTTTCTGGAGCTACGGCGGCGAACGATCCGGGGAAGCCATGGGGCGTCCTGTCGAACGCCGTCGTCTGGCTCGATGCATCTATGCCGGAAACGATCGGTTTCGTCGAAGGCTCGTCCGTGAACGTGAGCGAGTGGCGCGACGTGCGCGAGACGGGTACCGGTTCCGCTTCCAGCCCGTACCTCTACCGCCGTGCCGTGGCATACACCAATATCGGGCACTCTGCCACCTACGCGCCCGATCCGGCAGGCTGGTTCCCGGAATACGTTCCGGCGAACGGCGGCGAGAACGCGTACGTGGACTTCGGCCAGTATTCGAGCGGCCGAATGGTACGGTTCCTTGACATATCCGGCAATGTGAGCGCGATATCAAACATGCGCCATGCGTTCGTGGTCTTAGGCACGCATGACGGCCACTACGGTTTTCTGTTCAATCCAGGTTCCGGGAACGCCATATTCGTGCCGCAGTCGTATGGCAATCTCGTCAACTGCACCCCTGGCAAGTTCATCCAGCAGGCAGGAGGCTGGAGCGTGCTGTTGACGGGCGTGTTTCGCGTGGACGGAAAGGCCGTGGATCCGGTGAACGAGGCGGGACCTAATGGCGGATACCAGCTGCTGGACATTGCAGCCGGAAAGGACGGCTGGAATCCTGTCGGCTTGTTTTCCCACGACACCATCGCCAGCCAGGCGAACGGATATCGACAAGGTGGCGGACGACTCTGCGAGGCGATTCTTTTCGACAAGCCGCTCGAGGAGAGGGACAGGCTGAAAATCGAAGCGTATCTCCGGTGGAAGTGGTTTGGGGCTGAAGTGGCCGCGCCGACATGCTTCGTGAACAAGGATGCAACGCTTGTAATCGACAATTCAAGGGGGGGGGTACAAAGATCTGACGGTTATCGGCAACGGTCCGGTAACGCTCGAAGCCGGAACGCTTGACACTGCCGATCCGGTGGCGCTGACGGTGGCGGAGGGTACGACATACAACGCCATGACAGGCGGGGTGGAACGCGTGTCCGGCGGCGGTTCTTCGTTTGTAAAGACAGGTGATGGCGAGATGGTGGTGCAGAAGGTTTCTGACGGCCTCGTCAAGATCGATGTGCGGGACGGCGTCTTGCGTCTGCGGCAGGACATGATTTCTCCGTTCTCCGTTCCCGCCAATCTGTGCGGTTACATCGAGGATCCGTCGTTCGAGGCGTTTTCGGACACGACTGTCCCGAGTCCCGGTCTTTATCTGGATTCTACAGGCAAGCACGGATGGAAGACGTACGGGAGCCATGAGAAGGGAAACGTCGCGAAATGGCAGACAGGCGGCGGTTACTTCAACATGGCGGGAATACCGTATCCCGACGGGATCTATGTGGGCGTGTTGCATATCCGCGGTGGCTTGCAGACGACGGTGACGCTTCCGGCGGATGGCGTCTACAGGCTGTCCTACTGGGTGGCACAACGTCCAAACTATAAAGGGCACGAGCATCGCGTCCTGATCGACGGCATGCCCGTTGCGGAGGTCAAGGCGTGGGATTCGTCGTGCAACTGGCATCTCGTGTCGTTTCGCCTGCCTCGACTTGCCGCCGGCGAACATACGCTGGTCTTGGCAAGCGACGACAACAACAGCACGGCGACGCGCACGGTCGATTTCTCCGTCACGGACAATATAATGTCCACTGGCAATCTCGTAGCACTTGTCGACGACTTCCACGTGGACTGGATAGAGCCGGGGGATGGGCAGGTGGCAATCAGCAACGCGAGTTTCGAGGTGACTTCGTTCAGTGCGCGTGGCTACGAAAAGAACCCGGAAGACCTGGGCGGATGGGTGCTGGGGCCTGTGGACGAGACTAACTATGTCGTCCTTGAGCAGACATGGAACGGGCGGCCTACATTGCATCCGGCATCGGACGGATGCCGTATCCTGAATCTTGTCAACCAGGTGCATGTCGGGCAGGACGTGACATTCCCTAAGGCCGGGACTTATACCTTGACGCTGGTGGCGGGTTCCGCCGCAGGGAACGATATCGCAAGCTATCCAGGCAAACTCCGGTTCATGCTGGGCGAGACGGAGATCGGCGCGCTTGAACTCCAGACGAACGGCAAAGCATCGATCATGAAGACGTTCAACCTCCAGTTTGCCGTGCCGGAGGCCAACTACACTGCCAGGCTTTACATTGCGAACATCAGAGGCGGATCCATCGTTTCCGTAGACGACATCAGGATATCTGCATTCGAACCGGGAGTGAATGTGGTTGCCGAAAACTCGTTTGCCTCTACGGGATGGAGCGTGTACGAACCGGAATCGGACATTCATGACGGATCGGGGAAAGTAGAATGGTTGCCACAGGCGCTTTCCGATGTCGCCTGGGGTCCTGTGACATATGGAGAAGACGGCAACCGTGCCGGAATCCGCAACAACGCCTCGATCTGGCGCACGGTGGCGTTTCCTGCCGCCGGGACGTACCGGCTGTCCGTCGCGTCCATCGGGCGCTTCTACCGCTACAACGACTCGCATCTGACCGATCCCGGCATTCTGACGCGTTACAGCGGCAACGCGTTCAACGCCTGGGTGGCGAAGGGCGGCGTTACGAACGTGGTCGGCACGTTCGGCGTGGACGACCGCGAAAGGTTCGTGACGCACCGGTTCCTGTTCGAGCTGCCGGAGGGCGGCAACTGGGAGGTGGGCTTCAGCGGGCTGAAGGAGTCGGAGCACAAGGTTGCCGGGAGCAATACCTGGTACAGCAACGGCGGCGTGCTGGACGGCCTGGTGATCGAAAAGGTGACGGCGGCGGCGAAACCGGGCGTTCCGGAGACGGTGGAGATCGACGTGGCCGAGAGGGCCGTGCTGGCGCTTGACTATCTGGGGACGAACAAGGTTGCCGCCGTGCGCTATGCGGGGCGGAACTATTCCGGGGAAATCAATGCGGTCACATGCCCGGCGTTTATCACCGGCGCGGGGGTGTTGTACGTGCAGCCGAAGGGCACGGTGCTAATGTTCCGCTAAGGAGTGGCTTATGTTGTTGCGAACCATGGTGCCGGTTGTCGCATATGCGATGGCCGCAGGGAAATTGTCGGCCGCGGAACTTCTCTTCCATGCGCCTTTTGACGGGTCGTCTGTGGCGGCCTCGGCAAGGGGCGAGGCGCGTCCGCAGATCGCGCGAGGGCTGGAATACGCGCCGGGCGTGGATGGGCAGGCCGTGCGCCTGACGGCGAAGGCGAAGAGCGTGCTGCAGTACGCCCTTGCCGGCAACGTGCTGCCGGAAAAGGGGGCAGTGTCTTTGTGGGTGAAGCGCGAATGGCCGGATGAAGGAAACAGTCCGGAAGGGAAGGAGATATGGCGGACTATGTTTTCGTTTCCCGAGCCGTGCAAGAGGTTTGGATCCGGCTCTCTTTCCCTGTGGTGGTGGGGATCGAAATTGCGTTGCGACATCACGGACCGTGGCCACACGCATATCAGCAGGAACGGCGTTCCTCCGCCTGACGGGAAATGGGAACATGTCGTCTTTACCTGGGATGAAGATGCGAAGGAGGCGCATCTATACCGGAACGGACGAAATATGCATTATCATTCCGACGATACCGGACCGATGGCAAGGGTTGTAAGAAAGAAGACTGGGCTGCCGTTCACATTCGACAGGCCGGGGTTCGACAGATTTTTCGTCGGATGTCTGGGCGACGGGCAACGAGTGGAGGGGCTTGTGGACGATTTCCGCATCTACGCCGAGGCGCTTTCGGATGCGGAGGTCATGGCGCTCTTCAGCGAGCATTCCCAACTTGCGGAACCGCCGCAGGAGAAGCCCGACTATGCCGCGTTGTTCGCCAACGACGGACCGAATCCGCACGAGGGCGGGGAGCGTCTGGACCTTGAGTTCGTGGCGGAGTACCGCTTCGACGCGGAGTCGATGGCGCGCTACCGCCGGGAGAAGCGGTTCCGGTCCGTCGGCGACGTGTCGGAGAAGTCGCTGTGCGGCGTTCCGTATCTGGAGGCGGGGACGAACCTCAACGACCGGTTCGCGTTCATGTTCGACATCGATCCGTCCGTGCCGCTCTACTGCTTCGACTTCGTCTATCCCGACGACGCAAAGCGCACGTGCGACCTGCTCGTGCAGTTCAAGGAGGCGCATGGCGACGACTATGCCCTCCAGGTGGGCTATTTCACGGGCGATGAATATCCGAACACGGGGAAGATGCTCACGCACCGGTGCCTGTACTGGACGACGCCGGGGCAGGGCGAGCTGGCGATGATCGCGATGACGGCGCGCGCAGGCGTCCCCGCCGCGCTCGCGGCGTTGCGCGTCCACAAGGTGAAGGACGCGAAGCTACCGCCGCTCGCCGTGCGCGAGCCCAAGCCGGCGGGAGACTGGAACCGGATGTTCGGGATGTGCTGGGAGGATCCCGCCATCGGCTACGACTTCGGCACCGGCGGGCACGGCGCGAAGGAGATTTCCGCGCTCGTCGACCGCACCGCCGCCTACATGAAGTACTGCGGGCAGAACGTGTTCTGCTATCCGGGCGTCTGGTACCAGGGGCTGATCGGGGAGAACTACAATCCGCGCAGCCACGCGCCCGACTTCCTCTCGGCGTGGTATGAGAAGTTCGACAAGGAGGGGTTGTTCTTCGTTCCGAACGTCAACGCGAACAACATGGAAATCCCTGCGGGCCTGGTGACGATGGACACGATGACGAACGGCGCGCTGCACGCCACGCCCATCGCGATCCACGACACGGGCAGGCCCAACTGGGGCGGCTGGCACAACTCGCCGCCAAACTTCAACTTCATCCACCCGGACGTGCAGGCGCAGATCGGGCGGCACATCGACGCGCTCCTCGACCAGGGGGCGACGCATCCGAGTTTCAAGGGCGTGTGCATATACCTCACCATGCACAGCATGAACTGGTTCGGCGACATCCGCAGCGGATACAACGACTACGCCGTGCGGGCTTTCGCAAAAGACAAGGGTCTGGACATTCCGATCGATGCGACCGATCCGATGCGTGGCCGCGCCAGCGCGAAATGGATTCGTGAACATGCGCTTGACGCGTGGGTGCAGTGGCGGTGCGACCAGGTGACGCGCTTCTATGCGCGGATAGCCGAGAAGCTGCGCGCGCGACGTCCCGACTTGAAGCTGTGGCTGAACAGCTTCGTGCAGCCGGACTGGAACTGGCCGGACTTCATGGAGGACGGTTTCATGGAACGCCAGGCAAGGGAAGGCGGGCTGGACCGCGCGGCGCTCGCCGCCATCCCCAACCTCATCCTCTGCCAGACGCAGCTTCCCGCGTTCTGCCGCAAGCGCGACCGCAGGCTGTTCCCGAACGACGAGACGTATGCGTTCAACCGCGTGCTGCAGACGAAGCCCGGCTTCTTCGCGCTTTTGAAGGACGCGCGCTTCCCGTGGATCAACCAGCACGACCTCTACTGGGAGAACCCCGTTGGACGCGAGAAGGGTGAGTTGAACGGCGATGGGTTCGTCGAGACCAAATGGCGCGTCACGACGATCAACCCGTCCGGCTACCACGCCCTGCGGGATTTCGTCCTGCCGCTCCGTTTCGGCGACGTGCTGGGCATGTCGAAGGGCGGATATCTCGTGGGCACCTACGGCATGGAGGAGCATCTGCGCGCGTTCGCCGCCGCGTACCGGGCGCTGCCGGCCGTGGTGATGAAGGAGATTGGACGGAAGGGAAATGTGGTGTTGCGCCATGCGGACTACGACGGAGAGTCGTACTTCTACGTGGTGAACACGGGTCTTGCGCCGATGATGGTAAAGCTCGCCGTTCCTCCCGGGACCAGAAATCTCGTGACCGGGGAATGTGCGAGCGGTGACGTCTTGGAAATGGAACTGGGGACGTATCAGCTGGTCGGCTTTGCAGCTGGAGCAGGGAGGCCCGCAATCAGGTGAAGCCAGGCAGATGAGGCGTTGTGTTCTTAACGTTCGCGGATGTCTTGCGGTCCTGTGCCTGTCGATGGCGGCGGCGAAAGCATGTGCGCGAAGCACGACAGGTTCGCAGTTCGGCGTATACGGCAACACGCCTGTCGGCACGAACGGACTGTTTTCGGCGACGATATACGGAGAGACGCATCTCGTCTCCAAGCAGCCGGATTCCGTCTATTCGCATTTCAGCCTGGACTGGCATTTGTCGCCATGCTGCGCTCTTGCGCTGTGCGACCGGCTGGTGTTCGTGCGGCGCGCGCAGACGGCGCGTCATCACGGGCATACATGGATACGCGACAACCGTACAGGATTCGATGTCACGCTTACGGCCCGTCGGTACGGGTGGACATTCGTCACAAGGCCGCGCGTGTTCTACCGGCAAATAGAGGATTCGGACGATTTCATGCGCTACGGCAGCAGGAACATAGTCTTTGCTCCGTGGCACTGGACTTCGCTGGGAATCACCCCGTATGGTTTCTTCGAATGGTTTCTCGACGACAATCCTGCGGCGCGAAAGAACGACAAGTTCGACCTCTACATCTTCCATCACGGTCTTTCTTTCAAGGTGAACGAAAATGCCCGGCTTCTCGTCTATTACGAACTGCAGATGGGAAAGAGCATCGTGACACACGACTGGGCGCCCGGGCATACGTTCGGCGTGTTCTACATCTGGAGGTTCTGAAGCGACCGTCTTGCCGCACCGCGTGAATCCTGGTAGGATCGAAAACTTAAGCAATGTAGCGAGGAGTACAATGAAAAAAGAGACAATGTCCTTCAAGGCGGGCCGCCTTTTTCCCGTCTGCCTTTTGATGGCGGCGAGCGCTTCGGCCGCGATGATGGCGTCAAACTCCTACTACCGGGTGGAATGCGAGACTGTCGACGGCGTCACGCGGCTGGCGCATCTCGTGAAGGTGCAGAAGGTCGGCGACGTATCAGTGCCGGGCACGTGGACCGTGGATGGCGGCTCCGGCGCCGTCGCATTCGAGAACGGGCGCATCGTCGTGAAGGGGAAGATCGCGTTCGACGCGGGCGGCGCGGCGTTTGAGCTGACGGGACGCGGCGTGACGTTTGGCGACGGGGCAGGCCGCTGGCAGATCGGGCTCGACGGCAAGCGGACGAACGTGACGAAGAACGGTTTCACGCTGGAGCCGCACCCGAACACGCCCGGCGGCGTGACGTGGCTCGACTTCACGTGGCAGAGCGTGCCGCCCGCGCTCGATCCCGCGCAGCTCGCGATCAACCGGGGGCGCCGGCTCAAGTTCATGCATCCTCTCCCGCGCCTGCGGAACGGCCCCGTGCAGTGCAGCGTGAACAACAATCCCGAACTCGCCGTGCCGGGCGTGCTGACGGCGCAGGGAAAGGACATCGGCTTCTTCATGAAGACGCTGCGCGACGTGGTGGCGGCGAACCGGCGGCTCGTCTTCCTGGACGGCAAGGCGATCGTCTGCAACCACAACTGGATCCGCGACCACGCGCACCAGATGAAGGGCTGGTGCCACTGGGAGCGCGACTGCCTTTCATTCCTCCAGCTGATCATCGACACGCAGCGGGCGGACGGCATGTTCTACGAGCTCGTCAAGCAGCTGGACGACGGACACTGGACGATGGTGGACGACACGAGCCGCATGCTGTTCCCCGAGGACAACCTGGCGCTCGCACGTCTCGACCTGGAGGCGGACGTGGAGTACGTGACGGTCGAGGCCGCGCACCTCTACTGGCGGATGACGGGCGACGACCGGTGGATGGCATCCGTGCTGCCCAAGCTTGAGAAGGCCATCGACTGGCAGACGAGCGATCCGCGGCACTGGAACGCGGAATACGGCCTCTGCATACGTCCGTTCACGATCGACACGTGGGACTTCGTGCCTATGGCCTCCACGGGGCCGGACCGCCGCATCCACCCGTGGGAGCCGATGCCCGCCTTCCACGGCGACAACACGGGCGTGTGGCAGGCGATGCACCAGCTCGCCGCGATGAACGAACGCCTGGGGATCGCCGACCGGGCGGCGTCCTGGCGTCGGCGCGCGAACACTCTCAAGGCGAACATCTTCAAGCACCTCTGGAACGGCAGGTTCTTCATCCACCAGAAGTTCCTCGGTACGGACAAGGGCATCGACGACAAGGAGGGCGAACGACTGTCGCTTTCGGACGCCTACGCGCTCAACCGGGGCATCCTCACGCTCGGGCAGAAGCGGTCGGTTGTAGAGGAATACCTGCGGCGGCGCACGACCACGGGCGCGTTCGCCGAATGGTTTACGGTCGATCCGCCGTACGAGCCGACGTTCGGTTCGCACAAGGCCGGCACCTACGTGAACGGGGCGATCTCGCCGTTCACGGCGGGCGAGCTCGCGAAGGGCGCGTTCGGGTGCGGCTACGAGGCGTACGGCTGGGACATCCTCCAGCGGTTCATGAAGATGGTGGAGAAGGACGGCGCCGTCTACTTCCTCTACAATCCCAAGGGGGGCAATTCCACTACGGCGTATCTTGGGCCGAGCGCCTGGGGTGCTGCCGCGCTCCTGAGCGCTGTGGACGAGGGACTCGCCGGCATCGTCAACGCTGGCTTCGGCTACGACGAGATCGCATTCTCCCCGCGCTGGCCCGTGACGCCGTACCGCGAGCTGCGCTACATGACGGGCTACGAGAGCGTCGGGCGCTACGTGGGTTGCCGGTACGTCCAGACGGACGAAGGGTTCCGCTACCATCTGCGCAGTCCGGCGAAGAAGATCAAGGCGCATCTGCTCGTGCCCATCGGCAAGACGCCGAAAGTCCTGCTTGTAAACGGCACAGAGACACCCTTCGCGCTTTCAACAGTCGGCGAATCTCGGTACGTGGACGTTTTCGTGTACGTTGACGCTGTCGTTGCACGACGGGACGGACCGGTCGATTTTGAGGTGTTGTACTGAACCTAAATTCCTCATTTCGATTTACCACTCCATGTTATATCTCACGCAGAGGCGCGGAGAGGCAGAGTTCGCAGAGTTTATCCCCATTGCTTGAGAATGTATTTGTTTTCACCAATTGGGTGAAAGAACTTTCCGAGATTCTTCTTGTCATGGTTTTCTTTTCCATCGGATATCTGAACTTTCTCTGCGCTCTCCGCCTCTCTGCACCTCTGCGTGAGACATTCAACCGAGGATTTTAGGCTGAAAGCATCCCCCGCAGTTTAAGCGAAGGAGACAAACCATGAAGGCGATGTACATTGACGAGAACAAGAACTTCGTGTGGCAGGACGTGCCCGATCCGGTCTGCCATGGCGAATTCGACGTGAAGCTGAAGATCAAAGTGTATTGAGATGCATGACATTCGCTCATGAAAGTGTGGATGTACGGAATGTATTCCCTCATGAAAGTGTAAGTTGCTGCTTGTGTCCAGTACGATAATTGAGTACACTGAACGGAAGCCCACGATGAAAGCGAAGAAAAGATGCCTTGGAAAACTTGCCGTCCTGGCGGTTGCTGCCTTGTGCTGCGTGGCGGTGGTGGCTGAATCGCGCATCCTCCACCTGCCGGGGGGATTCGTTCAACCTTACGGCTCCTATACGACCGGCGGCGAGTTCCCGGGGGCGAAGGCCAAGCTGGGATTCGAGCAGGAGGGCGATCGGCGTTTCGCACGTCTGTCGTTTGACCTGACAAAAGGCGCATACGTGGGCTACAGGGTCACCGAGCGGATTCCCGCCGGCACGTCGCGCGTTGCGTTCACCTTGCGCCTGCCCAAGGGGCTGGAGCGCACGCGGGTGTTCTTCCGCGTCCATGATTCGGAGGGCCAGGCGCACATGCAGTCCGTGCCGTTCAAGGCGACGGGCGAATGGTCGGTGCTGGAATTCGACCCGTGCACGAGCGGCAGACACTGGGGCGGGGCGAATGACGGCGTGGTGCGGCTGCCGGCCGAGGAATGCGTCCTCGGCGTCGAAACCCGTGGTGCCAACCGCACGGGATGCCTGGACGTCGCGGACGTGGTGATTGAGACGACGGCCGGCATTTCGGAAATCCCCTCCACGACGATCACGTGCGTTCCCATTCGAACCACCGCTCTGTTCTATCCCGGCGAGAATCCGTCGTTCAAACTTTCCGTGACGCGGCGGGCCGAAGCCGTTCAGGCGGGACGTGGCTCGGCTGACTGCCGGATCACCGATTGCGACGGCAAAGAGTTGTGCCGACGGCAGACGGACGAAGGAACATTTGAGGTCCGCCCCGAGGACGTGGGCGGACGCTTCGGCGCGTTTGCACTCGACCTGACGGCGGCGGACGGCGCGTCAAACAGGACCTGGTTCGCGCGTCTCACGTCAAAGGACGTGAAGCCGTGCCCCTGGGTGGGCACGCAGTGTCATGTCTATAGCTGGCGGAACGTTTCGCAGCTCGTGGACCTGCTGGCGGCGGCGGGTATCGGAATCGTCCGCGACGAGCCGGGCTGGGCCGCCTGCGAGCAGAGGAAGGGCGTATACGCGGTTCCCGAAACATACGAGGGGTTCGTGGACGCGTTGCTTGCGCGTGGCATTCGGATGAACCTGCTGCTCAGCTATGGAAACAAGCTGTACGACAATCCCGTCGATAAAGACGCATTCGCGCGTTTCGCCGCTTGGTCGGCCGAACACTTCAAGGGCCGGATCGACCGTTACGAGATATGGAACGAACCGCAGAACTTCACGTTCAAGAAGGCGTACTGGAAGAAAGGCGAAAGCGACGAGAGGTGGATCGGGAAGTTCGTCGAGTTCACGCACGCCGCAGACGATGCCATCCGGCGGGTTGATCCCGACGCCATCGTGGGCGTAACGGGCGAGGATGTCCCCTATCTCCTTCAGGCGATGCTCGCGGGAGGCATCGCGCGTGCGCACAACGCGGTGGCGTTTCACCCTTACTGCCATCGCCAGCATCGTCCGGAGCGCGAGTACTTCCTGCGCGACTTCGGTTCGGAGTATCGCGCATTGGCCAAGAAGCACGGCGGCGCGAACCGCTGGTGCGTGACCGAGGCCGGCTGGACGACCTACGCGGGCAAGGGGGAATACTGGGAGGTGGCGGGCGGCTATCCTCGGTCAAGCTATCTGGGGCAGGCCGCCTGCATCGTGCGGATGTACCTTGCCGCGCTGGAGGCCGGATGCGACTACGCCTGCCAGTACGACTTCCGAAACGACGGGCTGAGGGCGTCCTACACCGAGCACAACTTCGGGCTAGTCCATCACGACTGGACGCCGAAGCCGTCGTATGCCGCCGTTGCGTTCCTGACGCGGCACGTGGGGCAGAGAAGGTTCGTGTGCGACCTTTCGTCCGACAAGCATGCGTTCCGCGTGGCGGAGTTCGCGCCGGAGGCGGGGAAGAAGGACGGCGCCGTCCTCGTTCTCTGGAGCGTCGAAGGCGAATGCGAATGGGAGGTGCCGGCATCGCGCGGCCCATGGATCGAATGCCGCGATCTCTTCGGCAACGTCATCGAGCCTCCGGTCGTCTCCGAACGCAAGTTGCGCCTCGCCGAACGCCCGATCTACCTGCAATTCAAAGGACCATGCCCATGAAAAAGAAAAAGACAATGTTTGTGATGGTTGCCGCGTTGGCGGCGGGATGTGCGGTGGCGGCATTGCAGCCGATGCCGAAGGGCGAACTGCCAGATCCGGCGGGGCTCGCAATCAACGCGGGGCGCGTAATCAAGTTCGCGCATCCGCTCCCGCGCATGCGGTGCGGCAAGGTCCAATGCGGCACGTACAACAACTGGGAGCTCGCGTTCCCCGGCGTGCTCACCACGGCGGGCGCGGACTTCGGCAACGCGCTGTGGAACCTGCGCAAGGTGGTGTGGGCCGACCGGCGGCTCGTGTTTGTGGACGGGCGTACGCTGATGTGCCAACTCAACTGGATCCGCGACCACGTCCACCAGATGAAGGGCTACCGCCACTGGGAGCACGACCTCACGAGCTTCCTCGACTTCATCCTCGACACGCAGCGCGCCGACGGGCAGTTCTACGAGCTAATCAAGCAGCTTGACGACTTCCACTGGACGTTCGTGCCGCCCGACTGCCGCATCCTCTACCCGGAGGACAACCAGGCGCTCGTGCGCCTCGAGCTGGAGGCGGACATCGAGTACCTGATGGTCGAGGGGTGCCTGCAGGCGTGGCGCGTGACGGGCGACGACGATTGGCTCCGCCGCGCCCTGCCACGCCTCGAAAAAGGCATCGACTACATGACGAGCGACCCCAAGCGTTGGGACAAGGCACACGGACTCTGCATGCGCCCCTACACGATCGACACCTGGGATTTCACGAACGACCCGCGTTCGGGCGGCAACCGTTCGGTCATCCTCACTGAACCGATGGCGATCATGCACGGCGACAACTCGGGCGTCTACCAGGCGATGAACCAGCTCGCGTGGATCAACGAACGCTTCGGCAACACCGCGAAGGCGGCGTCATGGCGCACGCGTGCCGAGACGCTGAAGGCGAACATGTTCAAGCACCTGTGGAACGGCACGTTCTTCTGCCACCAGCTGCCGCTCAACTGCGAACCCCTCGACGCGCACGAGAAGGAGCGCCTGTCGCTCTCCATGGCCTACGCGCTCAACCGCGGCATCCTCACGACGGAGCAGAAGCGCGGCGTGGTGGCGGAGTACAAGACGCGCCGGAAGACGACGAAGGGTTTCTCCGAATGGTTCACGATCGATCCGGCGTACAGTCCGTCGTTCAAGGGCAATCCGCCCGGCCGATACGTGAACGGGGCGATCTCCCCGTTCACGGCGGGCGAGCTCGCGAAGGGCGCGTTCGAGTGCGGCGAGGAGGCGTACGGCTGGGACATCCTCGACCGCGTCGCGAAGATGGTGAAGCGCGACGACGGCAAGCTCTACTTCCTCTACGACCCGGTCACGGGCCAGCCGCAGGGCGGCGGACCGAGCGCGTGGGGCGCGGCGGCGATCCTCTCGGCCGTGGACGAAGGCCTCGCCGGAGTGCAGGATCTCGATACGCAGTACCGCACGATGCGCTTCGCGCCGCGTTGGGCCGTGACGCCGTTCGCCGAAGGCCGCTACCTCACGGGCTACGAGGCGTCGCACAGGACGGTGGACGTGCGCTGGATCTTCACCGAGAAAGGATTTCGCTACCACCTGCGCAGCCCGGCGAAGAACGTGCAGGCGCACCTGCTCGTGCCGACGGGATATATGCCGCAATTGCTCCGCGTAAACGGCAAAAACGTGAATTTCACATGTTCGACTATTGGCGAATCGCGGTATGTGGATGCTGCAGTGTCGCCGCAGGATGGGGTTGCGGACTTCGAGGTGCTGTACAGCACTTGCATGCAGCGGTGATATTTGGTATAATTTCAACTTTCACGTCCCCATAGGATTTTGGGGCGCATGATGGCTTTGTGTATGGAGCGAGTTGGACATGTCTGAAACAACGAACGATTTCATGGTGTTTTCGGGAACGGCAAATCTGCCGCTAGCCGAGAAGGTTGTTGCATATCTTGGGCGTTCCCTGAACAAGATCGACATAAAGCATTTTCCTGATGGCGAGACGTTCTGCCAGGTGCTTGAGGGTGTGCGCGGCCAGGACGTGTTTGTGATACAGAGCGGCAGTCCGCGGCCGAACGACGCGTACATGGAGCTGTTCGTGATGATGGACGCGCTGAAGCGCGGGAGCGCGGCGAGGATCACCGCCGTGCTGCCGTACTACGGCTATGCGCGCCAGGACCGCAAGGACCAGCCGCGCGTGCCGATAACGGCGAAGCTGATCGCGAACCTGCTGACGAAAGCCGGGGCCGACAGGGTGCTGACGATGGACCTGCACGCGAACCAGATACAGGGATTCTTCGACATCCCGCTCGACCATCTGCACGCCGAGCCGGTGATCCTGAAGTACATCAGGGACATGCACTTCGCCAAGCCGATCGTGGTCAGCCCCGATACGGGCGGCGCGAAGACGGCGTACAGCTACAGCCGCAAGCTCGGGACGGGGCTTGCAATCGTGGCGAAGCAGCGGACGGGGGATTCCACGGTGGATGCGTTCAGCGTGGTTGGCGACGTCAAGGACTGCGACGTGATAATGATCGACGACATGACGGCGACAGGCGGAACCCTCAGCGCGGCGGCGAAGCTTCTGCGCGAGCACGGAGCGCGCAGCGTGCACGCGTTCGTGAGCCATTTCCCGCTCACGGCGAAGGGCATGGAGCGCCTGATGGAGGAGAGCCAGCTGGACGAGCTGGTGGTGACGGACTCGATTCCGCTGCGCGAGGGGTTCGATCCGGCGAAGCTGCCGTTCAAGCTGACGGTGCTCAGCGTGGCGCCGCTGATCGGCGAGGCCATCAAGCGCATCCACAGCAACAACAGCGTGAACGACCTGTTCAACCACGAGTGAACCGCAATTTGCCGCCGAGGGTAGCGCGCGTGCGCGAGAGCAGGTGGCGTGAAGAAAAGAGAAGACAAATGGAAAAGATAATGATCAAGGCGGAGGAGCGCGCGGAGCATGGCACCGCGGCGGTCCGCCGGCTTCGCCGGACGGGGAAGATCCCCGCGTCGGTGATGAAGATGAACAAGGGCGGCACCCAGCTGATCGCGCTGGACGCCCACGAGTTCATGATGGCGATGCGCGGAAGGAGTGGCAAGCAGCTTCTCGTCGCGCTGGACATGAACGGGTCCACCATGCACGCCCTTCTGCGTGAGATGCAGAACGACGTGCTGGCCGGGACTCCCATACACGTGGATTTCAGCGAGGTGTCGCTCACGCAGAAGGTGCGCGTCACGGTTCCGCTGTACCTCACGGGCGAGGCGACGGGCGTGAAGCTCGGCGGCGGCGTGCTGGAGCAGGTGCTCCGCACGGTCGACGTGGAGTGCCTCCCCGACGACATCGAGGAGAAGTTCGACGTCGACGTCACGGCGCTCGGCCTGGACCAGACGCTCTTCGTGAAGGACCTGCAGCTGGGCGACAAGTTCACGCTCGTGACCCGCGGCGAGTACGCGGTGGCGACGGTCAAGGCGCCCGATGGCGCGGACGCGCCGGCTGCGGCCGCGGCGGCGGAGAAGTCGCCCGAAGTCATCAAGAAGGGCAAGGAGGACGCCGACGCCAAGAAGGCGGAGGCGAAGAAGTAGTTCGTTCGACCGGGTGTCTCGATGAAGGTGATCGCAGGACTGGGCAATCCGGGCGCGGAATACGCGAACACGCCGCATTCGATCGGCTTCGAGGTCGTCGATGCGCTGGCGCGCTCGCTTGGCGCCGTCTGGAAACGTTCGTCCTCGTTCGACGGCGATCTGGCGCAGGGGATGCTGGGTGGAGTGAAGGTGCTGCTGGTGAAGCCGCAGACGTTCATGAACCTGAGCGGAAACTGCATCGGGCCCGTCGTAAAGTACCACAACGCCAATGCGGCGGACGATCTGCTAGTGGTGTCGGACGACATCGATCTCCCAACGGGGAAGATGCGCATCCGCAAGGGCGGCTCCGCAGGCGGGCACAACGGCCTCAAGAGCGTGATCGAGCGTACGGGCACGGCGGACTTCGTCCGTCTGCGCCTGGGCGTCGGCCGCGATGCGCGGAACCGCGCGAACGTGATCGGGCACGTGCTCGGCAAGTTCGCGGCTGAGGATCGCGCGACGATGGACGAAGTGGTGGCGAAGGCCGTCGAGGCGATCGGAACGATCGAACACGAAAATCTCGAAACCGCGATGAACCGGTACAACGGCTGGACGGCGACGTCCGCCGCGACCGGGAAGGAAAACGACAAATGAAGAAATACGATGGTCTCTACATCTTCGCCGGACAGGCGAAGGACGACGTCCTCGACGGGCAGATCACCAAGGCCGTTGCCGAGGTGACGCGTCTCGGGGGCAACATCCTCGCGCAGGAAGTGCTGGGCAAGCGCACGTTCGCCCGCCCTATGCACAAGCGCGAGAACGGCGTGTACGTGCAGGTGCGTTTCGAGCTCGACCCCTCCAAGGTGCGCGAGCTTGTGAACAGGTACCGGCTCGTCGAAGAGGTGTTCCGCGTGCAGATTCTTGCGGTGGACGACCGCCGCGAAGCTGTTCTGGCCGCGCAGGCCGAAGCTGCGGCCAAGCGAGCGGCGGAGAAGGCCCAGGCCGAAGCTGAAGAGGCTCCAGCCGCCGAATAACCACGAGGTGTAGCGATGCCCTCTTTCAACAAAGTGATCGTGATGGGGAACCTGACGCGCGACCCCGAGGTTCGCCAGGTGGGCGTGAACGCCGTAAAGGTGTGCCGTTTCGCCCTGGCTCTCAACGAGCGTCGGCGCGACCGCAACGGCAACATGGTGGACATTCCCACGTTCGTCGAGGTGGACGCGTGGGAAAAGCTCGCCGAGCTGTGCGGCCAGTATCTCCGCAAGGGCCGGTCGGTCCTGGTGGAAGGTCGTCTCCAGATGGATTCCTGGGAGAAGGACGGGCAGAAGCACCAGAAGCTGAAGATCCGTGCCATGACCGTCAAGTTCATGCCTCTGCCGGCGCCCAACCAGAGCCGGCTTACGGGCGAACCGGTCGTGCCCGGCGGCGCGTCGGCGGCAGGCTTGCCGCCTGGGATGCCGTCGCCTGCCGACCTGGACGTGTATGACGAGGAGCAGCCGTTCTAACGACAAGAAAAACAACAAGAGAGAACTAAAATGGCTTACCAGAAAAAAGAGCGTGCCGTGCGCGACGACCGCGGGGAGTTCACAGTCCATCGCCGTCCGGAGCTGCCGGCCAACGACAAGATCGACTTCAACGACATCGAGTTGCTGAAGCATTATGTCACCGAGTACGGAAAGATCATTCCGGCGCGCGTGACGGGCGTGACCGCGATGCAGCAGCGCCAGATCAAGAAGGGCGTGCGCCGTGCGCGCAACATGGGCCTGATGGCCTGAGAAAGGAGCGTCCGAAATGGTTGAAGTCATGCTGATGGCCGATGTCAAGAAGCTCGGCAAGGCCGGCGCGATCGTCCACGTCGCTCCGGGATACGCGCGCAACTACCTCTTCACGCAGGGCCTTGCGGCCCCGGTGACGGAGGCGGCGAAGCGCAAGCTCGCAAAGCTCGAGGCGGAGCGTGCCAAGGCCCGTGCCGAGCGCAAGGCCGCCGCGGAGGAGCTCGCCAAGAAGCTGGCGGGTCTCAACGTCACGGTGTCCGCGCGCACGGTGGACGGCAAGCGTCTCTACGGCAGCGTGAGCGCCGCCGACATCATCGGAGCGGTGGCCGCAGACCGCGGCGTGGAGCTCGTGCGTTCGCAGCTCGACCTGCCGGATCAGCTCCGCGAGATCGGCGAGTACAACGCGAAGCTCGATCTCGGCGAGGGCGTTTTCGTGCCCTTCAAGGTCAAGATCAACGACGAAGAAGCCGCGCAGGCGTAAGCCGGTGCGGTCGCGCGCGGTGGCGGCGTCTGGCTAGGACGCGTCCCCGCGCGCCAAAAAACTTTCCTTGCCCCCTTGCCTTACAGAGAAAAAAAGTGTATTCTTTACGGCGCCTTTCGGAGTGCCTTATCCTTTGGCTCCGTTTTGGTGGATTAAATGAGCAGAATTGTCTATAGATTGGCCCTGTTGGCCATGTGCGTGTGCATCTTTGGCTGCGAGACGGTGAAAGATGTCTTGGGTGTGCGCGACGAAGTGGCGGACAGTGTGGATGCCGACGCCTTGGCCACCTATTTCGACGGCCCCAAGGTGCGCCCCGGCGTGGCGCTTGCCATCTCCGTGACTGCGACGGGTACGCAGGGGACGGCGGCCAAGCAGTATTTCGTCGATGCGGAGGGTTGCATCACGATGGATCTCGTCGGGCGGATCAAGTGCGACGGCCTGACGCTTGTCGGCCTGCAGGAGAAGATCGCTGCGGCCTACAAGGAGTATCTGCTGGAGCCGCATGTCACGGCGACGTTCATCTACCAGCCGGGGCAGAACATGGTGTCGCCGTGGGGGACGGTGACCGTGTTGGGCGAAGTCGGCCGTCCGGGACCGGTGGACGTGCCGTCCACGCTCGACCTGAGGGTGACGCGCGCTCTCCAGCTGGCTGGCGGAGCCAATCCGATCGCCGACAAGCGGCGTGTGCAGGTGACGCGCTGCGACAAGGACGGCAAGCTGACGAAGACGCGAATCGATTTGATCGAAATAGGCGAACAGGGGCGGCCTGACAAGGACATGCTCCTGAAAGCCGGCGATGTCGTGTGGGTGCCGATGTCGTGGTATTGATTGTCAAGTAGTTCCAGTCAAGCGAAGGAAGAGGTACGGTTATGAAATGCAACATTATGAAAGTTCTGGCGGCGTGTGCTCTGTCATTGGCGGCGTTGCCGGTTGCCGCCGAGATGCCAAGATCCGAATGGCATGCGCTGGTCGGAGATTGCGCACAGAATCCGCAGACGCTGAAGCAGACGATTGCCCAGCTGTCGGCTGAAGACCAGGTTGCGTTCGTCAACGAAGTCAACGAGGCGATTTCGAAGATGCCCGGATCCGACGAATCCAAGGCGGCCGCTTTCTACGCGGCGAACCGCGCTGCGGTCTCCGGTGCTTCCAAGAACAATCTTGCGAACGTGTTGGCGGAGGTGTTCGCGACGGTACCTCCCGAATATCTGACCGAGATCAACGAGCGCTTTGCGACCGATCTGTTCAGCCGTAACGCCAATCCGTCTCGCGTGTTCACAGATCAGGAGTTCACGAAGCTGGCCACGAGCACGATGGCGGTGATCAACGAGCGTTGCCAGAAGGCCGAGAATTCCAGCGTGCGCGAGACGTTCGCGGCGTTGATGTTCATCAGGGCTTCCGGCGGAACGCCTGCAGATCTCGCCCAGACGCTTGTTTCCCAGTTCCCCGAGGCGCAGGTCCGCGAGACCGCCTTGAACGAGTGGATCAAGCCGGCGCTTGGCGATGGCCAGGAGCAGACCTACGATCCTCTTCTCGGCGCCGCCCAGGCCGGGGAGGAGCCTGACCATGCGGTCGTGACACAGATCGCCGGCGGTGTGCAGGTCGCCGATGCGCTGCTGGCCGATCTTGCGGCATCCACCGATTCTCCGTCTTCGGCGCTGTCGCTGGCGGCCGGTGCGTTCCAGGCGCCCGGCGGCGTGGCCGGAGCCGCTTCGACGTACTCGCCGGGCATCGGACTTGATCGCGTTCCCCGCGCATACGTGCAGAGCAAGACCGCCATTGGCGGAACGGCCGACGGTCCCAACTCCGACGGTGACGGCGGCGATGAGAACCCGTACTATACGCGCAAGCGTGGCGGCGACCGGACGCCCGGAAGCGAAGAGGGCCGTACTTACAGCAACCAATAGCGTATAGAGGGTGTTGGCGATTTTACGTAGAAAGGAACGGTTGGCTATGAATTCCATGAAAACACGCATCTTGTTCACGTCGGCGTTCGCGAGTTTTTCGGCGGCGGTTCTTGCCGCAGGTGGAAGCATCGCGGACAAGCCGCAGGGGTTCCGCTTTTTCAACCAGCATCTGACGGTGAAGCCGTACGTGTCGGTCTCGTACACGTACGATTCGAACATCGATACGACCCACAAGGCCGGCGCCGACAGCATTTTCTGCGTGAATCCCGGCGCGGATTTCGAGTGGCGCGGCGATCGCTGGTCTTTGGGCGGGACGCTGTGGTATCGCTGGAACTCCTACGCCAAGAACAACGGCAACATGGGTGAAAGCAGCTATGGCGAATCGCTGGCGTACAAGTGGACCACTTCCCGTCCCGACGAAAAGGGCTGGTCGTTGATGATTGGCGAGCGTTACGCTTTCATCAACCAGTCGGACGGTCTTGATACGCGGTCGGGGCGCGGCATCTGGCGCGACCGCCAGAGTTTTGACATCAACGGCGTGCTTGAGCGCCGTTTCACCGAGCGCTGGCATGCCGATCTGATGGGCCAGTACAACTGGCTTGACTACAAGAACGACACGGGCAAGTACGCGCCGCTCTACGGGTGGTCGGAGTGGGCGATCGGCGCCGAGGCCGGGTATGCCGCTTCCGTGTGGACCGACATTCTCATTGCGGGCGGATATTCGGATTACACGCAGCATGGCGGCCACGGATACCGCAACTACAGCAACGACAGCCATGTCTGGACCGTTCAGGGCGGTCTTGCGACGCGCGCCACGGAGAAGATTTCCTACCGTGTGCTTATGGGCGCGTCGTGGCTCGACTATGGCGGGCGTTCCAACGCGGATGTGGGCTGGACGTATTCGCTGTCCGGCAACTGGCGCATCACGCGGCAGTTGCAGTGGTCTGCGCTCGGTTCGAGCTACTATCAGCCTTCGGAGCGTACGCGCGGGCAGGCCGTCAAGGTGTACTCTCTGTCCACGGGCGTCTCCTATCTGACGTTGGGCGACAAGATGACGCTGTCCGGCAACATCGCGCTTCGCCACGAGGAAGTGGTTTACAGCGACCGTTATCTCGGTTCCGGCAACAACTACGACGAAGACTTCCTCTCCGCTCGCATCGGTGCGAACTACACGCTCAATCGCTGGATGTCGATCTTTGCGAACCTGATGTGGGAAGAGGAATGGTGTGAGAAGCACGACAACTACGACTACCACCGCTTCCGCGGCACGGTCGGTGTCCGTTTCCACTACTGACGAGGTGGTGGGAACGGATGTTCCATAAGCTGATCACGAAATACGGGCTGGCGACGCATCTTGCGTTGCTGGCTTCTTTGCCAGTTGTGTTGCAGCCGTTCGTCTCGGATCGCATTCTGGGCGTGACAATCCTGTGGCTGTCGCTTTTTGCCTTGCTCTGGCTGCTTGTGGAGCCGTCCATACTTTCGGGCGAGCATCTTTCGACCGCGCGCCGGCGCGTCAGGCGCGAGATAGCGAGAAGTCCGTTTTTATGGTTTGCGGTGGCGGCCGTCGTTTTCGCGGCGATTCGCTGCTGGAACGACAGCATCGTGCTTTGCTTCAATCCGGAAGAGTCCGCATGGCAGATATCCCAGCCGGTTTTGGCGTTTTGTCCGGCCTCCGTGCCGGGTGCGGCGTTTCTTCCCCTTGCTCTTTCGATTGGCGTGGGCGTTCTTCTGGTTGGCGTGCTGTACGGGCTTGGTGCGGCGGCGCGCACGTCGTTCGGGATTACTTTTGCGCTTGTTCTCGGCGTGGGAGGGCTGGCTTCGTCGATCTGCGCATGCATGGGGGTGGAGTCTTTGCTGTCTTCCGCATTGACGGCTTTTTCGGTAAAGCCTTATCTGGGGACCGTGCATGGCATCGGGTGCCTTGTCGCGGTGACGTGCGGAGTGCATGCCGAATCGCGCAAATGGGCTGCCGCGCGGCTTCCGTTCTGCCTGGGCGTGGCGGGCAACGTGGCCGGCGTGATTTTCTTCGCGCCGCCTCTCGTGAGCGGCGTGTATCTTCTGCTGACGGCGTTTCTCGCGCTTTTTGGCATCACCTTCGTCTCTCGCACGTCATCGCTTGGCGGCATGGCTCGCAGCGCGATCATGTTCCTGTTCGGCGTGGCGCTGGCTCTCAGTCTTCTGCTGGCGTTTGCGCCTCAGGCGGTCAGCGAGGCGAAGTCCAATGGGTTTGACATGGCGCAGGCCTTTCCCGAGGTGTACAAGCAGACCGTGGCTGTCCTGAAGCGCATTGGCGGCATAGTCTGGAAGGAGTCTCCGTGGTGTGGCGCCGGCATCGGCGCGTTCCCCCTTCAGGTCCAGTTCCTTGCGGACAAGGCCGACTGGTCCATTCTGCCGCCGCAAGTGGTTACGGCGGTAAGCGGATACTGGACGGTGCTTGCGGAACGCGGCATTCTCGGCTGCATGCTGCTTGGAGGATTGGGGCTTATTCTCGTCTTTGTCTGGATTCGGCATCTTATTGGAGCGATTGTACATCTCCGCACCAAGGACGATGCGTACGTGTTTCCGTTCGCATGCCCTCCGGTCGTATGGATTTCGCCGCTGGTGCTGGCGGTGGTCTGCCTCGAAGCCGTCGTGGCCCCTGTTTTTTCAGGAAAAACGGTGTTGCTGGCGATCGTGGCGGGCATGACTCTCTCTGCGGCCTCCTTCCCGCGCAAACCGCGGAGGGAGTCGTCTGCGACCGATCAGGAAAAGTGAAACCATGGCAAGTACACCATCTTCATCGACATATGGTCAGAAACCTCTGTACTACGGCTCGTCACAGAAGCCGTTGTACTATGGCACGGCAAACAAGTCGCCATTGTATTACGGGACGGCCCAGCCTGCCTACTACGGCGGCAGTCCGTACTACTACGGCGGTGGCGCCTATGGCGGGAACGCTCCGGGGCAGGATTCCGATTCGCTGGTTGGCACGATCACGCTTGGGCGCGTGCTGCGCGTCATCGCTCAGCGTTGGATATCCGTTCTCGTGTTTCTCCTGATCGGCCTTGTGGCGGCGTTTGCGGTCTACCGCATCTCGCCGACGATCTATGAGGCGAAGAGCGAGTTCACCATGGACATGCGCAGGCCGCAGGCGTCCGGCAGCGCCATAGGGCAGGTCGTCGAACCCGACTACGGCTCCACCTACGAGGAAGTGTTCAACACGCGTCTTTCGGATTGGCGTTCCGATAAGATCGTGACGAAGATAGTCCAGCAGTACCGTGCGAACTATCCTGCGTCCACGATCACGGACAAGGAGCTCATCGAGACGCTCGGCGGTTCCGAGCTTGAACTTGTCCGCCATTCGCGCCTCATCACGATTGCCGTTCGTTCCACTTCGGCCCAGCTTGCGGCTTCGCTGGCGAACTCGTACGCCGAGGCGATCGAATCGTTCACGGACGAGGAGAACAAGCTGCGTTGCGACAAGGCGGTAGCCCAGATCCACGACCAGGTGGAGAAGCAGCGTCGCGCCGACGAGAAGATAGCCAAGGCGCTTCTGGAATTCCGTACCGTCAACAAGATCGACAACATGATGTCGGAGCGCGAGATACTGCAGCAGTCTATCCAGAAGACGACGGCCGACGTGCTTGACCTCCGGTCCAAGGTGACGGCCGCGGCGGAATGGGAGAAGGTTCTGCAGGCCGCGCAGGAGACGCCCGAGGACTTTGGCGCCCTGCCTACGGACGTTCCGCGCTCGTCGGAGATCGGGCAGGCATACACGAAGCTCCAGGCGACGAAGATGGAGATGACGTCCCTGCTGGCGAAATTCACGAAGAACCACCCCGAGGTTCGCGCGAAGGAGAAAGAGCTCGAAACGGTCAAGCAGCAGTTCGTCGATGCCGTCAGCCGCGCTCTCGCGACTGCGCACGGCAACCTTGCCGCCTACCGCAACCAGCTGGCGGTCTTCGAGAAGAACAGCGAGCGATTGCGCGCCGAGTCGGCGGCGATCGAGCAGAAGATCGTGGCGGCGGATGCCGGCTTGAAACAGCTGGAGCAGGAGAAGAAGGTGTCCAGCGAGCTCTATCTGGGCCTGCTGACAAAGGAGAACGAGGCTCGCATCGCCGCCGAGCAGAACAACGAGATCGTGCGTGTAGGCCGTCCTGCATTCGTCCCCAAGACGCCTGTGCTTCCGAACCCGATCGTCATTTTCGCGGCGGGCACGGTGCTCTCGCTGGCTCTTGGATTGCTGTTCGTGCTGGTTCTGGACCATCTTGAAGACACGATCGTTTCGCTTTCGGACATCGAGATGCGCCTTTCGCTGAAGGTGCTGGCCGTTCTTCCGCACGTGCGCCGGAAGAAGCGCGAACAGGTGGCCAAGTTCATCTCCGAGAACAAGTATTCGCAGTTTGCAGAAGCCGTCGCAGGGCTTCGAAACCTGCTCGATTCGCCGCGATACCAGCCGATTTCGCAGGTGCTTCTCATCATGTCCACGCAGCCTGGAGAAGGCAAGACGATCACTTCCTGTTCGCTGGCGATCTCAAGCGCACAGGCTGGCAAGAGGACTCTGCTGGTCGACTTCGACCTGCGCCGTCCGCGCCTTGCGCGCGTCTGGGGCCTTGATGTGGACAAGGACCATTCGTTTTCGCACTATCTTTCCCAGCGCGGAGACAGGAATTTCGAGCGGCTGGTGCTGCCGAGCGGCGTAGACCACCTGGACGTGGTCGCTTCCTTGCCGCCGGACAACGTCAACCCCGCCTCGATCATGGGTTCGCAGATCGTGCCGGATTTCTTCCAGTGGGCACGCGAGCACTACGACCGAATCGTCATCGATTCGCCGCCTTTCGGCATCGTGGGCGATGTAATGACGTTGGCCTCGCATGTGGACTCTGTCATGATCATGTGCTGCCCCGACCGCACGCACTTCAAGCCCATCCAGCACGCCTCCCGTTCCCTCAGCGAGTCTGGCGCGACGGTGATTGGCATCGTCGTGAACGACGTGGAACTGGGCGCGTCCGGCGGCGCGTTCGCGCCGTCCGGGCATCATGGCTACGGTTACGGATACAGCAGGTATGGCGGATATCGCTCGTACGGCGGGTATAGCCCGTATGCTCCCCGCAAATCGGCCAAATCCGATTCTGCAAAGCAAGAAGACGAGGCTTCGGCAGATGCCGCTTCCGGCGAGCCCAAGACGGAAGACGCGGCGATCGCGGCCAGTTCCGAATTGACGGACGAGGATTGATGGATCTGAGCCTCCCATCGGCTGCCAGCCCTTTGGCAGGTCGCGTGGCCGTTCCGGGCGACAAGTCGCTTGCGCATCGCGCGGCGTTGTTCGCGGCGCTGTCGCCAGGAGAATCGGAGGTTGCTAATTTTCCAGACAGCGGCGTCACCCGTGCGATGCGCGGGGCTCTTGATGCTCTCGGCGTCCATTCTGCGCTGGAAGATGGCGTCTTGCGCGTTTCCAATAAGGCGGCCGGCCTGCCGTTTCGATCTGGCGCTGTTGTCAATTGCTGCAATTCCGGCACTACGTTCCGTCTTTTGGCTGGAGCTGTCGCCGCCGCGGGAATAGAGGCGACTCTTGACGGAAGCGACGGTTTGAGGAAGCGTCCGATGGACAGGATCGCCGAACCGCTCCGGCGCATGGGGGCCGACGTGTCTACTACGGGCGGCCATGCGCCGCTCGCGTTCCGCCCGTCCCGCCTGCACGGCATTGAATACGTGTTGCCAGTCGCTTCCGCGCAGGTCCTGAGCTGCCTCCAGCTCGCAGCGCTCGGGGCGGATGGCGCCAGCACGTTCCACGTTCCGGGGCCGGTGCGCGACCATACCACGCGAATGCTTCGCGCAATGGGTGCGCGGATAGAAGAGGACGGCTGCACGACACGCGTCCATCCCTTGCCGTCTGCGGCGTTGCGGCCACTTCGCGGGACGCTCCCTGGCGACATGTCGTCGGCGGCATTTCTGTTCGTGGCGGCGGCGATCGTTCCCGGATCGCAGGTGACGGTCGCCAACGTCGGTATCAATTCCACGCGCACGGGCATGCTCGACGTCCTTTCGCGAATGGGCGCCGATGTCGCGATAGAGCGCGAGCGCGAGGAGTTTGGCGAACCGGTCGGGGATGTAACCGTCAAGGCGGCGCCGCTTCATGGCGTGGAGATATGCGGAGATCTTGTCGTGCGCAGCATCGACGAGTTTCCTGCCATCGCCGTGGCGGCCGCCTTCGCGGACGGCGTCACAACGGTTCGCGATGCGAAGGAGCTGAGATACAAGGAGACCGACCGCATCTCCGTTCTCGTTGCGCAGCTCAAGGCGCTTGGAGCCGACGTCGGCGAGCATGACGACGGATTCTCCATTCGTGGCGGCACTCTGTCCGGCGGCGCGGCCAATGCGAACGGCGATCACCGCCTGGCGATGTCTCTGGCCCTTTGCGGCCTGCGTTCTGCACGGCCAGTCGTGGTGGAGGGCGCGGAGATACTGACGGAGTCCTTTCCTGAATTCGTTTCAAGACTAGATGCCCTGCGTACCGATGGACTTGTACTATCTTAGCGTATTCGCCATGTTTTCGTTCGCGCTCGGATGTTGCGTGGCGAGTTTCCTGAACGTCTGCATATGGCGGATCCCGCGAGAAGAGTCCGTAGTGCGGCCCGGGTCGCACTGTCCCAAGTGCAACGCGCCGATCCGCTGGTACCAGAACATCCCCATCCTGAGCTGGCTTGTCTTGCGCGGCAGGTGCGCCAGTTGCCGCGAACCGATTTCGGCGCGTTACGTGGTGGTGGAGCTGATGGGCGGCGTTCTGTTCCTCATGGTCTACGCCCAATGGGCCATGCCGTTCTTCCTTTGCGCGCCGCCGCCGCTGGCGCTGACGCCGGCTGCCGATTTCTGGCAGGTGCCGGTCGGTTGGCTCGTTGTCGCAGGACTGATGCTCGGATCGTTCATAGACATCGATCACTACTACCTGCCGGATCGCGTGACGATCGGCGGCATGGCGCTCGGGGTTCCGATCAGTTTCCTTGTCCCTGCCATGCATGGCATTCATGGCGGGAGCGCAGGCGTCGCGGCGCTCTGCCGGTCGATCGGCGGAATGGCGTTTGGATTCGTTTTCCTGTGGGCCATCGGGTGGATATTCTCGAAAGCGATGAAGCGCGATGCCATGGGGTTCGGCGATGTGAAGCTGCTGGGGGCCATAGGGGCGTTCTTCGGTCCGCTGGCCGTTCTTTTCACGCTTGTGGCGTCATCGCTGGCCGGTTCGCTGGCGGGCGGGATCATGATCTTGCGCGGCAAGGCGCGTCTTGGAAGCTACACGGCCGTCCCGTACGGACCGTTTCTTGCGATAGGAGCGCTAGTCTGGATGTTCTGGGGGCCGGCGATCATCGCATGGTATATGAAGCTCAATGCCTTCGGCAGCTGACATGTTCGCACGCGTGGCTTCGGGCTACGACAGGCTCAACCGGATACTTTCGCTGGGGCTGGATGTCGCCTGGCGTCGCCGTGCGCTGCGCGAACTGGGGCGGTGCGTGCCGGAAAATCCAACGCATCTTGACGTTCTGGATCTGGCCACCGGAACGGCCGATTTCGCGATAGCTGCCGTACGCTATTTCCCCCGTGCGCGTGCAACCGGCGTGGACCTGACGCCTGAAATGCTTGAGATTGCGGACCGGAAGGTGAAGGCGGCGGGACTTTCAGGCATGATAGAACTGCACCAGGGCGATGCCGCGAAGCTTGCCTTCCCGGACGGTACGTTCGATGTGGCGCTGTGCGCATTCGGTTTCCGGAACTTTCCCGACCGTGCCATGTCACTGTCTGAGCTGGCGCGCATATTGAAATATGGCGGGCGGCTCGTGGTGCTGGAATTTTTCCGGCCGCGATCCGTCCTGATGGGCGGCCTGACGGCGTGCTGGCTGAAAGCAGCCACCGCGTTCTTTGCACGTGCCAATGCCGACGACTACGCCTATTTGCGTCGTTCGATCGAGAAGACCTGTTCGGCGGAGACGTTCAAGGCGGAGGCGGAGATGGCGGGGTTCGAGACGGAGCGGTGTCGTTTTTTTATTCCGGCCTGCACCTGTCTGGTCCTGAGAAAATATGGTAAAATGCAGACGTGTTCGAACAACAGATGAAAATTTCCGCGAGACTGGCTGCGTTGGCGTTCCTGGCGCTGGCGTTTGCGTCGTTGCGTGCTGCGGATGAGACGGCGGCGGCCGGTTCGTCCGGTGCCGGGTTCGAGGCGTACCAGACGATCCTTGACAGGATGCCGTTCGGACCCGAACCGCCGAATTTCGATCCTGACTCGCCGCCGGGCAGCGCGTCGGCGGCTGCTGCAGCGGCCGGTGCGGACGAAGTCGCCCGCTCCGAGGAGGAACAGCAGATCGTATCGTCCGTTCGCGTGTCGGTATTGAATGTCACGCCGTCAGGGCAGGTGGCGGTTGGTTTCACCGATTCCTCCGTGCAGCCGCCTGCGAACTACTACATGAAGGTTGGCGAGGCTCGCGATTCATGGGAGGTCAGGGAGGCGAATCCGTCCGAGCAGACGGTAGTGCTTGCAAAGAACGGCATTGAAGCGGCATTGAAGGTTGGTGAGGCGGCGGACGGCAAGGGGAAGGGCCTGAAGAAGAACGGCATGGTTCGTCCTGTCGGCTCCCACCTGATGCGGTCCGGCGGGGCCATCCGTCCAAGTGCCGGGGCGGCGATGTCTCCAGAAGCGGGCGCGATGACGCTCCGCGAGAGATTGAGGGCAAGGCGGAAGCATTCGGCGGAAGAGTTGAAGGCCGAAGATGCCAGGCGTGCAGCGGCGGCGGCAGAGGCTCGTAAGGATGCGGAACGGGCGGCGGCGGAACGCGAACAAGCTGCGGCGGAACGCCAGCAGCAGCGGGAGGCCCTTCTGCAGATACAGGAGGAATTGCGTCGCCAGCGCGAAGAGCGCGAGGCGCGCGAGGCGGAAAGCAAGCAGCAGGGGAACGAGGAACAGGGCGGGGTTCAGGAGTAGAAGCCATGGAACGGACGACGCTGGAAATGTTCAGGGAGGAACTGCTTCGCACGGGATCGTATGCTACTCCGCCGGCACGCATGGTGCCCAGTCCGCGCAAGCCTGGACGATGGACGACAATCAGTTTCACGTGGAGCGTGTTCAGCGTGTTCCCCCGGTGTGCCGTCAGCGAGAACTTGCGGTGCTTGACCACGGACAAATGGGCGCACTACTGCTTCGCGGCGCACCGGAAGGCGGAGGCGTTCGGAACGCAGGTGATCGCGGACGGATGGGCGAACAGGCGCGGCTACGATGGGCCGGTCGTCTATCTTTGCAATCACATGTCTACATTGGAGACGATACTTCTCCCATACGTGCTGCTCACGTTCGGGCCGTTCAACGTAGTCGTCAAGGCGTCGCTTTCCCATCTGCCGGGATTGACGCGCGCGGCCCGGCACATGGGGCTGATACCGATCGGACGCCAGTCGCCGCGTGAAGATCTGATGACGATATTCAAGACGGGTGGAGACCGGATATCCAAAGGCGTGTCGGTCCTTATTTTCGCCCAAGGCACGCGCCAGCCCGTTTTCGCCCGCAAAGGATGGAGTTCGATCGGTGCAAAGCTTGCGGAAAAGGCTGGCGTGCCGGTGATGCCGATCGCGGTCAAGACGGACATCCAGCCCACGCGCCCGGACGGCAAGGGCTGGCTGAAGGATTTCGGGACTGTCGACCCTTCAAAGACGATCCGCCTGCGCTGCGGCCCGGCCCTGAACGGAACGTCGAAGGAAATGCACGGTGCTTCCTTCGACTGGATCAAGGCCCAGCTGGACGAATGGGGCCTGCCGACGGACGGCTAGCGCGCCTTGTTGACGGCTTCCATAGCGCACTTGCGCATCATGACGGCACGTTCCTCGGAGAGGAATTCCGGGCGGTACGGGAGTTTTGTGGCATCGTAACCGAAGAGAGCCGCCAGCCACGTGCACGCCTGAAGGTATTCGCCCTCGCGGTTCAGGTGGAACTTGTCCTTGCCAGCGGGTACGCCACACGGGTCGCCCGTTATGCCGTCTGCTGAAGGCATGGCCTTGCGGAATCCCTGCACCGCGTCGCCGGTAGGGATGATCTTGAATCCGTACGGCTTGGCGAACCTTGCATAGGCGTCCACGATTTTCTCGTACATAGTCTGCTGGTCGATGCCCCACTTGGCGAGGCGCTTGTCGTATGGCGTATAGGCCCACGTCTGCTGGATCATGATTTCCGCCTGCGGGGCGAGCTCCCTGATCGTCTTGACGAGGTTGTCGCCGAACGGATGGTAGGTGTCCGGCTGCCAGCTGAAGCTGCTGGCCTGCTGCAGGGTGATAACGTCCCATTTGTCTGCGGCGAGCACCTCCGGGATGTTGGCCCTGCCGTCCACCGCCACTTTCGCCACGGGCGCATCTTTCTTATTGGCGGCGGTTGCATACGACCATTTGATCGCGTAGGGACGGAAATCCTTGTTGGTGGCCGCGACCACGTTGTTCCAGTGCCGTTCGAGGGAACAGCCGCCGATGTAGAGCGAACACAGGTCCAAAGTGCAGTCTGGCGCGGCGGCGGCGCACTGCGGCAATTGCTTCAGCAGGCATATGGAGAAGCTGTTGCCGATCGTCAGGACCTTGAGCGTCTTGGCCTGCGCGCCACACGCGGTTACGGCGATGAGAACCGCCACGACGGGTTTGATGACGTTTTTCATGCGGACGATTATAGCACATGCGGACGCGCGTTGGCAACCAAATGTGGTATAATGTCGCGCATGTCTCAAGAATGGAACATCAAATCTCGCGGGCACGTCTGCTCGATCTGCGGCAAGCCGCTCGTCGACAAGGCGCCGGTGGTTTCCGTGCTGAAGGAACTGCCAGACGGCTACGAGCGCAAGGATTGCCATCCCGAGTGCTGGAAGACCGACCAGCGCGATTGGGAGCCGTTCAGCCAGTGGGAAGGCGTATACGCCGCGCCGCCGCCGCCGGACGCGAAGAAGGAGCCTCTGAAGAAGGAGACTGCCGACGGGCTGCTGCGCCATCTGATCGCGCTTGAAGATCCAGCCATGAAGAACGTGGTCTACGTGCTGGCCGTAATGCTTGAACGGTCAAAGATCCTGGTCGAGCGCGACGCCCACGAACAGCCCGACCACACTATAATCCGCGTCTACGAGCACCGCAAGACGGGCGAATCGTTTGTCGTGCTCGATCCGCGAATCCGTCTGGAAAACCTTTCGGAGGTGCAGCAGCAAGTCGTCGCGCTGCTCTCCGGCACGAAGACGCTGGGAGAGGTGTCGGCAGAGGAGAAAGAGTCATGATCCGAATTATCGACTGGTCTGCGGCAAAGCCGCAAAACAAGATTGTCACGCGTTTCCTGCAGAGGAGCGCGTTCCCTGAAGAGGCCGAGAAGGCGGCGTCCGAGGTGCTGTCCGCCATTCGCGCGGAAGGCGATGCCGCCGTGGCGAGATTCGTGGCAAGGTTTGAAGGCGCGAAATTGTCGCCAAAGCGGTTTCGCGTGACTGACGCGGAGCTTGCCGCCGCCGAGGCGAAGGTTCCGCCTGCGCTGAAAAGGGCTGTGAAGGACGCCCATGCGCGGGTGATGAGGTTCTCAAAGGCGTCGTTGCGCGATCCATGGTCGATGAAGACGCCACGCGGCGGCACGGCGGGCGAGTTCTATTCGCCGATGGACCGAGTTGGCGTGTACGTGCCGGGCGGAACGGCGCCTCTTGCCTCCACGAGCGTGATGACGGTGACGCTTGCCAAGGCCGCCGGCGTCAAGGAGATCGTGGCGTGCACGCCAGCCGGTCCTGCGGGAACTCCCAATCCGGTGCTTCTCTACGCTCTCAAGCTCGCCGGCGCCACGGAAGTCTACCGCATAGGCGGTATCCAGGCCATAGGCCTCATGGCATTCGGCACCAAGACCGTGCGCAAGGTGCAGAAGATAGTCGGCCCCGGCAACGCCTACGTTACGGCGGCTAAACGTCAGGTGTATGGCTATGTGGGCATCGACCAGGTGGCTGGGCCTAGCGAGATCGCCGTTCTGGCGGACGGCACTGTGCCGGCGGCATGGGTGGCGGCCGATCTCCTCTCGCAGGCCGAACACGGCAGCGGCTGGGAGAAGTCTCTGCTCGCCACGCCATCGCATGTGTTTGCGGAAGAGGTCAGGCGGGAAATGCTGGAGCAGACGAAGACCCTCTCGCGCAAGGAGCTGGTCAAGCGAGTCTTCGACCGCGATGGAGTGCTGATTGCCGTCACGCCTACGCTGGCGGAGGGCCTTGAGCTTGTAAACCGCTTCGCGCCCGAGCATTTCGAAATCATGTGCAAGGATGCGATGAAGCTGATGAAGGGCGTGCGCAGCGCCGGCGCGGTGTTTGCCGGCGCATGGACGCCTGAGTCCGCCGGCGACTTCGTGGCCGGCCCTTCGCACGTGCTGCCCACCGGCGGCGCAGCGAACATGTTCAACGGACTCACCCCCGACGACTTCCGCCGCCGCCACAGTTTCGTGGCGTTTACGCAGGCGGATCTTGCCGAGACGGCGCCTACAATCGCCGCATTCGCGCAGGTGGAGGGACTCGACGGCCACGGCCGCGCGGCGGCGATAAGGTTCGAGCGTTGAGGCTGTCTGTGATACAGGCATGCCATCATGTCGTCTTGTTTCTTTGCTGTGCGCTATTGGCTGCTCTTGCGGTCGCGTGCGTCCTGGTTTGGCTGAAGAGGACGGGGCATTGGTTATGTGGAGCATTGCGCCCGACATCGTTGGGCGCATTCCTTGTTTTGGCGGTAATAGCCGCCGCCGAGGCGCAGAAGCGCGGTGCGCCGCCGGCAGTCGCGAAGTGTGGATCGCTGGCAGGGGCGGGCGTCCCGCCCACCTGCGGACGCGCGGGACGCGCGTCTCTGCCATCGCCCTTCCCTCGTGGAAGCAGCGCTCCCTCCGCTTCGGCCCCATGGTTTGCCGGCATCTTGCCCACGCCCACGTCCGTGTGGCTCTCCGTCGCGTGGCCGCCGTCCCTGTTCCCGGCCGGCGGATGGCTTGATGTCAAGGCATCGCATGAACTGGCGGCGGACACGTGGGAGAACGTTGGTTCCGTAGCCGTCGGGCCATGGGAGACGAATGTCGAGATGGAGGTGATGCACACCAATCTGCCCGAAGGCGCTAACAGCCGGGCGTTCTTTCAGCTTGAGGCCAGACCTGCCAGTTCCCACGCCGTCAGCGACACGGACGGCGACGGCCTTGCGGACGAGGATGAGACCGGGACAATCGCCATCCTGCCGTCATTCGAGTGGCATGACACGTCAGGGTTCGCGGTGGCATATGGCCTTCCTCCGTCCACGGGCCTTGAGCCGTACTTCGGGGCGAGCCTGGTATCGTGTCTTCCGGAAAGTCCTGTCGTCTTGAACGTCCCATTGACTGGCATGGTCTCTTTCGAGAACGGCTTCGTGTCGCTGACCGGCCCCGGCGACTTCACGGGATGGGCATTCCCAGTCATGCCTGCGCCGCTATGTTTCCGCAGCTACAACTCCGGCAGCTTCCTCGTGGCACCGTATTGGGGGTTTGGATGCGTCCAGTACGGTAACACGAACTCGTATATGCGGGCTGGCAGACTGGAGGATGGCACGGCGGTGGTGGAGTTCCACGACATCAAGTACAGCCGGTCGTCAGGCGACGGGATGACGTACCAGGTCATAGTGCCTGGCGGTACGGGCGACGTGGTGCGGGTAAGCTATATGTCGTCCGACATTTGGATGGACGGGTCGAATGTGGTCGTCGGCGTGCAAAACGCCCGCAGGGTGTTGCCGGACGGCAGTCTTTACAATCTGACGTGGGATTTTGCCGTTCGCGGGCCGATTCTGCCCGGAACGACGGTCGAGTACCGTTTCGGCACGGGGACAGACCCCGGTTCGTCAGATTCCGACAACGACGGGCTTGACGATGCGGCGGAAGATGGTTTGGGGACAGACCCCTGGAAGCCGGACACGGACGGGGATGAATTGTCCGATAGGGAAGAGGTCGCCCTGGGGTCAGACCCTTTGAGCAGCGACACGGACGGCGACGGGCTGGCGGACGCATGGGAGGTGGCGAACGGGCTGGATCCGGCTTCAAGCATGGGCGGCGACGGCGCGTCCGGAGACCCCGACAGCGATGGCCTGGCTAATGCGCAGGAGCATCAGCATGGGACAGACCCCATGCAGGCCGACACGGACGGGGATGGATTGCCCGACGGGGAAGAGGTCGCCCTGGGGACAGACCCTTTGAACGGCGACACGGACGGCGACGGGCTGAATGACGGATACGAGGTCGATCTGCTGCAAAGCGACCCGTTGTCGCGTGACACTGACGGTGACAGACTTGACGATGCGGCGGAAGATGGTTTGGGGACAGACCCTTTGAACGGCGACACGGACGGCGACGGGCTGAATGACGGATGGGAACATGCGTACGGTTTAGATCCTCTGTCCGACAACTCCGCGACAGAACGGGTTGACGATGACGCGACGGCGGATTTCGACAACGACGGAATGGCCAATCTGCAGGAATCGGGTTCCTGGACCAGTCCTTTCGCTTCCGACACGGACGGCGACGGACTGGAGGACCCTGCCGAGATAGCGGCGGGGACGGATCCGTTGTCGGCGGATACGGATTGCGACGGGCTGCCCGATGGAGATGAAATGACGTCAGGCACGAATCCCTTGCAGCCGGATACGGATGGGGACGGCATGGACGATGGGTGGGAGCATCGACACGGTTTTGATCCCACGACACGCAATGACGATACTGCGAGGCCAGATGATGACGCCGGGGCGGATCCCGACGACGATGGATTGACAAACGCCGAGGAGTGCGAATGGCGAACAGATCCGGGTTCGGCGGACACGGATGGAGATGGAGTTTGCGACGGCGACGAAGCCGCTCGGGCCAGCGATCCGTCGGATGCGGCAGATGGCGGCGTGTCCGGTAGCAGGATCCCGGTACGGTTCTATTTCGGCGATGACAGCGGCAGCCATTCGGAGAAGTACCGGTTGACGGTCGAGCCTGTGTTGGGGCCGCCCGGCGAACCTCGTCCGCGTGCCATTTCGTGGATCAATGCCCGTTACGGCGTAGGAGAATGGAAGACGGCCATGCTCAAGCCGGGATGGAGATACGAGGTCAGGATGAGATGGGTGTCGTGCAGCCAGGTTCTCGATGGCGTTTACTACCCGAACTACGACTACTCGCTGATGCCGGAGACGAATGCCCTGCCGGCAAATGTCGTGGTACGTGACAAGGAGGGCCTCTTCAAGATGTGCTACTACGGGATTGACCGTTACGGACAGCCGGATTTTCCGGAATTGGACAAGACGGCGACCATCGACGTGTACAGGTTCGATATCGAGGAGATAAGGTTCAACCACGATCCCGATTCATGTTCGGCCGATGCGGTGAGCATCAGGCGGAACGCCCGCCAGCCGTTCGACCCGTCGCGCGGCGAATGGTGGCTTGGCGGCGGTGAGCCGAAGAACGACCCGGTGTGCTATGCGGGCGGTTCCCTGCCAACCGTCAAAGCCAGGTTGCGGGTGTCGCCGCCGCTTGATTCGGCGAGATTGTCCGCCAGGGCTGTCGATCCGGGTTCGCCGCTTGGCGGCTTGGGCCGTCAGACGGTTGCATTTGCAAACGGCGAATCGGGATTTACGGATTTCCCGATGGATGCGGCAATTCCTCGCGCGGTGCGCAAGACAGATCACCGTTGGGAGTGGCAGGTGTCGCGGATGGACGGCGCGGCCGTTGCGGATTTCGTATGCGCCACTACGGGACCGCATCGCGTGTATACGGTCATCGGCGAACCTGTCGAACCATGGGTGGCGAATGGCGCGGACGTGCAGAACCCGTGGGTAGACGCTCTTGAACTCGCCTGCGCGGTCGCCGACGGCAAGAGCGACAAGGTGCAGGCGCTTGCCGCCATCACGACTCACCTTTTCTACAACATGGGGTTTCAGTATGAGTCTAGAATGGGCGTGGCCAGCTATTATTCGTATGAACTTAACCGTTTTACATTGTCGAAGTACCTTGTTTCCGCCAAATCGTCTGTAAACTGCTATGACCAGGCTTTTGGCGTTGCGACGCTTGGCAATTTACTGGGGATACATTCCACCCCGATGTTTACGCATCCGTTTGGCTTCATCAATACGGTTGCTCTAGTTGGAATCGGTCCTTGCAACAATCCATTTTATGCGGGACCTTATACGACTGTACATAGCATGTTAACCGGGGACGATGATGTACTCCGATCGGCCTTTGGCAATCATATGTACGTGTTTGCCGAAGGCGTGGTTTTTGATGCCTGTGCAGGGCCTGCGCTGGGCACGCAAACTCATGTGCAATTTTTGCGAAGTATGATTGACACTTCTACATGGGACGAACTGGTAATGAGTTTCTTCACACCGGTTGTTGGAGTATCTGAGACACATCCTTTAGAACGCAAGTATGTTATTGACTAGACAAGGAGAAGCAATGAAACGTGTAAATCTAATCGTGGTTGCCTCATCGTTCTTGATCTCATTTTATGCCCCATACACGGTTGCGACAGCTTCCTGGCATGACGGTTTGCCATCTGGAACATTCATAGACGGAACAACATCTCAACAGATGCAATGGAGACGGAATCGGGGACTGCAACTTATGCAGTATGCGGGTGTTGCAAGTGGCAATGAAACCATTATCTGCACGAACTGGACATGCCCGACGTCGATAATCGTAAATTTGGAGTGTTACAATGTCGTGACAAATTGGTGGCGAGGTTTGATTGAATATGACATTCTCACTACGAATCAGCCGCAGTTGAAGGTTGCATGTGGGAAAATCGTCTTATCCAATAACGAGCAAGAAGCGCGCCTGGATGCGTTCACAAGTGAAGCCGCGACGAGCATGGACTTGAGCATATATGCACATGGTCTTGTGGTTCAATCTGTAGATTCAAACACCAATATGATGTTCTTGACCAACGCACATTACAAACCGACTGACATTCGGCAACTTCTATACAAGAACATCCGCATAAAGTACGAAGTTGCAAATACTGCCACAAATACCGTGGCAACCAACGCGCTTGCTTTCACATCTGAACTCATCAATGCGGGTTTGCCGGAGGAAGATCGCATCCCGTTGCCGCCTACGCCTTGAACATGCTACAACAATCGCCCCATGAAACATCTGTACGACAGCTTGCGCGGATACATGAAGCAAGAAGAGGCCAAGCCCATGTCAAAGAACAAAAACATTGTCCGTCGCAAAAAAACTGGCGAATCGCCATTGACATAATGCGCAGGGGGGGGGTATAATCGTGTAAACTTTAACTTACACGAAGGACTCCATACCATGCGCCTTGTATTTGCTGTTGCGGTTTCCGCCGCCATGCTTGCGACGACCGGTCATGCCGCAGGCCTCTCTGCCAGCCACTACGTCCAGGACGGGCTGGTCGCGCTCTTCGATGCCGAAGACAACGAAGGGACGGGAACGCACAATTCCTCCGCCTCTCAATGGAAGGATCTGAAGGGATCGGCGTATGTAAATTGTGTCGCCGACAGCATCTGGTCGTCGCGCTACTTCTGCAGTCCCACCAACCAGAACTACATAAAGGATATGCCGACGTTAGATCGCAACTCGATTACGGTCGAGGCTGCGTTCGACATGATTTCCCACGCCACTAAAAATTACGCTTGTATCGTCCACGGCGGCGAATATTTCAAGTTTTTCTATAACGACCCTGATGCCACCGGTGTCGTCGGATACATGTGCCCCGTCGGCGGTATATCCAATGTCGATGGTTCCGGCTACAAATGGGTCAAGACGGCAAGCGGTTTCAGTTCTGGCACGGTGTCCTTCTTTTCCGGCAGCGATGGTTATGGCGTGCGCGCCGACGGCATGGCAACGGGAAGCCCGTCGGATTACCATGTGGCCATCGCCAACTATACGCTCTCCGCCAACGCCTGGTCGCTCAACCAGAACGAGTTCGCGGGGAACTACTATTGCGTACGCTGGTACGACCGGGCCTTGAGCGACGACGAGATGCTGGCGAACGCGTTTATCGACAAATTGCGTTTCAGGTCGTACATGCTTGCAGGGGACGGTAGCGAAGCCGACTGGAGCGCTGTCGCGTGGGAGGCGCCGTATGATGCGACGGCGTCCGCGCCGTCGACGGACACCAACGAGTTCGTGCGGATTGCAAATGCGGAGGTGAACGTGGCCGCTTCCGACAACGTGGGGCTGGCGGGGCTCTCCCTCGAAGACGGAGCCGTGCTGGACATCGCCGATGGAGCGGTTGTTTCCGTTAAGGTGCTTTATGTCGAAGGCGTCGAGATCGAAAGGGGCATCTACTCCGGCGACGAGACGAAGGGCAGGAAGGTTTCGTGGCTTAACGGTTCCGGCGTACTGAAGGTGGCAGGAGGAAAGGACGTCGACGATTTCCCGGAGACGTATCTCCTTCCCGGCGAGGACGGATGGTTTCAGTTCGGTACGCAAAGCGGCAGTTACGGGAGCGTAGACACCTACGCCGGCGCGAAGAGGGAATATTTCATAGGCGAACATGTCGATTGGAGGAAATGCAGTTTCCCCGCAGGAGGAAACAACAAACTTCGCCTTGCAGGCTATTCGCTGATTGGTGCAATTCCGTCCGGCACCTTTTCGGTGGTGGATCTGTCTAAGGCCACGATAGTCCAGCTCTATGAACCGCAAATGTTCGAGGATGGAACGCAGGCGACCGTTCCTTACGGCGTCATTCTGCGGTATCATCCTGGAACCTGGGAGAAGGACGAATCGACTGGACGATACTACCGCATGGGCTCTTCGAGCGATCCATATGCGGGCGACATCTATCTGAACGGGGCCGCCGCAGTGCTTCGCGTTTCGGTGGACAACGGACTCAAGGAAGTACAGTTCTCCGGGCTGTTCAGCGGTACCGGCAAACTGCAGTTCAGCGCATGGGGGAACCGGGCGAGGTTCTCCGGCGGATTCGCGCTGAACAACTACATCGGGTCGTTTCAGCACGGATCGCTGGTCTGGCTGGATACGACGATGGTCACAAGCCGGCTGGAAGGTGTCACGTTCGCCGGGTGCAACGATTCCTATGTCAACGACCAGGCGTCCGGCTATCGCGTGAACGGGCTGTATTTCGGCAAGAACGGCAGTGAAGAGACGGCTGACCACGAACTGTACTTGAAATATGTCAACGGCACGGCAAAGGTCGGAATCAGCACCACTACCGGCATACGGCTCCGTTCTGGCGCGGTGCTTGGCATCTGGGGCGGAAATACCGTACATGCAGGATATATGACGGCAAACGGTTCAGTCCATGTCATTGCGCGTCCGCAGGAATTGAAGTCCACATTCAATGGCTGGCATTTCAAGGCCGTCGGCGCCGGAGATGGCAACTTCGTGGTGGACGAGGTTCGTGTTTCCAGCAAGCTTTACATGTCAGAACACGTAAACATGACGGCAGGAAATGTGCTGGCTAATGCGTGCTTCGATTATACGTTTGCTACAAACGAGACGACCGTATCGTTCTTGGATATCACCAACGCATGCGATTCGACCGCGACGGTGGTCGCTAACGACATTGCATCTCTGCCGGCGCGGCTTTCGGGATTCACGGGAACGGTCAGCCTTTCAAGTGCGGCCACGAAGTCCTACACGATGCCGGTCGACATGACGCAGGGGACGGACATCCTGTACAACACGGTAGGGTGCATTGGTTCCGGTGCGCTTGCCGGAGCGCCTGCGGCGGGTGCGATAGATGCGACGTTCCCGACGGACTCCGAGCCGGTCAAGGGCGACTATTCGCTTGCGCGTTTCACCTCCGGCGGCGAAGCCTTGGCCGGTTGGACGGTGACGTTGAACGGTCAGGCGTTGACGGATGTCCAGGTGGGTGGCATGATGGTGTCCGTGGTGAAGGATTCCACGGGAATTTGGCTGAAGGTGCGGGAAACGGGAATGACGTTCCTGTTGAGGTAGGTTGCGGCGGTCGCGGGGCGACCGCCCTACCGGGACGCGGCGGCGGTCGCGGGACGGCAAGTTTGCGGCGGCGGTCGCGCGGGGAGGCAAGTTTGCGGCGACGGTCGCGCGGGGCGGCAAGTTTGCGGCGGCGGTCGCGCGGGACGCGCGACCCTACCGTGGGCGATTTGGTAGGGGCACGCGTCCCGCGTGCCTGCCGTTGTTTTGATATACTACGCGGCGTGCAGACGCGCGTTGCTTGACAGAGCATGGAAAATTAGGCAAGGAGCATTACTATGATATCATCATCGAACGGACTGGTTGCGGCGGTGTGCGCGGCTGCGGTTCTTGGGGTGGCGGCGGACGTGCTGCCGTCGTGGAACGGCGGCAGGCTGTCGGAATGGCAGAAGAACGCGGATGTCGGCGAAATGTGCGTCAAGGACGGTATCTTGAGCGGCGTGGTGACAGGGCGCGACGGACAGCTTTATGCCCGGATGAAAAACATGTTCGACGCCAGGAGCAACCGGTTCTTCACCTTCCGCATGAAAGCGGCGCGTGGCGGGACGGGGCAGCTGTTCTGGATCCATCGCGGCGCCAAGGGGCCATCCGAAGTGTTCCAGCACCGGTTCAAGGTCCGGGGCGACGGGAACTGGCACGACTACAAGGTGCGTCCGGGCTGGTACGGGCCGGAGAAGATAGCGGCGCTCAGGTTCGACTTTCCATGCAGTTTCGAGGGGGGGACGAAGTTCGAGCTTTCGGACATTTCCGTGATCGAAGACGGCGAAGCGGTGGATTTTCCGGCGAGCGACGCGAACGGCGTCGCCTTTTCCCTGGCGGCGCCGACCGGGATCCACTACTACGCGCTGACATGGTCTGGCAGCGAAACGTCCGACGGTTCTCTCCATTTCTCCACTCCGCCCGACGGAAAGAGGCACGCCTATTGGCTTGACCTGCGGAAGGCCCACAACCGCGGCGTGAAGACGTGGAAAGGCAGGATCATCGACTTTACGGTGATGCAGCCGTTTGCCGAGCGCGAAATGCCGGTGGAGGACCTGCGGTTTCTGAAGGAGAAGCCGGATCTGCCGCCGGATCCAGTGATCACCAGCGCGATTCCGTCGGAGGCGATTCCGCGCGCGGGGCGGCCTTTTACCGTGGAGGCGGTCGTCCGCAACTTCGGCACGCGGCCTGCGGAGCATCTTCGTTTTTCGTTCGACGGGCTGCCCGACGGGGTACGCCTGCTCGACCCGGCAGAACTTTCGCCGGAAGAACCTCTGCCGGGGTCGGACGGCGCGGAGTCCATCGGCAACGACTGCGGCCCGCAGCTGCCGCAGGAGCGCGTGTTCAGGTTCCACATGGGCGATCTCGGCGCGGGGCGGCACGTGTTCGGGCTCTCTCTTTCGGCGGATGGAACGCAGCCGGGGCGCATCGAGATCGTTGCCGACGTGAAGCCGTCGCTGGGGCTGGCGCGGCAGGACTATCCCGCGGAACCGAAGCCCGTAGACACGGCGCCCTACAAGATAGGCGCGTTGATGTTCCCCGGCTGGGTCAGCCACAAGTGGCACGCGGTATGGAGCCACGACCATGCCCGCAAGCCGGTGCTGGGCTGGTACGACGAGCAGGACCCTGAAACGGTCGACTGGCAGATCAAGTATCTGGCGGAAAACGGAATCTCGTTCGTGTCGGTGTGCTGGTACTGGCGCAACGGCGTTCCCGCCAGAAACCACTGGATGCGTTCGTTCCGCAAGGCGCGCTACCGCAAGTACCTGAACTGGCATGTGATGTGGGACAACAGCTACAATTCGCTGGCCGACCAGGAAAAGCTGGCGCACTACTGGTGCACCAATTGCTTCGACGACGTCCAGTACCACAGGATCGACGGAAAGCCCGTGGTGGCGATCTGCAACCCGGTGGGCATGGAAAACCGCACGAAAGGCGATGGCGGCGCGAAACGGCTTCTCGACATGACGCGGGAGATCGCGCGATCCTACGGATTCCCCGGAGTGTATTTCGTCGCCATGCGGGGGATGGGGCAGGATTCCGAGGATCCCGCTTTCCTCCGGAAATTCGCGGACTTCGGCTTTGACGTCACAACCGTGTACGGTTTTCGCGGGGGCATTCCCGGGAGCGCTGAGTTCGAACGCCGCCAGCGCACGTACAAGGCGCTGGCCGGCCTGTCGCTGCCGCATTGGCGGCAGCTCCGCAGGAACGGGACGCTTCCGTTCTGGCCGTCCATCACCACGGGCTACGACGACAGGCCGTGGCGAGGAGAGAAGGTCCTGGAGATACGCGGGTACAACGTGGCAGATTTCGCGGCCATCTGCCGCGATGCGAAAACCTTCTCCGACGAGTCAGGGATCAGGACGTTCCTGCTGGGGCCGCTGGACGAATGGGGCGAAGGTTCGATAGGATATCCCAACCATGAGCATGGATTCGGCATCTTCGAGGCCGTGCGGGACACGTTCGGGCGCAAGCCCGCCGGCGGATGGCCGGTCAACCATGCGCCTGAAGATGTGGGGCTGACGTGTCCGCATTTATGATATAATGGTTTTTCGCATCTTCAGGAAAGCAGGAGACGGAAACTATGAAATTGACGAATGAACAGTTGAAGCTGGCGGCGGACACGATCCGGTGCCTGGCGGCAGACACGGTTGAGAAGGCAAAAAGCGGGCATCCCGGTGCGCCGCTTGGACTGGCGGATCTGGCCGCCTCGCTGTGGTTGAAATACCTGAACGTGGATCCGAAAGACGCGGCGTGGCCGAATCGGGACAGGATCGTCTTTTCCGGCGGGCACGGCTCCGCGCTCGTCTATTCGCTCTTCCATCTCGCAGGGGTGGGCGGCCTGAAGCTCGACGAGCTGAAGACGTTCCGCCAGACAGGTTCGCGCTGCGCCGGCCATCCGGAACGCAACGTCCTTCCAGGCGTGGAAGTCACCACGGGGCCGCTCGGGCAGGGGCTTGCGATGGCCGTCGGCATGGCGATCGCCGAACGCATGGAGGCGGCTCGCGACAACGTGGAAGGTTTTGCGGTGGCCGACCATCGCACGTGGTGCTTCTGCGGCGACGGCGACCTGGAGGAGGGGATTTCGCACGAGGCGTGCTCGCTTGCGGGCTGCCTGAAGCTGGACAAGCTGGTCGTCGTATACGACAACAACGGCATAACGATCGAAGGCAGCACGAAGATCGCGCTCGCGGACGACGTCAAGCTGCGCTTCGAGGGCTACGGCTGGAAGGTGCTCGCCTGCGACGGACACGACTTCGACTCCATCGACAAGGCGTACCGCAAGGCGATGAAGGTCGCGGGCCAGCCTGTGATAATCGTCGCCACGACGCACATCGGCCAGGGCGCGCCCACGAAGCACGACACGGCCGACATCCATGGCGCGCCGCTCGGGCAGGAGGAGCTGATCGGCCTCAAGCGGGCCCTGGGCTTCGACCCGGTGAAGACGTTCGCCGTCCCCGGCGACGTGTACGCCTGGTTCGAGGACAGGGGCGCGGCCTGCCATCGCATGAACCTGCGCTGGAAGAAGCTTGTCAAGGATTGGGCCGCTGCGAATCCCGAGAAGGCGGCGGCCCGCGATGCCGCCATGCGCAACGTGCTTCCGGCAGATCTCGCCGCCAGGCTGCCGGCGTTCGATCCCGCCAAGCCGGTTGCCACGCGCGCGGCCTGCGGCACGGTGATGAACGCCCTTGCGGCCGCCGTGCCGAACCTGGTTGGCGGAAGCGCCGACCTCGCCCCGTCCAACAAGACGTATCTCAAGGGCTTGGGCGATGTGTCCGCCGGCTCCTTCGCGGGCCGCAACTTCCACTTCGGGATACGCGAGCTCGCCATGACGTCCATTGTGAACGGCATCGTGGCCCACGGAGGATTCCGCGCGTTCGGCGCCACGTTCTTCGTGTTCAGCGACTATTGCCGTCCGGCGATCCGTCTTGCCGCCCTGATGGAGATTCCGTCGCTTTTCGTGTTCTCGCACGATTCGTTCTACGTAGGCGAGGACGGCCCCACCCACGAACCGGTGGAGCAGCTGGCCGCGATGCGCGCCATGCCGAACGTCGCCGTGTTCCGCCCGGCGGACGCGAACGAGACCGGCGCCGCATGGCTTGCCATGCTCAAGCGCGCAGACGGCCCTTCGTGCATCCTCACTACGCGCCAGAATCTTCCGATACTCGATGGCGTCACGCCCGAGAAGGTGGCCAAGGGCGCGTACGTGATATGGGAGAACGGGCCGATGCCGGAAGTGATGTTCATCGCTTCCGGCTCGGAGGTGCCGCTTTGCATCGAAGCCGCCAGGAAGCTGTCGGATCTCGGGCGCACGGCGCGTGTCGTCTCCATGCCTTGCCGCGAGCTCTTCGAGGCGCAGCCGCTCGCCTACCGCGAAAGCGTCATCCCCGGCACGTGCGGAAAGCGCGTGATCGTCGAGGCGGGCGTGAAGTTCGGCTGGGAGCGCTACCAGATCAATTCTGCCACCACGCGCTACGTCACGCTGGAGACCTTCGGCGCGTCCGGCCCCTACAAGGAGCTGGCGGCCGAGTTCGGCTTCACGGTGGAGAACGTGCTGGCGAACGCGCGTGAGCTGCTTTGAAGTTCGTGGTGACAGCAGGGCCGACGCGCGAACATCTGGATCCCGTCCGGTTTCTCTCCAATCCATCCACGGGCAGGATGGGATTCGCCGTGGCGCGCGCCGCGCGTGCGGCGGGCCATGACGTGACGCTGGTCGCCGGCCCCGTCTCGCTCAAGACGCCGCAGGGCGTCGAACGCGTGGATGTGGTGTCCGCCCGCGACATGCTTGCCGCAGTCCGGGCCGGGCTGGCGGCCCGGCCGTCCGGACAGACGGCCGTTCTGGTGATGACTGCCGCCGTCGCGGACTGGCGCCCGGCGACATGCGCATCGCTGAAGCTGAAGAAGCGGGAGATGTCTGGCGCGCTCATGCTGGTGCGCAATCCGGACATCCTGAAAACGCTGAAAAACGCCAAGGGGGTCGTCCGTATCGGCTTCGCCGCCGAGACCGGCACGCCTGACGCGGAGGCGGTGCGCAAGTGCCGGGAAAAAGGGCTGGACATGGTGGTGGGCAACGACGTGACGGGCGCCGGCAGCGGGTTCGGGACGACGACCAACCGCGTCGTGTTCGTCACGCCTGACGGCGCCGTGCGGCATCTGCCGCTGATGAGCAAGCTCGCCGTAGCGCGCCGCATCGTCGCGTTCGCCGAAAGGACCGCATCGCATGGCTGACGGCGACTACGAACGAGGGCGCGGCCGTGAAATAGGCGAGATAGCCGCCAAGTTGAAACGGCTCGCCGAGGCGAGGAGGACGGCGGCTTGCGCGGCCTCGCCGCAGGTTTTCGTGCTCAACGGCTGGGCGGCGAGTCCGCACGCGTGGGATCTCTGCCGTTTCGCGAGGACGCGTCTCTTCAGCTACGTGGACCAGCTGGACGGCCTGCCGGAGGAGGCGATGGCCGCCGCCGGGAGGGTGGTTCTGGCGGGATGGTCCATGGGAGGCAGTTCGGCGTTGCGGCTTGCCGCGCGCTGGCCCGAGAAGATCGCCGGCCTTGTGCTGATTGCGGCAACGCCGCGCATGATGGAGGAGAAGGGGACAGGGTGGCGCGGCATGTCGCCAAGGCGTCTGGAGGCGTTGAGGTACGGCCTTGCGATAACGCGCGGAGAGGGGTTCTTCGGAGTCCCGGACGGCAAGCCGAATCCATATCTCGCAGACGATCCAGGCAATCTGGAGCGTGGGCTGAAGTATCTGCTTGAAACCGACGTCCGGCAGTCGTTGGAACAGGCTTACGGCCATGCGGCGGCAGGGCGTGTTGCCGCTTGGTCGCCGCCGGTCCACATTTTCCAGAGCGAACGCGATGGCATCGTGCGGCCTGAGAACGCGGCATGGCTCAAGAAGGTTTTCCCGCAGGCGGCCGTGACGATGGTTCCAGGTGCGGAGCACGCGTTGCCGATTTTCATACCGGAGGAAATAGATGAAGCGGTTGACGCTTGCCTCGCAGTCGCCAAGAAGGGCTAGGATACTCGCCGGCCTCGGAGTGGCGTTCGATGTCGTAAAGACGGACGCGCCGGAAGTTTCGTTCCCGCACGACCCGGAAAGGACCGTGACGGTCAACGCGTGCTCCAAGCTGAGGGCTTGCGGCAGGTTCCCAGCGCTCGCGGCGGACACGATCGTCTGGTTCGGCGGGAAGATATACGGGAAGCCGCGCGACCTTGACGAGGCGAAGCGGTTCCTCTGCGAACTTTCCGGCAGGACGCACGTCGTCTTCACCGGGGTGGCGTATGCGGCGGATGGAGGGACCGACGGCGTGAGGACGGCTTGCGTACGGTCGGAAGTGACATTTCACGCGCTTTCGGCGGCGACGATCGACGAGTATGTGGCGCGCGTCAGACCCACGGACCGCGCCGGCGCGTACGACATCGACGAGAACGGCGGCCTTCTGGTGGCCTCGTATTCCGGCTCGTACGAGAATATCATGGGATTGCCTGTTGAACCGCTCCGTCTTTTTGGTATCATTTAGACGACCGATGGCAGGACAGGGCTACAATCTATCGCAATCCATGCGGCTGGCGCAGACGCTGGCTCCGCAAATGCGCCAGTCGCTGAAAATGCTCCAGATGACTTCCATGGAGCTGCGGGCCGAACTTCAGCGCCAGATGGAGCTGAATCCCGTCATAGAAGACGTGCGGAGCTCCGTTGAACGGACGATGTCCGACGCGCTGCCCGACGAGCATGCCGGCGGTGCCGTCACGGAACGGGAGCTGGACTTCACGCCAGACGGTTCGGCCGCCGAGGCGACGCTTGGCGCCGACGACGGCTACCGCGACTATTTTCTGGGAAACCTCCAGAGTTCGTCCGGAGACGAGGAGGCGAGGTCGCGCAGGCAGCATCTCTTCGACTCCATGGTTCGTACCGAATCCCTCCAGGAGCATCTGAAGGCGCAGATTCCGCTTTCCGGGATAGCGCCCGCGGACGGCGCCATAGCGGAAACGCTGATAGGCGGCATCGACGACGACGGGTATTTTCGCGGCTCCATCCCGGACATAATGATGGTGACCGGCCGGAGCGAGCAGGAGATACTTGGCGTGCTGGCCGAGATACGGCGCTTCGATCCGCCTGGATGCGGCGCCCGCGACCTGCGCGAATGCCTGCTCGCCCAGATGGAGAAGCTCGAAGATTCGCCTTGGGAGGACGAGGTGCGCGAGCTGATCGCCAGCCATCTCCCGGATATCGCCGCGCACCGGGAAGGCGCGATATGCCAGGCGCTGAATATTTCCCCGGACGATCTGCAGAAGGCGCTTGCAGAGCTGCGCACGCTCGATCCAAGGCCCGGCAGGGCGCTGCGCCCCGCGAACGTGGCCAAGGCCGTGGATGTGGACGGCATGCGCGACTACGTGCGCCCGGAGGTGTTCGTGACGCCGCAGGGACGGAACGGATGGCGGGCCATGGTGCCGGAGCGGGACCTGCCGGACATCCATATCTCGAAGCGATACCTTGACATGCTGGCAGATCCCGCGTGCGACGCCGAGACGAAATCGTACATCCGCGAGCGAATCCGCGCGGCCGATGCGCTGCGCATGGCCGTAGCCAACCGGCAGAACACCATCCGCGACATAGCGCAGGCTATAATCGAGGCGCAGCCGGACGTGTTCGAGAAGCGGACGATGGATGCGCTGAGGCCGCTGACGATGCAACAGGTGGCCGATGCCGTGGGAGTGCACGGGACGACAGTGTCGCGCACGGTCCGCAACAAGTACATGGCAACGCCGTTTGGCGTAGTGGAGATGCGGCGGTTTTTCACGTCGGGCATTGCAACCGAATCTGGCGAAGCGGTATCGAACACGTCTGTCCAGCATGCGATCCGCGACATGATCGCGCAGGAAGACGCTGCCAGTCCGCTTTCCGACGACCGGATCGCCGCGATGCTCAAAGCCAGGGGAATATCCATCGCCCGCCGCACGGTGGCGAAGTACCGCGCCGCCATCGGCATCCCTGGCGCGACAGACCGCCGGATCCGGTAGGGGCGCGCGTCCCGCGCGCCCGCTGCGCGGTCGCGACCGCCGCGAGATTAGGCTTGCAAGCCACGGCGGAGGTTTGATAAACTTGCGCCAAACGCAGGGTGGATTGTGCCCTGGAAGGACTGGCATGGACCGGCAGACGGACGATTTTAGAGTGCTCCGCAAGGGGCGGAAACTTTGAGGAGAGCGTGATGAGGAGAGACGAAACAGAGCCGAGGAAAGGGGTAGGCAACGGCTGGCGCGTCGTGCGCCGGCTTCCTGTCGCTTGCTGTCTCCTGCTTGCGGCTCTCGCGTGTACGCGCACGTACGCGTACACGAGGCTCGGAAACGACCGCGTACTTTTGATGAACAACGATACGAACATCTACAACTCCGTATCGTGCCAGGGATACAACGACACAGACCAGACCAAGGAGACGTACTGGGTGCATAGCACGGAAAGCCCCGGTTTTAGTTTTAACCTCGGGGTTGGCATGTTTCATACGTTGTTTTCTAGCGATGGGACGGCACTTTGGCAACTCGACTACTGTCGAGCGCGAAGTAGCATCGCAACTGCTTCTGCGACGAGAAATTATCTACCTTGGGCCGCTTCTTCGGAATCGGTAACAACGAAGGGATCTTATGCCTTTACCTCCGTAAGCGAGGTTGGAAATATCGTTTTTTGCAACACAACGAATGCCGTAGCATATTCGCCGTGCATAACGGGGGTGGGTACGGTTTATTTCGATGCCGTCAATAGTTACGTTAATGTTCCGGTTTCGTTTGGTATAGATATTGCGACAAACGTTTTGTCTGAAGCCGATGAGGATGTGAATTTATGGTCTACCAACTATAATCAATTTGCATGGTTTGCCTGCCCATTTGATGTTCTTACTAAGACAGATAATGGAGTGTGGGGTGTTATAACCGATTTGGCGGCAACTGGCGTTACGGATTTTTCGCTTGCGTGTACCAAGGGCAACAGTAAGATGTTTTATAGAATCCGCGCTAACGTGTATTCCTTTCTGAACGGGTATCGGGGAAATGTTAGGTTTCGGATTGTTCGCAAGAGTTCAAATGGCACGACGTTAGACGCAAACTTCTTGCTCGTTGACAACATTGTCGCCTCCTATCCGCCTATGACGACGGAGATTGCGCCGGCGGGCACGTACGATACTTCCGCAGAGGGTGCCAACGTCACCGGCTACGAAGGTGCCTTCAATCCGCCTTTCCTTTCCGCCGGGGCGACGAACGTCCATACTCTGGCGTACTGCTCCTATGTCACGAACGGATGCGAGACGATAGAAGACCTGGAGTCAGCCTTCACCGTTTCCAACGTGCATGTCGTCGGAAGGTGGCGTTACCTGAACCAGGCCGCCGGCGACTGGCAGACCAACGCGCTTGCCGTCTCCGGCAGGCAGATATATTCTACAGCCGGCTTCAATCTGCCTGACAAGGTTGGAGATTGGGAGTTCTATTTTACGGCAGACCAGTCTGCGCCGCACTACGTGCCGGTGGACTATACGGATGGGACCGCAACGGGAACCGCCTATGGCAACGGATGGACCGAAGAGCTGACAAATATCGTCTGCCGGGCCAACTTCGCCAGATCCCAGCCCTCCGGCGGCACGGACTGGTTTGCCAGAATCCGCGAAGGCGCCAGCGATTACGAGTACGTTTCCCTCGTCGGGCAGATAACGACCAACAACGTCTGGGGCGTGGACATGCATACCGTCGAGAACAACGACGGCGATCGCATGGAGCTGACTGGCGACCATACGTGGCGGTATCATTTCTACGTTCCGACCAATGCGGTGGGCGAGCGCGTGCGCTTCCACTTCGAGGGCCGCCGCCTCTACACGAACGATACGCCATTCGTCTACCACTCGGAAACGAACGTCTGGTATGCCAACAGCACCAACGTGCCGTATCTCCCGTACACCGTGGCGGCCACGGGAAATACCGACATAGAGCTGACGCTTGACGACGCCAGCACGCATCTGCTGTTCGAATTCAACGACGATCTAGGCTCATTCTCCATCTCGCACGCCACATACCAGAATTTCAACCTGTGGTCCGACGCCGTGGACGACTACCGCGGCGACTACACGTCCACCACCGGCGTTTCCGACGTCAAGCGCAGATTCGACGCCGCCATCCAGGATTGGGATCCCACATCGTTCGCGCGGCCCGCCCTCTGGCGCGAAGCCTTCGACGCGGAAGCCGGCGATTCCAGGTATCCGCTCGGCGTGTTCAGATCGTCCTGGCAGACTCCGAACGGATGGAGCGCGGAGAACGGCATGTTCACCCTCCGGCGCCGCGGCGAAACTGGCATTGCGTTCCAGATGCAGGGGCAGGGGCTCGGCACTCTTTCGCTGGACAAGCTTTCGTCGTCGGCCATTCCACGCGGCATCGGCGAAGTCCGTTTCACCGCTCGCGTCGCGCAGAACCCCGATTTCAACGATTTCGACTACTACTTCCTGGGCGGAAGCGAGAAGAACTACGCCATCAGCGCGAAGACGACGATGAGCCGGCTGTACGTCGACAACACGTACAGCCCGTCCGACATTTCGCCTACGACGCCGTCCGTTTCTCTCGTCGGCTACCTGCGCGGCCAGCGCGACGGCTGCTACGAGTTCCGGGTTTCGCGGACTGGCGAGCGCGAACTGACCGCCGCGATCTACCGCTGGAAGAACCTTGCGGCCACGTGTCTGGCCTCGAACATCATCTACACCGGATCGGCCGGCGTCAGCACCGAACAGAAGAACACGTACGGGGTCGGGCGCACCATCAACACGGACAGCTCCAGCAGCGCGACGCCCAATCTCAACCCCGCGTTCTACAATGCCGACAACAACCTGCTCGTCCCCAAGAACGCATCCGGCATCAACAACTGGACTGTCATGTGCTTCTCGCTGTACACGTCGGAAAATGGCGTACGGCTCGACGGATACCTCTCCAACACGCGCAACACGTACGATCTGAAAGACGACGTCTCCCGCGTGAGACGCGTGGTGGCGTACGAGGATACGAGTGCCGGCCGCATCAAGGCAGGCACCTTTGGCGTCGGATCCGTGGGGTGCCAGGCGGCATTCGCTCGCATGTACCAGCATGCGTTCAACGACGAGTCCGACTGGACGATGGGCATCAACACTACGGGAACGGCGCTCAGCAGCGCCACCAGATCCCTGGACGAATGGGACTATCTCGAAGACCGCTGGCGGCAGCTCGCCGCAGGCGAGACTGCAAGTTATGGCGCGTCGGGATTCATCGCGCAGATTCCCACGAACCAGACGGTAAAACTGCTGTTCGCGAAGCAAGACGGCGGATGGTTCGACAGCGGCTACGAGCAGATAGTGGACTCTTTCGCTACGAACACGTTCTCGTTCGCGCCGTGCGTGTCGCCCAGCTACATGGTGCGTCTGCAGGCCGGCGGCACCACTGAAGACGTGCGGACCGACATAGTGGTGGACGACGTGGAGGTGCTGGCGTGGCGCGGCGTGGACATGGACGACCTCTCGTCCAAGGACGGCCGTCCTGAAGAATGGGTCTATACGATGGGATCGGTGGAATCGACCGTGGATATCGAAGGCAGCCCGTATCTGCTGAATCCGGCCGGCACCAACGGCTACGTCTACGTGTTCACGAACGCCGGAAGCACGGTCACGTTCAAGCCGACGATGGATACGATCATCGACCGTGTGCTGCTGGTGAGCGGCAGCGGCGTGGTGAACGAGCAGAACTGGTCGGCTTCGCCTGTGACGCAGAAGACGAACACGACGGTCAGAATCGTGGTAGGCAGCTCGAACAAGGTGTCCACGGTGACCGGAATCACGGGGAAGGGGACGATCACGGCGTCCGCCGGCAACCCCGCGTCGCGTACGAGCGACATAACGGGGGAGACCGCCACATATGGCGGCGTTCGCGGCCAGGCGCGTGTGATTCTGCGCGTGCGCAACGCCAGCAAGGTGTGCGTGCTCCAACCCGCCAGGAACTATCCGCTCGACGATTCGTCGCACCCCGGAATGGACTATCCGATGAGCCTGCGTTCCCCCTACATGGGCAACGGCCTTTCGGTGTTCAGCTTCTCGTATCTCAATGCGCACACGAACGCGAACCTGCTGCTGCAGATATGCACCAACATGACCGAGGCCGGCGAATCCTACACGCCTACGATGCGTTCGGCGAGCGACACCACGTATTGGACGACGGTGACGAACTGGTCGTTCGCGAACATGGACGACGACAAGAGGGCAAGCGGCACGCTGGCGTACTTCATGAGCCTTCGCGCGCCGTGTTCCGGCCTGATGCGCCTTGTCGTCGATCCGGCCGTAGTGTCCAACGCCCTGTCGCAGGCGGAGGACGGGCGCGATCTGGACTATGGCAAGGTAATGGTCACGAAGGTGTTCTGCTACGACGAACCGGCGCTGGACATGCGCTCCTGGTGGGGATGGAACCTGTACACGGCAGGCTGGGACGCCACCTCGTCGCAGCCAGGGCCGTGGGCCTACCTTACGGATTCGCCAAGCGGCCTCTCCTGCTCCCTGAACTTCTCGGCCCTGGTCAGCGACAACAGCAAGACCGATCTCGCGAATACGTATGGCGTGGGGCTGGCGAATCCAGACCGTGAAGAGGACTACAAGAAGAACAATCCGTTCGTGCAGTGCCCTGCCATGACGAACGGCATCGGAAGCATCAGCTTCCGGGCAAGGACTTTCGAGACGAACGCGACGGCCCGTCCGTCTGTGGTCGTCCTCTACGGCACGAGCGAGCCGGATGCGTACCAGGCGGACGACTACGGATGGCAGAGCTGGACGCGCCTGGCCGAATTCATCGTATCCAACAACACGTACCAGACGTACTCGTGGAAGACGAACCTCCTGAACAGCCCGTATCAGGCCATGCGTCTCGAAGTGGGCGCCGCCCGCCACGGGCGCAGCAAGCCTGCGGCGTCCGGCACGGTGAAGGGCTGGGAAACGCCCGTTTCCACGAACAGCGTGGATTACTGGCCGATCCAGCGCGTGTTCCTGGACGAGGTGTCCGCGTCCGAGCCTGTCGCGCCGAGGTTGAAGTTCTTCGACGTGCGGCCGTTCCGTTCGAATCTCGCCGGCGGCGCTTCGGTGGCCATCACGAACATCAACGACAAGGACGAGCAGCCTCTCCTTGGCGAGTCGTGGGGGATACAGGCGCGGATCGAGCCGCAGCAGATGTCCGACGAGCTCGATCTCGACAGCCTGCGCGTGTTCATGGCCGCGTACAAGGGCAGGAGCCCGTGGGGCTATGCCAAGTGGATGAACGAGGCGTCGTGCGTCCAGGCCGAGCTGCAGTGCGTGGATGCCACAAACCACATCTTCCGCAGCACGTACGACAATCCCGCCAGCGTGATGGCGCCTTTGGAGGCGATGAGCGCCGCCGATCCGTATGCCGTCGTGCAGTACCACGTGTGGGCGACGTACACAAGCAAGGATTCGCCGGTGACGAACCGCTACGATCTCGAATCCGCCGACTGGGTCCAGCCGTCCTGGTACTGGCCTGTCGACTACAACGAGACGTACGGCCTGGGATTGAAGGCCAACTTCAGCGCCTATGCGATCTTCGACACCATCTCGCCGGGACGCGCCTGGTTCAACGAGATGAACTTCAATGACGAATACAGCAAGAACCGCCAGTTCATCGAGGCCGTCGTGCCGGAGAACGTCAATCTCGCCAGGTGGAAGGTGCGCCTTACGGAAAAGTCCCTTTCGCAGCGCGTGATCGTTTCCTTGGGCGTTTCCAGCGATGCCACGTTCACGTCCAAGACGGGCAGGAAGCCGAACATCGACTCCACGAACCATTTCACGGTCGTGGCGCTGGGCACCCCGGCCGGCAAGAGCGACGGGTCGTTCGCCAGCGGGGAGCTGGACGGCTACTGGGAAAACATCACGGACTCGTCGATGGCGATTACGCAGGGCAAGCTTGACCGCTGGAACACGTACGGCCTGGAGCTTATAAGGCCGAGCGGCGTGGTGGAGCACCAGGTGGTGATCCAGGGCACGAACGGCCTTGCAGGTACGATCTTCGAGGCGGGTGGTTCCGGAACGAACGTTCTGGCCAAGATACTGGAAAAGGACGGTGCGGCGTCCAACTGGTTCTATGCCGGCGAGGAGCTCGGCGACAAGGAGCGCACGATCGGAGTGTGGCGCGGCCATGGCGAGAAATCGTGGCAGGGCGGCGCCACATGGACGAACGACCTTACGGCCACGCCTGGCGAGCTCAACCTGCGCAACGGCGCGCGCCAGACGATAGACAAGTGGCTGCTGGACCCGAACGGCACGAACGTGTGGATCTACGCCAAGGTGCTGGGGCAGCACGTGTGGCAGTATGTGGACGGCAACCTCGCCAGTTCCAACCGCAATGCGGTGATGGTGGTGCCGATCAACAGCTCCACCAACATCCGTTATATCGTAGATGCGTGGTACGAACTGGCCAACTGCACCGTGAACGAAACCAACAAGGTGACTCCTTCCGCCGTGGCCGGTGCCAAGCGCACTTTCGAGATCAAGCTGAACGATATCAAGGAGACGCAGAACGTGAGCGTGGGAGAAGCCGCCGACAGCAGGCTTCTTTCCAGGTGGAACCTGGCGGCGGACGATCCGTACAGCCCTGCGATCCTGCACTGGCTGCTCGAAAAATGGCCAGACAACGATCCTGACGACATAAGCCTGGCGGAGTTCTGGCCGCTTTCGGCGCAGGGGCGTCCGCCGGAGAGCAAGCTGGAGCATCTGAGCCTGAGGGACATGTACTGGCTTGACATTTCCCCGGTGCAGAGCAACTGGGTGCTCATAGCAGGCATGGGCGGCTGGGGGCAGGGGCCTGGCGGAAGCCCCGCCGTGGAGCCGGTCGTCATATCCAAGGACGGCGAGGAGTACACGAACGTGATAGTGACGGTGTCGATGATGATCACCAACACGCTCTCCGGCGACCATCATCCGCCGTACACGATCCAGGGTCTGCGCCCAGGATCGTCGAGCGCGGACGAGTTCGCGGGAATGAGCGGCAACTGGACGAGTGCCACGTTCAAGGTGACTGGCGCCCTGCAGATTCCAGGCGAGAGCGACAGGTTCAGGCCGCTGCAGTGGTTCGTGTTCGACGAGAATTCGTTCGACGACAACGGAATGGCCCGCATAGAGATTCCCGACCAGACGAAGGTCGGCACGGCAGGCTACAACTACCGCTGGTACAATTTCTTCGGCACGCCCGTCTTCTACAGGTGGTCGCTCGATGAGAATCCGTCCGACCTGCTTTCCACCAAGCTGCTGAATTCCAATTCCGTACATACCGTCATCTCACCCTGAGCAGGCAAATCATGTCCGAATACAACTACGCGGTCATAGAGAAGAAGTGGCAGAAGTATTGGCTCGACCACAAGACGTTCAAGACACCAGACCATGTTGAAGGCAAGAAGAAATTCTACTGCCTGGACATGTTTCCCTATCCGAGCGGGGCGGGGCTCCACGTGGGACATCCCGAGGGATATACCGCCACCGATATCCTTTGCCGCTACAAGCGGATGAAGGGCTTCAACGTCCTGCATCCGATGGGTTGGGACGCATTCGGCCTGCCTGCGGAGCAGTACGCCGTGGAAACCGGCACCCACCCTGCGGTAACCACGAAGAAGAACGTCGACCGTTTCCGCGAGCAGATACGGGCGCTTGGCTTCAGCTACGACTGGGACCGCGAGGTGAACACCACAGATCCTGGGTACTACAAGTGGACGCAGTGGATATTCGAGAAGCTCTACGAGAAGGGGCTTGCGTACGTGGCCGAGGTGCCTGTCAACTGGTGCCCCGCCCTGGGGACGGTGCTCGCAAACGAGGAAGTGATAGACGGCCGCTCCGAACGCGGCAACCATCCTGTGATCCGCCGGCCGATGCGCCAGTGGATGCTGAAGATCACCGCCTACGCCGAACGTCTGCTGGAAGGGCTTGAGCATCTCGACTGGCCGGAGGGCATCAAGGAGATGCAGCGCAACTGGATCGGCAAGTCCACCGGCGCGGAGGTGGATTTCAAAATGAAATTTACCATGGGCGGGGGTGCTGGGGCGCCAGAGCTCCCGTCCGTTGTCACCGTCTACACCACCCGTTGCGACACGCTATTCGGGGCCACGTACATGGTGATGAGTCCCGAACACCCGTTCATAGCCAGATGGCTGGAGGAGGGGCTGCTCGCGAACGCCGAAGAGGTGAAGGAATACAGGCGGAAGGCGGCGTCGAAAAGCGATCTGGAACGTACGGAGCTGAACAAGGACAAGACGGGCGTGAAGCTGGAAGGCGTGACGGGCGTCAACCCGGTGAACGGCGTAGAGCTGCCTATCTTCATCTCCGACTACGTGCTTGCGAGCTATGGCACGGGGGCGATCATGGCAGTGCCCGCCCATGACGATCGCGACTGGGCCTTCGCAAAGAAATTCGGCCTGCCTATCATCGAGGTGGTGCGTCGTGCCGGAGACGTGGAATCTTTGCCGCTTCAAGCCGCTTTTACGGACTGCGCCACGGGAACGATGGTGAACAGCGGCTTCATCACCGGACTTTCCGTCGAAGATGCCAAGGCGAAGATGATCGCCTGGCTGGAAGAAAAAGGCGTCGGCCACGCCAAGACGCAGTACAAGCTGCGCGATTGGCTTTTCAGCCGCCAGCGCTACTGGGGCGAGCCGTTCCCGGTCATCCACATGGCCGATGGCAGCACGAAGCTCGTGCCTGCGGAGGATCTGCCGCTTACGCTTCCCGAGCTTGCCGACTACAAGCCTACGGGTACGGGCGAGCCGCCGCTCGCAAAGGCGGCGGAATGGGTCAACTACACCGATCCCAAGACTGGCGAGAAGGGCGTGCGCGAGACGAACACCATGCCTCAATGGGCCGGCAGCTGCTGGTACTACCTGCGCTATATCGACCCGCACAACGATGCCGCTTTCGCGGATCCCGCCAAGCTGAAGGAATGGCTGCCGGTCGATCTCTATGTCGGAGGCGCGGAACATGCGGTACTGCATCTGCTCTATTCCCGCTTCTGGCACAAGGTGCTGTTCGATCTCGGCCTGGTGCCGACGGACGAACCGTTCCAGCGGCTGGTCAACCAAGGCATGATCCTCGGCATGGCGTACAAGACGTCGCGTGGCGTCCTTGTGCCGATGGACAAGATCACATGGCGCGAGGGCAAGCCATACGGCGCGGAAGACGGCGGCGAGGAGGAGCTGCTGACGGAATTTCCGGCGAAGATGTCGAAATCCCTGAAGAACGTCATCAACCCGGACGACGTGATACGCGATTACGGAGCGGATTCGCTGCGCCTCTACGAGATGTTCATGGGGCCGCTGCAGGCTGTGAAGCCGTGGTCCACGAAAGGTGTCGAGGGCGTGTTCCGTTTCCTGAAGCGCGTCAACAAGCTCGTGACGGAAACGCCGATCGCGGACCGTCCGCTCACCAAGGCGGAGGCGAAGGTGCTGAATGCGACCGTGAAGAAGGTTGGAGAGGATCTGGAGTCGCTCAACTTCAACACGGCCATATCTGCGATGATGGTGTTTCTCAACGAGTTTCCGGCAACGACCGGGGGTTCTGGCGCCCCCGAACCCCTGCCAAGGGAAGCTGTTGAAAAGTTCGTGCTCTGCCTGGCGCCGTTCGCGCCGCATCTGGGGGAGGAGCTGTGGCAGTTCCTTGGCCATGCCGGCACGCTTGCCTACGAACCTTTCCCCGCATACGATCCGGCGGCACTCGTCGAGGACGAAGTGGAAATCCCCGTGCAGGTGCTAGGCAAGTTGCGCGGGCGCGTCACCGTCCCGGCCACGGCGGACGCGGCGGCAATGCGCGCCGCAGCCGAGGCGAACCCGGACGTCGCCAGGTTCCTTGCTGGCAAAACGATAGTCAAGGTTGTCTGCGTTCCGAAGAAGATGGTCAACTTCGTCGTTAGACCCTAAGACCCAAGGGGCGCATCCGCGAATCGTGCAGGTTGGCATGATTGTGTGCAAAAAAGGCCATTGACCGGTACGGCCGGATGTGCTAAACTACGCCCTGCTTTCGACGGAGAGGTGGCAGAGCCCGGTTGAATGCACATGACTCGAAATCATGCATACCGCAAGGTATCGGGGGTTCGAATCCCTCCCTCTCCGCCAACAGCGGGCGTAATTCAATGGCAGAATAGGAGCTTCCCATGCTTCTTACGAGGGTTCGATTCCCTTCGCCCGCTCCATTTTTTTGGGGGGGGGGGGCAGGTGTAAAACCTGTCATGTTTTCGGTAGGGACGGCACCCTGTGCCGTCCGCGGCGGTCGTGGGCCGGGTTTTACAATGAACCAGATGTTTTTTTCTGGCGTTTAACGGTAAAAGGACAACACGCGATGGTAGCATTGAAAGCGACAGATCTGGCGCATGCATATGGAAAAGGAGCGATGCGTCAGAAGGTTCTTGAGAATTTCAACCTGACGGTCGAATCTGGTTCGTTCGAAGCCCTCATGGGACCGAGCGGCAGCGGAAAATCCACGTTCCTGCATCTCGCGGCCGGTCTTGCCGTGCCAAGCTCCGGCAGGATTGAAATAGGCGGCCATGTGGTGACGGACATGTCCGACGCCGCCGCGGCGAAATTCCGCCGTCGTCATGTCGGCGTGGTGTTCCAGGATTTCAACCTGGTCGATTCTCTCACGGTCGCCGAGAACGTCATGCTCCCTGTAAGGCTGGATCATGGCCGGCCTGACCGAAACCGTTTGCGGGAACTTCTTTCAAGGCTCGGTCTCGAAGGGAAGGATACCCGGCGCCCTGCGGAGCTTTCCGGCGGCGAACGCCAGCGCGTTGCCGTGGCGCGCGCGTTGTTTGCCGGGCCGGATGTCATTCTGGCCGACGAGCCTACCGGCAATCTCGATGTTGCCGCATCGCGCGATCTGTGTTCGCTTTTGAAGAGTCTCAATGGCGTGGAGAAGACGGCAGTTCTTCTTGTGACGCACGATCCGGTGGTCGCCGCATCGGCATCGAAGGTCCATTTTCTCAAGGATGGCCATATCGTCGCCGCATGCGAAACGGAAGGCGACGCCGGGAAGGTTTCAAGAACGTACCTGGATGTGGTGCGGTAGCGGGGGTGAGGCCATGCTTCTTGGAGATTTGATCTTGCGCGGCGGCAAGACCCGCTTCACATGCGCGGCGGCGGGAGTGGCGATCGCCGCAGGCGCGGTGGTATTCATGTTCTCCCTGGCTGCGACGAACCGCGCGCAGGCGCCATCATTGGCGGCGCGTGCCGCAGCGCCTTGGGCCGCATGGGAATTCGACTCTGACGGGGAGGGGCGGGCCGGCCTCGTCTTGAAGCTCGTCGGGATGACCGTGGATTTACGGCCTGGCGGGCATGTAATGCAGGGGCCGCCATTGCGCGCGGTCCTGGCCAAGGCGCCGGCGGCGAATCCCTACGGGTGCACTAAACTTGCGGAAGGCAGGTGGGTCGACCAGGCATGTCCAGGCTTTGAAATCGTCTGTACCCGCAATTCGCTCGTCCGCTTTGGACATGGCGATCCGCCGCCGCTGGGGAGCCGCGTCAAGTTCGTAGGACAGCACGGGACGATGACGGGAACCGTCGTGGGTTATCTCGACGATGCGAAGCTGCCACCCGGCTGGCCTGGTTTTTTTGTCAACGATGCGGCTTTTGCGGCCGTCGCCGGCGAACCGCACGGCACTCTCGCCCTCTATCGCGACGCGACTGCTTCGGGACTGCTGACCCCCGCAGCACCCTCCGTGGTTCGCGGCTTCCAGAACGACGAACAGCGCCGCATGGACTACGCCCGGCCGCTTCTGCTTGCCGGCGCCGTGCTCCTGGCGCTGTGCCTTCTGGTCAATTCGCTTTTACTCTCCATCGAGGCCAACAGGCGGACTCTTGCGATTCTGCGTACCGTGGGGCTTACGCGTCTTGGCGTGGTTCGCATTGTGGCGACGGAATCGCTGGCGGCGACGCTTGCCGGCCTGGCGGTCGGTTGCGGCGCAGGAATCGCCACGCTGGTCGTCTACGTGGCGGCCGATCCGGTGGCATTCCCCGCAGGGCCTTCCATTTCGGCAGGCATCGTGCCGGCCGTGGCGGCATTGGCGCTTCTCGTGGCCGGCGTCGCCGTTCTGTTCGCGCTTTGGCCGGCGCTGTCGGTGCGTCCGCTGGAAGAGGTGGAGGCGCGTCCTCGCCGCCGCAGGCGAGGCATGGCGGTCGCGTTCGCTTGCGGCTATGCCGCATTCGTGGCGGTGGAGGTATGGGGTGCGTCGCTCATGCGCGCGTTCATGCCCTCGCCAGAGTGGCCGGATGCCATAGTGTCGATCCTGCCTGGCGGCGTCAGTTCGTTCGATGTGGACAAGCTTCGTTCCCTGCCTGGCGTGAAACGCATCTCGGAACTCTATCCGCTTCAATTGAATTTCGAGCCGGAAGAGCCGATGGAGATGCCGCAGGGACGCGGCGGCCGCGGAAACCCGCGTCCCTGCCGCAACGCGTTGTTCCTGGCGGCGGAATGGCTGCCGGAGTTCCGCTTCGTCGAGGGAACCCGCGCCAAATGCGAAGAGGCGCTTCGCACTACGGATGCGTGCGTGATCACCGAAATGATGTCACGCGCAAGAAACCTGCATGTCGGCGACGTTCTGCGGGTGGCGATGGGCGGTCGCGGGGAGAAGACGGTTGTCGAACTGCCTGTGGCCGGCGTGGTCGATCTCAACTGGCACATGGTGACGAGCCGCGGTCTTGTCCGGGGCCTGAACAGGATGCCGGTGATGACGGACGGCCCCGTATTCGTTTCGCTGGACACCATCGAGTCGCTGGACGTCCGTCCTTCGGCGATGGTGCGCATGACGCATCTGTGGGTGGAATACGAACCTGGTTTCCTTGCGGAGAAAGGCGTGTTCCCCGCGGGACGGGCGGTGGAGGAGGCGATCGTCGCGGCGCTTGGCAATCCGGCGGGCTCTACGGTGCGTCTGCATGCGCGTGACGAGATCGCCGACGGGACGCTTGCGCACGGATCCGACGTCATCGGCCAGGCGGCTCGCGTTCCGTTCGTTTTCCTGCTCGTGCTGTCGTTCGGTTTCATAGCCATGCTGGTGGCCGATGCGGAGGCGTCCCGCAGGATGTTCGCCATGCTTCGGGCGGTGGGCGCCACACGTGCGCAGCTGGCGGCGCGTCTTGCGGCCGCGGCGCTGCGCACTGCCGCATGGGGCGTGGCGTTTGGATTGCCTGCCGGCGCGCTTGCCGGCTGGCTCTTTTCGGTTAAGACGGGTTCCGCGTGGCCGGGCCTGCCGCATTATTTTGTGGTGCCTGCGAGGATACTGGCGGAAGGAACGGCCGGTGCGCTTGTCTTCGTGCTGCTGGTGGCCGTCCCCACGGCGCTTTCGCTCCTGCCCCGCCGGCACTAGCCACCACCTGCCGATTTTGCTAGAATACCGGCCTGTCAAGCGGAGAACCGATGAAATGAATCCAGATTTCGACAGGACGCCTGCGTATGCGAACGATGGTCGTGTGGCATTGATCGTCGTTGCCGTTCTAATGTCCGCCGCCCTTCACATATGGATGATGGTAGGGCTTTCCGATTGCGCCTTTGCGCCGTTGCCCGGCCAGGTGAAGAGCGATCGCCGCTGGACAAGAGACCTGCCGGTGATGCAGATGCAGAAGATGGCCGGCGATCCGCTCGCGAACGACCTTGCCGCCGAAGGCCGTCCGGCGCCGCCGCCAGATGCTGAAAGGCCCGAAGAACGCGTGGACCGCCTTTCCGATTCCACGGTGCAGACGGTAATGCCGGACATGCCTGTTCCCGTGGCAGATGCCGCGCCGAAGACGGAACCTGCGCCGGAACCTGCGGCGGTTGCGGCAGCCGACTGGCAGCCTCGGCAGGAGATCGTCGCCATTGAACCGCCGGCCGTCCCGGAGGCCGAAGAAACCGCCCTGCCCCGGCTGGTGATCCCCAAGGTGCCGCGGGTGGCGCATGCGGCGGACGTCACGCCGCCTGTCGAGCTGCTGGAATCCGTCGCCGGCGGGAATGGAATAGCCGATGCCGTCGCCGCGAAACCGCTCGTGTCCGGTGAAAGCGGCGGAACTGCCGCCATCGCCCGTCTTGCGCCAATGCCGCCTTCCGTGGATTTCGCGGCAGGCGGAACGGGAGGAACGGGCACGGAGGATCCGTTCGGGTTCGGAGTTTCTTCTCCTGCGCTGGCCGCTCTCGCCGCGATCGAGGCGAAGGCAGATGCGGAAGAGAAGGATGGCAGAAAAGATTCGCAGGTGAAGAAACACGTGGCGGAGCCTTCGCCGCCAGCTCCGCCGCCAAACGCTCGCGTGGACGAGAAGAAGGTGGCGAGCGAAAGGGAGGCGGTGCGTACGCTGCGCGACGAACAGACGCCGGCGGGCGAACCCTTCCAGGAGAACGTGCGCGTGGGGCTCGGCGCCTGGATCGATCCGGAGCGTCCGCAGTTCAAGTACTTCCGCATCAGGATGTCGTCTCGCGCCGAGAAGCCGTTGCCGGTGGTGTCCAAGGACATGGTGTTCCTTTTGGACGCTTCAGGTTCTATCGCGAACGACCGTCTGAAAGCGTGCCGCAAGGCGGTGTCGGCCGCTCTCAGGGGGCTTAACACCGGCGACAGGTTCAACGTGGTGGCGTTCCGCGACAAGTTCACCTACGCGTTCCCCGATGCGGCCTGGAAAGAGGTGACTGCGGAGACGCTGGAGAAAGCCGACAAGTGGCTGGGCCGGCTTACCGCCCATGGCCAGACGGACGTCTTCCGCACCTTGCGCAGCGTGCTGACGCTGCCACGCGATCCGGCGCGCCCGGTAGTGGCTCTTGTGGTGACCGACGGCGAGGCCACGAGCGGCCTGACGCGCAACGCCGAGATCATCTCGAGGTTTTCATCGCTGAACGACGGCTTGATATCCGTGTTCATGTACGGCGTGAAGCCGACTGCCAACGCCTACCTCATGGACATGCTTACGCGCTGCAACCGCGGCGGATGGGCGAGGCACGAGGGATTCCGCTGGGCCGCCGCCGAGGGCGTGCCGGCGCTGGCGAAGAAGTTCGCCAGGCCTGTCCTGGCCGACGTGTCGGTGATCTTCACGGCGTCGTCGCGAGCCGAGACGTATCCGAAGCTTGTGGCAAACCTGTGCGAAGACGAGCCGATAGAGATATACGGCATATGCCCCGCCGACCAGAAGGAGGTAGTGTTCCAGATGCGCGGGCTGAACGGCGCCAGCGTGTTCGAGAACCTTTTCCGCCTTCCATTCGCCTCTGCCGAAAAGCTGGATGAAGGCGTGCGGCGCGAATGGGCCACGCGGCGCCTCTACGCTCTCATCGCCGCATACACCGCGGAGCCGAAGGAGGAGACATTGCGTGACATGCGGATATTCGCCAAGCACTATCAGATTCAGATTCCGTACGAGAAGGAGATAAAATGAAGGCGGAAATGGCGGTGGTTCGCGGCCGGCGGCTGGCGGCATTCGCGTTCGCGGCGCTCTGCGCGTCGGGGCTGCTTGCGCGCGAGCGCAAGGTGGTGATGACGGTGGAAGGCGGGGATTCCGACGCGGAGGCGGTGGCTTTCCTCAAGAAGAACGCGCTTGGCAATGCGGCGAACGGGCATCCGGTGGCGTATGTGGCGAAACCTGGCGCCGGGCCGTTGCACATCACCGTGGCGGATACGAACGGCGCGACCGTGTATGAAGGCGGCGACAAGAACGAGGCCGTCGTGGCCATGGTCGACACGTTGACCAACCTGCCGGTGCCGGGCCAGCTGATCGCGGGCGTGCCGCTGAAGAAGTTCCGCCAGTACCGGAAGCGGCTGGTGATGGGCGTCAAGGCCGAGGGGTATGCGCTCGCACCGTTCAAGAACGCGCTAAAAAGCAGGAAACCCGAAGAAGTGGCCGAAGCGCAGGCGATCCTGGACTCCATCGAAAAGGCAAAGAAGCGCCTGGCCGAGGACATCAAGGACGATCTGGAGGCAGGCGACAAGGGAATGGCCCTGCGCGACATCAGATGGTACATAACCACATGGCCGTCGGAACGCGCGGCCTACGAGGCGGATTTCAAGCGGCTTTCCGCCGATCAGGAGGCGGTCAAGGCCGAACGCGCGTGGTTCGCCGCCCGAAAAAACAGGAAATAGCGAGATTGCGCTTGCGGTAGACGCGGAAAAAACCTATAATTCTACCGTCCAACTTCTACAAGAGGATGCTGAAAATGAAAAAAGTTCTGACGGGATTGTTTGCGGTCATGGCCTGCGCGGCCGTATATGCCCAGGAAGCAGCGCCGGCGTCGGCGCCGGCTGCGTCTGCGGCGCCAACGGAAAAGGCCCCGTGGCCGGTCTGGCTGGCGTTCAACTCCACCAGAAACATAGACGTGGTCGGCCTGCGGCTCACGCTCCCCTATGGCGAGTGCGAGAGCGTCACCGGTTTCGACATCGGCTTCTACGGGCGCTGCCGCTATTTCGAAGGCGTGCAGCTCAACATTCTTCGCAACGAGGCCGAGGATGTGATGGCCGGCATCCAGGTGGGCGTGTACAACTCCGCAGGTCGTGCCGATCTCACCGGTTTCCAGGTGGGGCTCTTCAACGAAGCCCGTTCGATGCGCGGCATTCAGGTGGGGTTGGTCAACATCGCCGATTCCCTGTGCGGTTTCCAGGTGGGGCTCATCAACCGTGCTGAAACCATGTACGGTTTCCAGGTCGGCGGCGTGAACGTCATCCGCGAGAGCGAACTGTCGTTCTGCCCCATTCTCAACGTCGGTTTCGATATCTTCCCCAACTACTGACAAGCGGGGCCGGTCGATGAAAGTACGTCCTTTCGCCGCAGTCCGCCCGATGCCGGAGGCGGCGCCGCGCGTGGCGGCCGTTCCCTACGACGTGGTGGATACCGCCGAGGCTCGCGCCCTTGCGGCCGGGAATCCCGTCAGCTTCCTGCACGTTTCCCGCCCCGAGATCGACATGCCTGACGGCACCGACGTTTCATCGCCGGAGGCGTATGCCCAGGCGAAACGTGCTCTGGACGGGCTTCGCGCCGGCGGTACCCTCGTGCAGGAGGGCGTGCCCATGTTCTACGCCTACCGCCAGATAATGGGCGATCACGCCCAAACTGGCCTGGTGGCGACGTTCGATACGCAGGAGTACATCGCAGGTGTGCTGAAACAGCACGAAAAGACGCGTACGGACAAGGAAGACGACAGAACCCGCCACATCGAGACGTTGCGCGCGCACACCGGCCCGGCATTCCTCACATACAGGGACGATGCAGGCATCGATGCGATAGTCGCAGAGGCTTGCAAGGCGGTTCCACTCTACGATTTCACGGCCCCGGACGGAATCCGCCACACGGTGTGGACGATCCCGTCCGAGTGCAACGGGGCGCTTGCAGAGGCGTTCGACCGGATTCCGGCGGCGTACATAGCCGACGGGCATCACCGCAGCGCCGCCGCCGCGCGCTACGCCCGCGAGCGCGGTTTCGCAGGGGAGAGCCGCTGGTTCCTCGCGGTGGCGTTCCCAGCCACGCAGCTGAAGATACTTCCGTACAACAGGCTGGTCGCGGATCTGAACGGTCTTTCCGCAAGCGATCTCCTGGCTGCCGCGCGCAAGGTGTTCTCCGTGACCGAGGCCGACGGCGGAACGCCAACGGCCGGCCGCCATGCGAGGATGTTCCTCGCAGGCAGATGGTACGACCTCGCATGGGACGTGCCGGAGGATGCGGATGTCGTGGCGTCGTTGGACGTGTCGGTGCTGCAGGACCGTTTCCTTTCCCCTGTGCTCGGCATCGACGATCCGCGCACCTCCCCGCGCATATCCTTCATGGGAGGCGTGCGCGGAACGGACGAGCTCAAGGGACGCGTGGAGGACGGCCGCGCGGCAGTGGCGTTCTCGATGTATCCGGTCACGGTCGGCGAGATGATGGCAATCGCCGACGCAGGCGCGATAATGCCGCCAAAGTCCACCTGGTTCGAACCGAAGCTCCGCTCTGGGCTGTTCGTGCATGTCGTGGATTAAGGACCAGTGGAACCGCCTTCGCGCACAGATCCTGCGCGAAAGGGCCTCTGCGGAATTCATCGCCAGAGGATGGGCGATAGGCATGTTCTACGGATGTGCCATTCCGTTCGGTTTCCAGCTGATGCTTTCGATCCCTTCGGCGATAGTCCTTAGGGGCAGCAAGATCGGTGCGACGATCGGCACTTTTGTCACCAACCATTTCACCATATTCATAATCTACCCGGTCCAGTGCTGGATAGGCAACAGGCTCATTGGCGGCAGGCTGTCGTATGCCAACATACGCCATGCGCTGCGCGACGTGGTGGCGGAGCAGAGCTGGGAGTCCGTTCTGCAGATCAGCGGCGAGCTGCTGGAATCGTTTTTCGTCGGAGGCTTCATTTTCGCCGCCGTGCTGACGCCGCTGACGTATTTCGGCGTACGCGCCTACGTAATCCGGCACAGGGCGGGAAGGGGTTCTTCAGATGCCTGACGGCAACCCGTTTGGAGAGCGCCTTTCGTCGCTTGCGCGATATGCCGCGCGCCGTCGGCTGGATGCCGTGCTTCTGTGGGGCGAGGCGAACATCCGTTCCGTCACGGGCGTCGCGTGCGACAGCGCGTGCCTCGTCGTGCGGCCGGCGGCGCCGCCGCTGATCGCCACCGACTTCCGCTACGTGCCGATGATCCATCGCGTCGCGCCATGGCTGAAGACGGTCAGGCTGGGGCGCGGACGCACCTTCGCCGAAACATTGAAGGCGTGGCTTCCCGCAAACGTGCGCCGCCTTGGGTACGAAGGGTCTGTCCCCGCAAGCAGGTATCTCTCCCTCAAGAAGGCGTTTCGTCGCGCGGCGCTTGTAGACGTGGCGGATGAAATCCTTTCGCTGCGCGCAGTCAAGACGCTCCCCGAGATCGCGAAGATCACGCAGGCGGTCGCGCTCAACGACGAGATATGGACGCTCGCACGCCGGGAAATCCGCAGCGGAATGACGGAAAAGGAGATCCAGCGCGTCATACGCGGCTTCATGAACGCGCTGGGCGACGGCGAGGCGTTCGAGACCATAGTCTGCGCCGGCGCCAACGCCGCTGAATGCCACCATGTGCCGGACGATACGGTGTGGCGCCGCGGCGATCCCCTGCTGGTTGACATGGGCGTGAAACTGGATGGCGTGTGTTCGGACATGACGCGCTGCATCAAGGGGACAGACCCCAAGTACCGTGAAATATACGACATAGTGCTTGAGGCCAACAAGGCGGCTATCGCGGCGCTGAAGCCAGGCATGACCGGCGGCGCGCTCGACAAGGTCGCCCGCGACATCATCGCAAAGGCAGGATACGGCAAGGCGTTCGGACATTCGCTTGGGCATGGCGTAGGCTACGAGATACACGAGGAGCCGTGTGCGCGGGCGAACTCTGCTGCCGTGATGGAGCCCGGCATGTTCGTGACCATAGAGCCGGGCATATACCTGGAAGGGCGGCTCGGCGTGCGCATCGAGGATCTGGCGCTTGTAACGCCTGACGGGTGCAGGGTGGTTTCAAGGAGTAGAAAATGAAGAAGGTTGCAGTCAAGACGACGATGGGTTCCATCAATCTGGAACTCGACGATGCAAAGGCGCCTGTCACGGTGGCCAATTTCATCGCTTATGCCAAGGCGGGCCACTACAATGGCACGATATTCCATCGCGTGATCGACGGGTTCATGATACAGGGCGGCGGCTTCACAAAGGCGATGGACCAGAAACCTACGAAGTCGCCCATCAAGAACGAGGCGTCCAACGGGCTTTCCAACAAGCGGGGCACGATCGCCATGGCTCGCACGATGATCGTAGATTCCGCCACGAGCCAGTTTTTCATCAACCTGGTTGACAACGGGTTTCTCGATTACAAGGGTGACGATCCCAGGACGTACGGCTACGCCGTTTTCGGCAAGGTGACGGCGGGAATGGATGTCGTCGACAAGATCGCCAAGGTGAGGACGGGTTTTGCCGGTCCGCACCAGAACGTGCCCGTTGAACCTATCGTCATCACCGAGGTGACGGTCGCCGAGTAGGTTGCTTGCGAATCGCAAGAGCCAGTT